>NZ_JBNDKR010000001.1:0-942557 GCF_050435645.1 Paraburkholderia sp. GAS206C | reverse complement strand
ATCCTATAACAGGTGTGTCTCGACCCGGGTTGGCGCTTTAGCGCCTACCCGGGTCCGATCCCCGAAGGGGATGCGTGTGAACCCCCAGACGGGGGTAGCAGAACGCACGGTTGAGTGATCGATGTTGTGCCAGAAACAACACAACCCCACAACGCTCCCGCTGGTGAGCATCACCAGAAACTACTTCTTCCCGATTGGCTGTATTGCTCCATGAGCAGTGCGGCAACAAGTCATGCCTGATGACCATAGCGTGTCGGTACCACCCCTTCCCATCCCGAACAGGACCGTGAAACGACTCCACGCCGATGATAGTGCGGATTACCCGTGTGAAAGTAGGTAATCGTCAGGCTCCCTAGCAGAACCAGAAACCCCACCCCGCAAAGGTGGGGTTTCTGCGTTTACGGAAACGCCATCAACAGCAACGTCCATCATCTGGGTTCCGAAAGCTTCCGTGCAAACGCATCAACAAAGAACCAGGATTGACGAATAAGCTGATAAACGTTTCTGTAAGCTTTCTGAATATCGAAAACAGTTTTCTTTCTGTTTGTAATGAATAACTAGCCTTCCGCCACGCCAGCTTCTAGCCTTACCAAACCATTCAAACCGCTTCCGACGTGCACCAAAACCGGACGCTCCTCCACGGAACACGTCCAAAATTTGTGCAAACGCACATTTAGAGTTATGCACGCAACACCGAAGTCCACAATAGAGTCTACCGACTACTGCACTAATTACTTAACACTTGTTTGCGGCGCTGCAAAAATCTTAATTTCAGGTTATGCTCGTTAACCCTTGATGCCCGTGCGTCATTCGGACACGTTGACCTGGCCCCCGAATCAAGCGTTGCATCCGTCAAATGAAGTCGAAATGTAATATAAATTTCAATTCTTTCAGTCTGACGGTTTTGATTCGGACGTTTTCCTGCTTCAGTCTTTAAAGAATAAATGCAATCCGCACCGCTTCTAAGCCTTCTGATCTGGGTCCCCATTGTGGCGGGCATCATCGTTCTGCGAGTGGGTTCGGGTTCGCCTGGCCGGGCTCGTTGGCTCGCGCTCATCGGTGCACTTGCCGGCCTCGTGCCTGCTATCCCGCTGGTCGCAGGCTTCACGAACGGGTTGCCGTCAATGCAGTTCGTGGAGAACGTGAAGTGGCTGCCGTCGTTCGACATTGCGTGGCACCTGGGCGTAGACGGGATCTCGTTGTGGCTGATCGTATTGACTGCACTGACGACGGTCGTGATCGTGGTGGCGGGCTGGCAATCCATCACGGTGCGCAGCGCGCAATACTTCGGCTCGTTCCTCATGTTGTCGGGCTTCATGCAGGGCGTGTTCAGTTCGCTGGACGGCATGCTGTTCTTCATCTTCTTTGAAGCGACGCTGATTCCGCTGTACCTGCTGATCGGTACGTGGGGCAACAAGAACCGCTCGTACGCCGCGGTCAAGTTCTTCTTCTTCTCGCTGATCGGCTCGCTGATGATGCTGATCTCGATGCTCTATCTGTTCGCGCAGACCCACAGCTTCGACCTCGAAGTCTGGCGCAACGCGCATCTGGACTTCGTGCCGCAAGCGCTGATTTTCCTCGGCTTCCTCGCCGCCTTCTCGGTGAAGGTGCCCATGTGGCCGGTGCACACCTGGCTGCCTGATGTCCACCTCGACGGCCCAACCGGCGCCGCCGTGATGCTCGGCATGCTGAAGATCGGCGGCTACGGTCTGCTGCGCTTCGCCTTGCCGATCACCCCGCAAGCCAGCCACTTCTTCGCGCCGGCAATGATCACGCTGTCGCTGGTCGCCGTGATCTACTCGAGCCTGCTCGCGCTCGTGCAAACCGATATCCGCAAACTGCTCGCCTACTCGTCGATCGCTCACATGGGTCTCGTTACGCTGGGCCTGTTCATCTTCAATCCGCTTGGCCAGGAAGGCGCGATCATGCAAATGATCTCGTACGGCGTGGTCTCCGGCGCCATGCTGCTGTGCACGGGCATGTTGTACGACCGCACGCAAAGCGGCTCGATCGACGCCTACGGTGGCGTCGCTAACACCATGCCGAAGTTCGCTGTCTTCGTGATGCTGTTCTCGATGGCCAACGTCGGCTTGCCGGGCACGGCAGGTTTCGTCGGCGAGTTCATGGTGTTGATGGGCGCGATCGGCTTCAACTTCTGGATCGGCGCAATTGCTGCACTGACGGTGATCCTGAGCGCCGCCTACACACTGTGGATGTACAAGCGCGTGATCTTCGGCGCAATCGCCAATGCACGCGTCGCGAAGCTGACCGACCTCGGCAAGCGCGAGTTCGTCCTGCTCGGCGCAATGGCAGTACTGGTACTCGCGATCGGCATCTATCCGAAGCCGTTCACGGATGCAATCAACCCGACGTCGACCAGCCTGCTCGCGCAGACCAATCGTCCGGCACAACCGGTCGAGTCCGCTGCTGTCGAGAACGCAGAGCATTTGCAAGCACGCGCTGCGGTAAACGCAACACACGCGCCGGGTTGAATGCATTGATTGTGTAGCTGCGTCGTGCCGCTAAAACGATACGACGCGCTACCTGAAGCGCGTGCGATCGCGCAGATGTGCGGTCGTTACTTGCTCGCGGTCCATAGCTGAAGCAGTTGTTTTATCTCTTGATGTACGGCAAGCACCGATCATGTGCGCAGGATTGTGCGGCAACGTGTCACACACTTCACGCTCGCAACAGATCGTTGCAAAAATCGCTGTTTATAACGAGATAGCACGGCTTTACTATGCGACCGCTTACTAATGGAGAGCGGTCGGATGTTGTTCGTCACAGTCGTAAAGAGCAGGCAATCGATATGAAAGAAAAAACTCTACGGGGGGCGATGAGCACAGTCGCCATTGGCCTGGTTGCGCTGCTCTCGGGCTGTAGCAATCTCGATCTGCTGAATTCCAAGGGCAGTGTGGGAATCGCGGAGCGTAACCTGATCGCGACGTCGACATGGGCCATGCTCATCGTCGTGATTCCGGTCATTGCCATGACGCTGCTGTTCGCCTGGCGCTATCGCGCGTCGAACAAGAGCGCCGAATACCGACCCACCTGGTCGCATTCCACGGGCATCGAGATCGCGATCTGGACGATTCCGACGCTGATCATCCTGTTCCTCGGCGTACTGACGTGGAAGAGCACGCACGAGCTCGATCCGTACCGTCCGCTTGAATCGAGCGTGAAGCCGATCAACGTCGAAGTAGTCGCACTCGACTGGAAGTGGCTGTTCATCTACCCCGATCTGGGCATCGCGTCGGTCAACCAGCTCGCGCTTCCCGTGGGCACGCCGGTCAACTTCAATATCACGTCGGACTCGGTGATGAACTCGTTCTTCATCCCGCAACTCGGCGGCCAGATCTACGCAATGGCAGGCATGCAGACGAAGCTGCATCTGATCGCGGATGAGCCAGGCGACTACGCCGGCGAGTCGGCGAACTTCAGCGGCAAGGGCTTCTCGGACATGAAGTTCCGCGCGATCGCCTCGTCCCCGGAAGAATTCAACGCATGGGTTGCCAAGGTGCGCGCATCGTCGGACCGCCTCGACATGAACCGCTACAACGTCGTATCGCAGCCGGGCGAGAAAGCGCCGGTCACCTACTTCTCGTCGGTCGATCCAAAGCTCTTTCACAACATCATTGCCCGCTATAACAACGGCAACGTCATGGATATGAAAGACGACAGCAACTGCAAGGCCAAGGGGTAACGCATGTTCGGTAAATTAACCCTCGACTCGATTCCGTACCACGAGCCGATCATCATGTTCGCCGCGGCCCTGATGGGCATCGGCGCGGTTACGGTGCTCGGCGCCGTGACATATTTCGGCAAGTGGCGCTACCTGTGGACCGAGTGGCTCACGTCGGTCGACCACAAGAAACTCGGCGTGATGTACATCGTCGTGGCGATGATCATGCTGCTGCGCGGCTTCGCCGACGCAATCATGATGCGCACGCAACTGGCGATCGCGTATCACAACCCTGGCTATCTGCCGCCGCATCACTACGACCAGATCTTCTCCGCGCACGGCGTCATCATGATTTTCTTCATGGCGATGGTGTTCATGGTGGGTCTGATGAACCTGATCGTGCCGCTGCAGATCGGCGCACGCGATGTGGCGTACCCGTTCCTGAACTCGCTGTCGTTCTGGATGACGGCAGTCAGCGCCATCCTGATCAACATCTCGCTTGTGATCGGTGAATTTGCACAGACGGGCTGGCTGGCGTATCCGCCGCTGTCGGAGCTGCAATTCAGCCCGGGCGTCGGCGTCGACTATTACATCTGGAGCTTGCAGCTCTCGGGTATCGGCACCTTGCTCACGGGTATCAACTTCTTCGTCACGATCGTCAAGATGCGCGCGCCTGGCATGACGTTCATGAAGATGCCGGTGTTCACGTGGACCGCGCTGTGCACGAACGTGCTGATCATGGCTGCGTTCCCGATTCTGACGGTTACCCTGGCGCTGCTCGGCCTCGACCGTTACCTCGGCATGCACTTCTTCACGAATGAAGGCGGCGGCAACGCCATGCTGTATCTGAACCTGATCTGGGCGTGGGGCCATCCGGAGGTCTACATCCTGATCCTGCCCGCGTTCGGTATCTTCTCCGAAGTCATTGCGACGTACGCGAAGAAGCCGCTGTTCGGCTACAAGACCATGGTCTACGCGACCTGCGCGATCATGGTGCTGTCGTTCCTCGTGTGGCTGCACCACTTCTTTACGATGGGTTCGGGCGCGGACGTGAATGCCTTCTTCGGCATCGCGACCATGATCATTGCGATTCCGACTGGCGTGAAGGTTTTCAACTGGCTGTTCACGATCTACAAGGGCCGCCTCGAGTTCTCGACGCCCGTATTGTGGACGCTCGGCTTTATGGTCACCTTCACGATCGGCGGTATGACCGGCGTGATGATGGCGATCCCGGGTGCGGACTTCGTGCTGCACAACAGCCTGTTCCTGATCGCTCACTTCCACAACGTGATCATCGGTGGTGTGCTGTTCGGCTATCTGGCTGGCTTCAACTACTGGTTCCCGAAGGCATTCGGCTTCAAGCTGAACCAGAAGCTCGGCAAGGCCTCCTTCTGGTTCTGGCAAATCGGTTTCTGGATCGCTTTCCTGCCGCTGTACGTGCTGGGCTTCATGGGCATGACGCGCCGTCTGAATCACTACGACAACCCGCAATGGCATCCGTGGCTGCTGCTGGCCGAAGTGGGTGCTGTGCTGATCGCAATCGGTATCGGCCTGCAACTGCTGCAGATCTTCGTCAGCATTCGCGACCGCAACCTGCCGGAGAACCGCGACGTTTCGGGCGATCCGTGGGATGGCCGTACGCTGGAATGGTCGACCACGTCGCCGCCGCCGGTCTACAACTTCGCTATCGTGCCGACGGTGCATGAGCTGGATGCGTTCACCGACATGAAGCAACGCGCGAAGACCGAGAAGACCAAGCCGGTGTACCGCGACATTCACATGCCGTCGAACACGAGCGCAGGTTTCTTCATTGCCGCGTTCAGCCTGGTGCTCGGCTTCGCAGCGATCTGGCACATCTGGTGGCTGGCGATCATTGGCCTGGTGGGCGCGATCGGCACGGTGATCGGTCGCAGCTTCAGTAATGACAACGGCTACTACATCCCTGCCAGCACGGTTCAGGCGATCGAAGAACGTCGTAGTGGCGCTGGTGAAGCGCTTGAACTGGCAGAGGTGGATTAATGTTGACGAAGACTCATCTGGCGCACGAGGTCCACGACGCGGACCACGTGCCATCGCAATCGGTGTTCGGTTTCTGGCTGTATCTGATGACCGACTGCATCATCTTTGCCTCGCTGTTCGCCGTGTTTGCGGTGATGAGCCACCAGTTCGCGGGTGGCCCGAGTGGCAAGGATCTGTTCGAAATTCCCGGCGTTGCACTGGAAACGGCCGCGCTGCTGCTGAGCTCGATTACCTACGGCTTCGCGATGATCGGCGCACACCAGGGCAAGAAGGGTGTGCTGCTCGGCTGGCTCGCGGTGACGTTCCTGCTCGGTGCATCGTTCCTCGTGCTTGAACTGCGCGAGTTCTCGCACCTGATCGCGATGGGCGCAGGTCCGGACCGTAGCGCGTTCTGGTCGTCGTTCTTCACGCTGGTCGGCACGCACGGTTTGCACGTGACCTGTGGCCTGCTGTGGATGATCGTCCTGAGCGTGCAGGTGATCCGCAGTCCTGAACTGACCGAGCGCGAACTGACGCGCCTGACGTGCCTGAGCCTCTTCTGGCACTTTCTGGACATCGTCTGGATCGGTGTCTTTACCTTTGTCTACCTTACGAGTGTGATTTAAATGGACCACGCCCATACCGCTCACTCGGGTGAAAGCCATGGCAGTTTCGGCAGCTATACGGCCGGCTTCATCCTGTCCGTCCTGCTGACCGCTGCGGCGTTCGGCATCATCATGACCGGTTCGTTGACCGGCCATAGCGCAGTGCTGGCAATCGCCGGACTGGCGTTCGTGCAGATCATCGTGCACCTGGTGTTCTTCCTGCATATGAACACTTCGTCGTCACAGCGCTGGAACGTGATGGCGTTTGGTTTTACGGTGCTGACCGCCGTCATTCTGATTGTCGGTTCGTTGTGGATCATGCATAACGTCAGCATGAACATGATGTCGCGCTAAGCACACACCGCACGTTGTACAGATAGAACGGCCCCTGCAATAGGGGCCGTTTTGCATTCGGTCACCTCCGACGCGAAGCCTTAGGCGCCGGCGCGGTCGTCTCGCGAATCACCAGTTCCGAGAGCGGCACCTTGTACGCATCGCGTTTGGCTTTGACACCTTCGATACGATCGATCGTCAACGCGACCGCAATCGATGCAATCGCAGCGGTCGGAAATCCCACCGTGGTGAGCGCAGGCCGGAACTGATGCGCGAGGTGGATGTTGGTCAGTCCGATCACAGACAGATCTTGAGGCACGCGTTTGCCGATGTCCGTCGCCGCCTGGATCGCACCGATCGCCATCAGGTCGTTGGTCGCAAACAACGCAGTTAGTTTGGGCTGCTCACCTAGCAGTGCACGGGCAGCTTCGTAGCCGGCCTCGATCGAGTCCTTGCACGAACGAACCTGCACCGCATCGGCGGCAACGCCTCGCGCAGCTAATGCGTCGACAAACCCATGAAGCCGTGTCGATTGCGGGCCGCCGGAACCTTCCCCCAGCAGCGCGCCGATCTTGCGATGACCAAGTTCGTAAAGATGTGCAGCAGCGAGGCCGCCGGCATGGATGTGATCGACAGTGACGCAAGGCAGCGTACGACTTGCCTGAACGTTTTCCCACATGCACAGCACGAGCGGGGAGCCACGCTGAGCGATCTCAGCGAGTTCGCCAGCGCTGACATCGGTGTTCATCACTATCACGCCGGCAGCGAGCGTGCCGGCGATCTTGTCGAGGTACGCGCGTGCGATGGCAGGGTTGTCATCCGTGTTGCACACCAGCAAAAAATAGCCACGCCGGCGCGCCGCGGTCTCAGCTTCCAGCACGAACTCCGGATAAAACGGGTTCGAGATATTCGACAGCATCAACGCCAGCGTGGACGTGCGTCCCTCGGCCAAAGCGCGCGCCGTGAGGTTGGGGCGGTAACCGAGTTCGCGCACGGCCGCCATGACACGTTCGACGGTGGTCGGCTTTACTTTCTGAGGATTGCGTAACACGTTCGATACCGTGGCCGCGGTGACCTGCGCGCGTTGCGCGACTTCGGCGAGCGTCACCATGTCTGGTGCACCGCGTCCAGGGTTAACGAGTGTTGGACAGCGGCAATTGGCTCCGTTTCTGGTGTTTCACCCATATATTGAGACGTTTTGGTAAGGGTTGCGTGTCGGGAATAGCTCGGCTACTTTCACGATTAGCCACAGGAGGAACACATGTTAATTCAAGCGGCAGTTTTTCCGTCGGAAAATTTAAGCGCTTAAATTTTGTGAGTGTTTCACGAACCATTTCAAGAACGTCAACGAAGAAAATGACGAAAGCGGCGATGCAGTAGCTGTAGCACGTCACCTTTCGCTTCACTAGCCGGTTTGCTGTGACCCGGCGGCTGACGCGAGGCAGCTGCCACCATAAATTGAATATTGGAGACGAGCATGAAATTCAGAGCTGGGAAGGTTTTACTGGCCGGCATCGCGTGTCTTGCGATGGCGACCGCGACCTACGTGGAAGCCGCGACGTTGCGGGTGACGGTATCGGCGCGCGGCAATCAGCGTGCGGTGTGGCAAGACGCTTTCGATCAGTTCAAGAAGGCCAATCCCGATGTCGACCTGAAAGTGACCTACGTAGGCGAGGAGGCCTACAAGGTGCAGATGTCCGGCTGGCTCGCAACCGATCCGCCCGATGTGCTGAGCTGGCACAACGGCGAGCGCATGGCCTATTTCGCGAAGCGCGGTCTGCTCGACGACCTGACCGCCGACTGGCAGAAAGACGGCTGGAATCAGACCTACGCCGCGGTCAAGCCGCCTTCGACGTACGCGGGCAAGCAGTATGCCGCGCCGCTCGGCTACGACTCGTATGGTTTCTTCTATCGCAAGGACCTGTTCCAGAAGGCCGGCATTGCCGGCGAACCGAAGACATGGGATGAGTTCCTCGCCGACTGCAAGAAGCTGAAGGACGCGGGCATTGCACCGATCGCCGTGCCGGCCAAGGACTCGTGGACACTTGCAGCATGGTTCGACTACCTTGACCTGCGCATCAACGGCTACGCATTTCACGAGCAACTGATGGCGGGTGAAATCCCCTACACCGACGCGCGCGTGCGCAAGGTCTACGCAACATGGAAGACGCTGATCGACGACAAGTACTTCGTCGACAACGCGCTTTCTTACGACGTGGATTCGGTCAGCCCGCTGCTCGTCAACGGTCAGGCCGCCATGATGTTGATGGGCACGTTCTTCTCTGCCGGCCTGCCCGAAGCCACGCGCGACAAGATGGGCTACTTCCGCTTCCCGGTGATCGACGCATCCGTGCCGATGGCTGAAGACGGTCCGGTCAACATCCTGATGATCCCGGCGAAAGCCAGCAACAAGAAGGACGCGCACCGCCTGCTCGCCTTCATGGCGCAGCCGCAGATCAACGGCGAACTGGCGAAGGGCTGGGGCCAGTTACCGTCTAACAACCAGGCGCCGGAACCCCAGGACCCGATCTCGAAGATCGGTTTCCAGATTCTGTCGAGCACGCCAGGCGGTGTTGCGCAGTTCTACGACCGTGACATGACCAAGGAAATGGCCGACGAAGGCATGAAGGGGATGCAGCAGTTCTACAGCGACCCGAGCCAGATCGACGCGGTCCTGAACCACCTCGAACAGTTCCGCCAACGGATCTATAAGAAGTAAGCTGTGGAGTGTCTGGGTTGCGGTGGCCAATGCATTGCGCCGCAGCTCAGACAAACCCGCATCCGTACGAGGAACCTGAACGTGTCGACCACTATGTCAGACAAAGCGGCCTCAATCGGCCGCGCACGCCAGCGCCAACGAGCACCTGCGCCGCTCAGCCGCCGGCGCAATCGCACCGCGTTGCTGTTTCTGCTGCCGGGCGGCCTGCTGTTCGCGCTGTACGTGATTTACCCGGTGATCAGCAGCATCTTGCTGAGCTTCTATAACTGGGACGGCATGACGGCGAGGGCGTTCGTCGGACTCGACAATTACCGCGAGCTGTTCCACTCGGATACGTTCTACACAGCGCTGAAGAACAACGTCATCTGGCTCGTGCTGTTTTTGCTTGCGCCGCCGTTTGGTCTCGTGTTCGCGCTGTATCTGAATCAGAGCGTGCGCGGCATCCGGCTCATCAAGTCGCTTTTCTTTGCACCGTTCGTGCTGCCGGGCGTGGTGGTCGGGCTGGTGTTCGGATGGTTCTACGATCCGACCTTCGGCTTGCTGAAGCTGATCGTAGGACACGGCATACCGGTGCTTGGCGATCCGCGTTATGTGACCTACGGGATCATTTTTGCCGCGCTCTGGCCGCAGATTCCGTTCTGCATGATTCTCTATCTGACCGGGCTCACCGGCATCAACAGCGAAATCATCGAAGCGGCCCGCATGGAAGGTGCGCAGGGCTTCGCGCTGCTCTGGCATGTGATCTTGCCGCAACTTCGGCCCGCCACTTTCATGGCGTTCGTGCTGACCGTGATCGGCGCGCTACGCAGCTTCGACCTGATCTCGGTGATGAGCGGAGGCGGTCCGTTCGACAGCTCGACTGTGCTGGCCTATTTCATGTACGACCAGGCGATCAAGTATTACCGCGAAGGGTATTCCGCTGCGATTGCAGTGGTGCTGTTCGTGATCATGCTGATCTTTATCGTTTGGCAGTTGCGGCGGCTCGTGCGCAGCGAAACCTGAGGAATCGACATGTATCCGATGCCCGTTTCCCGCTGGCGGCCCGGTAGCCGTCTGCTCTACAAAATCTCTCTGCCCGTTGCGTTGCTGCTGTGGCTATTGCCCTTGCTCGCTGTGCTGGTGACGTCGGTGCGCTCCAGTGACGAACTCTCCGCGGGCAATTACTGGGGTTGGCCCGAGCATTTCGCATTGGTCGAAAACTACGGCACGGCGCTCACGCAAACGCCGATGCTGCATTACTTCCTGAACAGCGTGCTGATCACCGTGCCCTCGGTGCTGGTGTCGATCTTCCTGGCATCGATGGCAGGGCACGCGCTCGCGAATTACCGCTTTCGCGGAAACCTGGTTGTGCTGGCGATTTTTGTGGCGGGCAATTTCGTGCCGGTGCAGATCCTGATGATCCCCGTGCGGCAGTTGACGCTGGATTTCGGCCTCTACAACACGGTGTTGGGACTGGTGCTGTTTCACACCGCGTTTCAGACGGGATTCTGCACGCTGTTCCTGCGCAACTTCATTCGCGCGCTACCGTACGAGCTCATCGAAGCAGCACGCGTCGAAGGCGCGAGCGAGTGGTCGATCTACTTGCGCATCGTGCTGCCGCTGATACGGCCCGCACTCGCGGCGCTCGGCATTCTCGTCTTCACGTTTGTGTGGAACGACTATTTCTGGGCGCTGTGCCTGACGCAAGGCGATGACGCGGCGCCGATCACCGTAGGCGTCGCCGCGCTAAGAGGCCAGTGGACGACGTCATGGAATCTGGTTTCCGCGGGTTCTGTGCTGGCCGCATTGCCATCGGTCGTGATGTTCTTTGCCATGCAGAAGCATTTCGTGACCGGTCTCACGTTCGGCGCCACCAAGGGATAGCTTTGCGAGCGAGCCTCGATCGCTTGCCACCTCCTTGCGACTCGTCATCACTCAGAACACAAACCTCACTACGTCTAGCGAGAGCACCATGCATTTAGGAGTCTGCTATTACCCCGAGCAATGGCCACAGCATCAATGGGAAAGCGATGCGCGCCGGATGGCGGAACTGGGCATCAGCCGTGTCCGGATCGCCGAATTTGCATGGAGCAGGATGGAGCCCGAACCGGGCCGCTACGAATGGGCGTGGCTGGATACCGCGATCGAAACACTGGCAAAACACGGCCTGAAAGTCGTTCTTGGCACACCCACGGCGACGCCGCCCAGGTGGCTGGTGGAACTGCATCCGGAGATTCTGCCGGTCAACAAGGATGGCGTCACCCTGAAGTTCGGCTCGCGACGTCACTACGATATCTCGAGCGAGGTGTATCGCGAGCATTGCGCGCGCATCGTCGAGCAGATGGTGCAGCGTTACGGCAAGCATCCCGCGGTGATCGCCTGGCAGACGGATAACGAACTGGCATGCCACGACACCTCGCCGACTTATACGGAAGCGGCCCGCGTGCGCTTCGGCAAATGGCTCGCGGCGCGCTACGGCGAAGTGGCGCGCTTGAACACGGCCTGGGGCAATGTGTTCTGGAGCATGGAGTACCGCAGCTTCGATGAAATCGGTTTGCCGAACCTCACGCCCACCGATGCGAATCCGAGCCACTGGCTCGACTTCAGGCGTTTCATGTCGAGCGAGGTGGCGAGCTTCCATGGCTTGCAGGGCAAACTGATTCGCGAGCATGCGCCGGGACGCGATCTGCTGCATAACTTCATGGGCTTTTTCACGAGCTTCGATCACTACGAGTTTGCCGAAAGCGGTCTCGATGTCGCCGCATGGGACAGTTATCCGCTGCCGCGCACGGAAGTGCTGTGGTTCGACGACGCCGAGAAGCACCGCTGGGCTCGCACCGGTCATCCCGACATCCCCGCTTTCAACCACGATCTGTACCGGGGCGTCGGCAAGGGGCGCATGTGGGTGATGGAACAGCAGGTCGGTCCAGTCAACTGGGCGCCGTATAACCCTGTGCCGAAAGCGGGCATGGCGCGTCTCTGGACCTGGGAGGCGTTTGCGCACGGCGCCGAACTGGTGTCGTACTTCCGCTGGCGCCAGGCGCCCTTTGCGCAGGAGCAGATGCATTCGGGCATCAACGCACCGGACGACAAGCTGACTACCGGTGGCCACGAAATTGCCCGTGTGGGACGTGAGCTGGCGGCGTTCGACCGGGCAGCCGTGGCTTCAGGCGCAGCGGCGACTGCCGAAGCGAAGCAAGCCCCTGTGGCTTTGCTGTTCGACTACCCGGCAGACTGGATCGTGCAGATCCAGCGTCACGGGGCCGATTTCGATTACCAGCGGCTGGTGTTCGAGTGGTACTCGTGTCTGCGCGAGATGGGCGTCGACGTGGACATGTTGCCCGCCACCGCCGACCTGAGCGGATACCGGCTGATCGTCGCCCCCTCGCTACCGGTGGTGCCGGATGTGCTGGTCGCGCAGATCCAGGCCGGCCACAGCCACTGGCTATTCGGCCCGCGCACGGGTTCGAAGACCGCGGGCTACACAATCCCTGCAACGTTGCCTCCTGGCCCGTTACAGGCCGTTCTGGACGTGCGGGTGGCGCAAAGCGAATCGCTACGTCCGACTCTGCGGCCAGCAGCAAGCTTCAACGACGTCCAAGGACAAGGCAGAAGCTGGCGCGACCACGTAGAAGCCGGTCCTGGCGTAGATGTGCTTGCCTCGTTCGATGATGGCTGGCCGGCGCTCGTGCAGTCCGGACGGGTCCGCATGACGACGGCCTGTTTCGACCCGGCGTTGCAGCGGGCGTTGCTTGAAAGCAGCGTGCGCGACGCCGGCATCGAGGTCGTCGATCTGCCGGAGGGCGGCCGTTTGCGTCGTCTCGGCAAAGTGCGCTTCGCCTTCAACTACGGTGAAAAGGCCTGGCAGGTGCCCGCTCCAGAGGGCGCACACTTTGTGCTGGGCGGCCGCGAAATCGGCTCATGTGACGTAGCGGCGTGGATCGAAACGCACTGACGTCGGCTGCCGATGTGCTAACACGTTCCAGCAAGCTTTGGCATACTGCCGGTTCACCCGTGTTTCGCGTCATCGATGAACTACTCCCGGCTCCTCAGCCTCACGCGCATCCCGTCCTTCATGTCACTGGCGGGCGCGACCTTGATGCTCGGGGTCGCCATGTCGTTTACCGCTCCGTATCTCTCGCTATTCGGCGTCGAGCGGGCCGGCATGACGCCGCTCAAGCTCGGGCTGTTCATGACGCTGATCGCGGCGAGCGGGGTGGCGGCAAGCGGTTGGGCCGGTAAATGGTCCGACCGCCATGGTCATCACCGCACGCTGCTGCTCGCGGCGCTGGGCGCGGCGGCGCTTGGTTTTCTGCTGCTGTGTTTCGTGCGCGACTACCGGGCGCTCCTGATAATTGGGATAGCGTTCCTCGGCGCAGGCGGCTCGGCGTTGTCGCTGGTGTTTTCGTTCGGCCGCGCAGCGCTGCCGGTGACGAACGAATCCGAGCGGACCTTTGCGACTGCGACGCTGCGCACGGTGTTGTCGGTCGCGTGGGTGTTCGGGCCTTCGGTGGGGGCGCTGGTGTTGGCTGCCATCGGTTTTTACGGGCTTTTCCTGTTCGCGGCGGCGTGTTTTGCCGGCTGCGGCGCGATCATCTGGCGCATGCATGAGGCGCCGGATGGCGAGTTGCACAGCGTGGAGGATCACATCCCCGGCGACCCGGCTTCGTCGCTCGAGGTCACCACGGTCGAGCCGGAGACGCCGGTCAAGCCCGATCTCGTTCATCCTGCGGCGCCGCCGCGCATGATCTGGCGCTCGGTGCTGGCACTGACGCTCATCGGTCTGGCCGCCAACGCGACGATGATCGTGTTGCCGCTCTACGTCACCCACGGACTGCACGGCACGCGCATCGACGTGTCGGTCATGCTCGGCCTTGGCGCCTTCCTCGAAATTCCGATGATGCTGGCGCTCGGCGCACGTGGCTCGAGTCTGAACAAGCTGCGCTGGCTGGCCGCGTGTGCCGGCGTGCATATGCTGTACTTCCTCTGCGTGGCGGCGGCCGGTTCCATCTCGTTCCTGATTCCGATGCAGGCGCTCAACGCTTTCGTGGTGGCCGTGACGTCCTGCCTCGGCATGACCTATGTGCAGGATCTGATGCCGCGCTCGCCTGGCCAGGCTACGGCGCTGTTCTTCAATTCGGCCCGTGTCGGCTCGATCCTCTCGGGTGTGCTATCAGGGTTGCTGGTGGCCGGAGTAGGGTACCGGGGTACGTTCCTGTTCTGCGGCTGCCTGTCGCTAGGGGCATTCATCCTGTTCGCCGATCCGCCGTGGCGGCTTATGTTCCGCTACGTTCAGGACAGGTGGCCGGGTCGCCGGAGAGACTGATGGCCGGGCCTAACTGGGTCGATCTGCGCCAGCACGCCAGCACCGGAATCGAAACGCTGCGCGCGCATTTCGAAGGTCATGCCTACGATCCGCACTGGCATGACGCGTATCTGCTTGGCTTTACCGAGCAGGGCGTTCAACAGTTCGATTGCCGCCGCGCGCGTCTGCAAAGCACGCCGGGTCACGTGTTCATGCTGGAGCCAGGCGATATCCACGACGGCCATGCACCGGCGCAGGGCGGCTTCACTTACTCGATGCTTTACCTGAAGCCGGACTGGCTCACGCGCGAACTGCGGACGTGGTCCGATGAGGCGCCCGTTACCGGACAGCCGCAGTTTCCCGCCACCTTGATCGACGACATTGCGTTCGCAAGGGCGATTGCAACACTGTTCCGCGTGTTGCGTCGCGCGGAAGAGCCGCGTCTTGCGAGGCAAACGGCTATCGACGGCTTGCTCGAAAGTCTTGGCCGCCATCTCGACTGGCGCTTGCATGGCGAGCGTGATCCCCGCTTGCCCGGCGTCGCACAACGCGCGCGAGATTATCTGCACGCACATTTGCACGACGATATTGGCCTTGATGAACTGGCGATGGCCTGTGACGTCGACCGGTTTCGTCTCACGCGCGCTTTCAAGACCAGCTTTGGGCTTGCTCCGCATGCGTATCTGATCCAGTTGCGGTTGGCGACAGCGCGTCAGTGGCTCGCCCGTGGCGTCGCGCCGGTCGAGGTCGCGCATGCGCTGTGTTTTGCCGACCAGAGCCACCTCGGCCGCTGGTTCCGGCGCGCTTACGGACTGACGCCTGCTCACTACGGCAAGCGTTGCACAAACGTTCCAGACTGAGCGCCAAACCACGATTAACCTTGCCTGGAAGGGCCCGGCGGGCGTTGCCTGCACGAGGATGAGTCAAGGTGAAATCGCAAAGGAATGGAACGGATGGAGTTCGATACAAAAGTTGTGCTGGTGGTTCGTGAGGACCTGGCGTCGTGGCAAAAGCTCAACGTCACGGCGTTTCTGGCAACGGGGATTGCCGCGGCGGCGCCCGAAGCGATCGGCAAATCCTATGAGGACGCGAACGGCAGGCACTATGCCGCGTTGCTCGGGCAGCCCGTGATGATCTATGGCGGCGATGCAGCGGGAGTGTTGCGGGCGTTTCAACAGGCCCAGCAAAGAGAACTGACCATCGCGGTCTACGTGAAGGCGATGTTTTCCACTGGCAATGATGACGACAATCGGGCGGCGTTTCGCGCTGAGTCCGTGGACCAACCCGACCTTGTGGGGATCGCGCTGCGTGGCCCGAGGAAGATGGTCGATAAGGCCGTGAAGGGGTTATCGCTGCATCCGTGACGTGTGTGCCGCTGTGTTGAGCCGCTTAAGGGCAGTGAGTGGCTAGTGGCGCCTTCGTGCGCGGTGCAGGCGGCCGCCGCTTCCACCGTCAGCGTCACCTCCGCGGCTCAAGCTTTCGCAGCGAGATCCGCGAAACTGACTACCTTCGCTTCGCAAGCGCTCGTGAGTGCCGCGTCGTAGCTCGTGAAAAACACCACACGGTCTTGCCCCAGCAGCTTGAACAGTTCGACGAGGACGCCACGCGCAGGAGCGTCGAGGCCGCCGCCCGGTTCATCCGCGATGACGACGGCGGGTTGTCCGATCGACGCTGCCGTCAGGAAAATCTTCTTGCGCGTGCCGAACGACATTTGCTCGAAGCGCTTCTCGAGATGCGCGGTAAGGCCGAACCGGTCGGCGAGTTCGAGCACGCGGCTGTCGAGCGCGGTCTGTCGTTCCGTCGCTATCCGTTCGAGAAAGTCGCGCCCGATTTCCATCGAACCCGGGAGACAGTCGTCGGGCACGTAGGCAAGCGCTGCTCTTGCCGCGACAGGAGCGCTCCGCAGCGAATGACCGCCGAGCCAGACCTCGCCCGCGTCCGCTTCGATCTCGCCGGCAAGGATACTCAGCAGAATCGATTTCCCGCTCCCACTCTCATCGTTCAGCGCGACGCAGCCTGCATCGACGCTGCAATGCAGTCCCTGAAAAATGGTGCGTTCACCGTAATGTTTGCACAGATTCTCGAATCGAAGCATTGATAATCCGGGTTCTCAGACAAAGAAGATTCGCGATGCGGCGGCGAGCCAACGCGCGGGTGCAAGTATAAATTGCGCTTGCGTTCCCGGTGGGCATCGCCGACTACTCTCGCGTTTCTTCCTTAGCCTTTGCGGAACGCCGGTGCGCCCCACGGCGCACCTGTCGAGCCGCCGTCGACGACGATTTCCGCCGCCGTGATTCCCGACGCATCGTCCGAAGCCAGGAACAGCGCCGCTGAGGCGACTTCCTCAGGCGTGGCGAAGCGGCCCATCGGAATGAGCGGGGAGATTGCCTGTTCGGTCTGATCGACAGTTGCCCCGGCGCGTGAGCCGCGTGTCCAGATCGGCGTGCGCGTGCCGCCCGGGATCACAGTGTTGACGCGGATGCCGCGCGGGATGAGTTCCGCCGCAAACACCTTTGCCATTCCGGTCACGCCTGCCTTGGTGGCGGAATAGGCTGCCGATCCCGGCGAGCCGAGTTCGCGCATGACCGATCCGTTCAGCACGATCGAGCCACCTGCGCTCATCAACGGCAGCGCGCCCTGCACCGTGAGGAAAACCCCGGTCAGGTTGGTGCGCAGAATCGCCTCGAACGCGGCGGCCGTTGTGCTGCCGAGCGGCGTCGAGCCCGGAATGCCCGCATTGGCGAACACGATGTCCAGCTTCCCGTAGGCTTCCTGAATCTGCTTGAACAGCGAGTCGATCGCTGCGGGATCGTCCAGATCCGCTTGAATGCCGAGCGCGTTTTCGCCCAGCTCCGCCACAGCGGCATCCAGCTTTGCGCGATCGCGCCCCGTGATCGCCACGCGGCCGCCATCCGCGATCAGAAGTCGTGCCGCGGCAAAGCCGATGCCGCTATTGCCGCCCGTCACGAGCGCTGTTTTTCCGGTAAATCGCATGTTCCTTCTCCTGTGTAGTGCGCCGCGAGATCGCCGGCATCGCCGCGTCTGCTCGCATTGCGAAAAGACCCTGTCAAGCGGCGCGGGACAGCGGCCGCATCTGGACATCACGAGCATCGTCAACAGCTGAAATCTGCATGTTGATCATCATGCACAAATTCAGTATGATGATCGTCATGCAGATTGTCAAGCATGACGGAGCAGAAAAATGGGTTATTCACAGGCACAGAAGGCTGAGAGCAGGCAGCGTGTTCTGGAGAACGCGTCGCGGCAGATTCGCGAGAACGGTATCGAGGCGCTCGGCGTGGCCGATTGCATGCGCAGCGCCGGGCTGACGCACGGCGCGTTCTATGGACACTTCGCGTCGCGCGATGCGCTGATCGTGGAAGCGCTGGAATATGCGCTCACGCAAAGCCGGGCGCGCATCGCCGCGCGCGATAACGATGCGGGCAAGCGTAGCGAGACGCCGCTGCAGTCCATCGCCGAGGCCTTCCTTGATGAGCGTCACGTGAACGATCCCGGCACTGGATGTGCGCTGTGCGCGCTCGCGGGTGAAGCGCGGCATGCAAACGCAGATGTGCGCGCACTGTTGACGCGGTATCTGAATGAATTGACCGCACGTGTTGCCAAGGCGGCGCTTCGCGGCGGCGAGAAGTCGGCGCTTGGCATCGTGGCGACCATCGTAGGTGCGATCACGCTGGCGCGCGCAGTGGACGACGATGAACTGGCCAAATCGGTTCTTTCTTCGTCGCTCGCGCTCGTGATGACGCAGGACGGTGACGGCGATAGCGTGCAATAGCGCATCAGCGGGCGGTAGCGGCGCGACGGCTTTTTGAGCGTCCGGGTATGCTGGCGAGATCGAGCGAATTCTCAAACGCATTCACGGCATAACGTTCACAAGAGGCCAAAGCATGTCGGACCATCCCATCGACAACCCGTTTCTCGAATCGCTCGGCGTGCGGCTAACGCAATGGCGTGAGGGCTACGCCGAACTGACCATGCTGATCGACGCCAGCAAGCTCAACCGGCAGGGCGTCCTGCAAGGTGGCGCGATTGCCACCCTGCTTGACGCAGCAGCGGGATATGCAGGTATCTTTGCGCCGCCCGGCCAAACCGCGCGGCATGCGTTCACGCTCTCGTTGACCACCAACTATCTCGACAAAGGACTCGGCGAACGGGTGACCGCAAAAGGGTTTCTAGAGCGTCAGGGACGTTCGATCTTCTTTTCGCGCGCCGAGGCCTGGGTGGACGAGCGCATTCTGATTGCGAGTGCGCAAGGCACATTCAAGTATTCGAAAACGGCCGGGTAGGCGCCGGCGTCAGCCGGGCGCCCCCAGCGCCGAGATCGAAGAACCCGCTTGTCTCCCGGACTAGCTCTGCGAACCTGCCCGATGCGCCAGCCATGCCTGGGTGCGTGACTCGATGTAATGCGCGTACTCCGCGTTGGTCCGCAAAGCGGGCATCTGATGATGCATGCCTCCCTTCGCATCCGGTACCGGCAGTCGCGATACCAGTTCCGCGTGCACTTCCTGCAGGTGCGACGGCTTGTCTGCCGAGGGATTCGTGCCCTTCGACGTGGGCACCACCACGCCGGAAAGTGGATCGTCGGTACGCGGCGTCTTGAGCGTTAGCGCGTCGCCCACGTCGGGCGCGGCGGCATCGCGGGCAGTGAGAGCAGGCACACCCCAGCGCGTTTCGACCGTCTTCAGGATCGAAGTGTGGTCGAGCGGCGTCGTGCCTGCTGGAACGCGGAACACGGTCCCCGGTGCGATCAGTGGCGAAACCAGCACCGTTGGCACGCGCAAGCCGAAGCGCGTGAAGTCGAAACCATATTCGCCGGCCGTGTTATCGGGCGGCACGGCGCCCAGCGGCGGCGGAACGTGGTCATAGCATCCGCCGTGCTCGTCGTAGGTAATGATCAGGAGCGTCTGATTCCACTGCGCTTCGTTGCTGCGCAAAGCGTAGTACACGTCGTGGATAAATTGCTCGCCCAAGGCGACGTCGTAGTTGGGATGCTGGCTGTTGCCGGCGGCGTCCCAGCTCGGTTCGAGAAAACTGTATGCGGGCAGCGTGCCGTTTTTCGCTGCGCTCTGGAAGTCCGTGAAGAGTCCGAAGTGATCGTCGGACGCATTCGTGGTGTCAGGGAAGTTCAGACGTGTGAGTGGCTGCTGGGTGTATCCATAGATGACCCAGCTTTGATTGTGCTGCGACAGCGAGCCGAAAATACTCGGCGACGTAAACGTCTTGGTCTTGTCGTCCATGTGTCCCTGGCTTGTCCCCGCGCACACGAAGGCGCGATTCGGCAAGGTCTCGGTGGCCACCGAACTGAACCACTGGTCGCATACGGCGTAACCGCGAGCGAGTCCTGACAATACTGGCAGCGTCTCCGGTGTGTACATGCCCATGATGTCCGAGGCGACCGTGCCCTTTAGCACGCCCCAGCTCGGCTCCTTCGATTCCCAGCCAAGCGTGTAGTCGTAGTCGGTCACGAAGCCCTGGTTTGTCGCGTTGGCCGGCGACGGCGCGGTGACCGTGCCAAACAACTGGGAGTTCGTTGCGCTATAGCCTTCGCCGGGATCGGCGCCGGGCTGAAAGTATGCGTTGCTGTCGCTCGACTGAATCTTGTACACCTTCACGGACTCGCCTTTTTTCGAGGCCGGGTTCGATTCGTTGCCGGTCAGGCCGTCGAACGCCTGACCGGACGGCGATTTGTTCTGCTGGTCCGTGTAGAGGAAGCCAAGCATGTGATCGAAAGAACGGTTCTCCAGCATCAGAACGACAATGTGCTGAATCGCGGCAAGCTGGTTAGCCATGGACACTCCTTCGGTAATGTCGTTTGCGGTGCTCGCAATGCAATGCGTGTTTCAGCATGCATGCGTTCCGAGGTTTCGACATGGATGCCCGAAGCAGGTTCGAAGAAATATCCCTGATGTTTTGCGAGGCAAAAACGCCTGATCAGTTCATTACCTTTTGATGTCACACAGCAAAAAATATGGTGCGAATTCAGTGCAGATATAGTGCTGACGGAGACGCAGCAAGCGTGCCGCGCGAAGGTGACACTTTTGTTCTCATTGGCGCTCGTCTTCCCGCGTTGTAGGATTGAAGAGGAAATGCGGGCCACGCGCCACACGCGCATCGGTCTGCCTATGCGGAATACGTGAGCCGTGTTGCGCTGTTCTTGTCCTGCTCGCCGTTACAAAAGGCGTATCGAATCATGAGTTCCCGTACCGTGGTCGCTGAAGCTGCACACATGGACGCGTCGCCTGCAGCGGTCGGCCCCGTCAGCACCGGGTCGGTTTCCGCTGCGATGACGGTTGCCGATGCTTTCGTGCTGCTTGCTACATCGATTTCCGGCGAGGCAGTGTGCCGGGTTCGCAAGCTCAATTCCAGCGCGGGTCCTGAGGACCTCCACAAGCTTCGAGTCGCGCTGCGCCGTTTGCGGACACTGTGGTGGGCATACGACCCCTTGCTCGACGGAAAAGAGGCGAAGCTGCAACGCCGCGAGTTCAAGTCACTCGCCGATGCCGCCGGCCGCACGCGGGACTGGGATGTCTTGCGCGAACTGATCGCCGCAGCGGATGCAGCGGAGAAACATTCGTTTGCCTTGTTGATTGCCGCGATCGATGAGCATCGGGCTCAGGCGTTGTCGTTCAGCTTGCGCGCGCTCGGCAATGCAGGCGTGGAGAGAATCCTGGAGCAGACTTTTGCAGATGCGCGCTTGCACCTCGATGCTCAATGCGCCTCTCGTCCTGTTGCAAGCTTTGCGGAAGAACGCGTGCAAGTAGCCGAAGAAGCCTTGAAGAAGCGCGTCAAACGGGCGATATCGGCCGACGGATCAGACTACGCGGCGCTGCACGAGGTGCGGATTGCGGGGAAAAAACTTCGCTATTTGCTGCAATTTTTCGCGCCGGTTCTGGAGAGCGGCCATCAGGCCGTGATTGACCGTCTTACAGTAGTGCAAGACGAACTGGGAACGTTGAACGACCAGGTGATGAGCGAAGCGCTGCTTCGCGAGTATGGCTTTCAGTTAGGTGACGCCGGGCGGGTCAAACAGGCCATTGCGTATCTGCAAAGCGAGACCGCGCATCACATGCATCACGTCCACAAGATATTGCATACGATGGCGTAGCGGGCCGACGCCTCGTGCTTGTCCCGAGGCGCATGTTTACGCCAGTTCGGACCGGCGCTGCTCTCCGCCGTGCTGCCAGCTGTTCGCTACCCGTTCGCCGTCCGCACGTGCCTGTGCTTCCGAGGAAAACAGGTCCCCGCTATAAGCGACTACCTTTTTCCCCGTCCCGTGCTGCCTTTCGGTCGTAAGTGCCCAATGCCAGCCACCATCCTGTTCAAACACATGAAGCGTCAAATCAGGTGAGTGCGGATATGTCATTTATGCCTCCGCAGTTAGGGGGCCCGATGGGCATCTGTAAGCCCCCAAGCTCCGCTCAACCCAGCATAGGCGTATAAATGCTGCGACGCAACATTAAATTTTTACGACACGTTTCGAGCGTTGCGAACCGGTGCACAAAAAGTCCACACTTTTACTTCGGATAACGAATTGAAGCTGATGTATGGGCGTCGTGCAACCGGGCTCCTGACAGCTTCAACTACTGGAACTTGACGACAGTTTTGCCGCGGCCATGCCCCGTTTTGTTGCGCTCGATTGCATCAGCCGCTTGGGACAGATCGATGATCTCGGAGACTTCCGCCCTCAGATTACCTTGAGCGACTTCGCGCGCGATTTCCGCGAGCTTTGTTGCGTCAGTGCGCATCTGAAACCAGACGCCCCGTTTGCCTGTTGGCGTTTGCGTCGCAATCTCGGGCGCGGCCGTACTCACTATGCGACCCTGTTCCGCAACGATCGGCCAGGATCCGGTCAATGCGGGGCCGCCAACGAGATCGAGCACCAGATCCACGTTGCGTGCGACTTCCCAGAATGGTGTGGTCCGATAATCGATCACTTCATCCGCGCCCAGTTCCCGAAGATAAGCCGCGTGGATGCCTCGCGCAGTCGCAACGACACGCGCTCCGGCACGCCGGGCCAACTGCACCGCAAAACTGCCCACGCCGCCCGCTGCTCCGTGAATCAACACCGTCTGCCCGCGTTTCAGTTCACCCGCTTCGAACAACGCCTGCCATGCTGTCAGCGCGGCAACCGGAATGGCTGCGGCGATGGTGTCGTCGAGGCCGTCGGGAATGGGCGCAAGCTTGTCGGCGGCGATTGCTACGTGATCAGCGTAGGCGCCTATGGCGCCCAACGCGCCCAGCACACGGTCGCCTACCGTAAAGCGCGTTACGCCTGCGCCAATCTCCGTCACTTCGCCGGCAAGCTCGATGCCGAGCGTCGCCGGCAGCGGGAGCGGAAAGACGCTTTGCAGCGAGCCGTCGCGGATCTTCCAGTCGAGACCGTTGACGCCGGCCGCGCGAACCCGCACCACGACCTCACCGGCTGCCGCCGTCGGCAAGTCGATACGGTCGATAGAGACGGCGTCGGCGCCGCCATAAGCATGGATAAGAAGAGCTCGGTTCATTGTGCATTCTCCAGAACAGGATAGTCGATGTAGCCTTGCGGGCCGGCTGAGTAGAACGTGTCGCGGTCGGGCGTGTTGAGCGGCGCATCGGCGAGGAAGCGCTGCGGCAAGTCCGGGTTGGCGAGGTACAGGCCGCCGAATACAACTGCATCGGCACCTCCCTCGTCGATCAGCGCTTGAGCGCTTGTCCTGTTGAGGCCGCCGCCGTGCAGCAGCGCGCCGTCGAAGAGCGGTCGCAGGAGGGCGCGGTAATCGAACGGGCTCTTCGTTTTGGCCACATGCAGATAGGCCAGATTGAGTTGCCCGATCCGCTGAACAAGGTACTGATAGGTTTCCTGCGGTGTCGCGTCGCTCACGCTGTTAAAGCCCATCTCCGGCGCGATCTTGATGCCGACGCGATCGCCGCCAGCCTCTTCGACCATGGCCGTCAGCACGTCGAGCACGAAGCGCGCGCGGTTTTCCAGCGAGCCGCCGTATTGATCGGTCCGTTGATTGGTCCCCGAGGATAAAAACTGTTCCGGCAGATACCCGGAAGCAGCATGCAACTCAACGCCGTCGAAACCGGCTTCCAGTGCGTGACGGGTAGCGAGCCGATAGTCCTCGACGATGCCGGGGATTTCTTCAGTTTCCAGCGCGCGCGGCACGACGAAATCCTGCGGGCCGGTAGCGGTGAAGACCTTGCCTTCCGCCGCAATCGCCGAAGGCGCGACGGGCGTCGCGTGGTCCGGCAGCAGGCTCGGATGCGAGATGCGCCCGGTGTGCATCAATTGCAGGAAAATCAGGCCGCCTTTCGCGTGGACTGCTGCGGTAATGCGCTTCCACGCTTCGATCTGCGCGGCCGAGTGGATGCCCGGCGTACGCACATAACCCTTGCCCATCGGCGACGGAAAGGTGCCTTCCGTCACGATCAGGCCGGCATTGGCGCGCTGGGCGTAGTACTGCTCGGCGAGCGGGGAGGGCACGCCGGACACATTGTCGGCACGTGAGCGGGTCATCGGCGCCATGACGAAGCGGTTGCGCAGGGTGTGGCGGCCGATACGGATGCTTTGGTAGAGGGAGTTCATGTCGTTTCCTTGGTGTTGGTGAAGGAGTAAGGACAGAATGAACTGATCCATTGGAGAGATAAAGGCATAAAATTGAATACAGTGATCCACCAGTGGAGCAATAGGCATGGAATTGTTGAGCTACATGCGCCTGTTTGTCGAAGTGGCGCGAACCCGGAGTTTTCGTCGCGCGGCGGAGGCGCTGGATATGCCGAATTCGACGGTCTCGCGGCATATTGCGGAGCTGGAGAAGACGATTGGTTTGCGCCTGCTGCACCGGTCCACCCGGAAAGTGGAATTGACCGAGGCGGGCGAGGTCTATTTCAGGCGCTGTCAGAGCATCGTCGAGGAAGCGCGCATTGCGCATGAGTCGCTGCTGGACATGGCTGAACGCCCGACTGGCACACTGCGGGTCTCGATGCCCGCGGATCTGGCCACCGGCCATCTGGCGCCGATCCTTGCCGACTTCGCCAAGGCGTACCCACTGATCGCTTTCGAATTCGATTTGACGCCGCGCCGGATCGATCTGCAGACGGAGCCGTTCGATCTCGCGATTCGCATCGGACCGCCGCCCACGGCTCCGTCGATGCTGGTAGCGCGGCAGATCGCGTTGCTGCCGCGCTATCTGTACGCTGCGCCAGGCTATCTGAAGACCGCGCCGCCGCTTGGTCACCCTGATGATCTTCGCTATCACGTGTTATGCGTGACGCAGGGGGTGCCGAGACAGGGTGAGATGTCGAGAACGTTTTATCGCGGTGACGAAAAGGTTGAAGTCGTCACTGCAACCCGCTTCGCGATGAACAGTGTCGGTCTGAGCCGCGAACTGGCGATTCAGGGTGTTGGAATTGCGGCGATGGACCACGAACTCGCGCGCGACGACCTGGCGCTGGGGCGGCTCATACGCGTGCTTCCCGAGTGGCGTCTTTCACCCGTGCAGGTGCATGCCATCACTGAGACGCGATTGTTGCCGGCGCGGGTGAGGTTGTTTATCGAGTTTTTGAAGGCGCGCTTGTCGAGTCTCGGATGATTGCTTTAGCCTGCGCTCACGAAGCAATGCTTTGCCACCTTGCATCTGCATCCAGGGGATAGACCGGCCGCTTCACGCGCTCGAAATCGAACAGGCCGTAGTCCGAACTCGTTACGCCGCGGCTGTCGCATTCCACGAGTGCTGCTGCTATCGGTACGAATACCGGCCGGCAATACATCCGCGATTTGAGCAGCAGAAAACGCGCGCGCCGCGGATCGATACCGACGCTTTCGAACACGCCCAGATCCCAGGGCTCATGCGTGCGCTCGGTCAGGACGAGCGTTGCAGCGCCGATGTCGAGTACCGCGGCACGTCCCATGTAAGCGCGCTGTCCGGTGTAAGTAGGACCGCTAATGGTGTACTCGCCATCGGTGAGTGCACGTACCACGCCGGTCAACGTAAGGGGAGCCTGCGGCTTAACAGCTTCGCTTGCGAGTTTATTGCCTACTGGTAGCGTTACAGTGGCTCCCACTCCGGCCTTATGTAGTGCCGCTACCGCTTCCGGATCGCAAAGCGGTCCGCTCACGACACCGTCGAGTCGCTGTTTGAGCACCTCTGCGAGCAAATCCATCGTGTCGCAGGTGCCGCCCGACATGCAGTTATCGCCGTGATCGAGCAAGAGCACGGGCTTGTCCGCACCTTTGGCGAGAGCGGCCGCCTGAGCGACCGAGTCTGCGAGCGGAGCGCTGCGATAAAAGAAGTCCTCCCTGTCATCCCAGATCTGTTGTGCGATGCGCTGTGCGACCCGATCCGCGGCGGCGTGATCGCCATCGCCCACCACTACAACACTAATACAGGGCGCCGCGATATCCGCCAGCGAAAAACCCGATAGCACCGATACCGCCAGCATCCCGTCCGCCTCGGCTGCGCGCGCGGCATCGACCGCACGCTTCATCGCGCCTTCGGCTGTCGCGCTGCGCAGCGTATGCGTAAGCAGCGGCGGCTGGCGCCACGCGATCACCGGCCGTGCCCGCTGATGAATCAGATCGAACAGCAAACGCGCCGCGTGCGCGCCGGTCTCGTACATGTCGACATGCGGATAAGTCTTGAAACTGACGATGACGTCAGCGTTGTCGATCATCTTTTGCGTGACGTTGCCGTGCAGATCGAGCGCTACGCCGATGGGCGCATCCGGCAATGCCGTGCGTACGCGGGCGAGCAGGTCGCCTTCGCCATCGGCCGAATTCTCCGCGACCATCGCGCCATGCAGATCCAGCAACACAGCGTCGCACCCTTGCGCGGCCTCGACGATCGCATTGCAGATCGCATCGTAGGCAGCAGCCGCAACCGGGCCACTTGGGTTGGCCGAAGCCGAAACCGGTGTCACGTACTGTGCGTGCTCACGCTCGGCTGCATCGATAAACGCAGACATCGCGGTCTGCATGCCTTTGTTTTCGCGCAATGCATCTTCTCCCCAGCTCGGGCCGCTGCGCCCGAACGCTTCGAGCGGTGTCGCGACGGGAGAGAACGTATTGGTTTCGTGATTCATCCTGGCAATGAGGAGTTTCATGCGCTTGCCTTTGCGATTTCTTGCGATAAATGACGCTGCAGTTAAACGACGCCCACGCCGAGATAGCGGTCCTTGACCGACTCGTCGGCGATAAACGCGGCGTTGTCGCCTTCGTACACGATCACACCCTGCTCGATGATGTAATGCCGGTCAGCGAGTTGCGAACATACCTCGAGGTTCTGTTCCACCAGCAGGATCGCGACACCCGCTTGCTTGATCAGCTTTAACTGCGCAACGATTTCTTCGACGATCACCGGCGCGAGTCCTTCCACCGGCTCGTCGAGCATCAACAGACGAGGATGGTTCAGCAACGCGCGACCGATGGCGAGCATCTGCTGCTCACCGCCGGACAATTGAGCGCCGCCATTCGCGCGCCGTTCTTTGAGGCGCGGAAAAATACGGTAGATGTCGTCAAGCTGCCATGGCGAGTCTTTGCGGGCACCGAGCCGCAGATTTTCTTCGACCGAAAGCAGCCGGAAGATGCCGCGATGCTCGGGCACAAAGCACACGCCGCGCGAAGCGATCTTATGCGGTGCGAGCTTGTGGATCGGTTCGCCTTTGAAGGTCACCGCGCCGCGCTGAGGCGTCACGACGCCGGCGATACTCTTGAGCGTCGTCGACTTGCCGGCGCCATTGCGGCCCAGCAGCGTAACGGTCTCACCTTCGCCGACACATAGCGTAACCCCTTGCAGGATGTGACTTTTGCCGTAGAAGCCATGAATCTGCTGGACGTCGAGGATCATGCGCGACCTCCTGTGATCATGTTGCCCAGGTACGCGCTCCTGACGCGTTCGTCGCCGCGAATTTCGTCGGGGCGGCCCTCTACCAGAACGCGGCCCTGTTGCATCACGGTGATGGTGTCGGAGATGTCCATCACGATGCCCATGTTGTGCTCGATCAGCACGACTGTGTATTCGTCGCGTAGGCTGCGGATCAGTTGCTTCATATCGGCGAGATCGTCGATACCCATACCCGAGGTCGGCTCGTCGAGAAAGATCGCCTTGGGTCGCGCGGCGAGCGCCATGCCGACTTCGAGACGTCGCTGCTGACCGTGCGACAGGGCACCCGCAGCGGTGTCCGAAAAACGCTGCAAGGCAAGCCGTTCCAGCACGCTGTCCACTACATCGGTATGCGCCAGCGGGCCGCGTGGCGGCTTCCATGCATTCAACGCGTGTCTGGCTTCGACACCTTGCGCCGCGAGGCGTAGGTTCTCGCGCACGCTCAGATTGGCGAACAGACTCGTCACCTGAAACGAGCGAGCGACGCCACGGCGCACGCGTTTGTGGTCGGGTTCATGCGTCACATCGTGGCCGTCGAACATAATCTTGCCGGCGGTAATCGGCAAGGTGCCGGTGAGAACGTGAAACAGTGTCGTCTTGCCCGCACCGTTGGGTCCAATCACCGAATGCACCGTGCGCGGCAGAATGCGCAGATCGACTTCGGAGAGCGCGGTAAATTTTCCGTAGCGCTTCACGATACCGCTAGCCTGCAGGATGGCTTCGCTCATGCGTGCTCCTCGCCTGCGTCCGCAGCGGGTGTGCCGCGCCGCACAGCTTGCCAGATACGTTCGCCGAGACCCCACAGTCCGCGTTGCATGAACAGACTCACAGCGATCAACAGCAGGCCGAGCAGCAGCAACCAGCGCGGCCATAACGTAGAGAGCCAGTCGGCGAACAGCACATAAAAGGCCGCACCGAGTACCGACGCAAACAGATTGCCGGTGCCCCCGATTACCGTCATCACGAGGATCATCTCGCTCGTGTGGTAATCGATATTCGACAATGGTGCGATGCCGGTCATCAGCGCATGCAACGCGCCGGCTAGACCCGTAACCGCACCGGAGATCATAAACGCCATCAGTTTGAAGCGCTTGACGTCGTAACCGACCGCGGCGGCGCGCGCTTCGTTGTCACGGATCGCCAGCAGGGTGCGTCCGAAGACCGAATGCGACACGCGCATGAGCAGCCAGAACGCGAGGAGGAACAGCACCGCAACGAAACCGTAGTACTGCCACGGTGTCGTGAGCGGGACGAGCGTCTTGCCGAACAGGGAGAGTGCAGGGCGGGGGATACTCAGCAGGCCGTCGTCTCCGCCGGTCAGATTGGGCGTTGTGTAGGCCAGAAAGTAGAACATCTGCCCAAACGCGAGCGTTAGCATAACGAAGTAGGTGCCGCGCTGACGAATCGAGAACCAGCCGACCAGAGCAGATGCTGCTGCGCCGACGATGATCGACGCGAGCAATGCGAGCGTGACAGGCGTGCCGTCGAACTTCGTCAGTATGATGCCCGCGGTATAGCTGCCCAGCCCGAAGAAGATTCCCTGTCCAAACGAAAGCAAACCGGTAAAACCTAGCAACAGGTTGCAGCCGAGTGTGGCGAGCGCATACACCAGCACCTCAGTAGCTAGCGAGCCTGAACGCAAGGTCAGCGGTAACACGCAGACCACAAGTAGCGCCAGCAGAATGAAGCGATAGTGATGCAACGCCTGTCTGAATGTGCGCCTGGAGCCGGCTGCCGACGCATCCTCAGTAGTGAGCGTCTTCGACGTGTCGATCATGTCGCTCTCCCGAGCAGTCCGTTCGGGCGCAACAGCAGCACGGCAGCCATTGCAACGTAGATCATGAGGCTTGCGCCTTCGGGCCACAACGTGCTCATCACGCTCTGCACGATGCCGACCAGCAGACCGCCCACCAGCGCACCCAGAAAATTGCCCAGGCCGCCCACGACCACCACCACGAATGCGACGCTCAATGCCTCGATGCCCATGAACGGATCGACACCGCGGATCGGCGCGGCGAGCACGCCCGCTAGCGCAGCCGTAGCGGCACCGAGTGCAAACACGAGGCTAAACACCCGCAACACGTTGATGCCAAGTAGCGAGACCATCTCCGTCGATTCACTACCCGCCCGCACCGCGCTGCCGAGGCGCGTACCTTCGAGCAGCCACCACAGCAAGCCAGCCAGCACGGCAGTAAACCCGATCACGAACAGCCGGTACTTCGGATACACGAAGCTGCCCCAGATCACCACACCGTTCAGTGAATCCGGTACGGGCACGTTATTGCCGAGCGGCCCCCAGATCAGGATCACGCACTCCTGCAACACCAGCGCGAGACCCACGGTCACCAGAATATGGAACTCGTGCTGCTGTTCATAGACGTGTCGCAGGACCAGCTTCTCCACCACCCACGCCAGTGCACCGACAACGATCGGCACGACAACGAGCGCGGTCCAGAAACTCATCGACCACTGCAGCGCCTGATAGCAGAAGTACGCGCCGAGCAGATAGAACGCCCCATGCGCAAAGTTGACGAAGCGCAGCAAGCCGAAGACGATCGACAAGCCTACAGCCAGCAGGAAATACAACATTCCCACGCCGATGCCGTTGACGATCTGCAGAAGATAAACGTTCATGACGTCCGTCGCTGAAGGTTGCGGTGGGCGAGGCCGCCCGACGCGAGGACTATCAGGCCAGCTTGCAACCGGTTTTGTCGAGCGGCAGGAACGACTGGCCGGAACTGACGATATCGGCGAAGTCGTCCGCGTTCTTCATCTTGTTCTTTGCCTTGCCCTTGAGCAAATAGTAATTCTTGATGACCTGATGGTCGCCTTTGCGTACTTCCTCCGGACCCGTCAAGCCTGCGTACTTCATGCCCTCGAGCGCGGCGACCACCTTCTTCGGATCGGCCGAGCCCGCCTTGACGATGCCGTCGAGCAGGATCTTCGTGCAGATGTACGAACCCGCCAGGCTGTAGTTCGGATTCTCCTTGAACGCCGCATTCGAGCGCGCGACGAGATCATGATTAAGCGGCGAGTCGATGCCGTGCCAGTACTGCGCGCCGAAGTAGACGCCGTCGCACAGGTCGGCGCCGAGCGCCTGGAACTGCTCGAGCCCGGAGGCCCATGCAATCAGGATCGTGCAGTTGTTCTTCATGCCAAAGCTGATGGCCTGACGCAGCGTATCCGACGATTGCGAGCCGAAGTTGAGGATGAGCAGCACGTCGGGTTTGGCGGCGACGGCGTTGGTCAAATAGCCGCTGAATTCCTTCTCGGTGAGCGAGTGGTAGCTGTTGCCCACGTGCTCGATACCCTTCTCCTGAAACACCGCTTTCGCCGCGGACAGCAAACCGTCGCCGAACACATATTGCGGTGTGATGGTGTACCAGCGCTTGGCCTTGGGCAGCATCTGAATGAGCGGGCGCACGGTCTGATCGATGGCGCCGAAGGTCGGCACCGACCAGCGGAAGGTCGCGCTATTGCAGTCCTTTCCGGTGATTTCATCGGCCCCGGCGGTGGTGATGAATACGCCGCCGTCCTTCTCGACTTCGCTGGCCATGGCCAATGCTTCGGAGGACAGAATACCGCCCGCGAAATAGCGCACGTTCTTTTGTTGAGCGATTTCTTGCACGCGACGCACAGCGGTGGCCGGTTTGCCTTCCGTGTCGAGCACTGTGTACGAGAGGGGTTCGCCGAGCACCTTGCCGTACTGTTCGATAGCGAGCTTCATGCCTAGATCCGCGTATTTGCCATTGGCGGCAAAGGCGCCGGACATCGGCACGGGGCAGGCGAACTGGAGCGGCGCGCCCTGGGCAAACGCGCTGCGCGTAACCAGCGAGCCGAGCGTTCCGGGGACGGCCGACAGAGCGGCCAGCTTCAACATATTTCGGCGATTCAAAATGACGCTCCTTGGTGGAAAGAGACACGCATGCAACCGACTGCGAAACCGGGCTGGCCGCCGCACGGTCTTTTTTGACCGAGCTGACTGGATCTATTTATCATGATAAATAGAATGAACCCGATGCTAGGTACAATAAATTCGGGTGTCAATAAGGCAAAATTCCCGTCCCGCAGCGGGCCGGCTACCCGCCGGCGGCGACTACGGGTTTGCCCGTAGCAGGGGGCAGGCGCCGACAGGCGCACATGAGGAGCATCGAAGATGGTCATGGATCGAGCCAAGGGTGGCGTCGCGATTGAAATCAAGCAGCAGAAGCGCCCCGATCTGGTCGCCGAAGAGATCAAGCGGCTCATCACCGAGAAAGACCTGAAACCGGGCGACCGTCTGCCGCGCGAGGTCGAATTGCAGGCGCTGTTTTCGGTGAGCAAGAGCACGATTCGCGAGGCGCTCAAATCGCTGGAGGTGCAGGGACTCATCAGGGTGACGACCGGGCCGAACGGCGGCGGCATGGTGGTGGAAGTGCCGCTGGATCGCACGCTGCAGTTGCTGCAGAACTATCTGTTCTTCAAGGACGTCACCATCGACGATATCTATACGGTGCGGCAGTTGCTCGAACCGGAACTCGCAGCGGGTGCGGTGCCGCATCTGACCGAGCAGGATTTCGCCGCGCTCGATGCGAGCATCGCATGCTGCGATAAACCGGCTGCGGCACATGGTGTGAGCGATATCCTGAAGCAGCGTCAGGAGGACGTGAATTTCCACGACATCCTCGCGGCGGCGAATCCGAATCCGTTCTTGCGATTTAGCTGCGAGTTGATCAACGAAATGATCCGGCAACTAATCGAGTTTCGTAACGATACTCCGCAGTCCGAACATGAACGCTTCGGTGAGGCTAACGTGAAGATTCACAAGGCCATCACGAAAGCGGCGCGCGCTCGCGATGTCGAGAAGGTGCGCGAACTGATGGTGATTCACATGACCGAGGCGCCGCGCTACGTCAAACGGATGAAGGGTAAGTTGCGCGGAAGGCTGATTCTCGATTCGGAGATCCGTAAGAGGCTGCGTACGCGAAGCGCGGCGCCGGCGGAGGATCTGGAGGGGACCGGGGATTGACGATGCTCGTCCGGCGAGTGGCGGGCGGCATGAAACGTGCTAGCGCAGAGAGGCGGAAGTGTGTGCGCAGATGGCAGCACACAACCTGAAAGATCCTCTATAAGGAATCACGCTAATGAAGCACTTCAACCGCCCCATTTTGCGCCTTACGTTGGGCGCAGCAGCGCTTGCTGTGGTGTTGCCCGCGGTCGCGTTGGCCGACGATGCTCCCTCTCCCTGCGCGGCGTTGAAACGCATCGTCGCCGCTGCGCCGGATGGGTTTACCGGGCTTAGTCAGGCAGAGGTGAACGGCGTCGCGCAACCCTACGGTGACGATGCGCAATGCAACGCGAGTCACGACAGCTATCAGTGTCTGTGGACGCCGCATCATGACGCGGGCTCGAGTGCAGACGCGCTTCAGTCGGTGGCTGCGGATATCGCTTCGTGCTTGCCCGATGCGACCCATGATCAGAATTCGCCGGCGCGACAGCATTTCTATTTGGGAGCGCGCGGCAAGCGCACGCAGATCACCGCGACGACGGCTGGGGCGGCCAAGCTTAGGCTGGTGGTGACGGGGAAGTAAGAGGCGCCTATTCAGTCGCGTACCAAGCGGAGGCGGCGTCACCGACGTCATACATCACATGCGGCATCTGGTGCTTGGGGCGCGGTACGTCACGTCGGTATGTACGGTTCACTCGTTCTAGGCGCGGCGGGTTTTGCTAGAGGGCAAGCGCGCGGTGTGACGGCGGGGATCGACTTGCGTTGACACTGGCTGCCAAGCTAACCGATGAAGTCACCGCGCAGTCCGTGCAACTTGGTCTGGAGTACGTGCCGCCGCTGCCGTTTCAGGCAGCACTCCGGAGACAGCATCCGCCGCCGTGCCAGAACGGACGATAGCGCGCAACGCGCAGAATCATTCATCACGTCGCCCGGTCGCAGAAAATGTGCAGCCGACTATCGGCGCGCGGGGCCGCGATAGTTGGTGGCTCGCTGCGAAGGCCGCTGCTAGCGCTGGTGGCGCGCCCGAAGCAGCGCGCGGTTAACCCGCTACATCAATGGCTTGGCTCGCTTGCTCTTAGATTATCCACAAGCTTATGAACGAAGTCTGTGGATAAGTTTACCCCGCGACGCACAAGGTCCACAAACATCTATTCCGTTTGAATTCAACGACGTAGTTGTTGGCAAACGGCCTTCGGTTCTCCGTATCGTCGTGACGGCCCGCTCCTGAAGCTCACCGCCGCCGACCATGGCCGCGTCGTGAACGGCGGCAGCGGCCTGTCTGGCCGGGGGCATGCCGGGGTGAAAGGCATCAGCGTCCACTTCCGTTATCGTTACCGCTTCAGAAAAATCATAGAGTGTGATTTTTCGTAGTCCCTATCATTGCAGAAGGGAAAAGTGACTCGATAACCGGATTGCAGAGTGGTTTTTTGGGATGAAAAACCACTCTACTATGTCGGGCGTGGTTCGTCATTCGCCACACATTTCTCCGGAAGGGTGCCTTTCCGACGCTCTGTTTTTGTTGAACAGCAACGCGTTCGAATTTCAAAACCTTTTGAAACTCGCATCGGCACTTTCCGGACGTGTCCGATCGCCGGGTGCGGCGCCTCGCACAGCGCGGACCAACAATCAGAAAACAGGGACTTGCGTATGGCGGAATTCGATCGGGTTGCAAACCTGCTCACAGGACGGCAGGCGTATTTCCTCGATGTGGCCGGCACGGACAGCGCGGCGGCGCTCTCGGTCGTCTCGTTCGAAGCGACCGAAAAGATGGGCGCACCCACCGAGGTGCGCGTTGTTCTGACCCATCCGTTGCAGCTTGCGCAGGCTGACTAACGGTGCGCTCGCCAATGGAGGCTTTCACTTCTACGAGGGGCAAAGCGGTACGAATGCTGGCGCGGTTGATCGCGCGCAACACCGCGCCGACTATGACGAACTGCTTGATACGGACGCCTGACCATGACCCAGCAACCACCGATTACCGTACCCATCGCGCTGTCGTGCACGCGGAGCGCAGTGATAACCCTGCCGTGGTTCGTGCAGAAGACGGAATATCGTCCAAAGGCTGCCAACTACACGCCGCTTGTGAACGGCCACGAGGCGTTCGGAGCACTCTATGACGCCATTGACAAGGCGACGCGTACCATTGATTACATCTGCTGGGGTTTCCAGCCGTCGATGTATTTCAAACGGGACGGTGGCAAATCGCTGCGTATTGGCGATCTGCTCATCAGGAAGGCCAAAGCGGGTGTCAAGGTTCGCATCCTGTGCTGGCTCGATTCCGCCTGGATCGCGCAGATCGGCGAACAGGAGGTGCCGGGGTGGACCGAGGGTGCGCGGTTCATGACACAGAACGAGGATGCATATCAGATCGCCTACGACCGGAACTGGTATCACAATGCCCGGTTGCCGGCAGGCGGCGAACCTTCGGGTGCAGCGCCTGCCGGATCGCAGATGTATACCGCACTCAGACAGGACCCGTACCAGATGTTCGGTTCGCAGTCCTTCAGGGATATCGGCATTGAACTGGTGACGCGTGACTTCTCGCTGCACGACCGCGTGGAGATCATGTATCGGGAAAAGCTCATGCGGGGAAGCGGCAATGGTCCAACATCCGGGACTATTGGTGCATACGGTGCGGAACCCTCCCATCACCAGAAAATGGTGCTGATCGACTATGAAGCGCCGGAAGTTGCTGTGGGCTTCGTGATGGGACATAACACGCTGGACGCCTATTGGGACGATGACCGTCACAGCTACGCGAAGAAAGCACCGGGCCAGGGGCGCAATGGTGATACACCACGGCAGGATATGTCGGCCATCGTCGCGGGGCCGATTCTCGAACATCTGAACGACAATTTCTGCTGGGCGTGGCAACGTGATGCGAAGGAAGACCTGCTCGCAAAGCGTAGTGGATTTGCGGCGCAGTTAGAACCGCGCGACAGGATCGGTACACGCGTCATGGCGCAGATCAGCCGCACGCAGTCGCAGGAGGGCGTGCGTAACATCAGGGCGCTTTACCTTCAGGCGGTCAATAACGCAACGAAATTCATCTATATCGAGAATCAGTATTTTCGCTGGCCGGCTCTTGCGGAAAAGATCAAGAGCGCGGTACAGGCGCAGATCTGCGCAGGACGTGATCCTGCAAAGCCGGTTCATCTTTTTGTTGTGACCAACGCGAACAGGGACGGTATCGGGCAGGGGCCTGGAACGACCTATGACATGCTCAATAGTCTTGGCCGCGCGGACACCATTCCGGTCATCGCGAAGGAAGAGCGCAGTGACGCGCTCGGCTCCGCATTGCAGGATGTCCGGAAAGAGGTTACGGCGGCGAACACGCAGATGCGAAACGCGAGCAGCCCGCGGGAACGGGCCGACGCACAACGCGCCGTTGACGCAGCGCAAGCCAGGCAGGCGAAGCTGCAACACGAGTACGACGACAACCTCAACACGGGCAAGGCGGTTCTGCCGCAGCCGATCCCGGGTCTCAAGGTTCACGTCTGTTCGCTGGTTGCGCCCGACTCGCCAGCAGGCAGCCCCTGGATGCCAGTTTACGTTCACAGCAAGATCATGATCGTTGACGACGTGTTTCTCACGCATGGTTCGGCCAACATCAACCGGCGCAGCATGGAGGTGGATAGCGAGCTAAACATCTGCCACGAACGGATGGACGTGACGCAGCCGCTGCGAAGGCACCTGTGGAATATTCATACGGATGGTCGAGGCGCGCAGGATGACCCAGAAATAGCAGCGAAAACTTGGGAGGACATCATCGGCCGGAATAAGGGAAAACAAAAAAACGCCGAGACACCGATCGCCTCGCTTGTTGGTTTCATGTGGACTGGCGCGAGTCGTTTGCGGCTGGACTGAACGATGAAGAAACGAAGCAAATTAATTGCAATCTGCCTGGCGCTTGCGCTCAGCGCCTGTTCGAACAAGGATAATCCGATGCCCACTCAAGCCGAATGGAGCGCCGTGCGCGCGAAACTGGCCTTTACCTGCGTCCATGAGGCGGACCACCTGCCGCCGCTCGATCCGCAGGCTGATACGCTGTTCAAATATGCCCTGTTCCTCGAAAAGAAACCCGGCCCGAAAGACTACGATGCGGCCGCCCGCTATTATCGGATTGCCGCGGCATATGGTCATTACAAGGCTAACCACAACCTCCAACTGCTGGTCTCCACCGGGCAGGCATCGTCGCCCCACGCGGCCACAGAAACGGTTGATCTGGCCGAACAGTTGATTGCTGAGGGCATCCCGGGCGGCTACTACGACATGGGTCACTACCTCGAACTCGGTTACGGCGTGAAGCAGGACGAGAAGAAGGCGCGGATCTATTTCCGCAAGGCCGCTGACCTTGGTAGCGCCGAAGGGCAATATTATGTCGGTGACCTGCTTTCCCCAAAGGATCGCGCGCCGGACATTTCACGGCAGATGATGGAATGTGCCGTCGATCAGGGATATGGCAAGGCTGGCAGCTATTTGGGCATTGACCTGATGGACGCCAAACTTTATGAGGAAGCTGTCGAGGCGTTCCAGAAGGGGGTGCAGGCTGGTGATGCGCAATCGTCGTCATTTCTGCAAAATGGATTCGATACGAATCCATCGGATGAAATCTATTACGTCGGACAGTCCAAAGATTCTGAACGCTCACGCCGGTACGGACTGATCTGGAGGTTTCTCAGCGACCACGATGGCCTGAATCCGAAGGTCCCGGACATCGACCAGATCGTGCTGCTGCCCCCCGCGAAGCTGCCGGAGTGGGATGGTACGTTCCAGTGGCAGAAGGAGCAGGACGCCGCCCAGCCACCGCAGAAGCCTGCCGAGTCGCTGGTTACAAAGCTGGCCCGTGAGAAAAACCTCGACCCTGCGACCGGCCTGCCTCTCACGCCGGCTAAAAAGTACAACCGTTTGCCGCTTGGCGCCACGGCTCGCACCAACGAGTTCTGCCCGCAGGATGGCGTGTGGTGTGCGAAACAATGGGCGGGTTTCAGTCCGGACGCGACACAGCGTATCGGCAAGGGAGAAATCATGCCGCGCCTCACCATAACCCAGCCGCGTGCCATACCGGGACTCGACGCGTTGCTTGGGATGCGCCAGCACCATACCGATGTGACGTGGAGCCTGGTTGCCTACAGCGACGAGGCGTAGGACACCCGGTTCGGCCAACGTCGACCGGCGCAGCATGGAAGTGGACAGCGAACTGAACATCTGTCACGAGCGCATGGACGTGACGCAGTCGCTGCGAAGGCACCTGTGGAATATCCATACAAACGGGCAGGGGGTGCAGGATGACCCTCAAATCGCGAGCAAGTATTGGGAACAGACAATTGCTCGAAATGCCGGCAATCAAAAGATCGCACTAGCTCCCATCGCATCACTCATTGGATTCATGTGGACGGGCGCGAGCCGTTTGCGGCTGGACTGAACGATGAAGAAACGAAGCACATCAATTGCGATCTGCCTGGCGCTTGCGCTCAGCGCCTGTTCGAACAAGGATAATCCGATGCCCACTCAAGCCGAATGGAGCGCCGTGCGCGCGAAATTGGCCTTTACCTGCGCTCACGAGGCGGACCACCTGCAGCCGCTCGATCCGCGGGCTGATACGCTGTTCAAATATGCCCTGTTCCTCGAAAAGAAACCTGGCCCGAAGGACTTCAATGCTGCTGCGCGCTACTACCGGATTGCCGCCGCGCATGGTCATTACAAGGCCAACCACAACCTGCAACTGCTGGTGTCCACCGGACAGGCAGCGTCGCCCCACGCGGCCACGGAAACGATTGACCTGGCCGAACAGTTGATTGCTGCGGGCATCCCGGGCGGCTACTACGACATGGGCCACTACCTCGAACTCGGCTATGGAGTGAAGCAGGACGAGAGGAAGGCGAGGATCTATTTCCGCAAGGCCGCAGATCTCGGTAGCCCCGAAGGGCAATACTATGTCGGCGACCTGCTTTCCCCAAAGGATCGCGCGCCGGACATTTCGCGACAGATGATGGAGTGCGCAACTGACCAGGGATATGGCAAAGCTGCAAATTATCTTGGTATAGACTTCTCGACCAACAATCTGTATCCCGAAGCAGTCGTGGCATTTCAGAAGGGTGTGAAAGCTGGTGATACGCAATCCGCACTAGCCCTTCAAGAAGGGTTTAGTGGACCACCACCAAGTAATAAGCTTTTCTTTCTGGCACTTACTCATGATCCAGAGCGCTCACGCCGCTATGAACTGATCGGCAGGTTTATCGACGACAACGACGGCCTGAATCCGAAGGTGCCCGACATCGACCAGATCGTGCCGCTGCCTCCCGCGAAGCTGCCGGCATGGGACAGCACGTTCCAGTGGCAGAAGGAGCAGGACGCCGCCCAGCCACCGCAGAAGCCTGCCGAGTCGCTGGTTACAAAGCTGGCCCGTGAGAAAAACCTCGACCCTGCGACCGGCCTGCCTCTCACGCCGGCTAAAAAGTACAACCGTTTGCCGCTTGGCGCCACGGCTCGCACCAACGAGTTCTGCCCGCAGGATGGCGTGTGGTGTGCGAAACAATGGGCGGGTTTCAGTCCGGACGCGACACAGCGTATCGGCAAGGGAGAAATCATGCCGCGCCTCACCATAACCCAGCCGCGTGCCATACCGGGACTCGACGCGTTGCTTGGGATGCGCCAGCACCATACCGATGTGACGTGGAGCCTGGTTGCTTACAGCGACGAGGCGTAGGAAAAATCACGCCCTGTGATTCTTGAGCAGGGATCGATATTTAAAAGCTGAGTGGAAATGCGACCATGGAACCGCGAAGGTATCACGGTGATCTGTGTCTATAAGCGTAGGCGCCTGCCTCTCGCCAGAATCCAGGCGGCGGCAGAGGCAAGGGGCGGACGGTGCCTGTTGCAGGAATACGTGAATTCGTCCACGCCGTTGCAGTTTGAGTGCGCTGCGGGACACCGGTAGTGGGCGCTGCCGGTGCGCGAATCTTGGACGGTCGAAGAAGCGGAGCAAGCGTCTGAAATACGATTTTGCAGGATGAGTGCGGACTGACGTTGCCCCCGTTGCACGCATCCCTCACTGTATTCCTTGGTTCTGACCTACACCGAAGATACTAAGCAGTTGATCATGCAGGCTGTAGATTCAGCCAAGCTGGCTCCTCTAGTGAGTGGAGTTATGGAAGTACCGTCTTTTTTAGACGGTGACGAATTCAAGTTTGACGATGAATTGGCGCGACAGCTTGGAGTTGTGGTGCTCAATGTGATTGCAGCGGGACGACCGAACCTGTCCGCATTTTTGTGTGCAAGGCGAGTTATAAAACGTTACTCGGCCAACATCGGCCTGATCTACTCCGAGACGACCCGTACAGGGACGTTGCGCAAGTTCGGGTTTGATTACAAAGGCCGGATGGTGCTGGTGAACTAGTTCGCGGTCGATAACATAGGGCCGGACAAGCTAAAGATCGATTTTCAGTATGACGATAACGATCGCATTGTTGCCACGGTGGATCCGTTGGGCAATGCAACGCGGTACGCGTACGACGGCAAGGGGAATCTTGCTTCGGTAACCCATCCCGATGGCGTGCCAAGGCTCTGCGTTGAATGCTATATGGCGTGGAAAGCGAAACTGCCGGGGAAGCTGTTTGGCGACGAATTGAGCGAGGCGTTGCCGGATTGGGGTGAGACAACAGAGCTGATGCTGAGCGATCAGGCGCAGATTCCTTATCCCGCTCTGGTGCCGGATTTGACCAGCTCTGCGAAGAGATCAACGCTCTATAGCGCGCTGTTCGGAGCTGGCGGCCGTGACGGTGGAATGGTTAAATGTGCAGGTAGCGGTGATAAAGAGTGGCTCGAGGCGGAGTGTCATGCGAAGTATGAGCGCGATATGTTCAAATGCAACGCGCTTGCCAAATATATGGGTGGGTTGGCTGGCCTCGCGCTTTGCAAGCAGAACGCATTTGCTGACTATCAAGATTGCAGGGGGCACTGATGATTCAATTTCCGCCATGTTCCGTGGTAGTAACCTATGACCAGGATCGTCAGCAGTTGATCCTGCAGTCGGTCGAGAAAGCGAGGATGGCCCCTGCTTTGAAAGGGGCAATTGAAATGCCCGTTTTGCTGGACGAATTCGAGTTCAGACTCGACGATGAATTTGCGCGTCGGTTTGGTGCTGGCGTGCTCAGTCTGATCGCACTAGGTCAGCCTGACATAAAGCAATACATGACTTTTACAGAGGCACCGACCGACAAACCGTCAGAAGAGTAAGCAACTGAGGTTCGGTGCAACGAGCGAACGATGTTCGATGGTTGCACCGAGATCACCGGAGACGATTGCGGCCCGTACTTCTATGTGGCCCCTATCCTGCGGCGCCTCCGCAGCACCCTCACTCCGGCAACACCGCCACCGAAGCCTCACTCGTCAGCATCAAAAACGTCAACGTCTCCTGCAGATACAGCCTCACCACCTGATCCGTATGACTGAGATACCCAATCGACAGATCCTGCCCAATATGCAGATCGAAGTCGCCACCACGTGTGGAAAGCACGCTCCCACCATCGATAGCTGGCGCCCAGATAATCTCGGTATTCACCAGTCGCTTGAGATGCGCGAGCACCGGATACCCTTGGTCACTCGCCTCGCTAACAGCCGTATACGCATCCGCGCCCAGTAAAACCGAATACGGCCCATCGACCCCGGCAAGACGCAATTGCTCGAGCGCCTTCGCGATCACCGCGGGATAGTCGCTCAAATCCGCCGGCAGACTCAGCTTGGGATTCGACGAACCCTCGCGAATGCCGACAATATTCGCCGCCTTATAACCGTCGAAAATCGCACGGTCCTCGGCATAGGCCAGTTGTTGTGCAGCATCTTTAGCCGGCTGCCAGTCCGAGTCTTCCGCGCCACGTTCCACATCGTCGATCGCGTCGCGCGTCAATTCGAACGGCACGCGCAATTCCACTAGCGCTTTCACTTCGCGCTGCCGCGCACTGATACCAGGCTGCGGCGGCGCAATGGTGGACTGATGACCCGTGCCAACGGCAGACAGACTCGGTCCACCAGGTCCTTTCACATCGACCACACGGCGACCCGCAACTGAACGTCTGAAGGTCCGTGCGACTTCTTCCTCGATCTCCGACCAGGCGGCCGCGGATATAGGCGCGAGTTCGCGATGCAGATTATTCATGTTGAGGTGCTCCTTTGAGAGAGCCGATGTTCAGCGAACCATCGCTGAGCGGTTCGGCAGACGGCGGGGATTCGGGTTCATTGACGGGTGTCGCTACTGCGGCCGGATCGCGCTCGGCCAGCGCTTCAAGCAGAGGAGCCGAAGGCACAAAGAACAGGCCGCCCGTGACCGCGCGGCTGTAGTCGAGCAGCCGATCATAGTTGCCAGGCGGCCGGCCGACGAACATATTTTCGAGCATCTGTTCGATCGGCGCAGGCGAGCGCGCATAGCCGATAAAGTACGTGCCGAACTCGCCGAAGCCCGGTCGGCCGAACGGCATGTTGTCGCGCAGGATTTTGACCTCTTCGCCGTTGTCGTCGATCGTCGTGAGCGAGCTGTGCGAGTTGGTGGGCTTCACCGCCTCGTCCAGTTCGATGTCGGAGAGTTTGGTGCGCCCAATGATGCGCTCCTGCGTCTCGACCGACAGCCCGTTCCAGCCGGTCATGTCATGCAGATACTTCTGCGTGAGCACGTAGCTGCCGCCGGCAAACTCGGGATCTTCCTCGCCGACCACCGTGAACGTGACAGCTTCGTTACCGGTTGGATTCTCGGTGCCGTCCACAAAGCCAATCATGGCGCGCTGATCGAAGTTACGAAAACCGTGGATTTCGTCGACCGTGGTCACGGCGCCGCTGAGCCGGCCCATCAGTTGCGTAGCCAGCTCAAAGCACAGGTCCATCTGGTTGGCACGGATGTGCAGCAGGATATCGCCGGGCGTCGCCACTGCGAGCCGCTCGCCGGAGCCGAATTCGCGGAACGGATGCAGGCCGGCTGGGCGCGGCGCGCCGAACAGCGCATCCCAAGCCTCTGAGCCGAAGCCGCAGACACAGGACAGGCCGCCGGCCGGTACACGCTTGCCGACCGAGCGCACCAGCGCGGCAATATCGGCGCACCAGGCTCGCACGGTTGCACGACTGGCCGGGTCGGGGTTGATGGTCGCAACAATGAAGATTGCACTGGGAGTGACCTGCACGGACACCGCTTGTGGTTCGTGCGTAACAGCAGCAGGGATCGGGGTATCGGACATCGCTTCGGCCTTTCAGGCTGACAGGTCAGACAAGGTTGGTCGGGGTAGCAAAGGGAGACGCAGGGCCACAGGATATATCACCCGAGGCGTTGCGGAACGCCAAGGGTAGCAGGGTGCGGGGTTTTGTGTGTCGGAGGGAGGTGCAGCGGGAAGGCCGAACGTATCAATTCGCGCCGTTTATCCGGTCGTTTGAGACGAACAGGATGGACCGATAACGCTACCGGCCCACCGCGCGCAGCGCGAACTGCGTACTAGGCGCTCCTGGCTCGCAACGCCCAGTTCAGGCGCTTCTGCATGCTGGCATTGGGATGAGCAAGCCGGTCGGCGAGTTGCGCCACGGCACCGTCCAGTTGCGCCAAGGTCTGTGCATGGCCTCGATCAATGGCCATCTCCAACGCACGTGCGGTGGCTTCGAGCCGCTCGCCAGTTGCTGGCGAAGCGGGGGAGCCGTGATAACGCGCAATCATCGCGTCGAGTCGCGTGAGGATTGACGCGGCGTACGCCACGCCGGCATCGTTCGATACCGCTTGCCCAACATGCCCGGGCACAAGCGCGGCTTCGTCGGGCCGGCTCAACACGCGGGCCCAGTGCAGGCAACTGAGCATGGATCCCGTAGCGAGTTCGACGCCCGGGTTCCACACGAACACCCGTTGGGTTTGCAACGGTCGCAATGCAACGCGCAGGTCATGCCAGCTTCGGTCCAGTGTGCGCATTGCCGCGCTTGCCGCGGTGCCGTCCGGTTGTCGCGCATCGGGTTGTGTAGCAAGCCGCACCACCTGCCGGAGTGCCGCGAGTACGGCGGCGATTCGCGTCTCGACATGGCGCGTCGCTGCGAGCGGCATCATCAGAATGGCGACGGCAAACGATACGACGCAGCCCACCATCACTTCCTCGATGCGCAACTCGACCAACGGCCCCATCGCAAAGCCCAGTTGTCCATAGACGAGGCCGACCAGAACCGTGATAAAGAACACGCCCGGCGCATACGCATTCAGGATGTAGTACGCCCAGCCGAACACGCACAGCACCATGGCCACGGCCATCAGCAGCGGCTCCCCGTGCAGCGAGTTTGCCAGCAGCATGCTGGCGAGCGCGCCTGCGAGCGTCCCGGCCAGCCGTTGCGCGCCACGATAGACGGTATCGGCACGCGAGCGGGTGCCGAGAAACACGACGAAGGTGGTGATGACCGCCCAGAACCAGCGCTCCGGCGAGAGCGAATGGCCGATCACCATGGCGAGCAACGCCGCAGTGGTGGCACGTGCCGCGGGCAGCCAGGCGAGCTTCGCACGGATCTCGCCGATCCACTCGGCGGCGGTCTTTTTGCCGCGTGCTGCAGGCGACGTCTGCGAGACGCGCCGCGGCCGCGCGGCTTGCCTGAGCCGTTCGACGGCCCTGCGTAGCGGATCGGCGTCTACCCCTTCCGATGCCGAGCCGAACGCGGTCTGTCCCGCCGCCACCTCGAGTTCGACGAGCCGTTCGCGCAGCGTAGCGGCGTCAGGCGGGTTCAGCAGTGCGAGTTGTTCTTCCAGCGCGAGCGCGGCCTCATTCAGTTCGGAGACGCGCGCGGCGCTGGCGACGCCAGGCATCTGCGCAGTGCGCGTGGCAGCCAACACGCGTTCAGCGCGCAGCGTGACGGTATGCACCGCCAGGCGCAAGGTCCGCTCGGCGTGTATCGGTACGATCAGTCGTCCGACGAGCGCCACCATCGCTGGGCCGACCGTCGACAACGCAATGGTCTGCGCAACCTGGGCGGCCGAGGGATGCAGATACAGCCCAAGATAGAACGTAACCACACCGATCATCGCGCAGCCAAGCGCTCGCGGACCGCAAGCCTGGCAGAGCATGCCGGCGAACATGACGAGCAGGAAGCCGGCATCGCCCGCGAGCGGATAGCGGCTCAACGCGGCGGCGACGGCGAAGTTCACGCAGCCGCACAGATAGAGGTAGAACAGGGTGACGAACCACGCGCTGCGGCGCGCGTCGCGCACGAATAGCGGCGCGATCATGCTGAACAGGACGCCGAGGGCAGCAAGGGTGACGGGCTGGTGATGACCGGCCGTCCATGCGACGCAGGCGATGCCGCTCAGGAGGCAGGCAAGCGCGGCGCGCAAGGCAGTGTGGAGGCGTACGAGTCCCGGGTCCGCAACCAGCAGGCGGCCGGCGACGCGTGAAAACGCGACAGCAATCATGATCGATGATATCCAGGCTAGGAGGTCGAGACCGGCTTGTGGCCGACTGCGACAGGGCGGATGGAACCGCCAGCTTCAGGCCGCCGACCTGGGCTGTGAGCCGGGATCACCGGCCCACAGCCCGCTCGACGACGGACTACATCACCCGCGCATGACCACATCGGTCGCAGGAAACGGCATCTGCGTAGCGGTGGCATGTTCGGGTTTTCCCGAATGATATCTGGTCAAAATTAGCTGCGTCCAGAAAAGCAAGGTGAATTCGCTATTTTTTATGAAGGCTGGTTGAAAGCTTTGGCGTTCACAGAACCTGAGACAGAGGCGGCTTTTAGACAGCACGGCGCGGCACGGGAAACGCAAAACGCAAAATGCAAAGCTCAGATGCAGCGATCCATGGCGATGCGATGCGCCCTCCCTTCAAATCGCAAAACCGGAAGTCTGAAATATCAGTTGTATATTTAATCTGTGATCCTAATCAAATAAGCCGATCCAAATTTCACACCAGGTTCGTTCTTTGGAGGCGTGAAATTTGGTGCGTTGCGCAAGCGATAAGGCAGCGTATCGCAGTACAAAACGTTGAGCTTTCAACGAGGGTGGCAAAGCGCGGAAATGACTTCATTTAAGGGGTCTGCGCGAAGTCAATGCTGAGCATTGCATCTCTCCAGGTTGGTATTACACAACGCTTTTTCGCTTCCGTCTCAATCTCGATGGACGACCCGCCACGAGCGTGCAAGCATCCGTCCCGTTGCGTGTTTATGAACCGCAACCATCAACGAAGTTTGCCATTGAACCCTGCATGGCAGTTCGAAAAAAGCGCGTCGTTTATATATCCAAGAACCCGGAGATCGTAATGAGAAAGCAGTTCATTGCATTGGCTGTATTAGCCGCATGTGCCGCCCCCGTATTTGCCCAAAGCAGCGTCACGTTGTATGGCGTGATCGACCAGGGCATCAACTACACGAGCAACGTCGGCGGTGGCCGCGAGTTCGAGATGGCGAGCGGCTATGCAGAGGGCAGCCGTTGGGGTTTCAAGGGTTCGGAAGATCTGGGCGGCGGCATGAAGGCCATCTTCCAGTTGGAAAACGGCTTCAACGCAAGTACCGGCGCGCTCGCTGAGGGCGGCCGTCTGTTCGGACGTCAGGCATACGTTGGTCTGGCAAGCAACACGTACGGTACGGTCACGTTCGGCCGGCAGTACGACTCCGTGGTCGATTACTTTGCGCAAACCACCGCCAACGGCAACTGGGCCGGCTATCTGTTTGCCCACCCGTACGACAACGACAATAGCGACAACTCGTTCCGTCTGGACAATGCCGTGAAGTACGCGAGCCCGAACATTGGTGGCTTCCAGTTCGGCGGCGCGTATGCGTTCAGTAACGATACCGGCTTCGCCAACGATCGCGCCTACAGCTTCGGCGGTCAATACACCAACGGCGGACTGCTGGTAGCCGCCGCGTATATGCAAGCGGACAATCCTGGCGGGACCACTGGCGGCGCAATCACCACCAACGACGCGAGCTTCATTGCCGAGCGTATGCGCGTCTGGGGCGCCGGCATCAACTACACGTTCGGCCCGGCGACGGTGGGCTTTGCATACTCCAACTCGAACTACAAGAACCCGACGGCAAACGGCTACATCAGCACAACGGCGCCGCTCGTCATCGGCTCGACGCTGAACACGCTGAAGTTCCAGAACCTCGAAGTGAATGGCAAGTATCAGATCAGCCCGGCGTTCTATGTCGGCGCGGAGTACGTCTACACAATCGAGAACTTCGATGCCTCAACCGGCAACGTCAAGCCGAAGATCCAGACGGTCGGTCTGATGGCCGACTACAACCTCTCGAAGCGCACCGACGTCTACATCCAGGGCGTGTACCAGGACGTGACCGGCGACAAGACGAACTCGGTGCTGGACGACGGCTTCGTGCTCGGTACCGACGCACCGTCGTCGAGCTCGAGTCAGACCGTGGTTCGTGTCGCCATCCGCCACCAGTTCTAAATTTTTGCTCCACCACGCGGCATGACGTGACGCGATCGGCGTGACGTGATGTCCTTGGCAGGCTCATCGTGCATCGGAAGATTCACGATGAGCTTTTTTTCGTCCGCAGCATAAAGTGCCACGCGCCACTCCGGCGAACGCTTAATTGCGCTGTATGTGGGCCGCAAAGCACTTCCCAGGCGGCGCCTCGAGCACCAGAATGCGCCGCCTGGGTCTGGCAAACCCTTACCAGATCTCCTTGCGCTCGCCGTACAGCCCGTCCCGGCGGGCTGTGAGCCGCCTGCCTCCACGCTCGCAGCAATTCATGCTGTGAAGCGCTATCAAAACGATTCGTTTCGCTTGCGCGCGATGCCGAATCAGGACATTCCGTTAATTTTGCGGTGCTTAAATTCACTCAACCCGCAACGTTCCTCGAAATGACGGGCAAACCACGTTACACAACCCGGATTCATTCATCCTTGGTCCCAGGAGCAGATTCCATGAACGACGACGAAATCAAACGAGCCGGTTTCAGCCGCCGCGACATGATGCGAGTATTGGCTGCGGGCGGCATGCTCGCGACGGGGGCCAGTGGTTTGCTGGCGGGCGCGACCAGCGCCTTTGCTGCCGACACGCCGAAGAAGGGTGGCAAGATTCGGGCTGCCTACGACTCCAGTTCGACCGCCGACACGCTGGATCCGGCCAAGGGCTCGGCCGGCGCCGACTACATCCGCTTCTTCATGTTCTATAGCGGGCTCACGCAGTTCGACAGCAGCCTGACGCCGCAGCCGGCGCTGGCCGAGTCGTTCACCGGCAGCGACGCGAAGGTCTGGACCATCAAGCTGCGCAAGGGCGTGACCTTTCATGACGGCAAGGCGCTGGCGCCCGCCGACGTGGTGTACTCGCTGATGCGCCACAAGAACCCGGCGACGGCCTCGAAGGTGAAGTCGGTCGCGGATCAGTTCGACGAGGTCAAGGCAAGCGGCCCGGATGAAGTGCAGATCACGTTGACCGTGCCGAACGCGGACCTGCCGGCAATTCTCGCCACGCCGCAACTCGTCATCGTCAAGGACGGCACCACCGATTTCTCGACCGCCGTGGGCACCGGCCCGTACAAGCTGAAGACGTTCAAGCCAGGTGTCACGACGGTCGGCACGCGCAACGACAGCTACTGGCGCCCGGGCAAACCCTACCTCGACGAGGTGGAGCTGATCGGTATCGGTGACGACGCGGCGCGCGTGAACGCGCTGCTCTCGGGGGACGTCCATCTGATCAGCGCCGTCGATCCGCGCGCAACGCAGCGCGTAGCGTCGACGCCGGGCTACGCGATCAAGGAGACCAAGTCGGGTCTCTATACCGACCTCATCATGCGGCGCGACAACACGATCACCGGCAACCCGGACTTCGTGGAAGGCATGAAGTATCTGTTCGACCGCGAGCAGATCCGCACGGCAGTGTTTCGCGGCTATGCGGTAATCGGTAACGATCAGCCGATTCCTCCGGGTCACCGCTATTACTTCGCCGGTCTGCCGCAGCGTCCGTACGATCCGGACAAGGCCAAGTTCCATCTGCAGAAAGCCGGCGCCGTCGGCTTGACGCTGCCGCCGATCTACGCGACTTCCGACGCCAACGGTTCAATCGAAATGGCCGAGATGATGCAGCTGACGGCGCAGAAGATCGGCGTCAACCTGGCGGTCAACCGCGTTCCTGCCGATGGCTACTGGTCGAATCACTGGATGAAGCATCCGCTTGGCTTCGGCAGCATCAATCCGCGTCCGAGCGCCGACGTGCTGTTCACGCAATTCTTCAAATCGGATGCACCGTGGAACGAGTCCGGCTGGAAGAATCCCCAGTTCGACCAGTTGCTGATTACGGCGCGTGCAGAAACCGACGACGCCAAGCGCAAGCAGATGTACGCTGACATGCAGACCATCGTCAGCAACCAGGGCGGCATCGGCATTCCTTCGTTTATCAGTCTGCTCGACGGTTACGACAAGCGCCTCAAAGGCCTCGGTTCGATTCCGACCGGCGGCATGATGGGCTTCTCGTTTGCCGAGAACGTCTGGTGGGAAGCCTGACCCGGCAGACCCTCCTGACCGGCTCGCCGGTGGCGCAACAGCGCGACATTGCGTTGCGCCACCGGTCTCTGCAATCCTCGTAGGAGGCCCGTGCGATGAACCAGACCATTGCAGCGCTGATCGTTAAGCGCATTGCGCTGACGCTGCTGATTCTGCTGATCGTGTCGATGATCATCTTCACGATTACCAACCTGCTGCCGGGCGACGCCGCACAAGAGGCGCTCGGCCAGGCGGCGACGCCGGAGACGATTGCGGCCTTGCGGCTGCAGTTTGGCCTCGATCAGCCGGCCTACCTGCGTTATCTGCATTGGCTTGCGGGCCTCGTGCGCGGTGACTTCGGCATGTCGCTCTCCGCCAGTCTGCCGGTCAGCGAGATGATTGCCGGCCGTCTGCCGAAGTCGCTCGAGCTGGCTGCAATCACGACGCTCGTCTCGGTGCCGATTGCGATTTCGATGGGCATCCTCGCCGCCGTGAAGCGCGGTTCGCTGCTCGATCGCATGATCAGTCTCAGCACGCTGGCGCTGGTGGCTACGCCGGAATTTCTGATCGCGACGTTCGCGGTGCTGGTGTTCGCGGTCAAGCTGCATTGGTTGTCCGCGCTGTCGTACAGCGGCGAGATCGACAGTTTCGAACATTTCATGCGGGCCTATGCGATGCCGGTTATCACGCTGTGCTGCGTGATCATCGCGCAGATGGCGCGCATGACGCGAGCAGCGGTGATCGAGCAGCTCGGCTCCTCGTATGTCGAGATGGCGATTCTCAAGGGAGCGCGTCCGGCGCGTGTGGTGCTGCTGCATGCGCTGCCTAACGCGATTGGCCCGATTGCCAATGCGGTGGCGTTGAGTCTGTCGTATCTGCTGGGCGGGGTGATTGTCGTCGAGACGATCTACAACTATCCGGGCCTCGCGCGTCTGATGGTCGATGCGGTCAGCAACCGCGACATGCCGCTGGTGCAGGCCTGCACGCTGATCTTCTGCCTCGGCTATCTGATTCTGGTGCTGCTCGCGGATCTGTGCGCGATCGTTTCCAACCCGAGGCTGCGGACATGAACATTCCTCAATCGTCCCCCATCGATCCCCGTTCGCCGACGCCTGCTGAAGGGGCACTCCTTAGGAGTTCTGCCATGCCCGCTCCTCATTCACCCGCGCCTTCCGGTGGTGGTGGCGGCGCTGCGCCGACGCCACCGGTCAGGCGTGCCGCGCGCCGCTTGCCGTCGCTGTCGTTGAGCGGCTGGATCGGCGCCTTCATGGTGGCGCTTGCGTTATTCGTGGCGATTTTCGGGCCGATTCTCGCACCGTATCCGGTGGGCGCGATCGTCACGCAAGATGTGTTCGCGCCGTTCAGCGCTCACTTGCCGCTCGGCTCCGACTACCTGGGTCGCGACATGCTGAGCCGCATCATGTACGGCACGCGTTTGACAGTGCTGCTGGCATTGGCCGCGGCGCTGTTCGCCGCGCTGTGCGGAACCGGTCTCGGTTTGCTGGCAGCCGTCGCCGGCCGCGCCGTGGACGAGACCATGAGCCGCATACTCGACGCAGTGAGCTCGATTCCCACCAAAATGTTCGCGCTGATGATCGTGGCCGCGTTCGGTTCGTCGCTCACGTTGCTGGTCATCACAGCAGGCATCAGCTATACGCCTGGCGCTTATCGCATTGCCCGCTCGCTGGCTGTGAATATCAGCGCGCTCGAATACGTGCAGGTAGCCAAGGTGCGTGGCGAGAACGCGATCTACATCTGCTGCGTGGAAATCCTGCCGAACATGATTCATCCGATGCTGGCCGACCTCGGCCTGCGTTTCGTGTTCGTGGTGCTATTGCTGAGCAGCCTGAGCTTCCTTGGGCTGGGCGTGCAGCCACCGTATGCGGATCTCGGCTCGCTGGTGCGGGAAAACATCGCCGGTCTCGGTGACGGTGCGCCGGTGGTGCTAATGCCGGCTATTGCCATTGCGATCCTGACGGTCGGCGTCAATCTGCTGATCGACGGGCTGCCTGGGCGTGGCAAGCGTCTGCGTTTGCGCCGTGCCGCGGAGGCTCGCTGAGATGAATACGACAACCGACAATCTGGTTGAAGTGCACGGACTGCGCGTGGTGGGCAGCAGTGAAGGGCGGCCCGAAACGACCATCGTCCACGATATCGACTTCACGGTCGCACGCGGCGAGGTGCTCGCGCTGATCGGCGAATCCGGCTCGGGCAAGACGACAATTGCGCTTTCGCTGATGGGTCACGCGCGTACCGGCTGCCGTATTGCGGGCGGGTCTATCCGCGTTGGCGACGCAGATGTGCGCTCGCTGTCACCCAACGCGCTGGCTTCGCTGCGCGGTCGCAAGGTTGCCTATATTGCGCAAAGTGCAGCGGCGGCGTTCAACCCGGCGCGTACGATTCTCGACCAGGTGATCGAAAGCGCGCTGATTCATCGGACCATGAGCAAGGCGGCCGCCCAGGCAAAAGCGATCGAATTGTTCCGCGCGCTGGCGTTGCCGGATCCGGAGCGGATCGGCAAGCGCTATCCGCACCAGGTATCGGGAGGCCAGTTGCAGCGACTGCTGGCGGCGATGGCGCTTATTACGGATCCCGAACTGGTGATTCTCGATGAGCCAACCACTGCGCTCGATGTCACCACGCAGATCGATGTGCTGCAGGCGTTCAAGCGGGTCGTGAAGGAACTCGGAACGACGGCCGTGTACGTGTCGCACGATCTGGCGGTGGTCGCGCAGATGGCCGATCGCATCGTCGTGCTCAGCGATGGCGAGATTCGCGAGGTGGGCAGCACGGCGCAGATTCTCAATGCACCCGCGCATGCATACACGCAGAGCCTGATCGCGGCGGTCATGCCGACGCCGCGCGGCGCACGTCCGGAAGGACGTGCTGCGGCCGGAGCCGACGAGCGTCCGTTGCTGGAGGTGAAGCGGCTTGTCGCAGGCTACGGCAAGACCGATGCAAAGGGTTATCCGGCGGCACGCATTCTCGACGACGTGGATCTGGTGATCCATCGCGGCAAGACGGTCGGCGTGATCGGCGAGTCGGGGTCCGGCAAGACTACGCTCGCCAAAGTAATTGCAGGGCTGGTGCCGGTAGCAGGCGGTTCGCTGCTGCTCGACGGCGAGCCGATGCCCAAGCGGCTGGATCAGCGCAGCAAGGAGCAGTTCAGGCGCATTCAGATCGTGTTCCAGAACGCGGATACGGCGTTGAATCCGGTGCATACGGTTGAACGGATTTTGTCCCGGCCGCTTGCGTTCTATCACGGCATGAAGGGCGAACGTGCCCGGCAGCGTGTCGCCGAACTGCTCGATCTGGTGCGACTGCCCGCAGCGCTTGCGACCCGCCGTTCGGGCGAGCTGTCGGGCGGCCAGAAGCAGCGGATCAATCTGGCACGAGCGCTTGCGGCCGAGCCTGATCTGATTCTGTGCGACGAGGTAACGTCCGCACTTGACACTGTGGTAGGCGCGGCGATTCTCGATCTGCTCGCCGACCTGCAACGCAAGCTGGGTGTGTCGTATCTGTTCATTACCCACGACATCGGCAAGATGCGCGCCATCAGCGACGACATCGTTGTGCTGTACTCAGGACATCGCGTCGAAGCGGGCGATCGCGCGGCACTGTGCGCGCCGCCGTTTCATCCGTATGCCGATCTGCTGATTTCATCAGCTCCGGAGTTGCGCACGGGCTGGCTCGATGAGGCCACCATTCGCTGTCACAGCGAATTGCCGCCGATTGGACCCAGCGCGGCGCATTCCGAACTGTGTACGTTTCTCGGACGCTGTCCGTTGCGCGTCGACGGCTTGTGCAACATCACGGCACCGGCGCGCCGGCAACTGTCGAGCGGTGCCGAAGTGCTGTGTCATCGCACGGAGCTCGATCTGACGACCTTGCAGGCTGCAATGGTGCGAGAAGGTACCGTCGTATAACGGGAAAAACTTCATGGCTCTGAGAATCGGTGTTGATATCGGTGGCTCGTTCGCGGACTTTGCAGTACTGAATGATGAAACAGGCGAGCTGAAAACGCTGAAAGTGTTTTCCCGTCCCGATAGCCCTGGCGCCGAAGTTTTACGCGGTATGGAAGGGCTGGCCGAACGCTACGGCATCGATCCGCATGAAGTGGCTTATTTCACGCATGGGACGACGGTGGGCGTCAACGCCGTCGTACAACGCAAGGGTTTGAAGCTCGGCCTGATTACGACACGTCACTTCGAAGACGTACTCGATATCGCGCGGCTCAAGGGCCCCGATATGTATAACCTGATGTCGAAGCGCCCCGCGCCGCTGGTGCCGCGCGAGCGTGTCTTCGGCATCGTGGAGCGGCTGACCGCGGACGGCACGGTCGAGACGCCCGTGAATGAGGCGAGCGTGCTCGATGCACTCGACAAGCTGCGCCGTGCCGGTTGCGAAGGCGTGGTGATATCGCTGCTGCATTCGTATCGCAATCCGGCTCATGAGCACGAGGTTAAGGCCATCCTCGAGCGGGCCATGCCGGGTCTCTTCGTTTCATGTTCCTCCGATGTATGGCCAATCATCCGCGAATACGAACGCACCTCGACGGCCGTGATTGGCGGCTATGTGCAGCCGAAGGTGTCGCACTATCTGTCGTCGTTGCAGCGCGCGCTGCGCGAAACCGGCATCGCGGCGGACATGAAGGTCACCAAGTCGAATGGCGGCGTGATGAGCGCCGAAACCGGCAAGACCAATTGCGTGCAGATGATTCTCTCCGGTACGGCGTCCGGCGTGATCGGTGCGGCGTATGTTGCACAGCTTTGCGGCCTGCAGCATTGCATGAGCCTGGACATCGGCGGCACGACGGCTGACGTGGCGCTGATCATCGACGGCGAGCCGCAATACGCGACCGGCGAATATATTGGCGACTTCCAGATTCATATTCCGTCGGTCTCGGTATCTTCGATTGGCGACGGCGGTGGCTCGATTGCGTGGGTCGACGATTTCGGCGTGCTCAAGGTCGGGCCGGAGAGTGCTGGGTCGAACCCCGGCCCGGTGTGCTACGGCCGGGGCGGCACGCGCGCGACCATCACCGATGCCTTCGCCGTGATGGGCGTGATCGGCAACGCGAGCCTCGGCTACAACTCGGTGAAAGTCGATCACGATGCGGCCTGCCGCGCGGTCGAAGTGCTGGCGCAGCGGCTTGGCTCCGATATTTACCGGACCGCGGAAGCGATCGTCAACGTGTCGGTGTCCGGCATGTATGCGGGCGTGAGCCGGATCGTCTCGCGCTTCGGTATCGATCCGCGCACGTTCTCGCTGCTGCCGTTCGGGGGTGCCGGGCCGATGCTCGCGTGCTACTTCGCGCGGGCACTCGGCATGGAGCAGGTGGTTGTGCCGACTACACCGGGCGTGCTCAGTGCGCTGGGCGGTTTGATCGCGGACACCAAGAACGACTTCGTCAAGACCACCTACTACGATCTCGATGCGGCGGCGCTCGAGGCCTTGCGCGACGATGCACATGCGCTCGAAACGGCGGCGCGAAGCTGGATAGCCGGTGAAATTGCGTCTCCCAGCGATAAGAGCGACGATCGCCCCGCGCGCATCACGGTCTCGGCGGATATGCGCTACAAGGGCCAATCGTTCGAAATCGACACACCGCTTGAACTGGCATGGCTGCAGGAGCGAAACATTGACGCGCTCAGCGAAGCATTCCACCGCGAGCACGCGCGACTCTACGGCCACAGCGATCTGAAAGCAAAGATTCAGATCGTGGCGCTGCGCCTCGTGATCGCGTCAGTAACCCCCAAGCCAGCCTTGCGACCCATCGAAGCCAGTGAGCAGACGCCGGTGCCGGACGCTTCGGTAAAGGTCTGGATGGACGGTGCGTTCCACGACGCCGCGCTGTTTCACCGCGCCAAACTGCTAGCCGGCCAGCACCTAGCCGGACCCGCAGTGATCGCGCAGGACGATTGCACAACCTGCGTGCTGCCTGGTTTCGCGGGACGCGTCGATCCCTACGGCAATCTGATACTCACCTACGTTGGCGCGAACTGAACCGGAGCCCGGCATGCAATTCGACAAGGCAGTCCTGCAGATTTTCGCCAATTACTGCGTCGCTGCGGCGGAAAGCATGGCGTACACGCTGGTGCGCACCGCGCATTCGACCTTCGTGAAAGAGACCGAGGACTTCTCGTGCGCGATCACGACGCCGGATGGACACACGTTCGCTTCACCAAAGACGCTTGGCGCGACCTGGTACGTCGGCCTCGATTACGGCCCGGTGATCGGCATGATCGATCATTACGAGCCGGGCGATATCGGCATGACGAACGATGCATACAGCGGTTTCGTCGCTACCCACACGCCGGATATCGTGCTCTGGAAGCCGGTGTTCTACGAAGGTGAGATCGTCTGCTTCGTGGGCGGCCACATTCACAACACCGATATGGGCGGCGCCGTGCCCGCCTCGCTGTCGCGTACGCTGACCGAGATCGAGCAGGAGGGCATCCGCTTTCCGCCCACCAAGATCGTGCGACGCGGCGTGCTCGACGAAGAGCTGCTGCGCATCATGGCTACCAATGTGCGCGTGCCGGACCAGAACGTCGGTGATTTGCATGCGCAACTGGCGTCGCTGCATACGGGCGAGCGGCGCGTGCTGGAGATCATCGAGCGGTTCGGCATCGACGGTTTCAAGGCGGGCATGCAGGCGTTGCTCGATTACTCGGAAGAGCAGGCGCGCACCGTCATGCGCGGCATTCCCGATGGCGAGTATTTCTTCGCCGAATACGCCGACGAAGACTCGGTGCGCGGCAAGCCGATGCGCGTCGCGTTGACGCTGCGTATCCGCGACGGCAGCGTCGAATTCGACTACACCGGTAGCGATCCGCAGTTGCAGTCGTCATTGAACATCCCGACCGGTGGACGCGAACGGCATGCGCTTGCGCTGGTCGGTTTCGTTTATGTGCTGTACACGCTCAACCCGGAGATCCTGCTGAACAGCGGCATGCTGAGAGTAGCGCGCTGCGTGCTGCCTGAAGGCACGGTGGTGAATGCGCAGCGGCCGGCGGCGGTCGGCATGCGCAGCCTGACCTGCAAGCTGCTGCATTTGCTGACCTTCGGTGCTTTCTCGCAGGCCATTCCTGAGCGGCTCGCCGCTTGCCCCGCAGGCGGCCTGTCGATCCTCAGCGTCAAGACAATGGACCGGCACGGCAGTACGGTCATGGCGTCGATCGGACCTATTGGTGGCGGCGCCGGAGGCATGTCGTTCGATGATGGCGAAGACGGCTCTGGTGCGAACAACGCGTTTTTGCGCAACACGCCTGTGGAGATCAACGAGGCTGAGGTGCCGATCCGTATCACGCGTTACGGCGTGGCGCCCGGTTCAGGTGGCGCAGGACAATTTCGGGGCGGCCAGGGGCTGGTGATGGAATTCAAGGTCTTCTCGCCAAACACGCTCGTCACTGCTCGCAACCGCGACCGCACGCACTTTGCCTCATGGGGCGTGCGCGGCGGCCATGCCGGCGCGAACGCGCGGTTCACCAGGAACCCCGACACGCCGCAGGCGGAGCAACTCGGCAACACGGACCTGGTGATCTGCAATCCGGGCGACGTGATCCGGCTGATTGGTGCGGGAGCAGGAGGATACGGACGTCCTATTGATCGCGACGTTCGGCGAGTGTGTGAAGACGTGCAACGCGGCTATGTCACCGCACAGGAAGCGCGCGAGGTTTATGCCGTGGCGATTGCCGACGGCGAGATCGACTCTGCCGAAACGGCTGTGTTGCGCGAGCAGGCTCATGCGATGGCGCGCAATACGCCGGTGCCTGCGTTCGAGTTTGGCCCTTACCGTGAAGCTTTCGAAGCGAAGTGGACGCGCGAACGTTATGCCGCGCTCACACATATTTTGTCAGGCGTGCCTGTGCAATGGCGCTATTTCATCAAGCATCGGATTTTCGATGCACTAGATGCGCGTGTCGAAACGCAAGGTGCGGGCGCCGAGGTGATCGAGCAGATCTTTGCGGAGCTCTGTGCTTCGTGGCCCGAGTTGCGTCGCGCGAGTTAACCGAATCGATTTACCGTAAAGAGAGAACCCATCCATGTCGCAGTCTTTATCAGTTAGTTCCGTGCAGAGTTTTTGTTTCGGCGAGCCGCAGGGCGAAGGCACACTGCTCTCGCTGAGTCCGGAGCGTTTGTTGCGCGGTCAGCCCGAGCGCCGCGATTGGCCTGTATTCGAGCGCGGCGACGGCAAGATCAGCACCGGCATCTGGAGCGGCACGGCAGGCGCGTGGCGGATCGATTTCCCCGAAGGACAGTTCGAGTTTTTCCACGTGCTGTCGGGCATTGGCGCGATCGTGCCGGATGAAGGCGAACGCAAACCGTTCGGCCCGGGCGATGCTGTGATGGTGCCGGAAGGTTTTCGCGGCGTGTTCGAAGTGACCGAGAAGGTCACGAAGCAGTATATGTTTGTGCAGAATATCTGAGTGACGCGGCGCGAAGCGGGGCTGCTGTTAGCGGCATCGCTTCACGCCTCTCGCGATAGACAACGGCACTCAGTTGTCGAGCAATTGCCCCAACCGCACCACCGTTACCCCAGGCCTAAGCTGTCGCAACGACGGCATCACCAGCACGCAATTGTCATAAGGCGTGACCACCGGTTCACCCTCATTCCAGCCGATCACAGCGCCCGCTTTGGGGAATGTCTCCAAGCCGGTGTAAGCATCTGCAAAGCGGAAATCCATACTCTTTGCCACCACGGGCTCCGTGACACGAATCACACGCATGGCATCCGGCTTCGGCGCGAACCAGTCAGCGGGCAGGTCGGCTTCATCGAGTACACCGGATAGCACCAGGAAGCGCGCCGTGCAGTCCTTCGCCACCACCACCGACGACGGCTCCCAATGCTGGCCGCACTCCACCAGCAGCGCGTTGCGTGTGCTTTGCGGATCGCCGAAGTCGGCATAGTCGCGCATGCGACGCCCTTCCGGATGACCTTCGTCGCTGATCACGGTAGCAGGGGCACCCAGTGCGCGGGACAACGCGATGCCTTTCTCCAGCGGACCTGACACGATCAGCGGCGCGCTACGCTCGTGCATCGAATGCAGGTCGAGCAATGCGTCAACGGTATCGATCACAGGACGCAACGCTTGTGCACGGCGCAGCTCGCTCGAATCCGTGCTCGTGTCATCGAGTTTCGCCGCGGTCCATACCCGGTTGAAATCCTGATCGACGAAGCGCGATGCATCCGGCTTCGAAGCGTCGAAAGTCAGGTAAGCCTCGACGTTCGAAAACGCCAGTGTGAGCTTGCCGCGGCGCGGCCGCACGCCGAGATCGAGCAGCCCCTTGACCGTGATCGCGCCGCACACTTCGTTGCCGTGCGTGAGCGCGTTGATCATCACGTGCGAGCCGGGCAGGCCGCTGTCGAACGTGTAGACATACGGAATGCCGGTATTGCCCGCGGCATAGCCGCTCAGGTCGGGGAATTCGACGTCGACCGGGTAGGCGTGGTCCTGCGGTGAGTGGGTTGTCATGTGAGAGTCCATTCGCAGTCGATAAAGGGCCTTTATCCAGGATTCAGGCAAGGCCGCCCTGGCAAAGGTATTTGATGTGCTGGTAGTCGTCGAGACCGTAGCGCGAACCTTCGCGGCCATAGCCCGACTCCTTCACGCCGCCGAACGGCGCCGCCTCGCTCGCGACGGCGCCCTCGTTGATGCCGATCACGCCGCTTTCGAGCCGTCCGGCGACGCGCCAGATGCGCCGCACATCGTTGGAATAGAAGTATGCCGCGAGTCCGAAAGGCGTGTCGTTGGCTTCGCGCAGAACGTCGGCGTCGTTATCGAAGCGGAACAGCGGTGCAACCGGGCCGAAGGTCTCTTCGCGGAACAGCGCCATGTCGCGGTTGGCGTCGCCGATTACCGTGGGGGCGTAGTAGTGTGGACCGTCCAGCCCTTCACCTTGCAGGCGGCGGCCGCCCGTCAGCACTACGGCGCCATGCGCCAGCGCGTCCTGCACGTGACGCTCGATCTTGTCGACCGCACGGGCATTGATCATCGGGCCGATCTGCGAGTCGTCGCGCGTGGCGGGCCCTACCCGCAGGGCGGCAACACGGTCCACCAGCTTGCGCACGAACGCGTCGTAGATGCCGTTTTGCACATACACCCGGTTCGGGCTCACGCAGGTCTGGCCACCGTTGCGAAACTTCGAGGCCATCAGGCCGTCGACCGCGGCGTCGACATCCGCATCGTCGAAAACGATAAACGGCGCATTGCCACCCAATTCCAGCGAGAGTTTCTTGAGCGTATCAGCCGATTCGCGGGCCAGGTGCTTGCCGACGGGCGTCGATCCAGTGAACGTGATTTTGCGCACACGCGAATCGACGAGCCAGTTAGAAACGGCTGCCGGCGTGTGTTCGCGCGAGGCGGTCACGACGTTCAGCACGCCAGCCGGCAGGCCGGCCTCTTCGGCGAGACGAGCCAGCGCGAGAGCGGTAAGGGGCGTGTCTTCCGCGGGCTTGGCGACCACCGTACAGCCGGCGGCCAGCGCCGGAGCGATCTTGCGGGCGATCATCGCGAGCGGGAAATTCCACGGCGTGATGGCGGCGACCACGCCGACCGGTTCTTTGATCGCCATCATCCGCTTACCGGGCATCAAGGCGGGAATCATGTCGCCGTAGCTGCGTACGGCCTCTTCCGCAAACCATTCCACATACGACGCGCCATACGCCACCTCGCCGCGCGCTTCGGCGAGCGGCTTGCCCTGCTCGCGCGAGATGATGCGCGCGAGGTCCTCGCTATTGGCGACGATCGCGGCATGCCAGCGCTTGAGAAACTGCGCACGTTCGCGGGCTGTACGCTCGCGCCAGCCATCGAAAGCGGCGTGCGCTGCGTCGGTGGCGGCCTGGGCGTCGGCGTCGCTGCTGTCGGGCACGCTCGTAAATTCGCTTCCGCTAGCCGGATCGCTGACGGCATAGCGCGCGCCATCAATAGCATCGCGCCACTCGCCATTGATGAAGTTGTGCGAGCGGGAAAGTTCTGGACGATGGAGTGTGAGTGGCATGGCGAACGCCTGCAAGAATGAGTTCAGGATAACGAAATAGAAAGCCGGGAAAGCAGCACAAAATCATGCCGCGCCCATTCATTCAATCGGTCAACGGAAACAGGCTTTCAATCGGGTAGTGGTTCTTCACGAACGGCGACTTGATCACGACGTAGCTGAAGTACTTTTCAATGCCGATGTTACGTTCCAGCAGATTCTCCATCACGCTCTGGTAATGCACGACGCTGCGCGTGACGAACTTGAGCAGATAGTCGTAGCCGCCGCTGACAAGGTGGCATTCGGCGATCTCATCCACGGTGCGGATGCTGGCCTCGAACTTGGCAAAGTCTTCGCGCCGATGGTCCTGCAAGGTCACTTCGGTAAACACGAGCTGGATGTCACCGAGCTTGTTGAGCTGCAGATGTGCGCCGTAGCCCGCGATGTACCCGGCCTTCTCGAGACGCTTCACGCGAATCAGGCACGGGCTCGGCGAGAGACCGACCGCATCCGCGAGGTCGACGTTGGTTATACGGCCCTTCTTTTGGAGCTGGGACAGGATGCGCAGATCGATGCGGTCCAGCTTCATTGAACTAGCGTTGGTTGACACGGAGGCGATGACCTATGGAAGCGCGGTGACGGAACTATCGTAGCACGCTCCGTCATGAAAAAATTTCACGGCAAACCCGTACGCAGCAAGCCTTTCGACGCATTACGCAGCCGCGCCGCGAGGCTGCCGCGCGATGCCCGAGATCAAGCCTCGGGCACGACCTCAGGCAAGACTGGCGCGTACTTCGGGCGCTTCCAGCACCGTATCGAGCGTTTTGCGCAGGCGTTCGAACATCACGTCGAATTCCTCGCGCGTGTAGCAGAGCGCCGGCGCGAAGCCGAGGATGTTGTCGTTGAAGGCGCGGAAGATCAGGCCGTTGCGATAGGCGGTGGTGGCGATCCGCTCGCTCAGGTTCAGTGCAGGGTCGAAGCGGCGCCGGGTGGCTTTGTCCGACACCAGTTCGAGCGCGCCGAGCAGGCCGCGGCTGCGGGCGTCGCCCACCAGCGGATGGTCGAGCAGGTCGCGCAGGCCCGCTTCGAAGCGCGGCGCCTGAGCCACGCCGTTCGCCAGCAGGCCGCCTTCGTGATAGAGCCGCAGCACTTCGAGACCGATGGCCGCGCTGACCGGATGCGCCGAATAGGTCTGACCATGGCCCACGGCCGAACCGGTGCCTGCACCATCGGCAATGCCGTTGTAGACCTCGTCGGACATCAGCACGGCGCCCATCGGCGCATAGCCCGCGGTGAGGCCCTTCGCCACCGTCATCAGATCCGGCTCGACGTCTTCGCCAGCACAGGCGAACAACGGGCCGGTGCGGCCGAAGCCGGTGATGACTTCATCGGCGACGAACAGGATATCGAGTTCGCGGCATGCGTCACGCATCGCCTTGAGCCAGCCTTTCGGCGGCACGATCACGCCGCCCGAGCCCTGGATCGGCTCGCAGAAGAACGCGGCAACGCGCTCGGCGCCGAGCGACTCGACCTTCGCGCGCAGCGCGGCAACCGACGCGTCGATGACCGCTTGCGGATCGTTGCTCGTTTCGCTGCGATACAGATACGGCGAAGGAATGTAATGCTGGTTCGGCAAAGGCAGATCGAAGTTCTGGTGAAACACGCCGAGTGCCGTCAGCCCCGCACCCACCGACGACGAACCGTGATACCCGCGCTCCAGCGCAATGAACTGCTTTTTCTGCGGCCGGCCGGTGGCGTTGTAGAAGTTCGTGATGTAGCGGACTGCCGCGTCCACCGCATCCGAGCCGCCCAGCGTGAAATACACGTGACGCAGCGAGGCGGGCGCCAGTTCAACCAGTTGTTCAGCAAGCCTGATCGCCGGTTCGCAGCCGAAATGGAAATAACCGGTGGCGTAGGGCAAGCGCGTCATCTGTTCGGTCGCGACGCGCACGATGCTCTCGTGACCGTAGCCGGTATTCACGCACCACAGACCGGAGAATGCGTCGAGCAGTTCGTTGCCCTCGCTATCGCGCAGCCATGCGCCACGGCCCGATTCGAGAATGGTCACGCCGCGCTTCTCGTGAGCACGCATGCTGGCAACCGGGTGGATCAGATGTTTGCGGTCGGATTCGATCAGTGAGGACGTGGACATGGTATGGGGTGCGTGAGTTGTGCGCGCAGCAATGCACGGAGTGCCGGAAAGGTGCGCGCAACGCGTGCCGCGAGCGCGAACCGCATGCAATCCATGGTAACGGGACAGAAACAACGAAGACGCTGGGATTCGCCGCTGCTGGAAGGTGGGAATTGTGTTTTTGCAGGCGGCGCAGCATTTTGTGCTGCGCTGGCGCGCTCAATATCCGCGGGCGCGGTCCACCTGACCGATCAGCGGCTCGCCTTCGCGGTGGCGGCGCAGGTTGTCGAGCACGACATCGACCGCGCTGTCCGGCTGCGTCACGCTGGCAATGTGCGGCGTCAGCATGACGCGCGGGTGATGCCATAGCGGATGATCCGCAGCTAACGGCTCGGGGTCCGCCACGTCCAGCACGGCGGCGCTCAGTTGCCCGCTTTCGAGCGCCTCTAGCAGATGATCCTGCTGCAGATGACCGCCGCGGCCTGTGTTGATCAGCGCGGCCCCGCGTGGCAATTGCGCAAACAGATCGCGGTTCAGGATATGCCGCGTTGCGGCCGTCAGCGGCAGCAGGCAGATCAGAATATCGGTGCGGGCGAGAAATTGCGGCAGCGTGTCGGCGCCCGCGAAACATTCGATCCCGTCGAGCTCGCGCGGCGAACGGCTCCAGCCGGCGCAGGGAAAGCCAAAACTGGCAAGGCGCGTCAGCACGGCCTCACCCAGTACACCGAGACCCAGCACGCCGACGCGCCGCTCGCCTGCGACGCGGGTGCGCACCGGCTGCCAGCGGCCTTCGCGTTGCTGCGCGGCATAGGTGAGCCAGTCGCGGTGCAGCGCCAGCGTGGCGAGCGTCGTGTATTCGACCATCCCCGCCACGATGCCCGGTTCGATCATCCGCACTACCGGCAGATGCGCAGGAATGGCCGACAGATCGAACTGGTCGATCCCGGCGCCCACCGAAAACACCAGTTCCAGATTGGGAAAGGCCGTGGCGAGATCGCGCGGCGGTTCCCAGACGGCGAGGTAGCGAACGGCGTGGGCATCGTCGCCTGAACTGCCGTCCGGCCAGATGCGGAAGGGGATGTCGGGAGCTTTCTCGGCAAAGAGGCGTGCCCATTGGGCGCCGCGCACGGTGTCGGCCTTGTAGAGGAAGGTCATCTCGCGGGGTCCTGGGCGTCGTCGTTTGGGGAGGGCGGTGAGGATCTTTGGAAGCCTATAGCGCCTAACCGAGCGCCTGGTTGGTGATGGCGAAAACGCGTACGTCGCTTTCAGGCCGGGGCGCAGCGCCCCGCACCATGGTGACGACTGCATCTACCTGTTGCAGTCCGAGACCGTCGAGCCAGTCGGACAGACCCGAGTTACCGTCGACGTCGATACGCACGAACTTGCCTTCGTTCGATCCAACCAGGTGGCTGATCAACGCCTGGGCGCCTTCGATATGCGGCGCCACCAGCGGCCCGATCACATGACCGCGGCCGAAGCGGCGCATCAGCGCGAAGCCGACCGGTTCGCCGTCGCGATCGAGCACGACACCTTCCGCCACGTTCAGCAACGCGCCCAGCACCTGTGTGCGGTCATAGCCTGCGGCGCGGTTCAACAGCGCCGAGAGCCGGCCCGGATCGCGCGCGCCGAGTGGACGGATCCGTTCGCCGGGCGCCAGTTGCACGGCCGGCGGATGCGCGCCACCCGTGCCCTGGTGTTGATGGATGCTGCCGATAGCCTTGAAGCCGAACTTTTCGTAGAGCGGCTGGCCGGCCGGCGTGGCGTTCAGGAAGGTGGAGCGCTCGCCGAGCGCGTCCATCGTGCGGGTCATCAGATCGCGGCCGATGCCGCGGCCTTGCTGTTCGGGAGCGACGATCACCATGCCGAGCGAGGCGTGATCCGCACCGAATTTCCAGTGCAACGCGGTGCCGAGCAGGGTGCCGTGGTCCTCGGCGCCGACGCCCGTGCCCAGGTTCAGCGCGAATTCCCAGTCTTCGCGGCGATGCGGCCATTTGACCGCCACCGACAGTTCGTGCGCGGCGGGCAGATCGCCGGCCGTCAGCGGACGAAACCGGACAGGTGCTCCAGCAAGCGGTTCAGTCACTTTCCACTCCTCTTCAATATGCCTGCGTAATGTCGCACCGGCAAAATACTGCGGCTAGGACGATCTTATTGCGCGAGCCGCACCGTGGGAATACCGCACGCTGCGCTGCGCACAGCCCTCATAACGCGTGCTCCGCGCGGTCGTGGCCGGTCATCATGGCAGCAAATGCTGCGCTATCGCCCGTACCATGATTCGAATCTCGTCTGCGACCTGGAATGGACACAATGGACAGCTTCGATCCCGCTCTGATTGCCGTGCGCGGCGCGCACTTCATAGGTGGCCGCTACGTGGACGGCGCCGTTGCACTCGGCGTCACGCGCCCCTCGGACGGCGCAGTCTACGCGGATCTGCCGATCGCCGACGCCGATCTGGTGGATCGTGCTGTCGAGGATGCCTGGCACGCCTTCAAGACCAGCGACTGGGCTCGCTGCGCGCCGCGCGAACGGGCGCGCACGCTGCGCCGCTGGGCCGAATTGATCGAGGCGGATGTGGACACGCTGGCGCGTCTGGAGTCGGTCGGCTCGACGCGGCCCATTCGCGATGCCGTCGCTTGGGATGTGCCGTTCACCGCCGAAGGTATCCGCTTCTACTCCGAATTCGCCGACAAGATCGGCGGCGAGGTCGCGGCGACGCGCCCCGATCATTTAGGCATGATCGTCGCCGAGCCGTACGGTGTGATCGGTGCGATCGCGCCGTGGAATTTCCCGCTGGTGATGGCGTCCTGGAAAATCGCCCCAGCGCTTGCAGCGGGCAATGCGGTGGTGCTGAAGCCGTCGGAGATGACGCCGTTTTCGGTGCTGCGTTTGGCCGAACTCGCGATCGAAGCCGGCATCCCGCCGGGCATCTTCAATGTCGTGCAAGGCGACGGGCGCGTCACGGGCGACGCACTGGTGCGTCATCCGAAGATCGCCAAGGTGACCTTCACCGGCTCGAGCCAGACTGGTGCGGCCATCATGACGGCCTGCGCGCAGACCGGCACCAAGCCTGTGACGCTGGAGCTTGGCGGCAAGAGTCCGCAAGTCGTGTTCGCGGATGCGCCCGATCTCGATCTGGTGGCGCGCCGTATCGCCGGCGCGATTGCCGGCAATGCTGGGCAGGTGTGTGTGGCGGGTTCGCGCTTGATCGTCGAACGTTCGGCCGCGCCGCGTCTGATCGACGGTATTGCCTCCGCGTTCGCTGCGTTGAAGCCTGGGCACACGTGGGCCGCGGGCACGACGCTGCCGCCGATCATCTCGGCCAAGCAGGCACAGCGTATCGAAGGCATCGTCGCGCGTAGCGTCGGGCAGGGCGCACAGATTGCCGCGGGCGGCACGCGCCTGCCGGTGGCTGGTGAGGGGGCCTTCTACGCGCCGACCATCCTGACCAACGTGACTGCAGACTCCGAGGCTGTGCGCGAAGAAGTGTTCGGGCCCGTGCTCACGGTGCAGACCTTCGATGACGAAGACGAGGCGCTCGCGCTCGCCAGCCACGAGAAATATGGTCTTGCGGCGGGCGTTCATACGGCCGATCTGAGCCGCGCGCTACGTGCCATGCGTAGCATCGAAGCGGGCACGGTGTGGATCAACCGCTATGGGCGTACTTCCGATTTTGTGATTCCCACTGGTGGCTACAAGCAATCCGGACTCGGCAAGGATCTCGGCCGCCAGGCGTTTGAAGCGAATCTGCGTTTCAAGAGCGTGCTGATCGATCTGAATCAGGGGGCTTGAATCTGCGTGCGGGCGTGGCTTTCACGCGCGTCGATTTCAGCTCATACATAAGCCCTGCTGCGCGTAGCACGATGTGCTGCTAAAGCGCCATCTATAGCGTCCAATACGGCCGCGTCGGTCTCCGACGCGGCCGTTGTCGTTTATGTCGTCGCCTGGCGATCGCCGTCACCGACCCCGTGAAGCCTTGATTAGCCCGGTTGAGAGCGCCCGCGTAAGGGCATACCCGGGTCGACGAAATGCTGTTCTGATCCCCTTCAGCGGATGCCGCATACTGTGCTGCGAGCGCAGCGAAAAACGGCGGATTGTGTGTTCAGCGCCGTCCATAACACGACAACCCGCATTTTTTGGGGTGGTGTAATTCTCTTCAAGCAGCCGTCGCCGCGCGTGCAGTGACTGCTTTCCCGCTGACTATTGCCCACCACAGGACATAGACATGACCCGCTTCAGGCCCAAATACATCACCTTCGACTGCTACGGCACGCTGACCCGTTTCCGCATGGGCGACATGGCCCGCGAAATTTTTGCCGACCGCGTCGGCGCCGACCATATGGATCAGTTCGTGCGCGACTTCTCGGCGTTTCGCCTTGACGAAGTGCTCGGCGCCTGGAAGCCGTATCAGGAAGTCGTGAAGAACGCCGTGCGCCGCACGCTCAAGCGCTGGAATCTCGCCTACGACGACGCCGAAGCCCAACGTTTCTACGACGCCGTCCCGACCTGGGGTCCGCACGCGGATGTGCCGGAAGGTCTTGCCAAGGTCGCGAAGGAAATCCCGCTGGTGATTCTGTCGAACGCATCGAACGACCAGATCCAGAGCAATGTCGACAAGCTCGGCGCACCGTTTCATGCTGTGTTCACAGCGCAAATGGCACAAGCGTACAAGCCGCGTCTGCAAGCGTTCGAATACATGCTGGACAACCTCGGCTGCGGCCCGGAAGACATCCTGCATGTGTCGTCGAGCCTGCGTTACGACCTGATGTCGGCCAACGATCTCGGCATCAAGAACAAGGTGTTTGTCGCGCGCGGTCATGAACCGTCGACGCCGTTCTACAACTACACCGAGATCAAGGACATCGGTGGTCTGGCCGGCGTCGTCGGTCTTTAAGCCTTGTTTGACGCACTGATGCACTGACGCGCTCAAGCGCGAAGGAACCCGATGAAGCTTGATTCGTACTGGCTCGACACTGCGCCGCCGTTTCTGCACGGGCAGCAAGGCCCGCTCGAAGGCGGCTCCGATGTGGTGGTGATCGGCGGCGGCTTTACCGGCCTGTCTGCGGCACTCGAGTTGGCGAAGCGCGGTATTCCGGTGACGGTGCTGGAAGCCGGGCGCATAGCCGGTGAAGCGTCGGGCCGCAACGGCGGCCAGTGCAACACCGGTCTCGCGCACGATTATGCGGCGCTGGCCGAGCGTATCGGTGCGGACAATGCGCGCGATTTCTATCGTGCGTATGAGAGTGCGGTGGCGACGGTGGCATCGATCGTCAGCGAAGAGAAGATCGATTGCGATTTTTTCCGTGGCGGCAAGATCAAGCTCGCGGCCAAGCCACAGCACTTCGACAAGCTTGCCAAAAGCTACGAATCGCTGTTGCGCAATGTCGATTCGGATGTCGAACTGATTCCTCCGGAACGGATTCGCGAGGAAGTCGGCTCCGATGGTTTTTACGGCGGCCTCGTGCAGCGCAACGGTGCGCAGATGCATATGGGCAAGTTTGGCGTGGGCCTTGCGAATGCCGCTGTCAAACACGGCGCGCGCATTTTTGAATACACACCGGTGACGGGCCTCAAGCGCCTCGAAGGCGAACGTTACGAAGTGGCCACCGAGTTCGGAAAGATCCGCGCCGGGCGCGTACTGGTTGCTACCGGCGCTTCGCAGATCGGCCCATTGCAGTGGTTCCGGCGCCGCATTGCGCCGGTAGGCAGCTTTATCGTCGTCACCGAACCTTTGACGACCGCACAACTCGACGAGATCGTGCCGAAGCGCCGCGCTTATGTGACCACACGCAACATCGGCAACTACTTTCGCGCGACGGCCGACAACCGTTTGCTGTTCGGCGGTCGTGCCCGTTTTGCCATGTCGAATCCGCGTTCCGACGAAAAGAGTGGCCAGATCCTGCGCGCGGGTCTCGCCAACTACTTTCCGAAACTGGCCGACGTGGGCCTCGATTATTGCTGGGGCGGCCTCGTCGACATGACGGCTGACCGGTTGCCGCGCGCGGGCCAGCATGAGGGACTGTTTTACTCGATGGGCTACAGCGGCCATGGTGTGCAGATGTCGGTGCACATGGGTCGCTTGATGGCCGACGTGATGTTCGGCGCCGCCGCGAGCAACCCATGGCGCAAGCTGGAGTGGCCCGCCATTCCAGGCCATTTCGGCCATGCGTGGTTTCTGCCGCTGGTAGGCGCGTATTACCGTTTGCAGGACATTCTGCATTGAACCGATGCAGGGGCAGTACTGTTGTTTGCCGTAGCAGCGCATCTCGTTGCTACGGTTTTCACCAACCATTCCGAGGATGACCATGTTGCGTTTCACCCGTGAGCTTCGCCCCGCAGCACGCCTGCAAGCCGTTCAACGCTTCGCTCTTCAGGCTGGCGTAGCCCTTTCCATGATGTTCGGCGCAAGCCTGAGCCATGCCGATACGCCGACGCTGACCGCGGGTTCGCCGCCTTCGAGCGCGCCGACCACCTTCATGGACGTGAAGACGCAGAAGATCGAAGGCCTGATGCCCGATGTGGTGGATGCGATCGGCAAGCGCGAAGGCTTCAACGTCTCGTTCGATGCGGTGCCGTTTTCGGCGCTGATCCAGTCGGCCGTATCGGGCAAGATCGACATCATCGTGGCGGGCATGACACCGACGCCGAAGCGCGCTGAAGTAGTCGACTTCTCGCAACCGGTTACCGCATTCGGCGAAGGCATCATCGTCAAGGATTCGAACAAGACGGATTACAAGTCGGTGCAGGACCTGAAGGGCACCGTAGTGGGCGCGCCCACCGGCACCGATTACGGCGATCAACTGGTCAAGCTCGGCATTTTCAAGGAAGTGAAGATGTACGACAGCCCCGCCGACATGACGCGCGACGTGGTGCTGGGCCGCATTACCGCCGGCTTTAGCGACTATCCGATTCTCAAGGCGCAGGAAGCGTCGGGCGGCCTGCGCGGCGCGCGCGTGGTGAACGACTACGTGCCGATGGAGAAATTCGACATCGCCATCGCCGTGAAAAAGGGCAATGGTGCACTGCTCGCCAAGATCAACGATGCTCTGACGAAGATGAAGGCCGACGGCTCGCTCAATGCGATCCTGAAGAAGTGGAATCTCGCAAGCTGAACGCGAACCCACCCCGATTCTGAAGAGCACACCGTATGCATTGGCGCGATATAACCGATTTTGTCCCGATTCTGTTCACGGGCGCCCTGATGAGCATCCTCATCACGTTGGGGTGTCTGGTATTGAGCACCGTGCTCGGACTCGTCTGGGCGTTGTTGAAAATGTCGCGCCATCCCGGTGTCGTCACGGTGGTCAGCGCGATGATCAACGTGGTGCGCGGTTTGCCGATGATCGTGCTGCTGTTTTACATCTACTTCGTGCTGCCGGATGTCGGCATTCAGATGACGGCGCTCGAAGCGAGCATCATTGGTCTGGGCTTCGGCTACTCGACCTATGTGGCGGAAATCATCCGCTCGGGCATCGAAGCCGTCGACCCTGGCCAGTTCGAAGCGGCCCAGTCGATCGGCATGGGTCGCGTGAAGACGATGTATCGCGTGATCCTGCCGCAAGCCGTGCGCGTCGCGTTGCCGCCGTATGCGAATACGCTGGTCATGATGTTGAAGGACTCGTCGCTGGCTTCGACGATCACCGTTGCCGAGATGACGCGTGAAGGTCAGTTGATCGCGGCGTCCACGTTTCAGAACGTGACTGTCTATACGCTGGTGGCGCTGGGGTACCTGGCGATGAGTCTGCCGCTGATGAGCCTGACGCGTCATCTGGAAAAGCGTTTCGGCAAGCACAAGGCGAAGTAACCGCGACACGAAGGCGACATGAAGGCTGTACGAACGCTAAACGAGGCCTCTAGCGAGGTCGCAAGCCGGGCCTCAAGCGAGGATGCCATGATCGAGATCGTTGATGTGCACAAGAGCTTCGGCGCCGTTCCGGTGCTGAAGGGCATTTCGTTGAATATCAAGCAGGGCGAAGTAGTGTGCCTGATCGGCGCATCGGGTTCCGGGAAATCGACTCTGCTGCGCTGTATCAACGCGCTCGAGTCGTACGATACCGGTGACATCAAGCTGATGGATCAGCGCGTCGAGCAACGCTCGCGCCACATCAACCGCTTGCGTACGCAAGTGGGCATGGTGTTTCAGCGCTTCAATCTGTTTCCGCATCGCACTGCGCTCGAAAATGTGATGGAAGGCCCTGTTCATGTGAAGGGCGAGCCGAAGCAGCAGGCGCATCGCGAGGCGATCGAATTGCTCGGCAAAGTGGGGCTCGGCGAGAAGCTCCATGCGTATCCGCACCAGCTCTCGGGTGGCCAGCAGCAACGTGTGGCGATTGCGCGCTCGCTTGCCATGAAGCCGAAGGCGATTCTGTTCGACGAACCGACCTCCGCGCTCGATCCAGAACTGGTAGGCGAAGTGCTCGCGGTGATGCGCACGCTCGCGCGCGAGGGCATGACGATGCTGGTGGTCACGCATGAAATGGGCTTTGCCCGCGAAGTGGCCGACCGGGTGTGCTTTCTGCACGGTGGTCTGATCATCGAAGAAGGCAGCGCGCAGCAGGTGCTGTGCTCGCCGCGCGAGCCGCGCACGCGCGAATTTCTGCGTCACGTGCTCACGAACCGGATGGAGACGACAGACGATAGCGCTGGCGCCAATAACGATGGCCACGCGCATGGAGCGACAGCATGAACGGACGATTCATCCGGCTTGGCGAGACCGGACGCAAGAGCGTGAAGATTCGCGTGGACGGTAAAGAGGTAGAAGCGCTCGCAGGCGACACGCTGCTGGTGGCGATGCTCTGCTCTGTGGATCATGTGCGTCAATCGGAATTCGGCAATGAGGTGCGCGCGGGCTTCTGCCTGATGGGCGCCTGCCAGGACTGCTGGGTCTGGACCTCAGACGGCGAGCGGCTGCGTGCCTGCACGACCGTGGTCAGCGAGGGGCTGCATATCCTGACGACACAAGCGGAGGAGCAATGGGCGAACCTGTGATGGGCCAACCTCGCGTGATTATCGTCGGTGCGGGGCCGGCGGGTGTGCGTTGTGCGCAGACACTGCTGGCTGCCGGCATCCGCCCGATCGTCATTGATGAAGGCCGCCGCGACGGCGGGCAGATTTATCGACGTCAGCCGGAGAATTTTTCTCGCCCTTACGCGAAGTTGTATGGGACTGAAGCTACCCGCGCGGAGGATTTGCACAACACGTTTCAACGTTTGCGTCCGCAACTCGATTATCGGCCGGAAACGCTCGCGTGGAATGTCGCGGAGCGCAAGCTGCATGTCGTTCGTGACGGGCACGCAAGCTCACTGCCTTATGACGCGTTGATTCTGTGCCCCGGCGCGACCGATCGTCTGATGCCGGTAAAGGGCTGGCAATTCGCGGGCACTTACAGCCTCGGTGCGTCGCAGATTGCGTTGAAGTCGCAAGCTGTTTCGATTGGCCGCAAAGTGGTGTTCATGGGCTCGGGGCCGTTGCTGTATCTGGTCGCGAGTCAGTATGTGCAAGCCGGCGCTCAAGTGGCGGCAGTGCTCGATACGTCGAAGCTCGGGCAACGTCTGCGCGCGCTGCCGAAACTGCTGGCGCGGCCCGATGTATTGAAGAAGGGCGCCGCGCTCGTGTCGTCACTAAAGAAGGCGGGCGTTGTTGTAGAGAACGGCATCGAGCCATTGGAAATCGTGGGCTCGGACGCCGCCGGCGTGCAAGGCGTGAGCTATCGAAATGCAAGAGGACAGGTACAGCAGATCGCCTGCGATGCGGTAGCGCTCGGCTATCACCTGCGCCCTGAAACGCAACTCGCCGATCTCGCGCGCTGCGCGTTCCGCTTCGACGACAAGTCGCGCCAGTGGTTGCCGCAGATCGACGAACTGGGCCGCAGCTCGGAAGCGGGCGTGTATCTCGCAGGCGACGGTGTGCGTGTGCTCGGCGCAGACGGTGCGGAACTGGCAGGCCGTCTTGCCGCCTATGCGGCATTGCAGGATCTAGGCCACGATATTGACGCCACTACGCTGGACGAACTGAAACGCCAGCAACAGAAGATGGATCGTTTCCGCCAGGGCTTGGTGGAAGCTTTTCCGTGGCCCGCTGCGCAAGCCGCGCGCCTCTCGGACGACACAGTGGCGTGCCGCTGCGAAGGCATCACCGTTGGCGAACTACGCCGTGTTATCCGGGAAGAGGGCGCGTGCGAAGCGAATCGCGCTAAAGCCTTCAGCCGGGTCGGCATGGGACGCTGCCAGGGTCGCTATTGCGGCCATGCAGCAGCGGAAATCATCGCGGATGCGGCCGCTGTGCCGGTCGAACTGGTCGGCCGCTTGCGCGGGCAAGCGCCCGTCAAGCCGCTTTCGATCGCTACCGTTGAGGAGGTCGAATGAGTCGCTCGCAAGCAGATGTGATCATTGTCGGTGGCGGCTTCATGGGCGCGGCCACCGCATTTTTCCTGCGCCAGCGCGGCCGTTCGGTGATTCTGCTCGAGCGTGGCCTCGTCGGACAGCAGGCCAGCGGCGTCAACTTCGGCAATGTGCGGCGCCAGGGGCGTTTCCTGCCGCAATTGCCGCTCGCGAATCGCTCGCGTGAGATCTGGGGCAAGTTGCCGGAACTGATCCAGCACGACGCAGAGTTTCTGATGTCGGGCCACATTCGCATCGCCTATCGCGACGAACAGGCGGACCAGTTTGAAATCTATGCAAAAGAGGCCAACCAGTACGGCTTAAAGCTTGACCTCTTTCGCGGCGCTGAAATGAAGGCGCGCTTTCCGTTCCTCGGCCCGGAAGTGCTGTGTGCGTCCTATTCGGAGAAAGACGGTCATGCGAATCCGCGACTCGCGGCGCCGGCATTCGGGCGTGCCGCGGCACGTCTCGGTGCGCAGATCATCGAGAACACCGAGATCGTGACCGTCGAAAAGGAAGGCGCGGAATTTCGCGCTACCAGTACGGATGGCCGCACGTTCCATGCGCCGGTGCTGTTAGTGACTGCGGGAGCATGGGGTAGTTTGTTGAGCGAACAGTTCGGCGAGCCGGTGCCGATCGCCGTGCATGGCCCGCAAATGGCCGTGACCGAACCGACTACGTACGGAATCCGTCCGGTAGTGGGCGTGTCGTCGCCGAATATCGAGGAAGTGCTGTATTTCCGCCAGGTCAAGCGCGGCAACATCGTGATTGGCGGTTGTGCGCGGGGGCCGGCTTATCCAGACGTGCGGCGCGCTTATGTGTTGCCGCAGAACACCATGCTGCAGTTTCGTCAGATGCACCGCCTTGCGCCGGCGCTGGCGAAGCTCAATATTATCCGCGTGTGGAGCGGGATTGAAGGCTATATGCCCGATGATCGTCCGGTCATGGGCGCAAGCGGCAATGTCAGCGGCCTTTACTACGCGTTCGGTTTTTGCGGACATGGCTTTCAGCTCGGACCGGGCGTGGGCGACACGATGGCCGAACTGATCGACACCGGCGCAACCAGCACGCCGCTGGAACCGTTCGATATTCGCCGTTTTGCCACCGTGGCCGCGCGGGCACAGCAAGCTGCTTAGGAATCGAGATCATGCTGACCGATCACGCAAGCATGTTTGCGGACGATGTGACCGAGAAGGCACCGGTCGCATCGCTTCGTCTTGATCTGGCTACGACGCTCGCACAACCGCGTCGTGCGACGAGGCCCATAGAACGGGTGATCGAGTTCATCGAAACATCGTTCTCCCAACCTGTGACGCTCGCGACACTCGCTGCCAAGGCGGAGTTGAGCGTATCGCGCTTTGCAGCGCTCTTTCGCGCCGAGATGGGGATCTCGCCGCATCGCTATGTTTGCCAGGTCAGAATCCGGCACGCGCAGCGTCTTTTGCGTGGAGGGTTGCCGCCGTCGATCGTGGCGACGGAAGTGGGCTTCTTCGATCAGAGCCACCTCGGCCGGCATTTCAAGCGTGCGGTGGGCACGACGCCTAGCGCGTACCTGGCGTCGCGTAGTTAGGGTGCGGTCGGTGCACAGCTGGCGGGTGAGACTAGCTATAGCTGGCGAGTAGCTAACACGAGGCCGCACGCGGTGGCCTCGCTGCAGGCTCAATCAAACGTAGTTACCAATCCGTTCCGCAATCGCCGCACCAATCTCATCCGTCGACGCTTCCCCGCCCATATCGCGCGTGCGCGGTCCTTGCTTCAGCACGTCCGAGATCGCCGCCACAATCGCTTCATGCGCATCGTGCTCAGCGCCCGCACCTTCGCCGAGGAAGTCGAGCATCATCGCCGCGGACCAGATCATCGCAACCGGATTGGCGATATGCTTGCCTGCAATATCCGGCGCCGAGCCGTGAACCGGTTCGAATAGCGAAGGAAAGCGCCGCTCCGGATTCAGGTTCGCGGACGGGGCAATGCCGATCGTGCCCGTGCAGGCCGGACCGAGATCCGAGAGAATGTCGCCGAACAGGTTGGACGCAACCACTACATCGAAGCGCTGCGGCTGCAACACGAAACGCGCGCACAGGATGTCGATATGCTGCTTTTCCCACGTGATGTCGGGGTACGTGGCCGCGATTTCGGCGGCGCGCTCGTCCCACCAAGGCATGCTGATGGAAATGCCGTTGCTCTTGGTTGCTACCGTCACGTGACGCCGGGCGCGGCGTTGCGCGAGATCGAAGGCGAACTTCAATACGCGGTTGGTGCCGTGACGCGTGAAGATGGACTGCTGCATCACCACTTCACGCTCGGTGCCTTCGAACATCTTGCCGCCCACCGACGAATATTCGCCCTCGGTGTTCTCGCGCACGACGAAGAAGTCGATGTCTTTCGCGTTGTGTTCGGCGAGCGGCGAGCGCACGCCTTCGAACGTGCGTGCCGGGCGCAGATTGACGTACTGGTCGAACTCGCGGCGGAACTTGAGAAGCGAGCCCCACAGGGAGATATGATCGGGCACGGTGTCGGGCCAGCCGACCGCGCCGAACAGGATGGCATCGCAGTCGGCAAGCTGCGTTTTCCAGTCGTCGGGCATCATCTGGCCGGTTTGCGCGTAGTAGTCGCAACTGGCCCACTCGATGTGCTTGTACGAGAGTTCGATGCCGAAGCGGCGATTGACTGAGTCGAGGACGCGGAGTGCTTCCGGCATTACTTCACGGCCGATGCCGTCGCCGGGGATCACGGCGATACGATGTTGTTTGCGGGTCATGTCGAACGTCCGGATGAATGGCGTTGGGCCGTAGATGGGAGACAATGCGCGGCGCGACGGCAGGCCACGCGAGTGAATCCATTCTATTGATCCGGACGAGGCGAAACAGCCCTTTGCAGGTTAATCCACTTTCCACGAATCGTGAATAAAACGCCCAATCTCGCCGACCTTCGCGTGTTCTGTGCTGTTGCGCGGCATGCCAGTTTCAGCGCCACCGCGGAATTGCTGGGCGTGTCGCCGGCATTCGTCAGCAAGCGTGTCGCCATGCTCGAAGCCGATCTCGGCACGCGCTTACTACACCGCTCCACGCGGCGCGTGACGATCACCGAGGCGGGCGCGCAGGTTTTCGCGTGGGCCGAGAAGATTCTCGATGACGTGGAGCACCTGGTCGAAGATGTCTCCACGACTCAGCGCATCCCGAGCGGCACGTTGCGCATTTCCAGCAGCTTCGGCTTTGGCCGGCATGTGGTTGCGCCCGCGGTGGCGCGCTTGTCGGCGGCTTATCCGCAGCTCAATGTGCGGCTTGACCTGCTCGACCGGATCGTCGATGTTGCTGCGGAGGGTTTCGATCTCGACGTGCGCATCGGCGACGAGATCGCGCCGCATCTGATTGCGCGCAAGCTGGCGGCGAACCATAGGGTGCTGTGTGCGTCGCCGGAGTATCTGGAACGTCATGGCAAGCCGCGTGAACTGGCCGACCTCGTTGCGCACCGCTGTCTGGTCATCAAGGAGCGCGATCACCCGTTCGGCGTGTGGCGGCTCAGCGTCAAGGGCAAGGAGACGCAGTTGAAGGTGACTGGGCCGCTCTCGACAAATCACGGAGAGATCGCGGTGCAATGGGCCGTGGCCGGGTACGGCATCGTACTGCGTTCGATCTGGGACGTCGCGCCGTTGCTGGAGAACGGTACGCTTGTGCAGGTGTTGCCTCAGGTGTCCCAGGCCGCGAACGTATGGGCGGTGTATCCCGAACGCCGTGCGAGTTCGGCAAAAGTGCGGGCGTGCGTGGACTTTCTGGTGAAAGAGTTCAAGGGGTGGAAGGGCGGCGCGGCGCTTCACAGTGCGTCATGAAAAATCACTCCGAGCGTGTGGCGATGCCCTGAAAGCAGCCGGCTCACGCCGTGCCGCATGTTGACCCGATAACTGCCGCGTGTGCCCTGCACGGGGCGATGATGCACGGCGAACACAACAGCATCGCCTTTACGTAACGGCATCACTGCAACACGTGACTGCATACGCGGCCGCTGCTCGGTCAGCACAAACTCGCCGCCGGTGAAATCTTCTCCCGGCTCGGAGAGCAGGATAGCCAACTGCAGCGGAAACACATGCTCGCCGTACAGATCCTGATGCAGGCAGTTGTAGTCGTCCTTCGCGTACTGAAGGATCAGCGGCGTCGGCCGTGTCTGACCGGCATCGTGGCAACGGCGGATGAATTCGGCGTGCTGCGCGGGGTAGCATGCGTCGATATGCATGAGCGTGTTCCATCGGTTCGCTACCGGCACCAGATGCGGATATACCGAGCGGCGCAGCGTACCAATCAGATCGGGCAACGGATAGCCATAGTACTTGTATTCGCCGCGACCGAAACCGTGGCGCTCCATCACAACCCGGCTGCGATATAGCGCATCGCGTGAATACAGCGCGCTTAGCCCATCGCATGCCTGCGGCGACAGAAGGCCTTGAATCATCGCGCCGCCTTGCTGGTCGAGATTCTGCTCGACGTTCCACCAGTCAACTGCCTCGACGCGGCGCGCCGTCTCTGCGTCCGATGCATCAAGTAAAGCAGTGGTCGTATCGGTGACGTTCGCGTTTTGGGGAACGTGCTTCAGAACGGTGTTCATGCGAGGCTCCAGATTCTGCTTCAATAGACCCAGTGTATGAAAATGCGCGTCGCGGGACACCCCGGGTCTTGCTCTCCAATTCGGCGGAACTCCTCTGGCGGGCAGCAGTCATGGATTTGAAAGGCCAGGTCTTAACCAAATCCAAAGACTCGCTTCAGAAATGCGAACTTCGCGAAACGTGCCATAAGGTTCATAGTAATAGTCTGTTTAGCTTATCCGGAGTGCCGCCCATGTCCGCTTCTCCCCAGAGTCTCGACGCCTGGCTCGAAAAGCAGGAGGTCGTCAAGGACACCATCACCGCCTTTCCCCTGGCGGCGTTGGCGGCAACGCTGGACCGGACCGAAGCGGGCGATGTGGTCCCGCCAATGTGGCACTGGCTGTATTTCTTGCCGGTATCGCCGCTGGCAGAGAAGGGGCCGGACGGTCATCCGAAGCGCGGCGGTTTTCTCCCGCCCGTGCCGTTGCCGCGGCGGATGTGGGCCGGCGGGCGTCTCACGTTCCACGAGCCGCTGAAAGTGGGCGAGCGTGCCGTGCGCACCTCGACCATCGCCAACATCGAGGACAAGACGGGGCGCTCGGGCCGTCTCGTGTTCGTCACGGTGCAGCATACGGTTGAGGTTGGCGGCGAGCTGAAGATCGAGGAAGAGCACGACATCGTCTATCGCGACGCGCCGCACCCCGATGCGCCTCCGCCAAAAGCGGCGCCTGCGCCGGAGGGCGAAACGTGGCGGCGCACGATTCAAACTGACCCGGTATTGCTGTTCCGCTATTCGGCGCTGACCTTCAACAGCCACCGCATTCACTACGACTATCCCTACGTGACCGGGGTTGAGGGTTATCCGGACCTGGTCGTGCACGGCCCGTTGATTGCGACGCTGCTAGTTGACCTCGTGCGCCGCGAGTTACCCGACGCCACGCTGCAAAGTTTTGCTTTCAAGGCGCTACGTCCGACCTTCGCGAACCACCCGTTCACTGTTTGCGGCAAGCCCTCTGACGACGGCAAGACCATCGATCTGTGGGCCAAAGATCACGAGGGTTATCTGACGATGCGCGCCACGGCGGCGATAGCCTGACTCGGGCCGCCGCTGTGCCGCACCGCTGAACTTCAACGCTTGCCCTCGAACACCAACTGCCATTTCCATGCAAACGACGCAATCCGATTCTTTCCAGGACATTCGCGAAGCTGTGCGCGATCTGTGCCAGCAGTTTTCCGGTGAATACTTTCGCAAGATCGACGAGGCGCGCGGCTATCCCGAAGCCTTCGTCGATGCTCTGACCAAAGCGGGCTGGCTCGCCGCGCTGATTCCGCAGGAGTACGGCGGCTCGGGACTCGGTCTGACCGAAGCGTCGGTCATCATGGAGGAAATCAATCGGGCCGGCGGCAACTCGGGCGCGTGTCATGGGCAGATGTACAACATGGGCACGCTGCTGCGGCACGGCTCGGCGGAGCAGAAACTCAGGTATCTGCCGAAGATCGCCAGCGGAGATTTGCGTCTGCAATCGATGGGGGTGACCGAACCCACCACCGGCACGGACACCACCAGGATCAAGACCACCGCCGAGCGTCGCGGCGACCGCTACGTGATCAACGGACAGAAGGTGTGGATTTCGCGTGTGCAGCATTCGGATCTCATGATCCTGCTTGCCCGCACCACGCCGCTTGCTGACGTAAAGAAGAAATCCGAGGGCATGTCGATCTTTATCGTCGATCTGCGCGAGGCGATCGGCCACGGTTTGACCGTGCAGCCGATCCTGAACATGGTCAATCACGAGACCAACGAACTGTTCTTCGACAACCTCGAAATTCCCGCGGAAAACCTGATCGGCGAAGAAGGTCAGGGCTTTAAATACATTCTCGATGGGCTGAATGCGGAACGCACGCTGATCGCAGCGGAGTGTATCGGCGACGGTTACTGGTTCGTCGACAAGGTCTCGGCTTATGTGAAAGAGCGCATCGTCTTCGGTCGCCCGATTGGGCAGAACCAGGGGGTGCAGTTTCCTATCGCGCGCTCGTACGTCAACGTCGAGGCTGCAAGCCTGATGCGTTTCGAAGCCGCACGCCGCTTCGACGCGCATGAACCGTGCGGTGCCCAGGCGAACATGGCCAAACTGCTGGCGGCGGACGCCTCGTGGGAAGCAGCGAACGCGTGTCTGCAATTTCACGGCGGTTTTGGTTTTGCATGCGAATACGACGTAGAGCGCAAGTTTCGCGAAACGCGCCTGTATCAGGTTGCGCCGATCTCGACGAACCTGATTCTCTCGTACGTGGCCGAGCATATTCTCGGCTTGCCGCGTTCGTTCTGATGTTCTGTCTGATTGTGAAGGTGAGGTGTAGATGAGACCCCTCGACGGTATCAAGGTCGTCACACTCGAGCACGCCATCGCCGCGCCGTTTTGCACACGCCAGCTGGCCGATCTCGGCGCGCGCGTGATCAAGGTGGAGCGGCCGCGCGTAGGCGATTTCGCGCGCGGTTACGATGAACGGGTGCACGGTCTGTCTTCGCACTTCGTCTGGACCAACCGGTCGAAGGAGAGCCTCGCACTCGATCTTAAGCAACCGGAAGCCGCGAAGATTCTCGACGCACTGGTCGCCGATGCGGATGTGCTCGTGCAAAACCTCGCTCCGGGCGCAGCGGACCGGCTTGGGCTCGGCTACGAGACCTTGAGCGGGAAATATCCGAAGCTGATCGTGTGCGATATTTCCGGCTATGGCGCGGACGGTCCGTATCGCGACAAGAAGGCCTATGACCTGCTGATCCAGAGCGAATCGGGCTTTCTGTCCATTACCGGTTCACCCGGTGAACCCGCCAAGGCCGGTTGCTCGATCGCCGATATCGCGGCAGGCATGTACGCGTATTCGAACATCCTCAGCGCGTTGTTGCTGCGCGCACGCACGGGGCGCGGTTGCCGCATCGATGTGTCGATGCTGGAGAGCATGGTCGAGTGGATGGGTTATCCGCTCTACTACGCTATTGATGGTCAAACACCACCGCCGCTGTCTGGCGCCGCGCACGCAACCATCTATCCCTATGGACCGTTCCCCGCGGGCGACGGCAAGATTGTGATGCTTGGCCTGCAGAACGAGCGCGAATGGAAGCTGTTTTGCGAGCAGGTGCTTGTGCAACCCGAGCTTGCCACCGATCCGCGCTTTGCATCGAATTCGAAACGCACGTCTGCACGTGAGGCGCTGCGCGCGGTGATCGTCGAGGCATTTGCGCCGTTGACGGCGGCACAAGTGATCGAGCGCCTGGAAGCGGCCGGCATTGCCAACGCGCAGATGAATACTCTCAACGACGTATGGGTGCATCCGCAATTGGCTGCGCGCGAGCGTTGGCAAGAGGTCGGCACGCCGGCCGGCATGATCCCAGCCTTGTTGCCGCCGGGCTTACCCACCAGCTTTGACCCGCGCATGGACCCCGTCCCGGCATTGGGCGAACACACTGACGCGATCTTGCGAGAACTCGGTTACGACAGCGCGCAGATCGACGCGCTGCGCGTGGCCGGCACCATTTGAGGCTTCCATCATGACCGATCACCCGAGCCGTACGCTGGCGACATTTGCCGCACAACTGGACTTCGATTCCATTCCCCACGCAGTGGTCGAACGCACCGTCAATCTGTACGTGGACTGGTTAGGCTCGGCGCTTGCCGGTAAAGGCGCGCGGCCGGTCGAGACCATTGCACGTTTTGCCCGCCAGGCGGGCGGCGGTCTTGCAGAGGGGCCATGTGAAGTCTTGATCGATCGCAGTCGCGCGACACCGTATTTCGCGGCAATGGTGAACGGTGCAGCCTCGCATTTCGCCGAGCAGGACGATGTGCACAACGGTTCGGTTTTTCATCCGGCCACCGTCGTGTTCCCGGTGGCGCTCGCGCTGGCGCAAGCGAACCACGCATCGGGGCGCGAATTCATCGCGGCAGCGGTGGTGGGTTATGAGGTTGGGATTCGCATAGGCGAGTTTCTCGGCCGCTCGCACTACAAGGTTTTTCATACTACCGGCACGGCTGGAACGGTCGCAGCCGCCGCCACCGCGGGCCGGCTGCTCGGTCTTACGCCCGCGCAAATGCTGGACGCCTTCGGCTCGGCAGGCACCCAGGCGAGCGGCCTGTGGGAATTCCTGCGCGACGCGGCGGATTCGAAACAACTGCATACCGCGATGGCTGCGGCCAACGGCCTGATGGCCGCCCAACTCGCCGCCGACGGCTTCAAGGGCGCGACGCACATTCTCGAAGGTGCGCAAGGGATGGCAGCGGGTATGTCGAGCGACGCGGATCCTGCGCGTCTGGTCGACCGACTGGGCAGCCGCTGGGCCACCGCCGAAACGTCGTTCAAGTATCACGCCGCTTGCAGGCACACGCATCCTGCGGCGGACGCACTGCTTTCGGTGGTTCAGCAACACGCCTTGGTACCGCAGGAGATCGCGAAGGTCACCGCTCACGTGCATCAAGGCGCAATTGACGTGCTGGGCCCCGTCGTCAATCCGCGCACCGTACACCAGGCGAAGTTCAACATGGGAACGGTGCTGGGCCTCGTCGCTTATCACGGTTATGCGGGCGTGACCGAGTTTGAACAGGGCTTCGACGACGACGCGATCGCCGCCTTCCGCGACAAGGTCGAGATGGCCTTCGACGCTGAAGTAGACGCTGCTTATCCAGCGCGCTGGATCGGCAAGGTCACCGTCGAGACGCAGGACGGCCGCACGCTGCACGGTCGTGTGGACGAGCCCAAGGGCGACCCTGGCAATACGCTGACGCGTTCCGAGCTTGCGACCAAGCTGCAGCGACTGGCGGCGTTTTCCGGCGCAGCCTCTGAGGAAGAGGCGTCGCAGTTGCTCGAGCACGCCTGGCAAATTGCATCGCAGGCCCGCGTCGGAGCGGTGTTTGCAGAAGAGGTGCCTGCATGAGCACCGCGCTGCCGCGTTCATACCTGTTCGTACCGGGCAACCGTCCCGAGCGGTTTGAGAAGGCGCATGCAGCGGGCGCGGATGCCGTGATCCTCGACCTTGAAGATGCCGTGCAGCCGGATGAGAAACCTGCCGCGCGCGCGGCCGTTCTCGCTGCCGCAAATGTCGCGCGGCCGGCATGGGTGCGAATCAACGGCTCCGACACGCGCTGGTTCGCCGACGACGTCGCTGCGCTCGCCGGGCATCCGGGTATCGCCGGGGTGGTGTTGCCGAAGGCGGAGACGCAGGAGCAGGTGAGCGCGGTACTGGCTCATGCGCATGCGGCGCTGAGCGTGCTGCCGATCGTCGAAACGGCCCGCGGTTTTGCCAATCTGACGGTCTTGTGCGCCGCGCCGCGCGTGAGCCGCATCGTGTTCGGGACGCTCGATTTCCAGATCGATCTGGGTATCGACGGCGACGGGGAAGAATTGCATCTGTTCCGCTCGCAGATCGTGCTGGCCTCGCGGCTGGCGGGGATTGGCGCGCCGGTAGACGGCGTATCGACCACGATCGACGATGCCGCCGTCATCGAAGCCGATGCCCGGCGTGGACGCCGCTTTGGCTTTGGCGGCAAGCTGTGCATCCATCCGAAGCAGATCGATGCGGTGCACCGTGCTTACGCGTGGAGCGACGCAGATCAGGCGTGGGCCACGCGGGTGTTGCAGGCCGTGGAGGCGAGCGAGGGGGCAGCGGTGGCCGTCGACGGCAAGATGGTCGACCTGCCTGTAATCCTGAAGGCGCGGCGGATTCTCGGTCAGGGTTGAGGCGAAAGCACCGATTGTTGCACCTCATTAACCTCAGCGAAATACCGGCTTCCAACAATGCGAATTCCCACTTTGGGCCGGCTATTGCAATCTTAGTCTGCTCTGGAAGAGGCTGATCGAAGCCGTAACACCCAGGGGCTTGCATTAGAGCTGTCATGCCACCCAAGACGGCCGCGCAAGCTTCGTAGAGCGTGCGGACCCCGCCGCAAGAGCATGGGACCGGAGTCACTGTCAAAGCGCTAACCCGGTCCACACAGGAGACAAAGCTTGGCTACCGTTAATTCCGGCGCGCGGCTCGACCGCCTGCCTATCAGTCGTTTTCACTGGAAGATCCTCGGCCTGATCGGCGCGGGCGCGTTTCTCGACGCGTTCGACATCTATCTCGCCAACGGCTCGCTCGCCGCGATGGTCAAGACGGGCTTCACCGATTTGCGGCTCGGCTCGTTCTTCATCTCCGCGACCTTTATGGGCATGATGATCGGCGCGGGCCTGTCGGGTTATCTCGGCGACCGTTTCGGCCGACGCTATTCGTATCAGGCGAATCTGGCTATCTTCGGTCTCGCGTCGCTCGCAGCGTGCTTCGCGCCGAACATCTATTGGCTGATTCTGCTGCGCTTCCTGATGGGTGTCGGGCTCGGCGCGGAACTGGTGGTAGCGGCCGGCACGCTGTGCGAATTCGTCCCGCCGGCCACGCGCGGGCGCTGGACGTCGCTGCTGGCGCTGATCATCAACTCAGGATTGCTCGGCGCGACGGCGGTCGGCTACTGGGTGATTCCTCATCTGGGCTGGCGCTATATGTTTGCGATTGCCGGCGTCGGCGCGCTGGTTGTCTGGTTCCTGCGCCATCGCATGCCGGAGTCGCCGCGTTGGCTCGAAACGGTGGGTCGGCTCGACGAAGCCGAAGCGACGGTCTCGGCGATCGAGCGAGAGGTCGCGGCGCGCGTCGGCAAGCTGCCGCCGGTGGCGCGCGTGGTGAGCCACGAAGTGCCTGCGGCGCCGCTGTCTGCGCTGTTTGCGAGCGGGATGATCGGCCGCACGCTGGTGGCCGCACTCACCTGTATGGCTATCAATATGTCGCTGTACGGTTTCGTGGCCTGGCTGCCGACGTTCTTCGTCAAGGAAGGGTTGACGATCGTGCAGTCGCTCGGCTTTGTGCTGCTGATGTCGTTCGGCGCGCCGTTTGGCGCCGTGGTCGGCTACTTTGTGACCGACCGTATGGGACGACGTAACGGCCTCGTGCTGTTTTCCATCGTGACGATCGTGCTGGCCCTGATCTATGTGCAGATGCGTGCGCCCGCGGCGATCTCACTCGTCGGGTTCGCGCTCGTCACCGCGATTTATACGGTCTGCACGCTCGGTCTGTTCGGGTATATCCCGGAGTTGTTTCCGACGGCGCATCGCTTGCGTGGCACTGGCATCGCCGGGACCTGCGGGCGGGCGGCTTCGATGACGACGCCTTATGTCGCGCTGCTGCTATACACCCATTTCGGCGTGACGGGTGTGCTTGCCATGGTCGGCGGTGTGTTGTTGCTGATGAGCGTGGCGATTCTCGCGTTGCGCATCGAGACCAGCCAGCAGACGCTCGAAGAGATTTCCCCGGATACGGAGATGTATGGCGCAGGCGGCGCGGAAGTGGCGACAGGTGGTGTGACGCGGCAGTCTGCGAGGGTGTGAGGTTTGGTTGTGGGGCCTGCCTTGGGTAATCGTCGGCAATGCGTGAGAAGAGGGCGCGTGATTTAATGTAGGTGCGGTTGGCGCGGAGCCCACGGGGTTCGACGGCTTCCGCCCACGTGGCACATCGCACAACGCGAGGCCCGCATCCGCAGCTTCCGAAGGAGACGCCCTTGACCCAGACCGACGCCCCTGCCAATGCGCCAACGGCTACGCCGGCGCACGCGAAGTCCCCCACCTACGTGCTGGTCCACGGCGCCTGGCACGGCGGCTGGTGTTGGGACGCGGTTGCGCAGATCCTCCGCTCGAACGGGCATCGCGTGTTCACGCCAACGCTAAGCGGGCTTGGCGAGCGAAGCAATCTGCTGTCGCCGCAAATCGATCTGCAGGTCTTCATTCAGGACGTCGTCGATGTGCTCGAGCAGCACGACCTCTCCGATGTGATTCTGGTCGGGCACAGCTTCGGCGGCATATCAATCGCTGGCGCTGCCGATCGCGTGCCGCAGCGTATCCGTCAACTGGTGTTTCTCGACGCAGTCGTGCTGTCTAATGGGGAGACGGCGTTTTCGCGGCTCGCGCCGGAGATCGCCGCGGCGCGTAGGCAACTCGCGCTGGAAACCAGTAACGGTTTGACCATCCCGGTACCGCCCGCGAGCGCATTCGGCGTGTTCGAGCCCGATCAGGTCGCATTGCTAGAGCGGTATTGCACACCGCATCCGTTGAAGACGTTCGACGATCCTATTGCTTTGACGGGCCCGGTGGGTGGCGCGCTTCCGAAGGTCTACATCCAGTGCGTCGATCCCGTGTACGCCCCTTTGCAAAGCAGCCGTGACTTTGTGAAAGCGCAGAAGGACTGGGCGTGGGATGAGATTGCTACGGGACACGATGCCATGGTCAGCGCGCCGGAAGCGCTGGCGGAGAAACTGATGGCGTTTGTCTGAGGGAAGCGAGGGGAGTCGGCGCAGACTGCCGCTGCGCCGTGCGGGAGACGATGGCCCCGCAGGCCGTACCGAGGCTAGCCATTCGGCTAATTGAAACGCCGTTTCGCGCCCGGTTAAGATGGGTCTTTGCGTTGCTGCCGTCCGCCTGTAGGTGGTTGTCGGCGCACCGGCGCTCACTCCATCGGCTTTCGTCATGCATTTCGACTTTGTAGACCTGCGGCTCATCATCAACGTTGCCGACACGAAGAACCTTGCCCGCGCAGCGGAGCGTTCCCACCTTTCGGCACCGGCGGCGAGCAACCGGATCAAGAACCTGGAGGAGCAGCTCGGCTTCAAACTGCTCTATCGAACCAGCCAGGGGGTGACGCCGACACCAGCCGGCGAGGCGTTCGTCCACCACGCCCGGCTCGTGCTCGAGCGAGTCGAGCATCTGGCGGGCGACATGCAGGAGTACGGCGAAGGCATCAAGGGCCATGTGCGGATCTGGGCCAACACCACGGCGATCAGCGAATTTCTACCCAATGTCCTGAGCCATTTCCTGCGCGACCATCCCGATGTCAACATCGACTTGCGCGAAGTGCTGAGCGGCGAGATCGTCAAAGGCGTCGCGGATAGCGCGACCGACATCGGCATCGTTGCAGGCAACATGCACGCCGAGCATCTGGAGATGCTGCCGTATCGGGACGACCGGTTGATCCTTGTCACCTCGAAAGACCACGCACTCGCACATGAGCGTTCGGTCGATTTCGCGCAGACGCTCGAGGACAACTTCGTCGGCTTGCCCACCGCGAGCGCGATTCACGCGTTTGTGACGAGCGCGGCCGATACGCTGGGTGTGCGGCTCAAACTGCGCATTCAGGTGGGCAACTTCGAGGCGGCCTGTCGGATGATCGAGGCAGGTGTGGGCATCGGCATCGTGCCGGAGTCTGTCGCGCTGCGCCATGGAAAGACCATGCAGATTGCCCTTGTGCGCCTGAATGACGCGTGGGCGGAGCGCAAGCTGAAGATCTGCGTGCGCAGCGTCAAGGATTTGCCGCCGTTTGCGCGGGCACTGGTCGACCGGTTGATGGCGGGCAATTGAGGCATGCACTCGAAGGCGCCCGGAGGCTCGAAGTGGTGTTTGAAGATGTGTCCGCTGGGCGCGCGAGGCAGCCGCGACCCAGACACGTTTCCGGATCGAGAATATTTCGTATAGGAAACGAAATTGTCCTGATCGAAAGGCTACGCACTGCCGCGAGCGGGTCCCCGGAAATCCGCCTATCCTATATGCTGCAAGCCTCCAGGCAGCACGGACTGATGCGCCCGTGACCTGAGCCCCAGACCCCGTCGCAATTGCGCTTGCCGCCATAAACCCCCGCGTGTATAGTTTCCGAACTTACTCTTGTTTCGCATTGGAAATTTAAGGGATTCCTGTTATGAACGCTTCGACCATCCTCGCCGATCTCGGCATCGCCCAGGCGGCGCAAGCCGGCGACATCGCGGTTCATTCGCCGATCTCCGGCGAACTCATCGGCCGCGTGACCAGCCATACCGTCGCCGACGTCGACGCGGCGCTCGCCAATGCGAAGCACGCGTTCAACGTCTGGCGCAATGTGCCGGCGCCGCGCCGCGGCGAACTGGTACGCCTGCTGGGCAACCGTCTGCGCGAGAAAAAGCAGGCGCTGGGCAGCATCATTACGCTCGAAACCGGCAAGATCCTGCAGGAAGGTCTCGGCGAAGTGCAGGAAATGATCGACATTTGCGACTTCGCGGTCGGCCTGTCGCGTCAGCTATACGGCCTGACCATCGCCTCGGAGCGTCCGGGCCACCGCATGGCCGAATCGTGGCATCCCATGGGCACCTGCGTCGTGATTTCCGCGTTCAACTTCCCGGCTGCCGTCTGGTCGTGGAATGCCGCGCTGGCGCTGGTGTGCGGCAACGCCGTGATCTGGAAACCGTCCGAAAAGACCCCGCTCACCGCGCTGGCCGTCAACCAGATCCTCGCCGAAGCGCTGAAGGAATTCGGCGATGCGCCCGAAGGCCTCACCGCGTTGATCAACGGTGGCCGCGACGTGGGCGCGAAACTCGTTGCCGATCCGCGTGCGTCGATCGTCAGCGCTACCGGCAGCACTGAAATGGGCCGCACGGTGGGCGTCGAAGTGGCGAAGCGCTTTGGCCGCTCGCTGCTCGAACTGGGCGGCAACAACGCCGGCATCGTCGCGCAAAGCGCCGATCATGAACTGGCCATGCGCGGCATCCTGTTCTCCGCGGTCGGCACGGCGGGCCAGCGCTGCACGTCCCTGCGCCGCCTGTTCGTGCACGACAGCGTGTATGACAAGACCATCGAGCGTCTGAAGCAGCTTTACAGCAAGGTGCCGATCGGCAACCCGCTAGAGAAGGGCACGCTGATGGGTCCGCTGATCGACAAGCAGTCGTTCAGCCGTATGCAGGAAGCGCTGCAGCAGGCGGTCGCGGAAGGCGGCAAGGTGTTCGGCGGCGAGCGCGTCGAGGTGAAGGGCTACGAAAGCGGCTATTACGTGCGTCCGGCGCTCGTCGAAATGCCGTCGCAAACGGCGGTTGTGCTGAAGGAAACCTTCGCGCCGATTCTCTACGTGCTGCGCTACTCGGACTTCGCGGATGCGGTCGACGCGAACAACGCTGCGGTGCATGGCCTGTCCTCGTGCGTGTTCACCACGGATCTGCGTGAAGCAGAGCGTTTCCTGTCCGCTGCTGGCAGCGATTGCGGGATTGCCAATGTGAACATCGGACCGAGCGGCGCGGAAATCGGCGGCGCGTTTGGCGGCGAGAAGGAAACCGGCGGCGGGCGCGAATCGGGTTCGGACGCGTGGAAGGCCTATATGCGTCGCGCGACCAACACGGTCAATTACTCGTCGGCGCTGCCGCTCGCGCAGGGTATCGACTTCAATATCGGCTGATTTTCCGGCTGATGTCTCGGCTGACCGCACGGTTCGTGCGGCCAGCGCCTGCTTTCCGTGGAGCCTTGTCGTGAGTGCGAAAGTCGTAATCATCGGCGGTGGCGTGATCGGCAGCTCGATTGCGTATTTCTTGCGGGCTTCGGACCCGACCGTGAGCGTCACCGTGATCGAGCGCGATCCGACCTATGCGCGCTCGTCGTCGGCGTTGTCGGCGGCGTCGATCCGTCAGCAGTTCTCCACACCGCTCTCGATCCAGATGTCACTGTTCGGCATCGAGTTCTTGCGTTCAATCGGCGAGCGTCTGGAGATCGACGGTGCAAAACCTTCGATCGATCTGCATGAAGGCGGCTACCTGTTCCTTGCCACGCCGGCCGGCGAGCACACCTTGCGCGAGAATCACGCGCTGCAGAAAAGCCTTGGCGCCGACATCAGTCTGCTCGAGAAAGCGGCATTGCAGGCACGTTTCCCGTGGCTCTATACCGAGGATCTGGTGGCGGGCGCTTATGGGGAAAGCGGCGAGGGCTGGTTCGATGGCTACGGCCTCGTGCAGGCTTTGCGCAAGAAGGCGCAGGCGCTTGGCGCACGCTACGTGGCCGATGCAGTGACAGCGTTGGATCGCGACGGCAAGCGAGTCACGCAAGTGGTGACGGCGGGCGGCGAGACTTTTCCCTGCGACGTGGTGGTGAATGCGGCGGGAGCGTGGTCGCGCAAGATCGCTCAGATGATCGGCATCGACATTCCGATATTCGCGCGCCGCCGTAGTATTTTCAACGTCAGTTCGCCTGCGCAACTGGAACACTGTCCGTTGCTGATCGATCCGACCGGCGTCTATTTTCGGCCTGAAGGCAAGTCGTTTATCTGCGGGACGTCGCCGAGTGCGGATAACGATCCGGACGATCTGCCGCTCGACGAAGTCGACCACGCGTTGTTCGATGAGGTGATCTGGCCGACGCTGGCGCATCGCGTGCCGCAATTTGAAGCGCTGCGCGTGCAGAATTGCTGGTCGGGCTACTACGAATATAACGTGCTGGATCAGAACGCGATCATCGGCCATCACCCTGATGTCGATAACTGTATCTTCGCCAACGGGTTTAGCGGTCATGGCTTGCAGCAAGGGCCGGCCACCGGGCGCGGCGTCAGTGAACTGATTCTGAACGGGCGTTATACGACGCTCGATCTGTCGTCGCTCAATTTTGAGCGCGTGCTGGAGAACCGGCCGATCGTCGAAAAGAATGTTGTCTAGGTGCGGACAAGTGCAGCTGCGTTGTGCGTCATGTTGCCCGCGCCTTTGGGAATGCGTTAGCTGAACCCGGCCTCGCGCCGGGTTTTTTTGCGCCGAGTGATTCCGAAAACTCAAAACGTAGTGATTAGATATCGTTTGCCGCGCGTGGGGTTGCTGACCACAATCTACGTTGGCGTTGGCTCACGGAGCGCCCTGAGCTCTTAAAGCCGAACCTTTTGCCCCACTCACTTAACTGCTGGCCACGAGCCCGCGGTCTACCGTTTCGACACCATGTTCTCGTTCACTCCACCGTTCGAAGCACCGTCTGGCTCGCCGATTCGTGAGCTGTTCAAATACCTGGGACAGCCGGGCATGATCTCGTTTGCAGGCGGCTATCCGGCGAGCGACCTGTTCGATCGGGCAGGTCTTGATGCAGCGACAGCACGCGCGTCGGAACAGAGCGCGCTGTGTTTGCAATATGGCCCAACCGACGGCTTGCCGGTCCTCAAAGAGGAGCTTGCCAGACTGATGACGCGGCGCGGCACGCCATGTACTCCGCAGGAATTACTGGTGACCACGGGCTCGCAGCAAGGGTTCGATCTGCTGCTGCGCGTAATGGTGGGTGCTGGTGACATCGTACTGGTCGAACAGCCGGCTTATCCGGCGACGTTGCAGGCGCTCAAGTTGCAGCAAGCCGAGGTGATTACGATCCCGGTCGATCAGGACGGCCTCGACGTGGTTGCGTTGACCGCGCTACTCGAAGCGGGCACGCTCAAGCGCGCGCCGAAGCTGCTTTACACGGTGCCCACATTCGCGAATCCGACCGGCGCGACGCTTTCCCATGACCGCCGCATTGCATTGCTGAAGCTGGCGGCGCGGCATCAGTTTCTCGTCATTGAAGACGACCCATACGGGGATCTGCGGTTTGCCGGTGAGGCGGTCCCATCGCTGCTCGCGTTGAGTGCCCAGGTGCCCGGCTCGCGCGATTGGCTCGTGCACTTTTCGAGTTTGTCGAAGATCGTGGCGCCGGGTTTGCGAGTGGGCTGGACTGTGGCACATGCGGAGATTCTGCGGCGCTGTACGGTCGCCAAGCAGACCGTGGATCTGTGTACCTCGTCCCTGACTCAGGTGATTGCAGCGGAATATCTCGCGAGCGGCGCGCTTGAAGTGCATCTGCCGCAGATCATCGCGGCCTACGCATTGAAATGCAGGACGCTGTGCGATGGTCTCCAGACGCATCTGAAAGACGAGATTGCGTTTCATCGTCCAGCGGGCGGGATGTTCGTATGGGCGCGGCTCGGCGGTGGATTCGATGCGTCCGTTTATCTGAAGGCGTGTATCGAACAGAACGTGATGTTTGTGCCCGGCGTCGCGTTTTATAAGGACAACGTTGACCTGGCATCGCTGCGGTTGTCGTTTGCGGCGCCGGGCGTGAGCGATATCGAAGAAGGTGTGCTGCGGTTGAAGCGGGCGCTTGACGCGTTTGGCGGGGCGTGACGATTGCGACGGGGCGTGCGCGTCATCGATAGCCTAACCCGCCCGCAAATGCTGCAACAACGCAAACCCATGCATACCATGTAGCCAGACATGGCCAGCCACAAACCACGCGGCGATCCACGAAGCCCCGACCACCAGCAGATCGCAGTGCCCGCTATTCCACCAGTTAAGCGAGTGACGGCCTGCAATCCATGGCACGCCAAGCGGGTTAGGCCAATCCGCGAGCAAATGCATCAAGCCGCCGCAAGCAAAGCCAAACGCAATTGCCGCAAACGGATGCGGTAGCCCAAGCCAACGATACGACAACACCAGCAACACGACCCACCCAATGCCCCAATGCGTGACGGTGCGGTGAGTGATCCACAGGCGCCGCTTGCGCGACCACCATGCCACTTCCATCCAGTCGGGCGCCGTACCGCCGGCCACGGCGGCGATAAAACTCGACAACACCCACAGATGAAACGGGCCGCCCGCGCCACTGCGCGCGACGATAGCCGCGGCGATAACACCGGCCGCGAAGCCGGTAGCGTGATGTGCTTTGTTCGATGCCATCGGAAGTGCGCGGCGCCACGTGCGCCGTCTGATTACGAATACGAAGGGCCGTCATATTCGCAGATGCCCGCGCAAAAAGACAGCGCCGCGCGTGCAGTGCAGGCGCGGCGCGAGAGACTCACTCACATTCGTCAAGCGGCAAGCGCCGCGCAAAGCGCAGACGCGATGCCCGCTGCTTAGGTCGCGCAGCGCGCGATATCGAAGCGCATTTCCGGTTCCGGCGGATCGTCCGGCGAGTTGGCCGGCCGCATCACCTTGATGACGGACCCGGCACTGGCAGGCGTAAGTGTAACGAAGTACGAAGTGTTGGAATCCGATCCAACGGCCAGTTCGGTCGCCCCGCCCACGGACGATGCCCGTACGCGCGAAAGACGGCTCTCCAGGCATTCTGTAATGTCGGAGGTGGTGCGTTGCGACGTCACGAACACCAGCGGTTGCGACGCATCGCGCGTGGGGCCGGACGAACCGCAGGCCGCAAGCGTGAGTGCAGTGGGAACGAGTAACAGAAGAAGTTTTTTCATGATCGGATCGTCGGCGCTCCCGGTCGGGCGCGGGAACTGGGCCATGGGCGGAGAACGTGGTGCTCCGCGACGAAGCCGCCGGTCAACCGCGGCGAGCGCCCGATGAGGCCTGCAGCGTGGAAGGCGGCTGCATCGAGTATACCTGCGTATGCATGACGGTTCGACACTTGTGCATTTCGCGCGCCCATAAAAAAACGCACGCGTGATCGTGTCACGCGTGCGTTGTTCAGCAGTCTCAACAGACCGGATCGTTCGATCCGGTCCGCAGCTTCATTAGAAGCGGTGACGCAGACCGACGGTCGCTGCGACCTGGTTGCCGGTCGACGACGGCGACAGCGTGTTGATCATAGCCACGTTTGCGCTGCCATCGCCCAACGAGCCCGACGCATGCTGGTACACACCTTCCAGGTAGAAGTCGGTGCGCTTGCTGAGCGAGTAGTCAGCCTGCAGCGAAACGGTTTGCCACTTCGGATCGCCATCGCTCGTGCCGCCCGTCGCATGGCCGTTCGTGAACGTGTACGCCGCGTTCAGGCTCAGCGCCGGAGTCAGAGCGTACTTGCCGTTGACTTCATAGTTGTCGAGGTGCAGGTTCGTACCCGTCGGCACCGTGAAGCCCACGCCGTTCTGGTCGCCGGCGATCAGGTTGTCGTCCTGTGTGTGCGTGTACAGCAGACCAACCGTAGCCGGACCGAACGAGTAATTCGCGCCCACGCCATACGTGCGCTGCGTTGCTGCCGTCAGGTTGGCATCGTTGCCTGCGCCTGCCGACACTGCACCGCCCGAGTTCGAGCTGCCCAGTGAGTTGTTCATCTGCAGGTAGGCAGCTGCAACATTCAACGGGCCGTTGGTGTACGAAGCGCCGGCGCTATATGCGCGGTTGTTCGCGAACTGGCCAGCGTCGTTGCTGAAGCCGTACAAGCCGCCGAAGTGGAAACCGGCGTAGTTCGCGCTCTGGTACTTGACTGCGTTCTTGATCGAGAACGAGTTGTCGAGGTTGTCGTTGTCGAACGGGTGGGCGGCGAGGTTGTTGCCGTAGCCCGAACCTGCTTCCGACAGCGGACCGAGGTAGTCGACCACGGAGTCATATTGACGGCCGAGGGTCAGCGTACCGTACTGGTCGCTTTGCAGACCGACGAAAGCTTGACGGTTGAACAACGTGTTGCTTTCGTTGAACTGGCCGTTGTTAATGTTGAAGCCGTCTTCCAACGTGAAGATGGCATGCAGGCCGCCGCCGAGGTCTTCGCTGCCGCGCAGGCCGAAGTACGTATCCGACACCGTGCCGCTACCTTGTTGCCAGTTGTTGTGGCCACCCTGGTTGTTCGTGTAGACCACACCGGCATCCAGCGTGCCGTACAACGTGACGCTGCTTTGTGCGTGGGCGTTGATGGCGAACGCGCCCATGATGCCCGCGATGATGAGGGTTTTTTTCATGCTTTTTAACTCCGAGACAGTCCGTAGAGAATCGCGATATAGGGCTTAATGCCGACGCCGCCGGCCGCCTAGTGATTCGCAGCGAAGTGTATTCCGTCTAATCCATTGATTTACGTTGTATGGCGCAACAATGCTTTTCCGAATCAGGAATGGCGCGTTTGATCAGACGTAAGTGCAAGTAAATAAAGTGAATTTCTGTTTGATTTATTGGGCGTCACGATGTTGTCAACTGTTTTGATGTTGCACATGCGCGACGCCCGTCCCTGGCGGCTCAGCGCCTTACGGACTGTTGGCCGAACGACAGGATTCCGATTCTTAAGTTTCGCGAAAGAGATTATTCCATTTGTTGTTGCGATTACGCCGGGTTACTCGATTTACAATTAAGCGCACCCTTTGACCGAGGGTGTCTTTTTCATCTGTTTATACGCGGCCTTCGGGCCGCGTTTTTTTATTCCGTATTGAATTCGATTATAAGTTCCTGGTAATTTCGAAAAACATTTTTCTATAAATGGAAAGAATCAGCCACCTTGGCTGAAAGGCGTAGGCCGTCCTTGGCGGTCGCGCGGACAGGTAGAATCGAACCCTGAGCCTTGTGCTGATGAACCTGTTCCAAACCTGAGCGACCCTGCAATGACCGACAAGTCCCTTCCTTCGCCCGACACCGCTGCCGATTCCGCGACGGAAGACCTCCCCGAAGTGCCCGAGATTCAGCGCGAAGCGCGTTTGTGGCGCGATGACGGGTGGACGGCGCGCGTCATCAAGAACGAAGACGACGACGGCTGGGCGGTGGAAATGATCAAGGACGGCGAGGCGGAGCCTGCGCTGGTCGGACCATGGACGATGGGACGTGACAAGAAGAACCCGAAGCCGCTCGATACGGGTGCTTTCAATACGTTGGTGAAGACGGCGTCGGAGGTATTGCGCCGCCATGAGCAGCAGCTGCACGCCATGCTGCACAAACGGGTCACAGTGGATTCGCCGTCGGGCGACGGGGAACTGGCGGTCACGCTCGACATCGTGCCGAGCGAAGATGATCCCTACGCGTTGTTGACCGCGTTCGACGCTTTTGGCGAGCAGCTCGCGCAGGTGAAAGTGGCGCCTAACTTCAAGCTAGGCAAAGCAAACGCGACCGCGTGGGTGGCAGACGGCTTTCGGCGTCCGGGCTGAGTCCGCGCCAAACCGGGGTGAGATCTCCGGGCGCGGCGCTCGCACCCGTTCTCAATTCCGCTTGCAGAAAATTGCCGTAACGTGCGGGGCGACGTGATGCACGATTGCCGCCGTGCTGCCGGCCTGCGTGACCGCCTCCTGCACGCTCGAATCGCTGCCCCACACCACGGCGCCGTAAGCTGAATTGGCAAGCGGCTCGCCGTCGCCGGTACGGAACATCGGATCGTCCTTCTCGAAGCCGACCACCGCGAACACGTGAAAGCCGAAGGCGGTCAGGTCGGCGCCTTTAGCCGGCTTGAATGCATTGATCGAATTGCTTTCGACGCGCATCGGCGTTGCCTCGATCAGTTGCTGCTGGGCGAGGTCCGAGATGAACTGATGTCCAGATTCGTTGCAGGCAAGCGACGCGTCGAGCGCCGTGGCGGCGTGGCCGGCAAGCGGCAGGGCTGTCGCAGACAAGACGAGCAGGGCGGTCGAAAAAACGTGCTTCATGGCCTTCGGGGTAGCGTGGTCGAAATGGCAAATTCGCCGCACGGCAAGGCTGGAAGGGCCGCCGCGCGGGGTTGCGCATCTGGATTACACGGCGTTACAGGCGCAACTGGATTCGCACTTTACCAACGTTCGGGGATTCGTGCTGAAGTCCGCTCCTGTCAACGGTTAGAGGGATTTTTGTTGCGGAGAAGAGCAAGATTTCCTGTAACCGTATATATTTCCGGGTTATGAATTCGCGACCAATATCCCTAAAAAACGTTCCGGTCCCAAAAACGTGGGACGCGAGGCTTGCCCGCCGGCTCGTGACGCCGCTTGTGAACACGTTTGTCACCCCTAATCACCTGACCACCCTGCGCCTCCTGATTGGCGTCGCGGGCGCGCTGGGCTTGGCCCGTGGCGGGTTTGTATGGGCCAATGCAGGCGCACTGCTGATCGTGCTGTCGAATTTCGTCGACCACACGGACGGCGAGCTCGCGCGCATCAGCGGCAAGTCGAGTCGGATCGGTCATTTTTACGACCTGGCGTGCGACGCGCTCGTGACGGTCCTGCTGTTCGTTGGCTTGGGCCTTGGCATTGGCCCGGTGCACGAAGTCGGCCGGGTCCTGCCGGGCGGGTTCCTTGGAGGACTGGCCGGAGTGGCGGTCGCCGTGATTTTCTTCCTGCGTATGCGGATTGAAGACATGGAAGGAAAATCGGGCACCAAACAGGCATCGGTGGCCGGTTTCGAGACCGAAGACGTGCTGTACCTGCTGCCACTCGTCACGCTGACGGGCATTATCACGCCGTTCGTGGTGGCTGCTTCGATCGGCGCGCCGCTTTTTGCCATCTGGGTGATCGTCGACTATCGCCGCGCGCTGCGTCGCAATGCACGCCCCGTGGCCGAGACCAGTCAGATGCAGGTTAGTCAATGAGTACGCAGGCCGAAGAGCACGTGGTCAGCCAGGCTTCGTTCCAGCAGGTATCCGGCGCACCAGCACCCGCGGCCGCTCCCGAGGCGGATCGCGCAGTCGCCTGCCGTACACGCCAGTTCGACACGGCCGGTCTGCGCAAGGACTTCGCCGATCAGGGCGCCTTCCTCTACATGGAAGACTTCCTGGCGCCCGAGGTGACGGCGCAACTGGTGCATAGCGCCCGCGCGTTGCTCGACGAGGTGAACCGCAATTACCTGCCGGGGCACAAGCAGGGCGGCAGTGTCAGCCGTCACACGATCGACCGTCTCGCGCCGTTCATTGCCGAGCTGTATCGCTCGAAAGAGCTGATCGGCTGGCTGGAGCAGTTGAGTGGCGACAAGCTGATGGTTTCGCCGGCGGACGATCCGCACGCCTATGCGCTGTACTACTACATGCGGCCGGGCGATCATATTGGCTGGCACTACGACACCTCTTACTACGATGGCCGTCGCTATACGCTGCTGCTTGGCGTGATCGACGAGTCGTCGTGCCGTCTCGATTACGAACTGCATACGCGCAACCCGGACGTGCCGGACGTGCCCGGCTCGGTGCAGATTCCGCCGGGCGGCCTGGTGTTTTTCGACGGCGACAAGCTGCGCCACCGCATCACGCCGGCTGGAGCCAACGAATTCCGCGTCTCGCTGACGTTCGAATACGTTACCGATCCGAACATGCGCCCGTGGCGGCGTTTCATCTCGAACATGAAAGACGCGATCGCCTACTTCGGCTTCCGCCAGGTGTTCCGTCAGATGGTCAAAGGCAAAGGGGCCGGCGCATGACTCGCGCGGCCGTGATCCTGCTGACGATCGGCGTGGCGCTGTTCGTCGCGCTGCTCGCCTGGCAGGGCCTTGGTTCCGTTACGTCGACGCTGATGGTGGCGGGTTGGGGCCTGGCGCTGGTGGCCGCATTCCATCTCGTGCCGCTGGTGCTCGATTCGGCGGCGATCGCCGTGCTGTTCGACCGCCGGCGCGACGGCGTAAGCGCGCTCGATGCGCTGCTGGCGCGCTGGACCGGCGAGTCGGTCAACAGCCTGTTGCCGGCCGGACAGATTGGCGGCCCTGTGGTGATCGTGCGGCAACTGTCGCAACGCGGCATGCGCATGCGCGATGCGGCCGCCGCGATCACGGTCAGCACCACGCTGCAGGCGCTCGCGCAAATCGTTTTTGCCGTGCTCGGCCTGCTGCTGTTCGGCGCCTACGCGGCGCAAGGCGCGCTGCACGATCTGCGCACCGCAACTTTTATTGCCACCGCTATACTCGCCGGAATGATTGCGCTGTTCTTCTTCGCCCAGCGGCGCGGCCTGTTTGGACGGCTTTTGCGAGTGGTGTCGAAGGTGTTCGGCAAGCGCGACTGGTCGTCGCTCACGATGCGCGCTGACGCCGTCGATGGTGCCGTGCAGGCGCTCTATCGCGACCGCGCCCGCGTGTTGGCGAGTTTTGCGCTGAGCCTGGTAGGCTGGATCGTCGGCACCGTGGAAGTGTGGCTTGCGCTGCGCTTCCTCGGTCATCCGGTAGGCTGGATCGATGCGTTGCTGCTCGAAAGCCTGGGTCAGGCAATTCGCGGCGCTGCGTTTGCGATTCCCGGTTCGCTTGGCGTGCAGGAGGGCGGTTATCTGCTGCTCGCGCCGCTCGTCGGCTTGCCGCCGGAGGCGGCGCTGGCGCTGTCGCTTGCCAAGCGCGCCCGTGAGCTCCTGCTTGGCTTGCCGGGCCTGTTGTACTTGCATTTCAGTGAAAGAAACTGGCAGCGTCGGCGCGCGACGCAGGTGCCGGCTGTCGACAAATCTTACTTTTAGGAAGGGACCGCGCATGCGTGCCATTATTCTCGCTGCGGGCCTTGGCCTGCGTCTCCAGCTTCCGCCTGGTGAACAGTTCCCGAAGTGTCTGCTGCAGTTCGACGGCGTGAGCCTGCTCGAGCGGCATCTGCAGATGCTCGAAACCGCTGGCGTGACCGACGTCGTGCTGGCGCTCGGTTTCCAGCCGGAACTGGTCGCGGCAGAGCTGAAGCGCATCAACTGGCCGCACCCGGTCGAGACGGTGATCAATCCGCGTTTCGACCTCGGCAGCGTGCTGACGGTGCACACCGTAGCGGACGCATTGACGCGCGGCGGCGACGTCTTGCTGATGGACGCCGACGTGCTGTATGACGAGCGCATCCTGAATGCCCTGGTGGCGGGCGAGACGGCAAACCGGCTGCTGATCGACCGTGATTTCGAAGCGGGCGACGAGCCCGTCAAGCTGTGTCTGAAAGACGGCGTGCCGGTCGAGTTGCGCAAGCAGCTCGCGGTGAACCTCGAATACGACATGATTGGCGAGTCGGTCGGTTTCTTCCGTTTCCGCGAGCAAACCGCGCAGCGCTTTGCGCAGATCGTGGCGGGCTACATCGACAGCGGCCGCTCGAATCTGCCACACGAAGAGGCCGTGCGCGATCTGCTGCTCGAGGGCAGCCAGGTGTTCGATACTGCTGACGTGACCGGCGCGCCGTGGATCGAGATCGACTTCCCGAATGACGTCGTGCGTGCCCGCACCGAGATCCTGCCGCAATTGCAGCCGCTGGTCACGGCGCCGCGTTAAGGTCCGCTTCCCGCTTTTCTATGCGATGTGAGTGTGCCGGCTGATGCCGGCACATTTCTTTTCTGCACGCTTCGTTGCATCCTCAACCATCTCGCGCAGATTCCGCGTGGATCCCGCGCGAGGTCATCACAGCATGGTGTGCTGTGTAAATCACCTTCCTTAACAACATCTGTTGCCGGGGCAATGCGATAATTGCGCCTTTACGCCGACGGTTTCGTCAGCCGTCGTCTCGCCAATGCCTCTCGCCCTGGGTGCATTCATCGTCCCGTTGATCGTCGCATGTGCGATGTTCATGGAAAACGTGGACGGCACAGTCATCGTGACGTCGCTCCCCGTCCTCGCGCGCGACCTCGGCCAAAGTCCCATTACCCTTAAGCTTGCCATCACGAGTTACGTGATCGGCCTCGGGGTCTTTATTCCCATCTGCGGTTGGGTGGCCGACCGCTTCGGCTCACGCACGGTGTTTCGCACCGCAATCGGCATCTTCATGACCGGCTCGCTGATGTGCGCTGCATCGAGTTCGCTCGGCACGTTTGTGTTTGCGCGCTTCGTGCAGGGTCTTGGCGGTGCGTTGATGGTGCCGGTCGGACGCATCATTATTTTCCGCTCGCTGCCGAAGTCGGAGTTCATCCGGGCCATGAACTACCTGACGGTGCCCGCGTTGCTCGGCCCCGTGCTTGGACCGCCGCTCGGCGGCTTCATCACCACGTATCTGCATTGGCGCCTGATCTTTTTCATCAACATTCCGATCGGCGTGCTCGGCATCTGGCTCACGAACAAGCACATCGCCAATGTCCACGAGGCGCATCCGGGAAGGCTTGACTGGTTTGGTTTCGTATTGTCGGCGGCCGGCGCTTCGCTGTTTATGCTGGGCGCGTCGCTGGTGGGCGGCGAACTGGTGTCGAACAGTCTGTCGCTCGGTATGTGCGTGGCCGGCGCCGCGTTGCTGCTCGTGTACTGGTTGTACGCGAGCCGCGTTGAACTGCCGGTGCTCGATCTGCGTCTGCTGCGCATTCCGAGCTTCCATGCAAGCGTGCTGGGTGGCTCGCTGTTTCGCATTGGTCTTGGCGCGGTGCCGTTTCTGCTGCCATTAGCGTTGCAGGAAGGGCTTGGCATGACGGCCTTCGTGTCAGGTTCAATTACCTGTGCTTCAGCGTTCGGCGCGTTCTTCATGAAGGCGGCCGCCTCGCGGGTGCTGGAGCGCTTCGGATTTCGCCAGGTGCTGATGGTCAATGCGGGCCTGGCGGGCCTGGCGATCGCGGTCTACGGACTGTTTTTCCCCGGCATGCCGCATTGGGCGATCTGGTGCATCGTGCTGTTCGGCGGCTTCTTCCCGTCGCTGCAGTTCACCTCGCTGAATACGCTGGCTTATGCGGATATCCCTGCCCGCGACATCGGCCGTGCCACTAGCGTGGCGAGCGTGATCCAGCAGATCTCGCTTGGGCTCGGCGTGACGATCGGCGGTATCGTGCTGGAGATTTCGCACCATCTGCAGGGTCATCCGGCGATTGTGTGGTCGGACTTCTGGCCGGCGTTTCTGGTGGTGGGTTTGTTCTCGGTGGGTTCGATTCCTGTCACAGCGCGTCTGCCGCAGGGTAGTGGCGATGAGATCGCAAAGGGTAGCCGGGGCCGCGCCTAAGCGTGCAAAGTTAGGACTACAGGTTTTGCCTTCGCAAACGTTGGTGAGCGTGCTATAAGCCCAAGGCAGAGGTTTTGTTTAGTCAGGGAATGGTCAAGGAGGACAGTCAATGTCAGTAGGCAAAGTAAAGTTGTCTGCTTGCGCATTTGCGTTAGCAGCATTCCTTACCGTATCGAGCGGGTTCCTCGAAGCGGTGTCGGCGTACGCGAAGACTTCGGATCAGCAACCCGCAGTTCTCGATGCTTCGGCCGTTGCCGTGGCCGACAAGTTTAGCGCCGATGCCGCCGAGCAGATCTTCAAGGAAGGCGGCAATGCCGTCGACGCCGCCGTGGCGATTGCCTTTACGCTTGCCGTGACGTATCCGGAAGCTGGCAACATTGGCGGTGGTGGCTTTATGACGCTGTATGTCAACGGCAAACCGTACTTTCTCGACTATCGCGAGAAGGCGCCGCTTGCGGCCACACGCAATATGTATCTCGACGACAAGGGCGAGGTCGTCAAAGGCATGAGCCTGTTCGGTTATCGCGCGGTGGGTGTGCCGGGCACGGTCGAAGGCATGTGGGAAGCGCAGCGCCGTTTCGGCAAGCTGAAGTGGAAGCAGGTGCTGGCTCCGGCCATCAAGTACGCTACAGACGGCTTCGAAGTGAGCGAACAGTTGCAGCAGCGTCGTGACGATGCCGCTAAAGACTTTGCAGGCAAGACCAACTTCGATACCTACTTTGGTAATCTCAAGCAGGGCGTCAACTTCAAGCAGGCGGACCTTGCCGCTGTGCTGACGCGTATTGCCAATCAGGGTGCCAAAGACTTCTACGATGGCAAGACCGCCGACCTGATCGCCACATCCATGCGCGGCCATGGCTTGATCACGAAGCAGGACCTGCAGCAATACAAGGCCATCTGGCGTGAGCCGGTTCAGGCTGACTGGAATGGCTATCACGTGATCACCGCGCCGCCGCCGAGCTCAGGCGGTGTCGGTCTCGTGCAATTGCTAAAGATGAAGGCGGATATCGCACCTGACTTCAAGGACGTGCCGCTCAACTCGGCGCAGTATGTGCACCTGATTGCGGAAATCGAAAAGCGTGTATTTGCCGACCGTGCCCAGTACATGGGCGACCCTGATTTCTACAAGGTGCCGGTGGCGCAGTTGATCGACGATGCGTACCTTGCCAAACGCGCCGCCGACGTCAACCCCACGACTCCATCGGACACAAAGAGTGTGCAGCCAGGACTCGGCACCTCGATGCCGGAGAAGGCCGAGACCACGCATTTCTCGGTGATCGACAAGTGGGGTAACGCGGTATCGAACACCTATACGCTCAATGGCTATTTCGGCTCGGGCGTCGTGGTGGACGGCACAGGGATCGTGCTCAACGATGAAATGGACGACTTCTCCGCCAAGCCGGGGGTGGCGAACCAGTTTGGCGTGGTGGGCAGCGACGCGAATGCGATCGCGCCGAAGAAGCGTCCGCTTTCGTCGATGACGCCGACTATCCTGACGAAGGACGGCAAGGTGTCGCTGGTGATCGGCACGCCGGGTGGCTCGCGCATCTTCACGTCGATCTTCCAGGTGATCAACAACGTCTACGACTTCAACATGCCGTTGCCCGACGCAGTCGCCGCGATGCGCTTTCATCACCAGTTGTTGCCGCCTAACACGATCTTCTGGGAGCCGTACAAGCCGATTACCGGCGATCTCGCGCAGCAGATCGAGGCAAAGGGTTACGTGTTGAAAGGCCAGGATTTCAGCGGCGATATCCAGGTCATCAAGGTCAATGGCGATACGCCGGAGCCGGCTGCCGATCCACGTGGCCGCGGTGTGACGCGAGTGGTTCAGTGAGCGTTTGAAATGGCGGCGGCGGGCGCGCATTCAGCACTGCACCGCCGCCATGCAGTGCAGCACGAGACGGCTCGAGCAGTGACGCGCGATGCGCTTACAACTCCGTAAACCGCCCGAGAAAGCGTGCCCAGGCGGCCTTATCGGCCTCCGAGAGGGCTGAGTTCGACGTGACGCCGAATGCCTCTTCGCGGGCTTTGACGCAGGCGTCGATAAATTGCTGCAGGGCGTCGCGATCGGCAAACACCAGTTCGCGTCGCGATGCGGCAATTTCAACGCGCGCTGGCGTTTTCGTCACACGCGGCACGCCGGAGTCGTCGTAGTCGGCGGTGTTCCGCGTGACTCGCACCTGATAGTTGCTTGTCACATCGCTCTCCTGTGTCGGCGTTGGCGCTAAAGCACCTGCGCCGATCCCATGCAGTTTGAATGCGCTCGAGGGTCGGTTCCCTCAGTATAGAAAATCGCCGTGACACTGGTGCGTTTCTTCGCATCAATCTCAACTCGTCTGTTCGACCGGCGTCAGCGTCAGCTCGAGCCGCTGCGCGCCGCGCAACACCGTCATATCGACCGGACGGTCGATGCGCGACGCATCCAGCACCCGTTGCAGGCTATCGACCCCGTCGACGGGCAGTGCATCGATCGCGACGATCGTGTCGTCCGTGCGCAGTCCACCGAGCGCGGCCGGGCTCGCCTTGACGATTTCCATCACCCGCACGCCGGTCTCCGAGTTCAATCCAAAGTAGCGCTGTACACGCCGCGACAGTGGCGTCGTGGTGCCCGCTACGCCGATATACGCACGGCGCACGCGGCCATGCGCGAAGATCTGCATGATGACCCACTTGGCGGTGTCGATTGCAGTGGCAAAGCAGATAGCCTGTGCACCGGGGATGATGGCCGTGTTCACGCCGATCACCTGGCCCGCCGAGTTGATCAACGGACCACCCGAATTGCCGGGATTCAAGGCCGCGTCGGTCTGAATCACGTCGTAGATCATGCGGCCCGAGTTTGAGCGCAGCGAGCGGCCGAGGGCGGACACCACGCCGGTCGTGACGGTCTGCTGGAGGCCGAGCGGGTTGCCAACCGCGATCGCAATCTGACCGACCCGCAGCCGCCCGGATTCGCCGAGTTCGACGTGCGGCAATGGTTCGGCCGAGCCGATCCGCAGCACGGCGAGGTCGCTGCCGGGGTCGTCGCCGACCAGATCGGCGTCGAACTGGCTGCCGTCCGCGAGGGTCACGCGGATCTGCGCGGCACCGTGCACGACATGACTATTGGTCAGCAAGTAGCCGTCAGGTGTGAACAGAAATCCCGAGCCGGTGCCGCCGCGCGTGCCGCGGCCACCGGGGTTGACGGGGGTTCGGTGTTCGACGGAAATGAAGACGACTGCCTGCTGGACGCGCTCCAGCGCGCCGATCACGGTGCGCGAGTAGGCGTCGAGCAGGGCGTCGTCGGATAGCGCGGACGGGCCAGTGGACCCGCCAGGCGCAACGGGCTCAGACGCCGCGCGCGACAGGTCGTCGATAAAACGGGGACGGCTTCCCATGGTGAAGCTCCGGACAAGGCGGGAGCGTAACTGCAGGGCTGTCTGCCGGTTTTCAAGGCACGGCAAAGGGCGTGAGAAACTGGCCGTAGGCGAATTTAAAGGTGGCCAAAACTGGTTATCATGGTTCGCATACGACGGTTCGCGCGCAGATCGGTGTCCGGATGAGCGGAAATCATCCGTGGCGGCCCTTCAGGCGCTACGCATGTCGCCCCAGTAATAACAGTGACACCTCGGTACTCGATAATCGGGCGGTTGCCGCAGCGGTTCGCGCGGTGCGCCTACCTATTCCCCGTTTCAGGAGAGTCGCGATGAAAGAGCAGGATCCCAGCGCCGATACGGCATCGATGGCAGAACGGCAGCGCCGTTTTGAAGAGGATCTCATCGACGCGTACGACGAAGAGCTCGAGATGGAGGTAGACGACCGCATCGGCGACGGCGAAGCAGGCTTCTCACCCGAGCATCGCGAGGCGCGTAAGCATTACTTCCGCGAGCTGTTCCGTCTGCAAGGGGAGCTGGTCAAACTGCAGGACTGGATCGTCGCGACGGGGCACCGTCTGGTAGTGATTTTCGAGGGACGCGATGCGGCAGGCAAGGGTGGCGCGATCAAGCGCATCACGCAGCGCCTGAACCCGCGCGTGTGCCGGGTTGCGGCACTACCGGCGCCGAACAATCGCGAGCGCACGCAGTGGTATTTTCAGCGCTATGCAACCCATCTGCCGGCTGGCGGCGAGATGGTGCTGTTTGACCGCAGCTGGTACAACCGGGCGGGTGTCGAGCGCGTGATGAACTTCTGTACCGACGAAGAGTACGAGGAGTTTTTCCGCTCGGTGCCGGAGTTCGAGAAGATGCTGGTGCGCAGCGGCGTGCAGATTATCAAGTACTGGTTTTCGATCACCGACGAAGAGCAGGAAATCCGCTTTCAGACCCGCATCCACGATCCGCTCAAGCAGTGGAAGCTGAGCCCGATGGACCTGGAAAGCCGCCGCCGCTGGGAGGCTTATACGCACGCGAAGGAAGTGATGCTGCAGCGTTCGCATATTCCCGAAGCGCCGTGGTGGGTCGTGCAGGCCGTCGACAAGAAGCGCGCGCGTCTGAACTGCATTCACCATTTGCTGAGTCAGGTGCCGTACCACGAGATCGAGCATCCGACGATCAACCTGCCGGAGCGTGTACACAACAGCGAGTACATCCGTCAACCGGTGCCGGCCAATATGATCGTGCCGGAATTGTATTGAGTTTGAGTGGATCGATGTGACAAAAAAAGCGCGGCTCACGAGCCGCGCTTTTTTATGGCTGACGGGATGGGCGGCCTGTCGTGCCGCCACAACCCCGTCCGCTGAAGCTTCAGAACACGTGCAGGAACACCCAATACAAGCCCGCTGCCAGCGCAATCGAAACCGGCAGCGTCAGCACCCATGCCAACAGCAGGCTGCGCACGGTGCTCCATTGCAGGCCGGAACCGTTGGCTGCCATCGTGCCGGCCACGCCTGACGACAGCACGTGGGTCGTCGACACCGGCAGACCGTAGACGTCAGCCGCTCCAATCGTCAGCATCGCCACCAGTTCCGCCGATGCGCCTTGCCCGTAGGTCAGATGCTGCTTGCCGATTTTTTCGCCGACCGTCACGACAATGCGCTTCCAGCCCACCATCGTCCCCAGGCCGAGCGCGATCGCTACTGCGACCTTGACCCAGGTCGGGATAAATTTGGTGGCGCGATCGATCTGCTTCTTGAAGTTGTCGATCACCTTGTCGTCGTCTGCGGCAAAGTCGGGCTGCTTGGCCTTGTCCATCAGGCGAACCGCTTCGGAGACGACGTACATGTTGTTGCGCACGTTGTCGACGACATCCTGCGGCACTGCTGCCATCGAGCCGGACGTGCCAACCTGCTGGCCAATCTGCGTGGTCAGCTGCTGGAGCGCAGGCAGCGTCTCCGGCGTCAATTTATGCGTCTGCACATACGCTTCGACGTCGGCGCGCGGATGGGCCGACGGCGGTGCGCCATTGGTGTATTTGCCGAACGTCGCGGCCGCCTGTTGCGACACGGCGACGAAGGTTTGCGTTTCCGCAGGCGTCACGGCCTTGTTCAAGGCGTAGGCGGTCGGTACCGTACCGATCAGGATCAGCATGATGAGGCCCATGCCTTTCTGGCCGTCATTCGAACCGTGCGCGAACGAGACGCCCGTGCAGGTCAGGATGAGCAGGCAGCGAATCCAGAACGGCGGCGGCTCGTTGCCCTTCGGTTCGGCATACAGGGCCGGCACACGTACGACCGCTTTCAGGACCATCAGCAGCAATCCCGACAGCAGGAAACCGACGATAGGCGAGAACACCAGCGACTTGCCGACGCCCAACGCCTGGTTCCAGTCCACGCCGCTCGTGCCGCTGGAGCCGTGCATCAACTGGTTCATCAGGCCGACGCCGATGATCGATCCCACCAGCGTGTGCGAGCTCGATGAGGGCAAGCCGAAGAACCACGTCCCGAGGTTCCAGATGATCGCCGCGATCAGCAGTGCGAACACCATCGCGAAACCCGCGCTGCTGCCGACCTGCAGGATCAGTTCGACGGGCAGAAGCTGCAGCACGCCGAAGGCGACTGCGCCGGTCGATGTCAGGACGCCGAGGAAATTCCACGTGCCCGACCAGATCACCGCGAAATTCGGCGCAAGCGAATGGGTATAGATGACGGTAGCGACGGCGTTCGCGGTATCGTGAAAGCCGTTGACGAACTCAAAACCGAGCGCGATCAGCAATGCGACGCCAAGCAACAGGTAAGGCAGAAAGCTGAGCGATTGAACCGACTGCAGATCGCTGACCAGATGGGCGGCACAGTACACCGCACCAATCGCGATCACGATCAGGAAAATGATCATACCAATGTTGCGGTTTCGGCCGCCCGTGGCAGGCGTTTGCGGGTAAGACAGTTCCGGCATGGCGTTGCCCCAAAAAGTAGTCGCGTCAACGTTTCATGCTGGTTTACGAATATGTCGTGTTTATGACAGAGATGTGTCTTTCGGACCCTTTGAAAGCAACGAAAGGGCGTAAGCCTTACCTGGTAAGGCGGCCCCATCGGAAAATCGCATACGGAATTCAACTACTATTTCGATTTGCGACACAAATTCTGGCGCCTGGCGGACGAGCAAGCGTGCCTTTGCAAATCAATTCGTCATACGAAGTAATTTGTCTGTCCATTGAGCGGTTGAATCTTGCGTGCGGTGGCCGGCATCTCTTCGCACTCGTGAGCGGCGAAAGGACCAGCGTGGCGAGCGCGTAAAATGTCACTCCGCTTTGCCGCATCCGATCAGAGACGTCCTTGAAACGAAAAATGCCCGCGCTCAATGCGCTCAAAGCCTTTGAAGTGGCTGGCCGCACCGGCAGCTTCACACGTGCCGCGGAACTGTTGAATGTCACGCAGAGCGCGGTTAGCCGGCAAGTGCGTCAACTGGAAGAGCAACTCGGGGAATCCCTGCTGCAACGCCGCCATCACCATCTTGAGCTGTCGGCGGCGGGGCGCCTGTTGCTGCAAGCGCTGCAGCAATCGTTCGACAAGATCGAACTGACCGTGCGCAGCATTCAGGAAAAGACCCACCTTAACCGTTTGCGTATCAATGCGCCGCCCACCTTTACCAGCCGCTGGCTGATGCCGCGTCTGGGACGCCTGCGCGACGAACATCCGGAGCTCGAACTGAGTCTGTCGACGCGCGTCGAGGACAAGCTTGCCGAATCGGGCGTGCTCGATTGTGCCATCCGTTTCGGTGACGGTGAATGGGAGGGCTTCGACAATCGCTTGCTGATGAGCGAGCGGCATATTGCGGTTTGCTCGCCGGCGCTGCTCGCGCGGCATGCGGGACAACAGGGCATCGACCTGAATCAGTTCACGTTGCTGCACGTGCTGGCGAGCGACGAGCAACGCTATCTGACCTGGCAGCACTGGCTAAAAGCAGCGGGAATTGTCGGCGTCGATACGACCGGCGGCTACGAATTCGATCTGCTCGACCTGGCGATTCGCGCGGCCGTCGACGGTCTTGGCATCACGATCGCCGACCGCCATATGATCGCGCGCGAACTCGCAAACGGCGAACTCGTGCAGGTGCTGAACGTGCACGTCGATGGCCACCAGTCGTACTGGCTGGTGACACGCCCCGAGCAGGACGACTTACCGCAACTGGCCTTGTTTCGCGACTGGCTGCAGCACGAAATGTGGTCTACCGCACGTAATCAGGAGCCGTCGGCATCGTCGCCGGACCGGCTGGCCAGCGGACATTGAGCCGCGATGTGACAACGGCGATCTTTAATGGAGAGCGTCGTCCACGCCGCTTTAGCGGGCTTTAGCCGCCTTGGCTGCCCTGTTCGCTTTGGTCGCCTATGCGTGGTGGCTACCCACCACGCATAGGATTGGGCCAACGGCTTAGGCCTGCGAACAATGCGCTCTCCATAAAATCGCGCTAACCGGCACCTTTCAAGTCGTCCGAGCGGGTTGATTAAGCTCCTGTAAGTTAAGCATTGCGCTTAAAAGCTCGCGTTCTGCGGTGTTCTGCACGTTCAGCCCAAGGCGCCCGCCCTGGATTCGCGCGAATCTCTATACACTGGCTCCGCGGGGACGAATCGCAAGATCGTCTTGAAGAACAAGGTAAGGCCGCGCGACGGGGAACGGCTGGAAGTTCCGTGCGAGCCTACGCCAACAAGAAGAACTGAGAGCAAGCGTATGGGGCAGTCAAGCGAAGAACCAGCAGGAGAATCGCCGGGATTTCCGGGTGCAACACGTCGGCAAAGGGTGAGCGCAACACTGCGCGCCACGCTGCTCGCGTTCGCGGTGACGATGCTCACCTGTATGCTGAGTGGCGCACTCAAAAGCATGGCAGGCGAAATTGCGGCCATCTGGCTTGCGAATGCGCTGTTACTGGGCCAGATGATGGTGGCCGCGCCGGCCCAGCGCTACTGGGTGCTTGCCGGCGGCATAGCAGGCAATATGGCGGCCAATCTGCTTGGCGAGAGCTTTGCGGTATCCCTCTCTTACACGTTTGCCGATACGCTCGAGGTGCTGATTGCCTTTAGCTTTGCGCCACGCGTGACTTCGATCGCCGAACTGCTGCGGCCTAAAGCGCTCGTCAGATTCATCGCCGGCGGCGTGATACTCGCGCCGCTCGTGTCCGGTGTGCTGGCAAGTGTGCTGTTGCGTGGGCAACTGAGCGGCAATCTGCTGCCTGATTTCGCTAACTGGTTCGTTTCGGACGCACTCAGTCTGGCCATCTTTACGCCTGGCGCGCTCGTGCTCTGGAGCGGCGAGGGTGCCCATCTGTTGCGTGGGGAGCGGGGTCTAAAGACCTTGGGGCTGCTCCTGCTGGTTTGCGCGGTAACGACCGGCGTCTTTGCACAAAACCAGTTCCCTTTGCTCTACTGGGCGTTGCTGCCAATCATGCTGCTGGCATTTCAGGCGGATCTCGCTAGCGTCATGGTCGGCCTGATGCTGTGTCTTGCCATTGCGGTGGCGTTCACCATGCACGGCATCGGACCGCTCTGGATGTATCCGTATGCGAACATGGAAGCGCGCATCTTTTCGCTGCAACTGTTTTTGCTGGCTGCGTTAGGCATTGCGCTGCCGATCAGCGCGACTCAAGTTTCGCGCAGCCGTCTGGTAGGGCTGTTGCGCGAAGGCGAGCGGCGCTACCGGATCCTTGCGGAGAACGCGACCGACATCGTTATGAGCGTGACGCTCGATGGCCGTCTAACGTATGTTTCGCCGCGAGCTCAAACGGTTATGCGTCGCGATCCTGACGAGCTGATTGGTGAATACTTTCCCGATCTGGTGATTGCCGACGATCGCGACGCGCTGGCTACGGCTATCGAAAAGCTGGCCGCCGGCGCGAGCGAGGTGTCGCAGGTGAGCCGCTTCAGACGACCCGACGGCCAGATCCTGTGGCTCGAAACCTACCTTCGTCCGGTGATCGATCCGTTTTCCGGGCAGCCTGAAACGCTGACGGCGACGGCTCGTGACATCACCGCACGCAAAGCTGCCGAACAACGTCTTGCCGAAGAACGTCTTGAACTGCAGGGGCTAGCCTATCGCGATGGTTTAACGGGGCTCTTTAACCGCCGGCATTTCGACCGCGAACTGGAGCATCAATGGCGGCACCTCGCGGAGGCCAATGACGCCAGTTTTATGGCAGTCGTGATGATCGATATCGACGCCTATAAGAGTTTTAACGACCACTACGGTCATCAGCGCGGCGACGACTGTCTGCGGACGATCGCGCAGGCGATTGCCCTGTCGGCGCGGCGTCCCTCGGATATCGTGGCCCGCTATGGCGGCGAAGAGTTCGCGCTGGTCCTTAAGGACACCGATCTGCACGGTGCACGGCGGGTCGCCGAGCGTATCCGTCTGGCGGTTGAAGGGCTGCAGGTGCCGCACCTGGCGAGTCCCGCTGGCGTAGTGACCGTGAGCCTGGGTGTCGCAGCACAACAGCCGCGCGAGGGTCGCGACGCGAGTGGTCTGGTGGCGGCAGCAGACCGTGCCTTATACGTTGCCAAACGGCGAGGCCGCAATCAGATCTACGTGTCCGAGAGCGACGACGCAGGTCTCGGTTCGCTTGCCTGATATTTGTCTAAAGAGTTACGTCGGCCAGAACATTCCCAGTGCCGCTAACGCCATCACCGCAGTCGCGATCCATCCCACCCAGCGCAACAGACCGGTCACGATAAACTCGCCCATGATGTCCCGGCGCGCCGACATGAGCATAACCAGCACCATGATGGGTACCGCCGCTAGCCCGTTCACGACGGCGCTCCAGTAAAGCGCGTCGATCGGATCGAAATTGACAAAGGTGAGTATGACGCCGCCGAGAATCGCGATCGCGATCACCGCATAAAACTGCTTGGCGAGGCTAACCTGTAGCGCCAGACTGTTACGCCACTTCATCGTGCCGGCAGCGGCGTAAGCCGCAGATCCCGCCAGCACAGGAAGAGCGAGCAGGCCGGTGCCGATAATGCCGAGGCTGAACAGCAGGAATGCGAATGAACCGGCAATCGGTTTTAAGGCGCTTGCGGCGTCGGCGGAAGTGGTGATCTGGATGTGATGTGCGTGCAAGGTCGTCGCCGCGGCAAGAATGATGAAGAACGCCACGCCATTCGACATCGCCATGCCAATCCACGTATCGAAGGTGATGCGGCTGAGTTGGGACTCTGCCTGCTGCGGCGCGCGCAGCAAGGCCTCTTGCCCCGGTTCGGAGCGAATCTCTTCTACTTCCTGCGAGGCCTGCCAGAAAAACAGATAAGGGCTGATCGTGGTGCCAAGCACGGCAACGACGGTGGTCAGGTAGTGGCCGGAGAACTGAATGTGCGGTTTGACAATGCCTAGGCCAACGGCCTTCCAGTCGACCGGAATGACAAACGCAATCGCAACGTACGCAAGCAATACGAGCGTGAGCCACTTAAGGATGCGGGCATAGCGCTCGTATGGCACAAAGACCTGTAGCAAAAGGGAAAAAGTGCCCAGCAGAACGACGTAAACCGGCACGGGACCGCCGAGCACGAGTTTGGCGGCCGCACCCATTGCCGCGAGGTCGGCGGCGATATTGATCGTATTGGCAATCAGCAGAACCATCACGGCGGCATAAAGGATCTGCGAAGGATAGTGGCGGCGCAGATTGGTGGCGAGTCCGCGGCCGGTAACCCGTCCCATGCGCGCGCTGACCGACTGAATCGCGACCATCAGCGGGAACGTGAGCAGCATGGTCCACAGCAGACCGAAGCCGAATTGTGCGCCGGCCTGCGAGTACGTTGCGATACCGCTCGGGTCGTCGTCGGCCGCGCCCGTCACGAGGCCCGGACCCAGGCGCCTGGTCCACGACCGGCCGGCCTCATCTTCGACCACAAGCTCTGGATCTAATGGTTCAGTGGGCACGTTGGTTCCTTGAAGGTGGCGGCTTGTTCGCAGCTACCCTTTGCTGGGCAGCATTATTCGTGCCACGGGTTTGGGCGGACGAATAGGAATGACTTATGATCAGTTCTATTAATGAAACAGTTGAACGCCCGGCAAGCGGATATTTCTTGAGCGATGCAGCGCCGATAAGTGCAATGCCTTGTCTCGTTGTGCGCGAAACCATAGCGCTTTGTTGTGTGCTCATGGCATAGTGCGACCATCGTCCACACGTAAGGAGGCAGTATGGCCACTCTCGAGCAGATTCAAGCGCGTATGAAAAAACTCCAGGCGCAAGCCGAAGCTTTGCTTGCCAAACGCGCGCAAGCGGCCGTCGACCAGATCCGCGAACTGATGATCAAGCACGGCTTGACGACTGCGGATATCGAAGCCCGTGCCAAGGCGAGGCGTGAAGCTAAAGCAGCGGGGCGCCGTCTTTCCAATGGCGTTGCGAAGACTGCCGCCGGCGCCAAGGGCAAGCTCCCACCGAAGTATCGTGATCCTAAAACCGGCGCAACGTGGAGCGGTCACGCACGGCCGCCCGCCTGGATCAAGGACGTGAAGGACCGTACCCGTTTCCTCATTGACGGCGCAGCTGAGATCGCATTGAACGGCAGCGGCGCTAGCAAAGCGACGACTGCGGCAAAGAAGGTATCGGCGAAAAAAGCGGCCGCAAAGAAAGCGCCCGGCAAGCGAGCCGCCGCGAAGAAGACCGTAGCTAAGAAAGCCGTGACCGCGAAAGCCCCGGCGAAAAAATCCGCCGCGAAGAAGAAAGCAAGCGTGAAAAAGCCGGTGGCAAAGAAAGCGTCACGGGGTCGGCCGGCAGCTAAAAAGGCTGCGTCGAGCGCGGTCGCTGCGTAACAACGTCTGTTGATACGTTCAACAGTTCGTGCCTGAAAACGACATTGGCCCGCCAAGGCGGGCCAATGTTCTGCGGGAACGCGAGTTCCGGCTGCTTACAGCGGCGTGATGTTAGCCGCTTGCTTGCCCTTCGGGCCTTGCTTCACTTCGAAGCTGACCTTCTGGTTTTCCTGCAGCGATTTGAAGCCACTTCCCTGGACTTCAGAAAAATGCGCGAACAGGTCTTCGCCGCCGCCGTCCGGCGTAATGAAACCAAAGCCCTTTGCATCGTTAAACCACTTCACTGTACCTGTTGCCATTTTCCTGAGTTTTCCAAAAAAGACGTGTTGTGTTGGCGTCGTGCCATCAAGGTTGACGGAGCGCGACGCGTCTTTGTACCACAGTAAAATGACAATCCACAACCAGGGAGGCTACGGTTTACCGGAACTTTCTCGCCTTGGCGCGACACCGCGCAGCGTGACGGCCTCTGTCTCCGAGCGCAAACTCTCGACCCGTGCTGCCAGGGCGGCCGCGCTGGCCCGTGAAGGAAACGGGTCGAAGGCGTAGCCACGACGTGCCCAGGAATCGAGCCCGCCCTTGAGCGCGCGAATCCGCGTAAACCCTTTACGGCGCATATGCAACCTGATACGCATGGCTGTGTCCTCGTCCTGACACACGCAATACACCACGCGGTGCTTTCCCGGTAAAGCCTCTTCGATGTCGGCCGCCGAAGTCGCGTCGAGCCGCCGGGCGCCCGGAATGCGATGGGTATCGTCCTGCACCGCGGACGCCGGCCGTGCGTCCAGAATGATCGGCGGCGACTCCGAATGCAGGGTTGCCTCAAACTGTTCCTGGGTAATCCGAACCTGCTTGAGCCAGCGTCTAAAGCGCCAGCGCTGGATGCAGCGAAGCACGAAGTAGAGGAGCGACGCCGCCAGCACCAGATCGATCACTGTGGTGCCATGTGCCCTGACTGCGAGCACGAACAGACCCAACTGCTTCTGGAACAGGGCGCCGCCGAGCAGCCAGAACGTTGCCCATATCACAGCGCCTAGCAGATCCCATGCGGCGAATATCTTTGGGTCGACACGCGTTGTTCCCATCAACGGCGGGGTGGCGAGGGCAAGACCCGGAATGAATTTGGACACCGACACAATCGGCGCGCCAAAGCGCTCAAACAGGGAACGCGTAGTCCGCACGCGTGCACCGGCAGACATCGATAGCCGCGAGAGCGCGTTAATCAGCCGCTGGCCATACAGGCGTCCCGCCGTGAACCAGATACCATCGCCGAGCAACGCACCGAGCACCGCTGCCGGCAATACGTACCAGAACGACAGGGCACCGCTTGCGATCGCGGTACCGGCGAAGAGCAGGACGGGCACCGCGGGCAGAGGCACGCCGAGACGGGTCAGAAACACGTTTAGAAAGACGACCGCGCCACCCCACGTCGAAATCTCCGATTGCGGAAACTCTATCAATTGCGCGGCTCCTGAAGTCACGGCTGAGGGCGCAGCAGCAGCGTCGCTGCATCCGCGTTCGTCGAATGTTGTAGGCGCAAGCCGGATGCCCGGGCAGGCGTCAACACGCTTTTATTTTACGTTTGAATCGATCAGCGTCACGCGCACGCCTTCGCATCCGGCGTCGCTGGAGACTTCAAGTTCGCGCCATGGACCTTTCGGTCCTTCGACGGCGATCAGCGGATCGATTTGCCGGTCGGGGCGTAGCACATTGAACGGCCACGATGGGCGCCGTAACCGCTCATGGACCAGCGAGCCTAGCCAGATCTGCGCGGAGGGTCCACCGCTTTTGCGTTGCACAGCATACGTGGTGGGCCAGAAGCGTAAGACGTCGCGTTCGTCGCGCGCTTCGCGGGCACGGGTAAAGACGAGTGTCGAGGGCTCGCCGTTGTTGAGCTTTGGCAAAACGGGTAACGCGGTCGCCTCGGGGTCGGGGGCCACCAGCGAGAGGATGGAGCGCACCGAGAGTTGCGTGCCTTCCACCCAGCCGCGGTCGGCCAGTTGCGATTCGATCTGCTCGCGGTTGGCCGACCACTGCACGGTGATCGGCTCGCGCCGGTCGCCTGTCATGTCAGAGCGGTAGCAGGCAAAGGTTTTCCAGAGCGTGTCGGTCCATTGCGCTTCGGTGACGACCTCGAGAGGAGGGTGCTGTTCGCTGGGCGGTGCGGTGCTCAAACGGTGAAGTCCTATCTGGGGTGCCGCGCTGGCGCAGATCACGAGCAACATCACAGCGGGCATAAACTCGCGCGGAGTGGGCATGTCAGGGTTGCGCCACACGGCGGTCAATGCAACGACGGCGACCCAGATCGCCGCGAACGCCGCCCCGCCCACCGCATCGGAAAACGCGAAGCGCCCGACGTAGAGCCCTGCGAATGCTACCGCCACGACGATCGCTGCGCTGACCGTCGTGACGAGGATCCCTTGGATTTTGCCGACGCGACGTGACAGCAGGAAGGCGAGAAAACCGTAGACGATCGCGCTTGCCGCCACGTGATTGCTAGGGAAGGCATACGCTTCGAAGCCGGTGGAAACGGGCGACACCTGCCGCACCGTCAACTGGATGGCGAAGATCAGCAATTGCGAAAAGGCGACTGCCGCCAACCAGTAGGCGACGGCGAGCCAACGCCGTTCGTATGTCATCCAGACGATAACGGTCGCGACAACGGCGCCCAGCGTAGGGAGGCTGCCTAGCGTGGCGAGGCCTGATATTAGCGAGTCGGCCCAGGGAGAATGGATCGATTGCAGGAATCGATACACCGACATGTCGATCTGAACCAGCGGGGCGCCATTGGACACGCCTTGAAACACGCCGAAGAATATCCCAGCGAACAACAGCACCAGTACGGAGATGATGGCGACGATACCCATCGCCGGCCTCTGGGGGTCCAGCACCTGCACCAGAAAAGTTGCTGCACGTCCGTTGTGACAACGGGCCCATGCGACCAGCTCGCGACGCGATGCGTTGGCCCATGCCCGCGCGCGCAAGACGATGTGGCGCATGGCCTGAAAGCTCAACCACCCGATGGCGGCGAGAATCGCGATGACGGCCACCAGACGAAACGAGACGGCGCCGGCCAGTTGCAGGGATGCGCCGAACACGACCCCCGGCAGAATATGCGCGGGTGCCCACAATACGGCAGACAGCGCGTTCATCGCGTAGAAGCGCGTTGGGCTCATTCCCAACATGCCTGCGACGACTGGCACGATGGCGCGCACCGGTGCGATGAAACGGGCAAACACCACGCTGCGTGCGCCGTGCTGCGTGAAATACTGGTGGCCGGTCTGCAGGATCTGCGGATGCGTGCGGAACGGCCAGAGTTGGACGAGGGTATTGCGGTAGCGGTGGCCGATCCAATAACTAAGACCGTCGCCGGCGATGGCGCCGACGAACGCGCAGGCGAACAGCCAGCCGAGGTTGAGCGCACCTGTGCCGACTAGCGCTCCGGCCAGAAACATGGCCGTGCTACCGGGGACGAAGGTGCCGATGACCGCGACCGACTCCAGAAACGCCGCCAGGAACACCACCGCCAACGTCCATCCCGCGTGGCCGCCGAGCAGGTGCAACAGGTGAACATACGCTTGCTCCATCTACCTCTCCGGCGGTCCGGCACTATGACGAATGAATGCGAACGGGAAAACGTGTCATATCAGAATATAACCTCAGCAGATGTCATGCCGCACCGAAGCATGCGGTCGACAAACAATGTGACGGCCTTGGACTGCGGGAGTGTGCGCTGGCGGGACGGTCCGTTGACGTCTTGCGAACTTGACCTATAACGGAGGTGCGGTGCGGGCATTCTCTGCGTCTGGGACCGGCATCCACCACTTCAGACGCCCGTTTGTTGCACTGCATTGTCGCTTCCGGCAATGAGGAGGGCGACAGGCGTCGTTAGTCGGGTAGCGGGCCACGGTGACATGCTGCGAGCCCGCTTGAGGATGCAAGGAGTGTCGAGATGAAAACACTTATCGTGTTGCCGTTGGCTGGCGCAGGGCTGCTGCTGGCGGCCAGCGTAGCAAACGGGCAGGAGATTCGCCCGGACATGCAGGCGCGAGGGCGCGCGATCCTGGAGCAGAACGCGAACGAGACCGCGCAAGATGCGACAGACATGCCCTATAGCGAAACGGGGCAGCCCGGCACGCCGCAGGCGCGCGCTATAACTAACTCATCATATGGAGGCAGTGTCGATTCCGACGGACAGTCGGGCGGCCCGCGATGCGTCACCGGTCCGCAATGCAACATTTTCCGCGGCCGATGACGTCCAGACCTGCCATAGCCGAACGAAGAAATCGCAGCCCGCAGCGACGCTTATTAATATGGATAACTGATAAATAATTTTCTTATCTATGTTTCATATGTCCAGGCGTGTTGACACTAAATCATTCTTCATCTTGGCGAAACGGCGTTTACGTGCTGGGAAGATTAACTTTGTCCTGCAGGTCCTTGTTTAGCAGGCCAACGTAAGAACGTCCTTCTCGCGTTAGGCCTGCTCAATGGCTCTAACCCTGGAGGGCACAAATGAAACACTTCGAAAAGGCAATAGCGGCGGCGGTTTTGCTGACCGTCAGCGCGGCTAGCTGGGCATCCCCCGGACTGACACCGCAGCAATGCAACGACTATCCGTTCACGCGCCTCAAAACCGAGGTGACGCATAAGCAATTGATGAACGAGTTATCGGAGCTTGAAGCGGTCGGCTATGACCCGAGCGCTAACGACAACTACTATCCGTCCGATCTCATGGCCGCCCAGAAGAAGCTGAACGCGGAATATCGACGGGATTGCACGGCTTCGAATGGTGTACCGACCGCGCAATACTCGGCGACGCCATAGTGACCCGCAGCGCATGACCGTGTCCGGCAATAGCCGGGAAGCTTGTTTTGACCGATGTTGTCGCAGTCGTACGACACTTGCGCGCCTAAAACGAGCCATTTTTTTCAAAAAAGGAAACTCGAGACCGCTCCACCAAAGGCGATGGAGCGGCTGCCTTTCGTACTTGCGTTTGTTGAAAGTCTGACTTTCTTTAGTGCCGTCTCGTCAAGAAAAGTGGCTACTTAAACTTTGCTTGCACTTTCATGTTGCTGCCGCAACCAGCAGTGACAGCGCCGCAGAGCGCAGAAGGGCAAAGGAAAAAACAGACTCTCTCACCTCACTCATCAGGTACAAGGCAAATGAAGAAACCATGTTTGGCCGGATTGTTGTCCGCACTTGCGCTGTGTAATGTCGCGCATGCTCAAAGCAGTGTCACGCTTTATGGCCTCATCGATGAGGGTTTCGATTTCACCACCAACGCCGCGGGCAACCGTGGCTACCAGATGGTGAGCGGCGACACGGCCGGGAGCCGCTTTGGCCTGAAAGGCAGCGAAGACCTTGGCGGCGGCCTGAGCGCAATCTTTCGTTTGGAAAACGGCTTCAATACCAACACCGGCACGATGGGGCAAGGCGGTCTGCTGTTCGGACGTCAGGCTTACGTTGGCTTGTCGTCTGCGCAGTACGGAACCATCACGATGGGCCGTCAATACGATCCGACCGTCGATATGTGGAGTGCTCTCACGGCGGCCGGCAATTGGGAGGGCGACCTTGGTTCGCACCCGTACGACAACGACAACGCGGACTGGGATTACCGTATCCAGAACTCGGTCAAGTATGTGTCGCCCACGGTTGCGGGCTTCACCGGCGAGGCCTTGTACGGTTTTAGCAACGAGGCGGGCGGGTTCGCCGACAATCGCGTATACAGCGCAGCGGTGCAGTACCAGATGGGCCCGGTTACTGCGGTTGCCGCTTATATGAAGACCGACAACGGCGGTGCGACTGCCGGTGGCGCGGCGCCGAGCGCGACAGTGGTGTTTATCGGGAGCTCGCAGCAAAACATCGATGCGGCCTTTTCGTACAAGTTCGCCGACAAGGCGATTGTCTCGCTGGCCTATTCGCACGTGGATATCTACAATCCGACCTCCAACGCATACTTCGTTACGCAACCGGCTCCCGGAACACAGAACTCATGGAAGTTCGACAATATCGAACTCAACGGCCAGTACTTCTTTGCGCATGACTTCTGGCTGGGCGCAGCCTACACGTTTACGCGCGCGCACGTTTCAACGGTGACGGGCAGTTCGGATCCCAATTGGAACCAGCTATCTCTGATGCTCGACTACGATCTGAGTGCACGCACTTCGGTTTACGTGCAGGGGGCGTACCAGCATGCTGATGGCAAGACCGGCCAGGACTTTGATTATGCGAACATTCTCGGATCGCCGAGCGAGTCGTCGAGCGGCAACCAGATGGTGTATCGCATCGCGATGACGCATCGCTTCTAAGACGTCTCACCTTAGCTTCAGCATAAAAGGCACACGCCGGAATCCGGCGTGTGCCTTTTTCATTGTTGCGGCATTTAGTGCTTAGGTTGCCTTCGACGCAATCTCTCGTGAGTTATGTGATGGCTTGCAGTTGGCTCAATGTAAAGAATTTGCATTGATGTTTCATGCAATGTGTACAAACGTGACGGGTTTTTCATCTTCGTGCGGCCTGGTATTTATTCGTGCGGAGCTATGATGCCAGGACTGTAACCAGTATGACCATGTCCTGGTGGCGCGCAACAGGAGATTGGCAGGGCTTTGTCTGGCGACGCGCTTCGCATGACGCCGATGCAGGCGTGTCGTGGCAAGCGTAGACGAGACGCCTCATAAATTAAATATAGCAGAATCTGTAAGCTATGGAATCCTGATTGTAATGTTTTTGGCGATGTTGAAGCTTTCGACATCGATAGCAGAAAACGCGCATGACTTTCGGATGTTCACTATGTGGTCTTACGCTCAATCCATTTTCCTTCTGACCGCTAGCGTCGCGAGGATGTCCATCAAGTCCACGCTTTCAACAAATCTACAAGTGAGGGGCCGATGACCGTGTCCACTCTGGATTTTGGCAAAGTACGGGGGAAGGCGATCTCCAGCGATAAACAGGAGACGGCTACCAGGCGCCGTTCCGGGCAGCGCTGGCATACCACTACATTTAGATGGCTGTCGGCGTACGCAGCGATTTTTACCCTGTGTTTCGTGGCCTTGCTGGGGTTTCTCGAATACTCGGTGGGCGCGGCGATGGAACGCGAAGCCGATAGTGGGATTCGCTGGCAGATGCGTTACTTCGATTCGAAGTCCGACGATCAGCTTGCCTCCGTCATCAACCAAAGGCTCGAGCGCGAAATCCGGCACACCAATTACTACGGCGTATTCGCTCCGGACGGTCATCGGATCGCGGGGGACATTGCCACGATGCCACCCGGGCTGAAGCTCGACAAAGCGGGCGAATCCCATAGCACCAGTATGGGACGCACGATCGAACTGCCGGATAACGCGTCGATGCCCACGGTGCGCGTGATAGGGGAACTCCGCGACAACGGCGTCAAGCTCGTCATAGGACGCAACCTGTCCGACGTGCGGCACGTGCGGGAGGAACTGACCAAAGTGCTGATCGTCGGCGGCGTGCTGTGTCTCGGACTCAGTCTTGCCACCGGCCTGTTGCTGAGCCTGCGTCAGATGCGCCGTGTGGCGGACATGCGGCGCGTGACTACCCGCATCGCCAACGGGGATCTCGCGCAACGTTTGCCGACCGGCGGTCGTGACGAACTGGACATGCTGTGTCACCTCGTCAATCACATGCTCGATGAAGTTGAGCGCCTCATGAACGAAGTCAAAGGCGCATGCGATGGCATTGCTCACGATCTGCGTACGCCGTTGGTGCGTTTGCGTCTGCAGTTGGCCAATCTCGCCGAGCGGGTCCGGGCCACGGGCGACAGCGCGGCCGACTCGCTGCTCGCTAACGCGCGCGTCGAGGCCGACTCGATTCTCGAACGTTTCGGGGCGATGCTGCGTATTTCGGAAATCGGAGCGCTGCAACGGCGCAGCGGCTTCGACGTGATTTCGTTGCAAACGCTGGTCGACGAACTGTGCGAGCTCTATGAACCGCTTGCCGAAGAGAAGGCGATCACTCTGAAGTCCAGCACGGCAGCTGTAGGACCATTGCATGCCGACCGCGCCTTGTTGTTCGAGGCATTCAGTAACCTGCTCGACAATGCGATCAAATTCGCGCCCAACGGCGGCGAGGTGAGCGTCGATCTCTGGTCGAGCCAGTCGGGGCCGCAACTCGTGATTGCCGACAATGGTCCCGGTATTCCGGTGAGCGAGCGTAACGCAGTGCTAAACCGTTTTTACCGTGTCGAGCAGACACGTCACGTACCGGGAACCGGACTTGGACTTGGCATCGTTTCGGCAATCATCCGGCTGCATGACTTCGAGCTGCGCATTGGTGGTGAAGACCGGGGAACGACAATCACAATCGATTGCTGGCCACACAACTTGCAGTAGGTCATAACGATAGATGAGAATCCTGCTGGTTTCTTCCTCCGAAGCGGAGACGGTTTACCTACATAAGGCATTCAGGGAAAGCGCGCATAGCGTCCAGGCAGCGGACAATCTCCGCTATGCGCTCTATCTTGCCTCGCATGAGGAATTCGATGCGATTGTCATTTCCGCTGTAGGCGTCACGCTGATGACCTCGCTCTTCGACGCGCTACCCGAACTGGCGCGGCTGCCACGTGCGCCGGCCGTGATCGTCGCGCTTGCCAGCGGCAGTTCGCAAGATCGTGCCCGGGTGCTGCGCGCGGGGGCCGACGCCTGTTTCGTGCAACCGTATTCGTTTCTGGAGATGCAGGAGCGCATGCTGGCGCTTCATCGGGCATCGGTGGCGCGCTCGGCTCAACCGTCGGCCACGCTAATCCAGCTAAGACTGGATCCACTCACGCGCGATCTGGTCGAAGACGGCAAACGCGTGCTGATGACCAAGCGCGAGTATCTGCTGATTGAATGTCTGCTGCGTCAGGTGAATGCGCCGGTCGCGAGAGATCAGCTGATCCGCTATGCATGGCCGGACAAGGAGGATGTCGATCCTTCCAGCGTCAACCTGGTGGTGTCGCGTCTGAGGCGCAAGCTGGAACTGAACGAGTTTAGAGCGAGGGTCGAGACGATTAGCCGCTACGGCTATCAGTTGGCTTCGCGTTGAACATTAAACGGTAAAGCCGCGTGGACAGGAGAAGGAGCGGCCAGCCTGGCGCCGCACGGAGCGGGTATCAAAAGGATAACTGAACATCTCGGAGAACTAAGGTGGCCGGATTGACCTGTTCGCGTTACGTGGGTCTGCCCACTGAAGCGGGCCGGTCATCCGGCGCGTATTGCTCAATGATGGGCATATACGGTGCGGTCCAGATATGCGAGTTGCCCGTCCTGCTCGGCTGTGACGAGTCTCTGATACACCTGTGCGCGGGTTCGTCCCGCAACCGGTTGACCATAAGGTGCGACCCACTGGCCGGCTTGATCAGGCGTTGCTGCTGCGGTGGTGAAGCTGGAGTCGCTCGATGCCGCATGCGGATCGTTTGCTCCCGTGTTGGTCTGGGCAAATGCGCTGCTGCTTGCGGCGAGGCCGATGAGCGCTGCCAGCATGAGGGTTTTCATGGCGGATTCCTTGTTAAGAAAGTGCAAAACCGGGTGAAGCCGGGTTGCATCGCGGGATGCCAGCCGGTGCACGCCGGCATCCCGCGACGCGCTTACGGATGGGCGTAGACGACCGTGTTCAGGTAGTTCAGCTGACCGTCTTTTTCGGCTTGCACGAGTTCGCCGTACACCTGGGCACGGGTCTTCGGTGCAATCGCCTGGGACGGCGGAACCCACGTTCCGGCGTCTTGCGGCGCGGCGTTCGACATCGCCACGGTGCTCGGGGCGTTGTTGGATGTAGCGGCAGTGGCGGGGTTGCTTTGGGCAAAGGCCGAGCTGGTTGCGAGAATACCCAGCAGAGCTGCGATCTTGATGGCTTTCATGACTGCTCCTCTATGAGGACGAGATGGTTTAGGTCCGGGCTGTACCGCACAACGCAATGTGCGTCTCGGTAAGAAGCAGAATAGAGCGGTGGGCCTATCGCAACGCGAGCATGAAAGTGAAGAGATTTTTAATCGGCAGCTATGTTTAGCCGAGAATGTAACCGGAGCCTCTAACCGTGCGGATTTGCGGGTCTTCTCCCGCAGCGCCGAGCTTCTTGCGCAAACGCCCCACATGAACATCGATCAGATTGGTGCCCGGATCAAAGCGGCAACCCCATACGCCCTCGAAGATCATCGTGCGCGTGAGCACCTGGCCCGAATGGCGCATCATGTATTCGAGCAGTTTGAGTTCGGTTGGCTGGAGGTCCAGCACCTCACCGTGATGACTGGCCCTATGCTTGAGCAGGTCGAATTTCAGTTCGCTCACCTGAAGGCTGGTTTCAGCCGTGCGCTGCGGGGTTTTGCGCCGCAGAAGCACCTCGGCGCGAGCGGCCATTTCCTCGCGCGCGAACGGCTTGGTCAAATAGTCGTCGCCACCTGCCCTTAAGCCCCTGACGCGTTCGTCGACATTCGACATGGAACTGACGAGCAGTACGGGCGTATCGATGCCTACGTCGCGCATGGTCGTGAGAATCGTCAAGCCATCGAGGTCAGGGAGCGTGCGATCCAGTGTGACGAGATCGTAGGGGAACGCCATGATTTTGGCGATGCCATCGCGCCCGCAGCGTGCGACGTCGACCTCATAGCCAGACTCCGAGAGCGAGCTCACAATCTCGTGAATCATCAATTCATCGTCTTCCACAGAGAGCACTTTAGGCATGGCTTATCAGTTTACGAAGAAGGAGGCACGAGTCGACCCTGCATTCGCACTGCTGACAATGCGTGCATGGAGGACCATCGGACAGATCACAGGGTCATCATCGCCGACGGCTGGTAACCTGGCGTCGCCACATGGATTAAGTGTTTTTAATGGTTTTGCAACGGAGCCGGGCGCGACGTGTGGCGTTATGCAGTGGCTCGCTACAGGCGGGAGCCGCCATGGCTTGAAGGTGTTTCGAGCCGAAATGAATGCGCGCGAGGCGTGGGCTCGGATTTAATTTGTGTCAGACTAGCTTGCTACCGGTTCTGCGGCCGCCAGCCTGCATGGCCTGCCGTCGAGGTTTCAGTCACGACACCACCGCGCGCGACATCACACACGCGCGTTTGGGCTCGCACGCAATCTGGACGGGCGGCGACGCAACACATTCCGGCTCCATTCATTATTCACTCGGTTTTTCATGCGCTCCAAGTTCCTCAAATGGTTTTTCATTGTCTGCCTGCTCGGCAGCGGCACGGTCTATTCCGCGTTCATCCTCGTGTTGTTTCCTTTCGCGGGAAGGTCCGGACGCTACTGGCTGGCAGCGCAATGGTGTCGTGCAATGGTTGCATGGATGCGTTGGCTACCCGGCGTGACCTGTTCGGTGGAAGGGCTTGAGCATCTTCCGGATGGGCCGTCGATTCTGTTGTGCCGTCACGAATCGACTTGGGAGACGCTGGCATTTCTCGCGCTGTTTCCACGGCGCATCAGTTTCGTCTTCAAGGAAGATCTGTTGCGCATTCCGTTCTTTGGCTGGGTGCTACGTGGCCTCGATATGGTGAGCCTGAACCGCGGGTCGCCACGTCAGGCTCATCAGGCGGTCACGCAAGAGTGCGCCGAGCGTCTCGCCAAGGGTGATGTCGTGGTGATCTTTCCGGAGGGCACCCGTGTGCCGCACGACGCGCCGCCTCGGCTGACCTCGGGCGGTATCCGTCTGGCATGTGCGACCGGTGCCCCGGTGGTACCTGTGGTGCATAACGCGGGAAAAGTTTGGCCGGCAAAAGGTTGGCCAGACAGGAAAGGGCATATTCGGGTCGTCGTGGGTCCCGAGTTTTCCTCTGTCGAGACTTCGCAACAGGAGTTGAGCCGGGCGGTTCACGACTGGATGAAAACGGCTCTGCTAAAGCTCTGATGGCTCTGCAAGAAACGCGCGGGTACGTTTTACCGGACTTTGGTATCCGATCAAGTATTTATTGCCTGTGAACTAACAATAAAGGCGCTTATGGCGGCCTAGGCTGCCATGAAAGCAAATGGCCCGCCGAGGCGGGCCATTTGCAGCAGGGGGGGAACGAACGTCCCGGCCTGTTACAGCGGCGTGATGTTTGCCGCTTGCTTACCCTTCGGGCCTTGCTTCACTTCGAAGCTGACCTTCTGGTTTTCTTGCAGCGATTTGAAGCCGCTTCCCTGAACTTCCGAGAAGTGCGCGAACAGATCTTCGCCGCCGCCGTCAGGCGTAATGAAACCAAAACCCTTTGCATCATTGAACCACTTCACAATACCGGTTGCCATTTTTTAATCCATTCAATTTAAATGTCGCGTTCGCGTGTGCCGCGTCTTCGCCCCGCGACCGAACGCGAAGAATGACTTTGTACCACGCTGATATCAAACCTGCCAATCATGATGTTTCTGTAGGTCGCTTAAATCGGACAAATGCCAGTCAGGCGGTGTTGGGAAACTGTAATGTCAGGGTAGGGTAAACTGCGTGCACACTCTCCCGAGGAAATACATGAAACATTACTTGCAGGAAGAGTTGACATCGTTTTGGGGCCGTCTGACCCCTTACTTCGCGCTGCTGGAATCCGCGCAAAGCGACGTTCTGGAGCCGATTGGGCGTGTCACTGTGGACACGGACGAGCGGCAGGCATTTGCGCTACATACCACTGACGTCAAGCCGCAGGGCGATACGTCGGAGCTTCCGACGGGGCAAAGCGCTACCTATACGCGGTTGAAGGGCGATGGAGCGGTGTGGGGGCCGTGGTTCAGGGAAGCGTATTGATCTGGTATTGCGCTCGTGTCACTCGCGGTGCGTGAAGATTTGCGACAATGCTGGTTTGCTTTGGGTGCCTGCGGCGATCCGTACGTGGTCGTGGGCGCTTGCGCTTCCTAATTCACCTCGTTTCGACGTATGAGCAAGTCTGCATTCATTCCCAGTGTTCCAGCGAAGTCCGAGAGTGATTTCGAAGTCTCGGCTTCGACCCGACTCGCCGGGTATCGGCGGTTTTTTGGTGTCTTGAAGGTGGTTCGCAAGACCGATGGGAAGGTGTTGTTTCCATTCGATGGGGCGGGGGAGATTGGGCCTTTTGTTACCAAGGTCGAGGCGTTGGCTGCTGCGCAGGTGCGGGGGGAGGGGATTGTTGCTGGGGATTTGGTTCGGCCGGAGTTGTAGGGGGTTGGGGGTTTTTGCCTGCGGCGCCTTGGGTTGGGTGTTTTCTGGCGGTGTTGGCCTTTCCTTGCATTGGTATCGGTCTATTAGCTTCGCCCCTGTGCGGGGCGGCACTTACTTTCTTTGCCGCCGCAAAGAAAGTAAGCAAAGAAAGCGGGCTTCCAACCGCTAGCCTGTAGGTGTCCCCCACTGGCATGAAGCCGGAGTGGTCCGCGCACGCATTGCGTCCTCGCACCACACGCGTTAGTGACAAAGGACTCATCCGTTCCAGCGTCGCGCTTCGCGCCACGCCGTCGGGCGTAACTTCCTCTGCGAACTGTGTAGGTATTCTAACTATTTTGGATTGCCGTTCCGCACTGGGCGAAGCTGATAGACCGATGGCAGTGCAAGGAGAGGCCAGCTCCGCAGGAACACGGTCAAGTGCCGCAGGCAAAAAGCAAACGTCAGTTCTTATTGCGCCTCCGCCTGCGCGCGACTCACCACTACATTCTTAGAAGCATTCCCGGCCACGGCGGGCTCCGCGTCCGCACGCTGCCCCATAGTCCACCCCGCAGGCTTGGTCGTCCAGGGACTGGAAACCGGATCCCCCTGGTAAGTCATCCCCGCCGTCGCGGCACCATGCGCATTGCCGGCAAACGCCACACCCGACACCCCAAACGAAACCGCAGCCACTCCCGTCAAAACGACAGTCAGCATTGCCTTGTTCATTTCATTTCTCCCAGAATGCGATGCAGAAATTGCGCCGCGTCACTTCATATACGAGGTCTCCTCATCACTGGATGCACGGTGCAATAAAGTCGGGAGCCCCCGACAAGTCCCGCGCTCCTGGAGACGCGATCGGTAACCTCACGTTACCAATCTCGCATGCACGTTTCACCTGTAAATCCGAACTCTTCATAGACTCCCGTCACTGCCCGTGTCGCCGGTAGCACCCGGTCACAGGGCAATCACCGAGGTCGTGCGCGCTCGCGTGTACGTCGCGACCGGCATCGCGCACGGGTCGTACGTCGCCTTCGCGCGCCAGGTTCTTTTATGCGGGAGATCTCAATGCAGCGAACGCGTAACCCCCTCGTCACTGCCCAACTGGACGGCACGGAGCTGTGCGCCGACTATTGCGAGCAAACGGGGCGTCTTCGTGTTCTGCAGGGCACAACCGTCGTGCAGGAATGGTTTCCACCCAATTCGTGGATCGCCATTGCGTCAGTGGCCGGCGCCCGAAACTGGGGGACTCGGCCCGACTCGAATGAACTTCAAACTTTGCTCGCTAGTCAGGCATCCTTGTTGCGCCTCGGCTAGCGGCTCTGAGTGCGCCTGGTGGCGCATGTTCTCGACCTACCTATAAACCGGTGTCGCCAGCGCTTTACGACGGCTGCGCCTCTTTGAACCCGATCGATACGAACAAGGCTTCGGAGGCGGCATTGCCGGGGCTGATCATGGCGCAACAGCGGCAGTAGCCCAAGGTCGCAAGCGCCTGGGTCGCCGCTTGCAGAAGAAGCCGGCCATATCGCCGTCGGCGGTACTCCGGTGCGACAGCGATCGCTGCAATCACCGGCATCCCGTACGGCTCGTAATCGGTCGCGAGCAAAAACGCCGCACACTCGCCGTCGACGATGGCGACACGCGACGCCGCTGCGATGAACGGCCCATATTTGCCGTCGATGATCGCGTTCACCTTCCGCGCGGCCTGCTCCTCCGGCATGCCGTCGTCATCCACGGTGCCTTGAAAAGCGCGGTACATGATCGAGGCGATCGCGGGGACGTCCTCCCTTGCGATAGCCCGCGTGACCGCTGCGCATACGTCCGGGGCGGCGTGCGTGAAAAGCTCGAATTCCCATTTGCGGCGGGAGGACATGACTTGTGTTTCCCTCTGTACGGCAGATGTGATCGGCCTGGACCACGTTTCCAGACGGGGTCCGGCTTCGCATTTTAATTGCTCGTGTTTCACACCAGGCCTCGAACCATAACATGAGTTTTTCGAATGTTTGTGGCTCGAATTAGTCGCTTGTCGGTCCTCGCGACGCGGAGAAGAATTCTGCCCATGCACCGGCGGCGTGCCATTCATCGCGGCCGGCAATGTGTTTTTCGCACCACGCCACCTGGTAAAGACTATGCGACTCGAGCGGAATTTTGCTAACGGCCAGTTCATCGAACCCGCAACCGGCGACCTCATCTCCGTCTACAACCCCGCTACCGGCGCCCTGGTTGCCCAGGTCTCCGCTGCGTCGAGAGACGAAGCATTCGCCGCGGTCGGCGCCGCCGCCATTGCGCAGAAAGGCTGGCGTAAGCTGCCCGCCGCCGAGCGGGCGGTCCATCTGCACAAGCTTGCAGATGCCTTGACGGAATGTGCACCAGCTATCGGCGCCGCGCTCGCGCTGGAGTCCGGTAAAAGCGTCGCGGATGCCACTAACGAAGCTATCTATGCCGCTCAAATCACCCACTATCACGCGGAATGGGCGCGCCGCATCGAAGGCGAAGTCATTCCGAGCGATACCCCCGACGAGAATCTGGTCTTGCATCGCGAGCCGATCGGTGTCGTCGCCTGCCTGATTCCGTTCAACTATCCGGTCTACACATTGCTGCGCAAGATCGCGCCTGCTCTGATCTCCGGCAACACGGTCGTGGTGCGCCCAAGCAACAACACGCCGATCTCGGCATTCGAAATTGCCAGGGCAGTCGAACGCGCCGGTTTGCCGGCAGGTGTCGTGAACATTCTGGCCATGAGTCACGCGACCGCGGAAGACGTCTGCACGCATCCGGCGGTCGGCATGATCACGTTGACGGGCAGCGTCAGTGCCGGGCGCAAGGTGCTCGAGTATTGCAAGGCGAACATCGCCAAGCCGTCGCTCGAACTGGGCGGCAAAACGCCCGCCATCGTCGAGCCGGATGCCGACCTCGAAAAGGCCGCGCGCGAACTGGTGGCGTCCAAGACCACACATTGTGGCCAGTTGTGCACGGCGATCGAACGCGTCTATGTGCACGAGAGCGTGCACGATCGCTTTGTCGCGCTGCTCAGGCAGCACATGAGTGCGGTGAAAATCGGCGACCGCGCTGAAAACGCCGCCCTCATGGGGCCGCTTGTGAACGAGGCGTCGCGTCAGTCGATCCATGCAATGGTTATGCGCGCCGTGGAAGCAGGCGCCAGGCTCGAGACGGGTGGCGAGTTGCCCGGCGGCAACGGCTTCTTTTACCCGGCAACGTTGCTCTCGAACTGCAGCCAGGACATGGAGATTATCCATGAAGAGACCTTTGGTCCGATCATGCCGGTCGTCAAATACAGCACGCTCGACGAAGCGCTTGGGATGGCTAACGATCACCAGTTCGGTTTGTCGTCAGTGCTTTACACCGAGAACTATCGTTCCGCGATGAAGATCGCCAACGGCATCGAAGCGGGGGAGCTGTACGTGAACCGCACGCCGGCCGACCCGTATCAGGGCTTCCACGCGGGCTGGAAGCGCTCTGGCCTCGGCGGCGACGATGGCAAGCACGGCATGCTCGAATTTACGCAGACACGCCTCGTGGTCATGAAGTACTAAAGGCTCGATACACACTCAAACCCGGCACGCTGCACACAGCGGCGCGCCCTTTCTGAACCTGCAGTCTCGCGCAAGCACGCTGCAACCATAACAAAGATATTGGAGATGCGACAAAGCCGGGGCAGCAATGCGCTGCAGGCCTTGTGTGTCTCTTAGGAGCACCCCAGTGTCATCTCAACCGGTTCAATCCAACGCCGCGCTGTCGGTGGCCCACGACGCAGCCGCGCTGCGGAAAAACGCTGCACAGCGCTATGTGCAACTGCTGCTGCTGGTGATCGCCGCCGGCGCGATTTATCCCATTCTTTATTTGCGGCAGGTGTATCAGCCGACCATGCTGGAGGTGTTCCATATCACCGACAGCCAGCTCGGCTATCTCTACTCGTCGCTTGGGACGATCTTCCTGATCAGCTATCTGCCGAGCGGCTGGCTCGCCGACCGTATCGCGCCGCGCATGCTCATCAGTTTCTCACTGGTCGCAACCGGCGCGCTGGGTCTGTGGTATTCGACCGCGCCGTCGTTTCATCTGCTGATGGTCATCTTCGGCGGCTGGGGTCTGTCGACCGGTCTGACGTTCTGGGCTGCCGTCATCAAGCGAGTGTCGATGATCGCCGGAGCATATGAACAAGGCCGCTTCTTCGGTTTTCTCGACGGTGGCCGTGGCCTGATCGAAGCGCTGCTGGCGACCGTCGCGATCACCTTGTTCGCCTGGATGACGCAGACGCGTGGTGAACCGGTCGCGGCAGGTTTCAGGCTGGTGGTGTACATGTACGCGTTTCTGTGCATTGTGCTCGGCGTAGTGCTTGGTCTCGTGAAGGATCCGCAGGGTAGCAAAGCCGCGGCGGACCACGCCGCCGTACGCAGGCGCAGTAACGTCTTTGTCGACCTGAAAACGCTCGCCTTGATTCCGGAGCTGTGGCTGGTGGCCGCCATTGTGTTCTGCGGTTATCAGGTCTTCTGGGCGACCTACAGCTTTTCGGCCTATCTGCATGAAGGCGCGATTGGTCTCTCCGTGGTGATGGCCGGCACGATCACCACGCTCAAGCTGTGGATGCGGCCTATCGGCGGCATTGGTGGCGGTTTCCTCGGCGACCGCCTTTCCAAGGTCTCCGTGCTGGTGATCGCGCTGTTCCTCGCGGCACTCTCGCTGGTCGGACTGGTTGCTGCGCCTGGAATCGGCAGCCACGTGGCGCTGGTGTTCCTCGTGTTGTTCATCGGCATTCTGACTTACGCAATTCGCGGCTTGTACTGGTCGTTGCTCGATCGCTGCAATGTGCCCGTCGAAACGATGGGTCTGGCAATCGGTTTGATCTCGGTGCTCGGCTATTCGCCGGACGTCTTTCTGCCGCTTATCAACGGCTATCTGACGCAGACCTATCCCGGTGTATTCGGGTACCAGCTCTACTTTGGTTATGTAGCCGCAGTCGCTGCGCTCGGCGGCTTCGCTGCTCTTGCACTTAGAAACATGCTTAACAGGAAAGAAGGTCTGTAAATGAAAGTTGTCTCGCTCGAAACGCATATCGTCGCCGTGCCGCCGCCGCATCTGGGCGGCATGTACTGGATCTTCGTCAAGCTGAAGACGGCGTGCGGGATTGAAGGCGTCGGCGAAATCTATTCGGCGACGTTTCATCCGAATGCGATGACCCATCTCATCGACGATGTGTTCGGCCGCTATCTGCTCGACAAGGATCCGCATCACGTCGAGCGGCTGTGGCGTGAAGCCTATTCGAGCGGCTTTACGCAGCGTCCCGACCTGACCATGATGGGCATCGTCAGCGGCCTGGAGATGGCCTGCTGGGACATCATCGGCAAGGCTGCCGGCAAGCCTGTCTACGAACTGATGGGCGGCATGGTCAACGAACGGCTTCGCTCGTACACCTATCTGTATCCGAAGAATCGCGACGGCGAATACGATTACGACGATCCCGATCTCGCGGCCGAATGCGCGGTCCAGAACGTGAAACGCGGCTTCACGGCGGTCAAGTTCGACCCGGCAGGTCCGTACACCGCGTATTCCGGTCACCAGTTGTCGATAGAAGTACTGGACCGTTGCGAACTGTTTTGCCGCAGGGTGCGCGAAGCGGTGGGCAGCAAGGCCGATTTGCTGTTCGGCACACATGGGCAAATGGTGCCGTCGTCGGCTATCCGTCTTGCCAAACGTCTCGAGAAATACGATCCGCTCTGGTTCGAAGAGCCGGTGCCGCCGGGACAGGAAGGCGCGATGGCGCAAGTGGCCAAACACACCAGCATTCCTATCGCGGCTGGCGAGCGTCTGACCACCAAGTACGAGTTCTTCAAGCTGCTCGAGGCGGGCGCGGCATCGATTCTGCAATTGAACGTGGCGCGCGTAGGCGGTCTGCTCGAAGCGAAGAAAGTCGCGAGCATTGCTGAGGTGTACTACGCGCAGATCGCGCCGCATCTCTACAACGGGCCGGTGGGCGCCGCAGCGAGCATTCAACTGGCGGCTTGCACGCCGAACTTCCTGATTCAGGAAAGCATTGGGACGTGGGGCGGATTCCATGCGGAAGTATTGAAGACACCGATTCGCTGGGAAGACGGCTACATCATTCCGTCACGCGAGCCGGGTCTTGGCGTCGAACTGGACATGGATGTGGTGCGGCAACACTCGCCGTACAGCGGCGAACGCCTGCATCTGCAGATGGCCGCGAAGCCCGCCGACGTCAAGGATCTTGCGCCGGCCAAGGGTTGAACTTGAGAGTCAATTTCGCATTCACTGAAGCGGGCGCCATCGGGCGAACTACACCATGAACTACGACTACATTATCGTCGGCGCCGGCTCTGCGGGCTGCATCCTCGCGAATCGCCTGACGGCCTCGGGTGAATACTCGGTGCTGCTGCTCGAAGCGGGCGGCAAAGATAGCTCGTTCTGGTTCAAGGTCCCAGTGGGTTTCACCAAAACGTACTACAACGAAACCTATAACTGGATGTACTACAGCGAGCCCGAAAAGGAACTCGACAACCGGCCAATCTATTGTCCGCGCGGCAAGGTGCAGGGCGGCTCGGGATCGATCAACGCAATGATCTTCGTGCGCGGTCAACCGCACGATTTCGACGACTGGGCGGCCGCGGGCAACAAAGGCTGGTCGTTTAACGACGTGCTGCCGTATTTCCGCAAGCTCGAGTCGCATCCTCTTGGCAATACTGAATATCACGGCCAAGATGGCCCAATTCGCATTTCACCGATGAAGGATGCCGTACATCCGATTTGCCACGTGTTTTTGAAGGGCTGCGAGCAGGCGGGTTATCAGCGGACTCAAGACTTCAATGGTGCGCAGTTCGAAGGTGCGGGCATTTACGATGTGAACACGCGCAACGGGCAACGTTCGTCGAGCAGCTTCGAATATCTTCATCCGGTACTGGAGCGCAAGAATCTGAGCGTCGAACGTGACGTGCTGGTGAGCCAGGTGCTGTTCGACACCAACAAGCGTGCGACGGGCGTAGTGGTCAAGCAGGGCGGCAGCGAGCGCAGGTTTTTAGCGAATCGTGAGGTGATCTTGTCGGCTGGCGCAGTGGATACGCCGAAGCTGTTGCAGCTGTCCGGCGTCGGCGCCAAGGCGTTGCTCGCGCAGCATCGCATTCCGCTCGTGCATGAATTGCCGGCAGTCGGGCAAAATCTGCAGGATCATCTGTGCGTAAGCTTCTACTATCGCGCCAACGTGAAGACGTTAAACGACGAAATGCGGCCGCTGCTCGGCAAGCTCAAGCTGGGTCTGCAGTATCTGTTGACCCGCAAGGGGCCGCTCGCGATGAGCGTGAATCAGTCCGGTGGCTTTTTCAAGGGCAACGACCAGGAGGCGCAGCCTAACTTGCAGCTCTATTTCAACCCGTTGTCGTATCGCATTCCTAAGAGCAGCAAGGCGAGCCTCGAGCCGGAACCATATTCTGGCTTCCTGCTGGCGTTCAATCCATGCCGGCCGACGAGCCGCGGCACGATCGAAATCGCCTCGAACCGTGTGGAAGACGCGGCGAAGATTCGTATCAACGCGTTGACCACGGACAAAGACATCGACGAAGTGATTCAGGGTTGTGAACTGGTGCGCAAGGTGATGGCCACGCCGGCGTTGCAGGGCATCACGGTCGAAGAGATTTCACCAGGGCCGCAGGTCAATACGCGAGAGGGTTTTCTGCAGTATTTCCGCGAGCAGTCGGGTTCGATCTACCACCTGTGTGGATCATGCGCGATGGGCTCCGATGCGCAGACTTCTGTGGTCGACGAACGCCTGCGCGTACACGGCATCGCAGGCTTGCGCGTGGTGGATGCGTCGATCTTCCCGAACATCACGTCCGGCAATATCAATGCGCCGACGATGATGGTGGCGGAGAAAGGGGCTCAGATGATTCTCGAAGATGCGCTGATGGAAGTCGCGCTCAAGCGCACCCAACCGGAGTTAGCGGCGACGCATTGAGTATCAGCCGGGCGTCACGGCGCGTCGTGCAACACGGCGCGTCCTTGCGTCATATCCCGCAAGGCTTCGCGCGCCGCGTCCAGTGCGGTAACAGGCATGCCGATCGTCAGCCGCACTTCCATTTCATACCCGCTATCAGCAAGCGCATAACCTTCCTGTTCGATCCAGCGGCGCACGCGCGCTTCGTCGGGATAGCCGATCTCCACTGTCAACAAGGTTTGCGCAATCCGTTCGATGCGCGGCGCGTCCTGCAGCACACGAGCAATCGAATCGGCATACGCGCGCACGAGGCCGCCCGCACCCAGCTTCACCCCGCCATAGTAGCGCACGACGGCGGCCAGCACGCCGTCGAGATCGTGATGGCGCAGTACTTCGAGGATCGGCCTGCCGGCGGTGCCGGAAGGCTCGCCGTCGTCGGACATGCCGGAATGTCCCCCGGCGAGCAACGCCCAGCACACGTGTGTAGCAGCGGGATGCGTTTCACGCAGGCGGCGCAGTTCGACCATCGCAGCATCGCGGTCCGCAACGGGAATGGCATAGGCGATAAAGCGGCTCTTGCGGATTTCGAGTTCTGCAGAGACGGATGTTGAAAGAGTGTGACTCACGTTGATGGAACTCGATTAAATCATTTGCCTGAACGCCGTTTTCTGCCGCACCTATATTGACCCCGATGGACAGGCTACGACATGATATGCCTACACGGTGCCTGGATGGACGGGGGATGAAACAAGAACGCTTCACAGCGGCGCGCATCGACGCATCCGCTTGCCAATCACGACGTGCGAGGGGCCGTCTGCTACCGCTCGTGGCAACGCTGCTTTTCTCAGCGCATGGGACGGTCGCTTTGGCTGGCGATATCGCACGGGATACCCCGGCCGCATCCATGGCGCTCGCTGCAGGGCTTTATGCAACGCCTGGGACGTCCACGTCCGTATCGGTCGTGGCGACCCCGAGCGTGACCGCAACCGCGCTTCCCGCGGAAGCTCCGCCGAACAAAGTCTCCGCGCCGCCGCCTGTCGTGATCGCATCGGCACTTCCCGCGAAGGTCCCCGAGACCACCACCAACTGGATCAGCTACGTGGCCCTGATCGCGGGCATTGTGGGCGCGATTACGGGCATCGCCGGGGCCATCATGGGCGCCTTGGGCCTTCGCAGAGCCAGCAGGCATTGAGCCAACGGTCAACCTTTCATTAGGGTTAACGGCTATTTGACAATAATCCCTTTCGGACGCGGGGGTTAATCTTAAACGCGTACTTACCTAGACTGTAGACGCTGACTGACGAACAGGGTTGTTCGTAGCAGGACAAACAAAAGTCTGGAGGTATTAGCCATGAAATCCCTTATTCAAACCGTTGTCGTTGCCGCTGCGTTTGCTGCACCGGTTGCTGTGTTCGCTCAATCGAACCAGCCTCTCACCCGTGCGGAAGTGCACGCTCAATTGGTCCAGGTCGAACAGGCTGGCTATTACCCGGGCGACGGTGACCAAAACGCTTATCCTGCGCAGATTCAGGCTGCTGAGGCCAAAATAGCAGCACAAAACGGTGCGACGGATGTGGGTGGCGTCGCAAACGGTTCGTCGGATATGGCGAAGCCGGCCGTGTCGAGTTCCAACCAGAACTAAAGGCCCTGCCACTGATGCATTGATGCCCTGATTCCGCGCTGCGGAAGAATAGCGGGCGCATCTGGCCGTTTGAACACCACGCTATGAGTGCGCACGGTCGCCGAGCGGCGCCGTGCAGAGAGCGGGCTCGCTACCGGTTTCGACCGCAGTAGCGCGCCGCTTTCGCCTTGTCACCTTGAATACCTCCGCCGTCGGGCTCCCGATGGCTTCGCTCAGACTTTTGCGGTCTGGGCGCTTTTTCCTTCGCGACCGTTACTAAATCTTTCTCGAGCTGCGCCCGCTTGCGCCGGTGAGCAAACGGGGATACTCGTCTGTTGCGATTTGCCGGAAATGAAGCGTAAGAGTCTGCACATAGGGATATTCAAATTGTGGTGAGAGTATGTGTGCTCCCAGACGGACCATGTGACCGGAATTACCTATGCGAAGGGATCTTTGCTTATCGCCTTCATTCGAATTCGAGTTGGCCAGCGCAGGCGATCTCCTGTTCGCCTGCGAGATTGACGCTACCGCTACAGCAGGCTTCACCGCCAGGGACCCGCTTCCCGCACTCTCGGTACGCGGCTGCACAGTTCTCTACGCGGGCAAGCCGATCTATGAGGCCGAATCTCCTGATGCCGCAATTATCTACCTCGATCGGCATATCAATGTATATGAGTAAGGGGCCAATGCGCATCGCCGCGTGACTCTCCGCCCCCATCTCGCGACGGCTGGCAGCGTACACGTACGTGCTAACATGTTGCCGTGCAACCAACACGTACGCGAGACCGGCTATGAATACAATGACACCGGCAAAGACGGACCTGGACGAGAGCCAGGGAAAGTCTCTCCGCCTCGTCGCTTATGAAAATTTCACGCAGCAAATCCTGAACGCCAATATCCGGCCTGGGCAATTCGTCTCGCAACGCGAACTGATGGTCCTGACCGATATGCCGCTTGGCGCGATTCGTGAAATGGTGCCGCGCCTCGAAGCCGAGGGTCTCATCAAGACCGTGCCGAACCGCGGTCTGCAGGTCTGTCATGTCGATCTGCGGTTGATCCGCAACGCCTTTCAACTGCGCCTCATGCTTGAGCGGGAGGCGGTTGCAAATTTCACCCGTACCGCATCCGACGCCGACCTCGAAAAAATCGAGCGGGCGCACAGGGATATCGTGCGCCGGGCGGTTGCCAAGAAAATCGACGATCGTCTTCTCAACGACGCCCAGACAGTCGACTGGGGTCTGCACGACATGATGATCGATGCGATGGGCAACGATATCGTCTCCAATATCTATCGCGTCAACAGTCTGCGCATCCGCCTGATCCGCCTCGAACATGTGGTCCTGAAGCCCGAGGTGGTGGTTCCGACGATGGATGAACACCTCGAACTGATCGCGGCCATTCGTGAGCGCAACGTGGAAAAAGCGGTCGGTCTGCTCGGCACGCATATCGAGAACGCGCGCCAGCGCTCGATGGGCAACTTCGGCTAGCAGGGCTACGGGCCGCCAGGTCGGCCCGAGGCATATCGCTTACGCTCCGTAAAAATTCTTCTTTGACGGCCCACTGATTTCTAACTAACATGTCAGCTACAGTTCGGTCCGTCATTGGATGATGGCTGGGTCGCGCCGGATCGATTTCGAACGCCCGTGCGGAGGTGGCGCCGCCGGGACGTATGACTGAAGGAGACGGGTTATGTCTTTCGAAGGACAGGGCGTGCTGGCAGCAGTGACGACGCCGCTCGATGCTGCGAACCGCGCGGATGTGGCGCTGCTGGCGCAGCATTCGGCAGATCTGCTGCGGCGCGGCTTACACGGCATTACTCTGTTCGGCACGACCGGCGAGGGCCAGTCGTTCACGGTCGCCGAACGGAGCGCAGCGCTCGAAGGGCTGCTCGGGCGCGGAATCAGCAGTGGTGATCTGGTGGTCGGCGCGGGCGCTGCAGCACTGGGCGACGCGATCTCCTTGACGTGGCATGCGCTGGCGCAGGGCTGCCGCCGTGTCTTGCTTTTACCTCCGTTCTATTTCAAGGATGTCAGCAGCGCCGGCGTGGTCGAATCGATCGGTCAGGTGATCGACGCCGCCGGCGATCCGGGCTTGCGCGTCATCCTCTATCACATTCCTCAGGTATCCGGAGTGAGTTTCGACGACCAGGCGATCGCGACACTGCGTCAGCGCTACGGGAACGTGATAGACGGCATCAAGGACAGCAGCGGGAACCTCGATCATTCGCTCGCGCTGATCCGCAATCATCCCGGCCTGAAAGTCTATGTGGGCGCAGAGGACACGATTGGACGCGCGCGGGCAGCGGGCGCTGCCGGATCGATCTGCGGGCTGGCCAACATCGCGCCAGAGCAGGTTCGCGCGTCTTACGACAGCGAACAGGACACAGACTTCGGCGTGCTAAAGGATCTGCTGCGGGCAGTGGCAGGTCAGCCCTTTGTGCCGCTTCTCAAGGCATGGGTCGCCGCTTGCCAGGGCAACGACGGATGGCGCCGCGTACGCGCGCCGCTCATGGCGATTGACGCGGATGTAAAAGCCGCATTGCCGCGCGCGCTGCTAGCTCGGACGACGGTGTGACGGGGTAAGCGCAATCCACCGCCCGGTATTCACGCACCGGGCCGATGCGAACCCGCGCACGCTGCGAAAACAGGGAAGGAGACACGATGGACCACGAAATCTGCTTGCCCGAGAGGGCCGGCGATACATCCGAGGCGTTGTTCGCCGCATTGCGCGATGCCCTCGGTGCTGCCGCTGTGCTGACCGGCAACGACATCCCCACACGTAACGAACAGGACTGGAGCACGCTCGGGCCCCAGCGGCCCCTGGCGGTGTTGCGTCCTACGGACACGCCCGGCGTGGCTGCGGCGATGCGCATCTGTGCGCAGTATCGCGTCCCGGTGGTACCGCAGGGCGGATTGACGGGACTGTGCGGCGGCGCCAGGCCCATCGAGGGGGCGGTGGCGTTGTCGCTCGAGCGCATGGTGGGGATCGAAGAGATCGACCCTGCATCGGCAACTATGACGGTCAAGGCGGGCACGCCGCTGCAGAACGTGCAGGAGGCCGCGGATGAGGCCGGTTTCTTCATTCCCCTGGACCTCGGTGCGCGTGGCTCGTGCGCGATCGGCGGCAATCTGTCTACGAACGCGGGCGGCAACCGTGTGATCCGCTACGGCATGGCGCGTGAAATGGTGCTGGGGCTCGAAGTCGTGCTGCCGGATGGCAGCGTGGTGACGAATCTCAACAAGATGCTGAAGAACAATGCGGGCTATGACCTCAAGCATCTGTTCATCGGCAGCGAAGGGACACTCGGCATCATCACGCGCATGGTCCTGCGCCTGTCTGCCAAACCGGGCTGCACGATGGCAGCGCTGTGCGCACTCGAAAGCTACGACAAGCTGGTCGTGTTTCTGAACGCGGCACGCCGCGGTTTAGGGCCGCTCCTGTCCGCCTTCGAGGTGATGTGGCCGGATTACTGGCAGACGGTCACGCAGCGTGTACCCGGCGTGAGCAATCCGCTGCCGGGCGAGCATGCCTGCTACGTGCTGATCGAAGCCCAGGGGATGGATGCGGCGTACGACGCTCCGCGTTTCGAGTCCTGGTTGATGCATCAGATCGAAGAAGGCGTACTCGCCGACGGAGCGCTGGCTCAATCGCTCGCGGACGTACAGGCGTTCTGGGGCGTGCGCGATGCCTGTGCGGAATTTCCGCAGGTCCTCGGGCCTCACGAACCATTCGACATCGGCTTGCCGGTCGCGGTCATGGACGAATACGTGAACGCATGTCTCGCAGCCTTGCGCGCCCGCTTTGCCGACGCGGTTGCACTCTTCTATGGGCACATCGGCGATGGCAACCTGCATATCGTCGCCTGCGTGCCGGGTGCTTCGCCGCAACCGAAAGAAGAGATCACCACGATTGTCTACGGTCTCGTACAGCAGTTCGGTGGGACGATCTCAGCTGAACATGGCATCGGCATCACCAAGAAGCCGTGGCTGCCGTACACGCGCAGCGAACCTGAGCTTGCCCTGATGTGCCGCCTGAAAGCCGCGCTCGATCCGCTGAATCTGCTCAATCCCGGCAAGGTGGTTTAAACCGCCGTCCACGATCACCGGCACGAGACCGGATGCGGTATCCCTTCAAGGGAACAACAAGGAGACGAGATGGAGACGAACCTGCACCCCGTGCACGGCGATGAAGAGGTTTTGGTGGAGCGTGCAATCAGGCGCGCCAAGTGGCGGATCGTGCCGTTTCTGATCCTGATGTACATGCTGTCGTACCTCGATCGGGCGAACATCGGTTTTGCGCAGCAGTCCTATCAGGCGTCGACGGGCGTGAGCAACGCTGCGTTCGCCTTCGGCGCAGGTATTTTCTTCATCGCCTACGCGTTGTTCGAAGTGCCAAGCAATCTGATGATGCATCGTGTCGGCGCGCGTGTCTGGCTTTCGCGCATCATGGTCACATGGGGGCTGATTTCGGCGGCCATGGCATACGCGTCGAGCGATTCGCTGTTCTCGTTCATCCGTTTCTTTCTGGGCGCCGCCGAGGCGGGACTGTTCCCAGGTGCGGTTCTCTACATGACGTACTGGTTTCCCGCTCGTGCACGCGGACAGATCATGGGGATCTTCTACTTCGGCTCGCCGCTCGCGTTGATGTTGGGCGGTCCGCTATCGGGCATGCTGCTTGAGTTCGATGGCCTGTTCGGCCTGCACGGCTGGCAATTGATGTTCCTGGTCGAAGGCCTGCTGGCGTCGGTGGTAGGCGTGTGGGGCTATTTCTATCTGTGTAATCGTCCCGAAGACGCGAAGTGGATGCCGCGCGATGAAGCACGAGCGCTCGCGCGCGCACTTGCTGCTGAAGATCGGCAGAAACAGAAAATCGGCAAGATGACTTTCCGTGCCGCGCTGGTCGATCCGAAGCTGCTGCATTTCGCGCTCCTCTATTTCTCGATCCAGATTGCAGGCTACGGGGTGGCGTTTTATTTGCCGACCCAGGTAAGCGCGCTGCTGCATGTCAAAGTGGGCCTGCACGTCGGGCTGATTTCGGCCATTCCGTGGGCCTGCGCCATCGTGGCGGGTGCGTTTTATCCGGGCTTCGCGGTGCGTACCGGACACCGGCGTGGTTTCGCGGTGCTCTCGGCTCTCTCTATCGCGTGTGGTCTTGCGGTATCGGCCAATATGGGTCCCGTTGGGGCGATCGTGGCCCTCTGTTTCGTCACGATGGGCATCATGACGGTACAGCCGATCTTCTGGACGTTTCCAGCAGCCTATCTGGGCGGCACCGCAGCGGCGGGCGGTTTCGCGGTGATCAACGCAATCGGCAATCTTGGCGGTTTCTTTGCGCCGACCGTGCGCAATGCCGTCGAGGCGTCGTTTCACTCGGTGCCTGCGGGACTTTATGTGCTTGCGGCGAGCGGCCTCGTGGCGGCGCTTCTGCTTGCCATGCTGCGTCCCGCGCAGGCCGATCGCCGCGTGTCCGATCCGGCCGAGCCTTTGCGCGCGGAAGTTTGACATACACGAGGTGGCAAACAACTACGATGACGCAGTCATACCTGCTATGAGACGGAGACAGCGAGCATGAGCGATACCGCGCAAAGTCAGCCCACCCCGCCAGGAATTCGCCGAGCCCAGCATGTCGCGCTCGTGCTTCTGATGGTGAGCGGTGTCGTCAACTATATGGATCGCGGCACGCTGGCTGTCGCCAACCCGATGATCCGTGCCGAGCTCGGACTCTCGCTCGGTCAGATGGGCTTGCTGCTGTCGGCGTTCCTGTGGATCTACGCAGTGTGTCAGTTACCGATCGGTGGACTGGTCGATCGCATTGGCCCGCGCCGGCTGCTGGGCATCGGGCTTGTTGTGTGGTCGCTGGCGCAGATGGCGGGTGGCCTCGCGTCCAGCTTCGGCTTCTTTATCGTTGCGCGCGCGGTGCTCGGCATTGGCGAAGCGCCGCAGTTTCCTTCGGCCGCCCGGGTCGTGAGCAACTGGTTCCCGTTGCGCTCGCGCGGCACGCCCACCGGCATCTACAACGCGGCCTCGCCGTTGGGGAGCGCGCTTGCACCGCTATGCCTGTCGTTTGTCGTGGTGTCCTTCAACTGGCGTTGGGCCTTTATTGCAACGGGCATGCTGGGTCTTGTGGTCGCAATCATCTGGTTTGCGTTGTACCGCGATCCGGACAAGTCGCAGATGACCGAGGCGGAGCGCCGCTATCTCGACGAGGGCAGCCAGTCAGCAGGCGAAGTACCCTCCAAGCTCACGTTCGCCGAATGGCGAGGTCTGTTTTCGTATGCGACGACCTGGGGGATGCTGATCGGCTTCTTCGGCTCGGTGTATCTCAACTGGGTTTATCTGACCTGGTTGCCGGGCTATCTGACGATCGAGCGGCACATGAGCCTGATCCATACCGGCTTCGCGGCATCTGTGCCGTTCCTGTGCGGCATCGTCGGCTCGCTGGTGGCGGGCTGGTTCTCCGATCTGATTACCCGGGGCAGCCGTTCGCCGGTGGCGAGCCGCCGCAACGCGGTGGTGGTCTCGATGCTCGGCATGATGGTCTTCACGATTCCGGCTGCTCTCGTCGAGAGCAATGCGATCGCGGTCGCCTGCATTTCGGTGGTGGTCTTTTTAGGCAACGCGGCGGCGGCTTCGTCATGGGCATTGGCGACAGCGGCAGCGCCGCCCAGCCGGATCGCGTCGCTGGCAGCCATCCAGAACTTCGGCGGCTTTCTCGGCGGCGCGCTGGCGCCGATCGCGACCGGCTTTATCGCCCAGGCGTTGTCGTTCGTGCCGGCGCTATTGACGGCCGCGGGCATCGCGGGCGCCGGGGCGATGGCCTATCTGCTGCTGGTGCGCAAACCGATTCCCGAACAGGAAAGCGCGGCGGGCGTGGCTCACGTACCCGCATGATGGGAGCGAGACACGCGTTGCGAGTCGCGATTGAAACAGTATCTTTGAGGAGAGGTTGATGGGTGATACATCGAAGCCCGCAGGTGTTATCGAGGGCATTGTTCCCGTGATGCTAACGCCGTTCGACGAGAGCGGTGCGATCGACTACGGCGGACTCGAGCGCCTGATCGAGTGGTATCTCGAGCATGGCTCGGATGCGTTGTTCGCAGTCGCGCAGTCGAGTGAGATGCAGTTTCTGAGTCTCGCGGAGCGTGCCGCGCTCGCGCGCTTTGTGGTGGATAAGGTGGCGGGGCGGGTGCCCGTGGTCGCGTCCGGCCATATCAGCGACGATCCGGATGCGCAGGCTGAAGAACTGCTGGCTGCGGCAGCATCGGGGGCGCAAGGGGCGGTGCTGGTCACGAATCGACTGGATCCGAAGCGTGAGGGCACGGCCACCTTTCTGACGAATCTGCGGCGCCTGCTGCAGCGTTTGCCGTCCGATCTGCCGCTTGGGTTATACGAGTGCCCTGCGCCGTATCGGCGGCTGCTTTCCGACGAGGAACTGAAGGCCTGTATCGACACCGGTCGCTTCGTCATGCTTAAGGATGTCAGTTGCGATCTGTCCACCGTGAAGCGGCGTGTCGCGTTGGCCGAGGGTTCCCCGCTGAAGATACTGAATGCGAATGCCGCGATCGCGTGGGATGCGATGAAGGCCGGATCGGCGGGCTTCAACGGCGTATTCACCAACTTTCATCCGGATCTTTACCAGTGGCTGCGTAGCGAGAGTGCTCGGGATCCGGCGTTAGCCGAAGAATTGTCGACGTTTCTGGTGATTGCGGCAGTGTCGGAGGCGCTCGGCTACCCGGCGCTCGCGAAGATCTACCATCAGCGTATCGGCACATTCAACTCGATTCGCTGCCGCGTGATCGACTACGACGTGCGCGAACGCTTCTGGGCACTCGACGCGGTGCTCGACAAGATCGTTGCCGGCACCGAGCACTTCCGCGCGCGGATCGCTGCGGTGCGTTAGCGGAACTGGAACAGCGACGCGGGCGTATCGACCAGCACGGTGCGTAACTGATCCGGCTGATCCACGAAGGATTCGAGTTGATCGCGAGTCAGCCGTGCGTTCTGCACGTCTTCGAATTGCGTATGCGGCCAGTCGGTGCCCCACACCAGACGGTCGACGCCGAATTCACGAACCAGCGCGGGCCATGCGCCGACTGCTGCCGCCAATGCCGCAGCCGGATCATCGCGCTCGGGGCTCACGCGATACGCACCCGACACTTTCACCCACACCTGTCGCGTCGGGCCGAGCGAGAGCAGGGTGGCGAAGCCGGGGTCGCCGGTGCCGAGCGCCGGATCGAAGCGGCCAAAATGATCGACCACCATATGCACGCCGCTGGCAAGCACGGCCGCCGCAATCGCGGAAAGACGTGCTGCTTCGATCTGCACCTCGAAATGCCAGTCCAGGTCCGCCATGCGCTCGAGAAACGGCGCCCATACCGTATCGCCAAAGTCGGGCAACGCGGTGCCGATCAGATTGGCACGCACGCCGACCACGCCGCGCGCGTGCCACGCCTCGATCTGCGCGATATCGCGCGCTGGATCCACTACGACGATGCCGCGTAACTGTTCGGGATGCGCGTTGAGGCACGACAGTAGAAAGCTGTTGTCGGTGCCGAGAAAACTTGGTTGAACCAGAACACCGTGCGATAAGCCCAGGCTCGCGAGCATCGCGCGATAGTCTTCGAGCGTGGCCTCGTAGGTTGGCGCATAGCGTCGGCCTGATGCGAGCGGCAAGCCGTGCACGAATACGTGCGCGTGACCGTCGATGCCCGTGATGGGCAACGTAGTAGCGTGGAGGGCGGGCGTACCGTTAGAAGCAGTCATTCGTGAATTCGTAACACTCAGATCAGGCTGCAGGTTCTTCGTCTAGTGTACGGCCACGCGTTTCCGGCAGCATGAGGATCGAAACCGCAACGATTGCGTAAGCGATCGCAGCATCGATACCGATCGCGAAGCCCAGAGAAAACTGACCGGCAAGATGTCCGACCATGACCGGGAAGCCAGCCGAGACCACTCGTCCGAAGTTATAGCAGAAGCCGACACCTGTACCGCGCGTGCCACGCGGATAGAGTTCGTTGAAAAGCGCGCCCATGCTCGCGGGAATTCCGGCAGCGAAGAAACCGAGCGGAAAGCCTAAGGCGAGCATGGCCTGATTCGACATCGGCAGGAAGACGTACAGGATCACCGTCGCCACGCAGCAGACCGAAAATAGAAGGATGGTCTGGCGGCGGCCGATGGCATCGAGCAACACCGACGCTGCCAGACAGCCGAAAAAGAACGCGAGGATGATGACCGCGAGATAGCCGCCGGTGCCGAGCACGGAGAGATGCCGCTCGGTCTTCAGAAAGGTGGGCAACCAGGTGGTCAATGCGGAATAGCCGCCATGTGCGCCGACGCCGAGCAGGCCGCCGATTAGCGTCATGCGCAGCACATCCGGCGCGAAAATCGAGAGCAGCGGGACGCGTTCGGCGGAGCCAGGCTTAGCCTCTTGCGCGCCCTTCTTCGCGGCGACAACGGGCTCCTTGAGGTTGCGCCGCACGTAGATGATCAACAGCGCCGGCAGGATACCGATACCGAACATCACACGCCAGCCGAGCGCGGGTGACAGGAACGAGAACACCCCTGCATAGAGCAGCACCGCTGCGGCCCAGCCCACGGCCCATGCGCTTTGCACCGCGCCCATTGCCTTGCCGCGATGCCGGTTGCTGATGGTCTCGGCCATCAGCACTGCGCCGGCTGCCCACTCGCCGCCAAAGCCAAAACCTTGCAGAGCCTTCAGCACGATGAACTGCGGAAAATTTTGTGCAAACGCGGATAGCAGCGTGAAAACCGAAAACCAGGCCACCGTAACCTGCAAGGTGCGCACGCGACCGTAGCGATCCGCTGCCGCGCCGCAAATCCAGCCGCCCAGCGCCGACGCAACCAGCGTCACGCCGCTGACAAGCCCCGCCTGGGTCTTGCTGATGCCCCATTCGGCGATGATCGCAGGAATCACGAGGCTGAACATCTGCACGTCGAGCGCATCGAGCGCCCAGCCGCCGAAACAGGCCCAGAACGTGCGCCGCTCGTTCTTCGATACTTCGCCATACCAGGAAAACATCTGGACTCCACGCGCCGTATGCCGGCGTCAACGATGCTGCTTGTTAAACCCCAAAAGTGCGTGACGACGCGCCGCTCAGCGAATCTCTATGTCGTACGCAAAGTGTTGCGCGGCGCCTCGCGAAAGACGCCATTCAAGCGGTGCGCCGTCGTAACCGAAGGCAACCCGTTCGATCACGACGATCGGACTGTGTGCGGCAACTCGCAGCGTGGCGACATCCTCTTCATTGGCGGTCTCTACCGTCAATCGTTCGTCGGCGCGCGCCACCACGCGGGCGCAGCGCTGTTCATAGAACGGATAGAGCAGCGGACCGAACTCTTCGATGGGGCAGTCGGCCAGCGCAACGAACGGTTCATACGGCAACCAGATCTGCTCGGCCACGATCGGCTGGTCGTCGATCAGCCGCAAGCGCGCGAGCCGGATCGCTTTGGCGCCCGTTTTGAGGCTGAATCTCGCCACGACCGCCTTGGGCGCGCGCATCACGGCGCGCTCGAGAATGCGGCTCTCAGGGACGCGTCGCTCACCCGAGGGCGAGTGAAAGCGGAAGAAGCGGAACAACGAACGGTCGAAGGCGGCGCGGCGTACGAAGGTGCCGCGTCCCTGGAAGCGTTCGACCAGTCCTTCACGCTCAAGCAGGTCGACCGCCTTGCGTACCGTGCCGACTGCGAGGCCATAGGCGAGCGCCAGTTCCTGTTCGGTCGGCAACGGGTCTTGAGGCTGCCATTCAAGCGCGGCAATGCGGGCGGCCAACTGGTCGCGCAGGCGGTGATAGCGGGGAATGCGGTCGTCCAAGATCGTCAAGGTCCGATGGCTGGTGAAAATTCATATATATGTTTATATGAATCGCCTCGGATGAGGATCGGGGTTTTCCCTGAACGACCGCTACATCAAGCTTTAACGCCGGCTCGGACGGCGCGGCTTTTCAAAACTGTCCAGCAGGTCCTGGTGCTCCTTGCGCAATAACTGGACGAACTCGAGCGTCAGGCGATCGCGCGGCTGATGCGGCGGATACAGCAGATAGGTGGGAAACAGCACCGCGGGCTTGAATGGCCGGATCTCGATGCCGGGCCCCGCGAAGTCGCGCGCGACGATGGGGTGCGCCAGCGTTACGCCCATCCCGCAACGCACCATCTCGCAGCAGATAGCCGAATACTGCGCTTCGATGGCGAGTACCCGTTGGACTCCGGCGCGTTCGAAGGCCTCGTCCATTTGCGTCCGGGTGCCGTCGCCATGACAGAGGGAGATGAACGCTTCGCCCTGAAAGTCCTCGGCCTTTAGCACCGACTTCTTCGTCAGGCGATGGCCGGCCGGCAGCACGCAGACCGCTGCGGCTTCCGACAACAGTTCCACTTCACAGGTGGACGCTTCGCTCTTGTAGACCGCTACGCCCAGATCGCAGAACTGCGAGGAGGTCCAGTGATTGACCGTCCCCGAGGTATTCACGTGAAGCGACACGGTGACTTCCGGCCGCAATTCCTGAAAGCGTTTGATGACATGCGGCACCAGCGTCAGACCCGCGGAAGGCATGGCTGCGATGCGCAGGCGCCCGCTGCCCAGGTTCTTGATCTGCGCGGCCGCGTTGGTCAGTCCCTGAAGCCCGACATAAGCGCGCTCCACCTCGCGAAAGAAAGCGTTGCCTTCGCTGGTGGGGATCAGTCTGACGCCGCTGCGCTGGAACAACAGCAGCCCGGTTTCGCGTTCTAGCTGCGTGATGAGCCGGCTGATGTTCGGTTGTGAAGTGAACAACTCCTTCGCCGCTGCGGTCATGGATCCCGCCAGCATGACCGCCCGAAACGCTTCAATGTGCTTCAGATTCATCGTGCGCAACCCATATCAGATTGGTATGGATTGTTATTTTATTCGTATTGGACGTTATGCATTTTGCCCGACAGAATCTTTTCAACTCACATGTATTCCCGCAAGTGCCCGGCAGCACATTGACTGGAGACCAGCCCATGCGATACCCGCAGCGAAACCCTCGTCCGCTATCTGTCCGTTTGCTGCTGGCCGCACTCGGCATTGCCGGTGTGTTGTGCGGGCCGCTGGTGGCGCAGGCCGACACCACGCTTTACGTGGCCAACGTCGGCGGTTCGAACGAGCAGATGTACCGGCAGACGATCATCCCGGCGTTCGAGAAGGCGCACAACGTCAAGATCGTCTACGTGGCGGGCAATTCGAGCGACACGCTGGCGAAGCTGCAGGCGCAGAAGGGCCATGAGCAGATCAACGTCGCTGTCATGGACGACGGTCCGATGTACCAGGCCATGCAGATGGGCCTGTGTTCGAAAATCGCAGACGCCCCGGTCATGAACGACCTGTATCCGCTCGCGCACCTCGGCCCGACTGCGGTGGGCGTCGGCATGGTGGCGACGGGGATCGGCTATAACGAGGAAGCCTTCAAGAAGATGGGCCTGCCCGCGCCGGATTCCTGGACCGTGCTGACCGACAAGCGTCTGAAGGGCAAGCTTGGCATGCCGCCGATCACCAACACGTACGGCTTGCACGCGCTCGTGATGCTCGCGCGGCTAAATGGCGGCGGCGAAAAGAACATCGATCCAGGCTTCGCCGCGATGACAAACCAGGTCGCGCCGGATGTGCTGTCGTGGGCACCGACGCCAGGCGAGATGGACGGCCTGATGCAGAACGGCGACGTGATTCTCGCACCCTACGGTAGCGGCCGCGCGGTTGCGTTGCAGAACACGGGCTTTCCGCTAAAGTTCTTCTATCCGAAGGAAGGCGGTATCGCGCTGCAGGTCGCGGCTTGCGTGGTGGCCGAAAACGCGCAGCCCGAATTGTCGCAGCAATTCATCCAGTATCTGTTGAGTCCGGAAGTGCAGGCTATCCAGGCCAAGGCGATAGGGCTCGGTCCAGTCAACAAGACCGTCAAGCTGGCACCGGAAGTCGCGGCACGCGTACCTTATGGTCCAGATCAGGTGGCGAAGCTGATCGCCGTCGACTGGACGACCATCAATCAGCATCGCGCGGAATGGACTGAGCGCTGGAATCGCAGCGTCGAGCGTTGAGTGCTTAAGCGCTGCCGAGTGGGCCTGCGGCTGCCGCGCCGCATGTCCGGCCCATTGCTACCCTCACAGGGACGCACATGAGTTTCCTGACACTCAAAGGCATATCGAAGCGCTACGGCGACTTCACTGCGATCGAGCAGATCGACCTGGAAGTGGAGCGAGGTGAGTTCCTGTCGCTGCTTGGACCGTCCGGTTGCGGCAAGACCACAACCCTGCAGATGGTAGCCGGGTTCATCACGCCGAGCACCGGCACGATCACGCTCGATGGACGTGACATCACACACGAGCGGCCCGAAAAGCGCGGCATGGGTGTCGTATTTCAAAGCTACGCGCTGTTTCCACACATGACGGTTGAGGGCAATGTCGGCTTCGGCCTGGAAATGCGCAATATGAAGCGCGCGGCGCGTGCCGAACGCGTGGCCGAAGTGCTCGAACTCGTGCGTCTGAACGGCCTGGGCAGTCGCTATCCGAAGGAGCTGTCGGGCGGTCAACGGCAACGTGTGGCCATTGCGCGCGCGCTGGCGATGCGTCCCGAACTGCTGTTGCTGGACGAACCGATGTCGAACCTCGACGCCAAGCTGCGCGAGGAGATGCATATCGAACTGCGCGCCATCCAGAAGCGCCTCGGCATCACGACGATCCTCGTGACGCATGACCAGGTCGAGGCGATGACGATGAGCGATCGCATCGCGGTCATGCATCGTGGCACGATCGCGCAACTGAGCACGCCATTCGAAGCGTACGAACGGCCGAAGACGGCTTTTGCATCGACCTTCCTCGGCAAGACCAACCTGTTGTCGGGAGCCGTTGTACGCCGCAATGGACGCTGCGCCGAGGTGGATGTGGCGGGTACTACGCTCAGGGTGCCGCATGAAGGGCGGCCTGCACAAGGCGATGTCAACGTGTATATCCGCCCAGAAAAGGTTCGTCTGGCAGAGGTGGATGCGCGCGCGAGCGGCCGCATCACGACGCGGGTGTTCGTCGGCAACCAGTGGCTGCTGCAGGTCGACACCGGCATCGGACGCCTGAGCGTGGCGCAGCCTAACTTCGGTGCGCCACCGCCAGAAGAAGGCCAGCACGTCGGTCTTGCGTGGTCCGACGATGACCTGCGCATGCTCGAGAAGGAGAAGCCCGATGGCCACTCTTGACCACGATCGCGCGGGCGCGGCGCCGTGGCTTTTGTCCGGGCCGGCGCTGCTGCTGTTCGGCGGCCTGCTGCTGGTACCGCTCGTGCTGACCCTGGTGCTATCGTTCCATGCCTTTAGTGACAGCCAAGGCACGCTTGCGGCTTATACGTTGTCGAATTACTTAAAGGTAGTCACCGATCCCTACTACGGCGCAATCTTCGCCCGCACAGCCGGACTCGCCTTCGCGGTGACTGCGCTGTGCATTGTGCTCGGCGTGCCCGAGACGATCGTGCTCGCGCGCATGAAGCGGCCGTGGCAGTCGGTGTGCCTGCTGATCGTGCTCGGCCCGTTGCTGATCTCGGTGGTGGTACGCACGCTGGGCTGGCAGATCCTGCTCGGCAACAACGGAGTGCTTAACAACGCACTGCAGGCGCTGCATTTCACCTCCGAGCCGATCCGTCTTGTCTTCACCATGACCGGCGTAGTGATTGCACTCACCCACGTACTGGTGCCCTTTATGGTGATGTCGGTGTGGGCAACGCTGCAAAAGCTCGATCCGCAGGTCGAATGGGCAGGCCTGTCGCTTGGCGGGTCGCCGCTGCGCGTATTTCGGCGAGTCGTACTGCCGCAGATCCTGCCAGGCGTGCTATCGGGTTCGATCATCGTATTTGCGTTATCTGCCTCGGCGTTCGCCACGCCTGCGCTCATTGGCGGCCGGCGACTAAAGGTGGTTGCAACGGCGGCCTACGACGAATTCCTCGGCACGCTCAACTGGCCGCTCGGCGCGACGATTGCGGTGTTACTGCTGATCGCCAACGTGGCGATCGTGATGGGCTGCAGCCGGCTCGCCGAACGTCGTTTCAAGCACATCTTCGATTGATGGGGAGGACGCCATGAAACAAAACGGATTCTGGGGTCTCCTGTTCAACGCGCTGTTTCTCGCGTTTATCCTTGCGCCGCTCGTGGTGGTAGTAGCAGTGTCGTTCACCGACAAGGGTTATATCTCGATGCCGTTCGATGGCGCATCGCTGCGCTGGTTCAGAGCGATCCTCGAGAACGAGGACATCGTCGACGCATTCTGGCTGTCCGTACGGCTTGCGCTGGTGGCGGCGACGCTCGGCGTCGCGCTCGCGGTGCCCGCGGCTCTCGCGATCGCACGTTATCGCTTTCCGGGGCGCGGCGCACTCACCGGCTTTTTCCTTTCGCCGATGATGATTCCCGCCGTCGTGCTCGGTATCGCGTTCCTGCGCTTTCTGAGCCTGCTCGGACTCGGCGGATCGTTCTGGGCGCTGTGTGCGACTCACGTGATCATCGTAGTGCCGTACGCACTGCGGCTCGCGTTGTCGTCGGCCGTCGGTCTCGATCGCGACGCTGAGCGTGCCGCGCTTTCATGCGGCGCGAGCCGCTTCACCGCGTTTCGCCGCGTCGTGCTGCCGATGATCCGTACGGGCGTGGTCGGCGGCTGGGTGTTGTCCTTCATTCAAAGCTTCGACGAATTGACCATGACCATTTTTGTCGCGACGCCGGGCACGACCACGTTGCCCGTCGCGATGTATAACCAGATCGCGCAAACGATCGATCCTTTGGTGGCGTCCGTGTCGACGGTGTTGATCGCCGGCACGGTTGTCCTGATGCTGGTGCTGGACCGGATGGTCGGTCTGGACCGCGTCCTGATCGGAGAAACACGATGACAGTTGATGGAGCCGAAAGTCCCGACGTGCTGGTGGTAGGCGGCGGGCTGGTCGGTACGGCGGTGGCGTATGGACTTGCCAGAGAAGGCGCGAAGGTGACCGTGCTCGATGAAGGCGATGGTGGCTTTCGCGCTTCGCGCGGCAACTTCGGTCTGGTGTGGGTGCAAGGCAAAGGCTATGGCCTGTCGCCTTACGCGCGCTGGACACGCAGCTCGGCTGACCGCTGGCCGGCGCTTGCGGCAGCGTTGCTGGAGGACACCGGCATCGACGTGGCGTTGCGGCAGCCGGGCGGCTTTCACCTCTGCTTCTCGGACGAGGAACTGGCCGAACGCAACAAGCGCCTCGGCATATTGAAGGCGGAGTTAGGCGGCGATTACCCCTATCAACTGCTCGATGCCAAAGAACTGCGTGAGCGTTTGCCTGCAATCGGACCCGAGGTGATCGGCGCAAGCTATACGCCGATGGACGGCCACGTGAATCCGCTCAAGCTGTTGCGCGCGTTGCACGATGCGATGCAACGGCGCGGCGTGACGCTGGTCGGGAACAGCCAGATCGGCCGCATTGCGCCGGAGGAGGGCGGCTTCGCCGCGCATGGACGCAACGGTGTGTGGCGCGCGCCGCGGATCGTGCTGGCTGCAGGCCTCGGCAACAGCTCGTTGGCGCCGCAGGTCGGGCTGCATGCGCCGGTGAAACCGAATCGCGGGCAGATACTGGTCAGCGAGCGCGTCGCGCCTTTTCTGCATCATCCGACGATCAACGTACGGCAGACCGACGAGGGCTCTGTGCAGCTGGGCGATTCGATGGAAGAGGTCGGCTTCAACGACTTCACGACGACCGATGTGCTGTCGAAAATCGCGCGTCGCGGCGTGAGAGCTTTCCCGTTTCTGAAAGATGTCCGCTTGGTGCGCATGTGGGCGGCGTTGCGCGTATATAGCCCCGATAGCTTCCCGATCTACGAGCAGTCGTCGCAGTATCCGGGAGCGTTTGTTGTCACCTGTCACAGCGGCGTGACACTGGCTGCCGCCCACGCGCTACGCATTGCCCCTTGGGTCGTGGGCGGCGCGATACCTGATGAGCTCAGCGCATTTCCCGGCGGCCGGTTCCTTTCGCCTGCAAAAATCCTTAGTCATGCTTGATACACGACTCTGATATGACTTCCAAACCGCTTTTCAGGGTGCTTGCACCGCTTGCGCCTGCCGTCGCAGATGTCACCGTCCATATCTGGTTCAACGATGAACCGCTTGAGGTGCCAGGCGGTCGCTCAGTGGCGGCCGCGCTGCTCGCTGCCGGCGTGCAGCGCTTTCGCGCTACGCCGGTTACCGGTGCGCCGCGAGCGCCGTATTGCATGATGGGCGTGTGCTTCGAATGTCTCGTCGAAATCGATGGCGTGCCGAGCCGGCAAAGCTGCCTGGTGACGGTACAGGACGGCATGCGGATCCACTCGCAGGAGGGCGCGCGGGACCTGCCGTTCAGCGCCGATCCGGCGTCATCGCAATCCATCAAGGAGAATTCCGATGCTCGTTGAACCGGTCGATGTCGCGGTGATCGGCGCCGGGCCTGCGGGGCTCGCTGCGGCGACGCGGGCTGCGGGAGCGGGCCTGTCGGTGGTGCTGCTCGACGAGCAGGAGACGGTCGGAGGACAGATCTATCGGGCGATCGAGCGCAGCGATGCGCAGCGTCGCGAGATCCTTGGGCCGGACTACGTCGCAGGCGCGGCGCTGGCGGAGGCATTCGCGCGCAGTGGGGCGCGTTATGAGCCGAACGCCTCGGTCTGGCAAGTCACGCGCGAGCGCTCCGTGCATTATCTGAAGGATGGAAAAACCGGGAGCTTCGAGGCGAAGCGTGTCGTGCTTGCAACTGGCGCGCTGGAGCGGCCCTTCCCGATACCGGGCTGGACGCTGCCGGGTGTGCTGACCGCCGGCGCCGCGCAGATCCTGCTGAAGAGCGCCGGCGAGGTGCCAGCGGAGCCACCGGTGCTGGTTGGCTGCGGACCGTTGCTCTATCTGCTCGGCTGGCAATACGTGCGAGCGGGCGTGCCGATTCGCGCGCTGGTCGACACCACGCGTCATGAGGACCGCTGGCGTGCCAAGCGTCACATGATCTCGGCGTTGCGGGCGTGGCCGTATCTGGCCAAGGGCTTGCAATTGCTCCGCGCGCTGCGCGAAGCGGGTGTGCCGATTCACGAGGGTGCCGACGATCTTCGCATCGAAGGCGCGCCGGGTGATGATGGCACCGACCGGGCCCACGCGTTGAGCTTCTCGGTGCGCGGCGTGCCGCAACGGATCGAGGCCAGCGTTTTCCTGTTGCATCAGGGCGTCGTGCCGAACACGCAGTTCAGCTGGTCGCTGCGCGCAACGCATCATTGGGACGACGCGCAATTGTGCTTCACTCCGCAGACCGATGCATGGGGCGAGCTCGATGTCGCCGGTATCTTCGTCGCAGGCGACGGTGGCGGGATCGCCGGCGCGCAAGCGGCCGAGGCGCAAGGCGAACTGAGCGCGCTGGCGATCGCCGCGCAATTGGGCGCGCTCGATCAGACGACGCGTAACCATAACGCGGCGCCGTTGTTGCGGCGCCTCGCGGAAGTGAAGCGTATCCGTCCGTTCCTCGATACCTTGTACCGCCCGCGCGATGAGAACCGCGTGCCGCAGGACGACGTGCAGGTGTGCCGCTGCGAAGAGGTGACGGCTGGCGACGTGCGTCGCTTCGTGGAACTCGGCTGTCAGGGCCCGAATCAGGCCAAGTCGTTTGGCCGCTGTGGGATGGGCCCGTGCCAGGGACGCCTTTGCGGGCTGACCGTGACCGAAGTGATCGCCGAGGCACGCAAGGTGTCGCCTGCCACGGTCGGCTATTACCGTATCCGCCCACCGATCAAACCGCTCACGCTCGGAGAACTCGCCGGTGAATAGCGCCGCGGTCAACGAAGCCGACGTGCTGGTGATTGGTGGTGGACTGCACGGATCGAGCAGCGCGTTCTATCTGGCGAGCCGTGGCGTGCGCGTCACGGTGCTCGAAGCGGATTACGTTGGCCGTCATGCGTCGGGTGTCAATGCGGGCGGTGTGCGCACGCTCGGCCGGCCGTTGCCGGAAATCCCGCTGGCGCTGATGTCACGCGAGATCTGGCACAACATCGTCGCGACCATCGGCGATGACGCCGGTTTCGTGCCCTCGGGGCAGATGAAAATCGCCGAAAGCGAGGCCGAGCTCGACGAGTGTCGCGCTCGCGTTGCGTCGCTCGAGGCGCAGGGCTTTACTCACGAAAAGATCATCGACCGCGCGACTGTCCGCGAACTGGAGCCGGCGCTCGCGCCGTATGTGACCGGTGCGATCTGGGTCGAACGCGATGGCTATGCGTTACCGTACCGCGCCACCATGGCGTTTCGTCACGCAGCGCAGGCACGCACTGCGGTCTTTCATGAAGGCACGCCCGTCAAGCGGATCGAACAGCGTGGCACGCGCTGGTACGCACAGACACCCGCTGGCCTCTTTTCAGCGGAGCATCTGGTGATCACGGCAGGGGCCTGGTCAGGTGAGCTTGCGAGGCAAGTTGGCGAGCCCGTGCCGGTGCATCCGGAAGGGCTGATGCTGATGGTGACGCACCGCGTTGCGCCATTCTGCCGGGCGACGCTTGGCGCGACGGGAAGGCCCTTGTCGTTCAAGCAGTTCGATAATGGCACGGTCGTGATCGGCGGCAAGCTGATCGGCATCGCGGATTTGCCGGGACGTCATGGCGAAGTGGACTTCGCGCGCCTCGTGAGAAGCGCGCATACCGTGGTCGACCTGTTTCCGCATCTGCGCCACCTCGGCGTCAATCGCGCGTGGGCCGGGGTGGAAGCATTTACCGAGGATTCGCTGCCGGTGATTTCACCGAGCCGCAAGGCGTCGAATCTGACTTACTCGTTCGGATACTGCGGCAGCGGTTTTCAGCTTGGCCCCGGTTGCGGCAAGCTGGTGTCGGAACTGGTGCTGGACGGCGTTCCGTCGTTACCGCTGGACGCGTTTGCTATTGATCGCTTTGACGCCGGCCGCCTTGGGTGCACCTGAAGGTTGCCTGTCTCTCAACGCCGTCATGCTTCGCATGAGCGTGACCGTTTGCTCCTTGATGATGCGCATCAGCGTCGCGAGCCTGGTTGCGTCGACAGCGTCCCATCCCAGCACTCTCAGCGATTTACGCCCGTGGATGTGAAACGCGACGACCGGTCCGTTGAGCGTTAGCGTGCGAATCAGCGTCTCTTCATCATCTGCAGGACGTCCAAGCAGGCGTCCGACAATCGTCGCGCTGATATTGGTCAGGCGGCAACTGATCTTCTTGTCGATCAGCTCGAATCCCGATGACGGACCGTGGCCGGCTTGCTCACGCGCCATGAACAGGCGCCAGTCGTCCGATTCGGTCGAGGTGAACATGAACTGGGCAATGCTTGCCTGGATCGCGCAGAACGCTTCGATCAGCCCGTCGTCGTCGACATTGTTCGCCAGCGCTTTCTCGGCTGCCTCGACGGGTTCGAGGATCTGTGCCCAGACCCGCGAGACGATGTGCTCGATGCACGCCAGGTAGACCCCTTCCTTATTGTCGAAGTAATAGCCGATGGCCGGTGCGTTGACGCCCGCGCGCTCGGCGATGTCGCGCGTCGAGGCGCCGTCGAAGCCATATTCGCCGAACAGCGCGAGCGCCGCGTCGACGATGCGTGCGCGGGTTTCTTCACCGCGCTGGTAGCCGCCATCGATTGCGTGGCGATGTCTCGGGGCAGGGGACATCCGTTGGATCCTCAGAAGCTTTTGTAAGTGAAGCAAAAATATATCAATTGACAGAAATGTGCCAACTGGAATAATTATATCAATTGGAAAAAATCTGGAGTCGTCATGTCGGCCACCCTTCCCGTCAACGAAGCTGGAGCTGCGCCCGCGCGCCGCTCCCCCACACGCCGGCTACTCATGGCGGCCGGGCTGATCGCCCTGATCGCCGCGGCCGCGTGGGGCGTGCGCTGGTGGACGGTGGGACGCTTTATCCAGGGCACTGACGACGCCTACCTGCAAGCCGATAGTATGACTGTTGCACCCAAGGTGTCAGGGTACGTGGCTGAAGTGTTGGTTGGCGACAACCAGACGGTTGCGGTCGGACAGCCGCTGGTGCGGCTCGACAGCCGCCAGTACGAAGCGGCGTTGGAACAGTCCAACGCCACCGTGGCCGCGCGCCGGGCCGATATTCTGCGCGGCGAGGCCGAACTGGCGCAGCAGCAGGCGAGCATCGGCGAGGCGCGGGCGCAACTCGACGGCGCGGTGTCGAACGAGGCGCATGCGCTCGCCCAGGTCAAGCGCTACGAACCGCTTGCCGCAACGGGAGCAGAGACCGAAGAACGTGTGGCCGACCTGCGCAACTCGGCTCGCCAGGCTACCGCCACGCGCGCCGCCGACGCCGCAGCGCTGCAGGTCGCCGAGCGTCAGGTCGCGAATCTGCAGGCGCAGATCCAGCAGGCTCATGCGCAACTCGACGCAGCCGTCGCCTCCACGCAACAGTCGCAGCTTGACGAGCAGGACACCGTGATACGCAGCACGATCGCGGGTCGCGTCGGCGACCGCACAGTGCGCATCGGCCAGTATGTGCAGCCGGGCACGCGTCTGATGACCATCGTGCCGGTGCAGGACGTGTATTTGACGGCCAATTTCAAGGAAACGCAGATTGGCCTGATGCGGGTTGGTCAGCCGGCGACGATCCGGGTCGACGCGTTACCCGGCGAAGATCTGCACGGCACCGTGGACAGCTTCTCGCCCGGCACGGGTTCGCAGTTCGCGTTGTTACCCGCGCAGAACGCGACCGGCAACTTCACGAAGATCGTGCAGCGGGTGCCGGTGAAGATCCACATCGCGGCCGGTCCTGAAACGCGTAAGGTATTGCTGCCGGGTCTCTCGGTGAACGTGGAGGTGGACACACGCGGCGCCCGCGATACCGCCGAGCGCATGGAACGGGAAAACGGACGTGGCTAACTCCAGCACGCCGGCAAGCATGCCGGGCAGCGGAGTAGACGCATCCGCTGCGCAGCCGGCGCATCCGCCCAATGCCACCGCCTCTGACTGGATCGCCGTGGCCGCCGGCGCGCTCGGCGCCTTGATGGCGACGCTCGACATCTCGATCACGAATTCGGCGCTGCCGCAGATTCAAGGGCAAATCGGCGCGACCGGCACGGAAGGCACGTGGATTTCAACCGGCTACCTGATGTCGGAAATCGTGATGATCCCGCTTGCTGCGTGGCTCACGCGCGTGTTCGGACTGCGAAATTTTCTGCTTGGCAACGCGACGCTCTTCACGCTGTTCTCGGTCATGTGCGGCGTTTCGCACAGCCTGCCGCAGATGATCGCGGGGCGAATCGGCCAGGGCTTTGTGGGCGGCGCGATGATTCCGACCGCGCAGACGATTGTGGCGACGCGCCTGCCGCGTCACCAGATGCCGATCGGCATGACCATGTTCGGCCTGATCGTGCTGCTCGGGCCGCTGCTCGGTCCGGTGGTGGGCGGCTGGCTCGCGGAGAATATCGACTGGAGCTGGTGCTTCTTCGTCAACGTTCCGGTGGGCGGCGCACTGGTGGTGCTGCTGTTTCTGGGACTTAAGACCGCTCGCACCGACTGGTCGCAATTCATCAAGGCCGATTGGCTCGGCATTGTCGGGCTCGCGGCGGGGCTTAGTTCGCTGACCGTCGTGCTCGAGGAAGGGCAGCGCGAGCGCTGGTTCGAATCGTCGATGATCGTGTGGCTGAGTGTCGTGTCGGTGGTGGGCATCCTGTTGCTGGTGATTGCGCAGGTCGTGGCGAAGAAGCCCATCGTGCGTCTGACGTTGCTGAAGAATACGCGCTACGCGAGCGTCATCTTCATTGTGTTCACGGTGGGCGCGGGTCTTTACTGCGTGTCGTATCTGCTGCCACAGTTCCTGAGCAACGTATCGGGCTACAACGCGGAGCAGTCGGGCGGCGTGATGCTCATCTCCGGCGTGCCCGCGTTTCTGCTGATGCCGGTGCTGCCTCGTCTCATGGGCCGCGTGGATACGCGCCTGATGGTGATCGCCGGGCTGTGCTGCTTTGCCGCGAGCTGCATGCTCGACATCTCGCTCACCGCACAAAGCGTCGGCCATGACTTCACGTGGTCGCAACTGCTGCGCGGCGTGGGCCAGGTGCTGGCGATGATGCCGCTCAACCAGGCGTCGATGGCGGCCGTACCGCGCGAGGAAGCTGGTGACGCTGCGGGTCTCTACAACATGGCGCGTAACCTGGGCGGTTCGGTCGGACTCGCATTGCTGGGCACGTTCATCGACCGCCGCAACACGTTCCACGAAGATGTGATCCGCGATTCCTTAAGCGCCAATTCGCTGATCGGGCAGGATCACCTCACGGCTAGCGCTGCCAGTTTTTTTGCGCAGACCGGCGACATGGCCTACGCGAAGCTTCAGGCAATCGGCCAGCTTACCGCGCAGATGCAGATGCAGGCGGTGGTCATTACCTATTCCGAAACCTTCTATGTGCTTGGCGTGGCTCTGCTGCTGTGCATTCCGCTCGCATTCTTTCTGAAGAAGCCGGCTGCCGGCACACCGTCGGCAGGACACTGAAAACAATATGAAGTCACTCAACTCTGCTCTCTGTTTCGGCCTGCTTCCCGTGGCGGCCGCGCTGGCGCTGGCTGGCTGCACGGTGGGGCCCGACTACCACGGCGCGCCGCAGGCCGCACCGATCGCCGCGCAGGCGACCTCATTCAATCGGGCTCCGCAGGGCACGGTATCGACGGCGCCTGTGGCTGCTCAATGGTGGCTCGCGCTCGATGACGAGCAACTGAACGCATTGATCGATACGGCGCTCAAGAACAGTCCCGATCTGCATGCCGCCGAGGCCCGCGTCCGCGAGGCGCGCGCCGGTCTCACAGCGAAGCAGCGCAACGAATTGCCCAAGGTTCAGGGTAGCGCCGCTTATTTGCGCACGCCTACCCCGGATCTGTCGTCGCTCGAAGGCGGACAGAGTTCGTCCTCGAGCGGTAGCGGGCCGATCAGTTTTTATCTCGCGGGCTTCGATGCCAGTTGGGAGATCGATCTTTTCGGCGGCACGCGGCGGGCGATCGAAGCGGCGTCGGCAGAGGCGGATGCCTCGCAGGCCGATCTCGCCGATGCGCATGTGCAGCTCGCCGCCGAGGTGGCGCAGGCGTATGTCGGCTTGCGCGATGAGCAGCAGCGCGTGAGTATCGCCCACGAATCCGCCGAGCTTGAAACGCGCATTCTGACGCTGACCGAACAGCGCCGTGCGCGCGGCGTGGCCTCGGATCTCGATGTGGAACGGATCCGCTCGCAGGTCGAAAATACCCAGGCGAGCATCATTCCGCTCGACGCGCAGGTGGCCGAATCGCTCGACGAACTCGCCGTGCTCACGGGCCGCGAGCCCGGTGCGCTGGATGCCGAACTGTCGGCACAGAAGCCGCTTCCCATGTTGCCGGCGACGGTGGCGGTGGGCGATCCAGGGCGTCTGTTGCGTCAACGTCCCGACATCCGCGCGGCCGAGCGGCGACTTGCCTCGCAGAATGCGCAGATCGGCGAGCACGAAGCGGATTGGTTTCCGAAGGTCACGCTATTTGGCGACCTGAGCTTTAGCGCGTCCGAACCCGGTCATCTGTTTCGCAAAAGCAGTTACACGTGGGTTGCCGCGCCTTATCTGCAATGGAATGCATTCGATTTTGGCCGCGTGAAGGCGAGCGTCGATCAGGCAAAGGCCGGCCGCGACGAGGCCGAGGCGAAATACGAGAGCACGGTGCTGGGCGCGCTGAAGGACGCGGATGTGGCGCTCTCGCGCTACGGCCACGAACGCGACAACGCCGTGAGCCTTCGCGAGGTGGAAGACTCCGCTACGCACGCCGCGGTGCTGACCGAACAACGCTACCGCGCGGGTACGACCACGGCGCTCGATTGGCTCGATACCGAGCGAACCCGCTATTCGGCGGAGCAGAACCGCATTCAGAGCGAAGCGCAGTTAATCAAGGATTACGTGGCCTTGCAAAAGAGTCTAGGCCTGGGGTGGCAAACCCCCGGCTAGGCACCGCCGGCAGCAAACGCAGAACTCCGTTAGTCTTCTGTCTCGCCCACGTTATTTTTTCTCACCAGGCGACAACGGAGGATTTATGGCATTAGCGTTACACGACATTCCCCTGAAAACGATCGACGGTCAGGACAGCAGCCTTGCCGACTACCGTGGCAAAGTCTTGCTGGTGGTCAATGTTGCTTCCAAATGCGGTCTCACGCCGCAATACAGCGGCCTGGAAAGTCTCTACCAGGCAAAGCACGCCGACGGTCTCGAAGTGCTGGGCTTCCCGGCTAACAACTTCAAAGGCCAGGAGCCCGGCAGCAATGACGAGATCGCCTCGTTCTGCTCCACGCAGTATGACGTGCACTTCCCGCTCTTCTCGAAGATCTCCGTGCTTGGCGAAGACCAGCATCCGCTGTACGCGGCGCTGACCGAAAAGCAGCCGGTTGCAACCGGTGATGGCCCGTTCCGCGAAAAGCTGAAGGGCTACGGCGTGAACCCTGAGAACCAGGCGGACGTGCTGTGGAATTTCGAAAAGTTTCTGATCAACCGCAACGGCGACGTAGTGGGGCGCTTTGCCCCTGACGTCACGGCTGACGACCCGCGTCTGCTGGCGGCCATCGACGCTGAACTGGCAAAGCACTAATCCCGGCGGTGTGATCCAGAGCGGTTAGCTGCAGCGGAAGTGTTCGATGCTTTGTCCGGCCGCCACGGCCCGCTGCAGCCACTCCGGCAGATCGCCGCTACCGTTCCAGGTATTTCCCCAGGCGTCCCGGTACGCCACCGCCTGTTCGCTTTTCTGGTCGGACTCGAGAGACTCCGCGAGCGCCGGCAGCGTAATGCCGAATTCTTCCATGCGGTGGCGAATCCAGCGGATCAGACGTTCGCGCGCTTCGCCATCAAGTCGTTCAATCGTCGTGGACATGGTTTCTGATAGGCCAGGAAACGAAAGCGAGCGGGACGGTATCAATTGGTCCGCTTCGGTTGCGTGGCGATCTTGACCACCGCCGAGTCGAAGAAATCCTGAGCCTCTGCGAGTTCGTCCAACGCCTGCTCGAGCTGGCGAAGCGCAAGGGAGTGCTCGATGTGCCGGTTCTGCGGCACGTCCTCGCCTCTGACTACGCGAAAGGCAATATCTACTTGCCTGGTTGCACGAACGAATCGTTCGGCAGCATTTGCTTCACGTGAGTGCGCATGGGTCGACATAATAAACCTCCACTCTTTAAATCGAACTTCAAATCAAACAGGATGATTGTCCGCAGGGGCAAGGCGCAGGGACGTTACTCAGGGGTGACGTATTCTGGTCAGGTTCTCTGCGTTTCGAAATCAGGCGATGCGTGATGATGCGATGGTTAGCGCGCTGGCCTTGCATTGCAACTGGAAGCAAATAGTATGGCAGTCCCAGGCAACCTGCAGATGATGTTAATTACACCACTTTAATTGGCGATACGCCAGGAGAAAAGCCTGAGAACAGCGACCGGTTTGCATAGCTTGCCAGGAACCGCGTCCGCGCGCCAGGGGAATGTTGTTAAATATCACGCCGGGGTGTTAACTTCTTTGGATCGGTGTTAACTTGTTCAGTTCCATCCGCAGGATTCAGCGAGTCTTATTTTCGCGCGACTGGCCGGGTGCCATGTTGCTTTTAGTCGGTTATTCTTCCATCCGTATACGCCTATACAGGTAAAACCGCCATGGAACCGTACGACGACGAGCTCGAAAATTTTGCTGTGCATGGCGCACCTCCGTTGCCTGCGGCAAGCGATCAAGGAATTGTGGAGCACGACGGTGCGCGAATCGCGTACTCGATCTACGGAACCGGCACGCCGGTGATTCTGCTGCATGGAGGCCTGGGCCACAGCGGAAATTGGGGCTGGCAGGTGCCTGCGCTGGTCGGCTCGGGATATCGTGCCGTGTTGATCGACAGTCGTGGTCATGGCCGCAGTACGCGTGATGCGCGTCCCTATTCTTACGAGTTGATGGCGTCCGACGTGCTTGCCGTCATGGACGTCCTGCAACTGAAAAAAGCTGCCATAGTGGGCTGGAGCGACGGCGCGTGCACCGCGTTGATCCTCGGCGCCAAAGCCCCTGAACGTGTTGCCGGCGTCTTCTTCTTTGGCTGCAACATGGACGCTACCGGCACGAAGGAATTCGTTATGACGCCGGTCATCGAGCGGTGCCTCGGACGCCATGCTGCGGACTATGCTCAATTGTCGGCCACGCCGGATCAGTTCGAGGCCTTTGTCGGCGCCGTCGGCGAAATGATGAAGACCCAGCCGAATTACTCCGCTAGCGACCTGGCGAAGATTCAGGTGCCAGTCGTGATCGTGCAAAGCGAGCATGATGAATTCATCAAGGCGGAACATGCGGAGTACCTGGCCCGCAGTATTCCGCGGGCCGAGTTGATCCTGATGCCGGGTGTAAGCCATTTTGCGCCGCTGCAAAGGCCCGAACAGTTCAACGATGTGATGCTCGATTTTCTTCGCAAGGTTCCGGCCTGACGCAAAGTGGCGCTCTGTGGCATGCTGGACGTATCGAGCTTTGCCGTGCCGCATACCGGGTTTAAAAAAACGCTGATCATGAAAAGCAGTCCGAACTCACCGATGAAGGAGCCTACGGTCCAGACCTTCTGGCGCGATGAAGCGCTGCCATTTATCGAAGCGCGTTCGGTCGAAGACGGTCGTAAGGTGTGCTATGGCAAGCATTCTCACGAAACGTTTTCGATTGGGGCGGTGACAGGCGGCCGTAGCACCTATCTGAACGGCAAGGTGGTGGAACGTGCGGGGCCGGGGTCAGTGGTGGTCATCAATCCGGACGTTGTGCATGCATGCAATCCGGACGGCGATCAACCGTGGTCGTACCGGATGCTTTATGTGGATGCCGCATGGCTGGGCAAGCTTCAGCGCGACCTCGGTGTTAGTCAGAGCGCCGATTTTCGCCCATTCTCATCTACGCTGACCACGCAGGCGGGTCTCTATGGCGGATTGAACGGTTTGTATGCAGCGCTAACCGATGAAGATTCGGACACTTTGCAAAAGCAAAGCGTTGCCGTCGATTTCTTTTCGGATCTGTATCGCGCGCTGACCCATGCGCCGGTGCCGACCGGCAGCGTTAACCTCAAGCTCGCGCGCGCGGCCCAATACATCAGGGAGAATTGCGTTCAATCGCTGCGCCTGGATGAGATTTGCGCTGCGGCGGATCTCTCTGCCTCCTATCTGATTCGTGCGTTCAAGGAACGTTACGGCATGACCCCGCACGCATACCTGGTTAATTGCCGCATCGAATATAGCCGCTCGCAACTCAAACGCGGGCGAGCGATCGCCGAGGTAGCCGTTGAAGCTGGCTTTGCCGATCAGGCTCATTTACAGCGGGCGTTTAGGAAATTCGTCGCAGCCACCCCGGGGCAGTACAAGGGGTGAGTGCGACGCGCGTCGCCAACGCTTTTCAGGCTACGAGCAGATAGATAGCGCTTGCAACCAGCAGTAGCGCCATGATGCGATTGAATACCCGCACCCGGGCGGGATTGCGCAGATGCTGCCGCAGAAACGACCCTGCGTAGGCCCAGCAAGCGATGGACGCATAGCAGATCACGAAGTAAAGCGCGGTGAACTGCCAGATCAAAGTCCGGTCTCCGTTGGCTGCATAGGCACCCATGCTTGCAATGGAGGCTAGCCATGCTTTCGGATTGAGCCACTGCATTGCGGCTCCAGACACCGCAGACGGGCCTCGGGCTGCCTTGGGCTGGTCTGCACCCATCTTTCCATCGTCGATGGCCAGCTTATAAGCCATGAAGAATAGAAACGCTACGCCCGCCCATTGGATGAATCGTGTCAACCACGGCCACTGGTCAAGCACGTCACGCAGTCCCAGGCCTATCAGCAGGAGCAGCAGCGTAAAGCCGACCGTCGCGCCGGTCACATGCCGCATGCTTGCCGCCAGTCCATAGTGGGCGCTGGTGCTGAGCGCGACGATATTGACGGGCCCGGGTGAAATTGATGCAGCGAGTGCAAACGCTGCCATGGAAAGAAAGATGCTCATGGGTCCCCTTGATACGTTCGATCTGAAGGCTCGAAGGTATCGGGGGAGGGGGGATGCGTATTGAAGAAAACTACCCTTTGGTGATTTTGTTGGGGGGATGGGCGGGATGAGTCAGGTGAGCGGATGGTGTTCAAACGCGAGACCAAGCTCGCTTGCCATCCAGAGAACGCGGAGTGCGCGCGAGCGACTGGTGCCGAAAATGGTAAGTGACATGTGTCTTTGTATGCGACATGAATCGAGTTGATCGGTTGATGTCAGTATCGCATCGCACAGTCTGATACCCAATAAAGACTTGTACGAGGAGGTCTCGTCAAAGGCAGCGGACGACCAACCTCTAGTGATAAAGGCCGCGATCGCATCAGCGCGGTCGCGGCCGTCATTCCCGCTAAGTCCAGAGCTTAGAAGTGCGTGTGCAGGCCGATGCGGACAACAGCCTGACTCGGGCTGTCCGATTCATCGCCCGAATCGTTCATGCCGTTGATTTGCGCATCCGCTCCCGAATTAGCCCGTTGATAGACGCCAAGCAGGTACACGTCGGTGCGCTTGGAGAGCGCATAGTCGACGATGCCCGCGATCTGGTGAGCGTGGTTATTGTCGACGGTTTCATTGCCTTTCATGTACATGTACGACGCCCCTGCGCTCAAAGCCGGCGTGAAGTTATAGTGCGCGCCGAATGAGCCTTCATACACCGCGCCACCGTTGGCGGAATTGTGGACCGTTGTGAACAATGCGTTCGTGACCCAGCCACCGAAACGGTAGTGCGTGCCCAATCCCCAGTTACGCACGCTGACCTGCGGCGATCCCGCCGTGTAGTACTTGATGTTGGTATAAGCCGCGTTGGCACCGAACGATCCGGCAGCATAGTTAAGCGCGAAGCTCGTGGAGTTGCCCGCGCCGATCGACCCTGCCACACCACCAAAACCATACATCGCACCGGCGCTCAAGCCGGCAAAAACCGGTGAGACGTACTTGACCGAATTCGTTACGCGTTCGCCGGCCATGCGGTCCCAGTCGAAAGCTCCGGTGGCATTGCTCGGTAAGTCGAGCTTCGTGAACGGGCCTGCGCGGAAGTCGTAAAAATGCCCCGAGAGCTCCGCCGGATCATCGCCCGCAAAATACAGCGAGTCGGTCATGAAGTCGTACTGGTTGCCGGCGGTGACTTTACCGAATTTGTCGTTCACCAGTCCGACAAACGAAGTCCGGCTAAACAGGCTCGAATTCGGCATGAATGCACCGTTGTCGAGCTCGAACTGATCGACCAGTTCGAAGATAGCCTTGGTGCCGCCGCCGAGGTCCTCAACGCCGCGGAAACCCCAAAGATTCGGTCCATTGACGCCGTCGTCCATCTTGACGTTTCGTTTGCCGGACTCGTTGCTGACGTAGGTGACACCGGTATCGACCATGCCGAAGAGCGTGACGCTGCTCTGCGCGTGTGCTGCCGTCGTCGCGCAGGCAGCGGCGAGGATGGCTAACGTAATCTGTTTCTTTTTCATGCTTGAAGATCTCCTTGCGTGCTCTTAGTACTACAGATCGAATAAATTATTTCTTTATCTTTCTTGGGGGAAGCCGGTGAAAGGTCACTTTCTGGGTGACGAAGCGGATCGCGGCTCGCCTCAAGAGGCGAGCCCGGCGAAGAGCTCTTAGCGTGAAGACAAAAGGCTACCAGGCAGGTAGGCGACGACGGTCTCGATGACTCGCCATTGATGTGCCGACATCCTGCGAGCGTCAATGAGCGCTGTGATGTCGATAAGTCCTGCAGCTAACATACGCATCCCCGAAATACTTTTCCGTATCCGATTCCATCGAATACGAATCATGATTTTGTTAGGAAGCGAAGATATCGAAAACTGACCGCGATCGGGAAGTGCGGGTTAACCACATTCGAAAGGCGAATAGAGGTTCACGATAGCTTTTGTGCTATGGATTGATGAAACAAAGAGAGGGCAAAGCGCCGTTGGGATAAGGGCTTAACACGGCGTCAGGGGCCTGGATGGAACAGGGACGCTGAGGATGAGTGATGACATGGCAATAAGCAGAAAAGATACTAAAGAAAAGAGATCGCAATCTTGTCTGCCCGACGGGATGAATGCAATTTTTGGTAAGGATTTTTCCACAATTACCTTAGGGATCCACAATGGTTTTGGCGTGCCGGTTCGCAACATAAAGCCTGACGCAAGCGGTCGCCCGTTCGATAGTTGCTGGACTCATCTGGGAGCGACCACTCCCCTGGCGCGCAATGCTCGTTAGCTGCCGACGTCCGTTGGTGGCGTGGAGACGATCGTTATGGAAAAACCGTCGTAACCTTTCGAGCCCACCGTTTGAACCGCCGTGCTTTCGGTGCCCGGCATTGCGGCGAGCATGTCGAAAAACTCCCGCACGCCGAGCACATCCGGTTCGTTGTTCTGCGGGTCGACGAGCTTGCCGTCGCGCACGACGTTGTCCGCGACGATGACCGTTCCCGGTCGCGATAGCCGCAGCGTGAGCCGCAGGTATTCGGGGTAGCTGCTTTTGTCAGCGTCGAGAAAGATAAAGTCGAACGGCGGCGTCTTGCTCTGGATCATCTGCTCGAGACTTTCGGCCGCAAGACCGGTAATCACGGAGACCTTGTTTGCCAGTCCGGCAGCCGCGATATTCTTTCTCGCGACATCGGCATTGTCCGGGTTGGCTTCCAGCGAAATCATGCTGCCATCTTCGGGCAGCGCTCTTGCAAGCCAGATGGCGCTATACCCACCTAGCGTGCCGAGTTCGAGAATCCGTCGCGCGCCGTGTATCTTTGCGAGCAGGTTGAGAAACTTGCCCTGATTGGGCGCTACGTTGATGGCTCGCAGGCCTGCTTTGGTGCTGGCTTCCAGCGCGGCGTCGAGCGCCGTGTCGGACTTGACGAGTCCTCGAGAAAAGTAGTCGTCTACAGCGTTCCATGTGTCGGTAATCATCGAATTCTCCGTTCGTGAGATCCTGAACTTAACGTTTTGCTGTGTGCAGGGTAGTTTATCGGGGTATGACAGGCGAGGTTGGGAGGCATTCGCGGATGCTGGTTTGCAACTGGGATAGAGTTTGGCAGACGCTGCATGCTCTACTTTTGGCCCACCGCAGTCGAACTTTGACGCATCCGAATAGACTGAAGAATAGCGGCGCTCGACGTTCCCCATCGCATCGAATAGATGCGCCCGCAACCTTCATCGTGGCGGATACCGACTAAAACTTGTCGCATCCAATTGATGCGTGACACCGTACGTAACCCAGGTAGAGGCATAACCTATCGAGGGCTTTACGGAACTGACGTCATGATCACGAACCCGATTGGCAACCCAAAAGTAACGATTCTCACCAGCCTGTTGTTGGGCGCTCTTGCGGTGGCAGCTTTTACGCTGGGTCAACGGAAAGGGGACCTGTTCGGGGATTCTGCCGTTTTTGAACGTCGCGACGTGCCCGCCGCCGACTCGCCAGTGGGTTCACGGCCGGCCACGCTGGCCAGCGGAAAGGTGTCGCTTGCGCCGGGTACTACTGCAGATGCCAGTCTGACCCAGGTTCTCGATGCGATTCGCGCGAGCTTGCAACGCAACGATCTTGGTTCCGCCAGGGTATTGCTGGGCGCCGAGCAGTCGCTTTACAAGGACGATCCGCGAATCGCAGCGCTTCAAACGGAATTGCAGGCGCGCGAAGGTGCCACGAATCATGCGCCTGCTGTGGTCGAAAATCCGCTCAGGTCGCCGGCGGCGCCGCATTCGGGGCGCCCTGCATGGCGATCCGCGTCGCGACCCGGGCATGGCCGCACCGTCTCGCAACCGATTCAGGCAGATGCAGATAGCGGGCCGCAATATGAACAGGGCAGGCATGCAACTGGCGTTGAAATCGCGCCGAACCCGAGCGTAAGTGCAAGGAACGATGCCTCTAGCGACGTCTCAAGCTCCGTTTCCGTCAATCAGCCAGTGACTGCCTCGCCGCCCAGGCCCGCGCAGCCTGTGGTCGATGCACCGCCCGTCACGCAATCTGTTGTGCTCTCTCCACCTGTCACGCAGACGACGCAATCCGACGCAAAGCCGGCCTCGCTACCGGCGGTGGCCAGTCAGGCCCCAAAGACGCGTGCCGAGGTTGAGATGGAAATTGAACGCGCCCGCACAGACGGCGCTTTGCCGCGTTTCGGCAACCCCGACCCTGCCGGGCCCGGCGGTGCGCCGAGCATGATCAGCCATCCGGTGGTGCTCAACTGGTAGTACGACGGCGCGCGTCGCCAGCGCAGCCTGTGCTGAACGGCGCCCGCATTGCGGCATATGAAGGTGGGCGCACGCCCGTTCGTATCCGTTAACACGTCCGCAACCCGCTCTATTCCCCCTCTCCCGATTTTTTTGCCCGCGAGTAGCGTTCGGGCGCACTCGTTGGTGCATTTCTCCGTTCGCCGGGAATAAACGCCGCGCATCTCGGGTTCTCCTTCACGTAGGCCAACCCAAATTCACCGGAGTTCATCATGAAGAAGATCGCTTTTGCGGTGTTGTCCGTTGCTGTGCTTGCCTCGTCTAGCGCTTTCGCTGAAGGGAAGACACGTGCGCAGGTGTATCAGGAACTGATCGAGGCGCAACAGAACGGCCTCAACTACGTGACCGACTCCTCATATCCCGATGTGAGCCCGGTGTACGCGCAGGAGGTCTCCCGGTTGAAGCAACAGGCGATGGCTTCGTCTGCAAACACCAGCAAGATCGTTGACGGTTCTACATATGGTAGCACTGCGAACTAAACGGCTGGAACCAGTTGGTGCAACAGATAGTTTTTGAAATCCAGGAATAACCGACGCAGTCTCGATGTTAACGTTGATGAGTGGTTGATGAATGCATCGCCATATTTCTCAACCAGTTTAAACCCATATTAGTTAGGAGTTAGAAATGAAAAAGCTTGCCGTGATCACCATGTCAGTTGCCGTCCTCGCATCGAGCGGCGTTTTCTCGAATGCCTTTGCGCAGGAAAAGACCCGTGCCGAGGTTCGTCAGGAACTGATTCAGGCGGAGAACAACGGCTCGCGTTTCGTGACCGATGCGTCATATCCCGACGTGAGTCCGGTCTTTGCGCAGCAGGTCGCGCACCTGAAGCAGCAGGACACCAGCGGCGTCGGTTCGGATACGTCGGGTACTAGCGCCGGTGGTCAACACAAGGGAATGAACAGCAATAAGACCGGTGAAGCGTGTGTGGGTCCGGTCGATTTCTGCACACCGTTTTTCGGCAGCTAAGGTCGTCGTCCGGTTGCCGTCCCTGTCTGGTCTCTCCCATTGAAGCAAGGAGATTTACATCATGAAAACGTTCATCAACCTCACTCTCGCTGCCTGCGCATTCGCGAGCCCCGCGCTTAGCTTTGCGCAATCCGCCAACGCTCCGGTCACCCGGGCACAGGTATACGCCGACCTCGTACGCGTCGAACAGGCTGGCTATAGTCCGGCCGCCGGCGACCCAAACTATCCGGCCGACATTCAGGCCGCCGAAGCGAAAATCGCGGCGCAAAACGGCGCAGCTGTCGCAAACAGTACTGCGGGTGATGCGGCCGAAACGACCAGCATGGGCGTCCCGTCGTCGGGATCCAGTGAAAGCGGCACTCGCGCGCCGTTGAATGGTACGGGGAGCAATGCTGCGTGCGTCGGTCCGGTCAGTTTTTGTTCGCTGTATTCCGGTGGCTAAGTTGAGTAAGCTATCGCGACCCAATCGCGCTAGCAGCGCAGTTCGACTTTGCCGGGTTTGCCGCACTTGCGCGTTTCACCCATCGCGATTCTCATTTCAGTTGTGATGCCGGTTCTGAAGCCCACTGCGGAGGCGCCTTTAGATGAAGCCGATGGTCGGATTGCTCATACTCTTTGTGGCAGCGACGCTTGTCATCGTATTTGCCGGTTCCTATGGCGAGGGCGTGGTGCGGATGGCCGGTTATGTGGCGACGCTCGCGCTAGGCGGCGTGGTCGCGTTGCTAGTGCAAAACTGGAAGAACCGTCGGCCAGGTACGCGCCCACCCCGTTAGATGATGGGCCGTTTGACCGGCTGGTTCGCGTGTGCCTGCAAGCACACACGTAAGACGTACCGGGCGGATGTCGTTTTTCCCTGTCTGCCCGATGAATCGGCATTTCGCCGCGTATCTCTCCCTCCCGTCTTTATCCCCTTGATTTCATGCCCGCTTATGCGGGCGTTGTGCCTTGCAGCGGCTTTGAAACGGTACGCTTTGCGACTTGGCCCGCATTTTGCAGTAAAGAGGCAGCCGCGAGAATTAGCTCATCATTCAAGGAGGTTGCATGAACAAGGACCAGGTCAAAGGCACGGCCCAAAAGGTCAAGGGCAAGCTGAATGAAGCAGTTGGAAAAGCGACCGGCAACAGATCGCAGGAGATCAAGGGCGATTTGCAGCAGGTGGCCGGCGGGATCCGTCAGTCCTTCGGTAATGCGAAGGCGCGCATCAGAAAGACGGTCCGCTGACTCATTGCCTGAAGCTCGGGCGCCGCTTATCGGCAACTGCTGTTGCTGCCGTTCGCGGTGCGACCGACCGCGGCTTCACAACCACATCACATAACAAAGGAATCAACCATGCGTCGCCGACAATTCATCCTCTCGTCCAGTGTAGCGCTCGCCTCAACGGGTCTCGCGTTAGCTGGCTGCACGACGACTCCGCCGTCATCCGACACCGGGGCATCCTCCGACGCGGGCAAGCGTCAAACCATCAATGCGGGTGTCGATTCCACGCTGGCCCGTCTCTATGACACGGTGCACGGCTCGCATGAGCTCGTCGCCAAATCACAGGGCGTACTGGTATTCCCATCGGTTATCGCGGCTGGCTTCTGGGTCGGCGGCCAATATGGCCAGGGTGCGCTGCGCGTCGCCGGACGACCCTCAGGCTATTACAGCATCGCTGCCGGTTCGTTCGGTCTGCAGATTGGTGCGCAATCCAAGGCGATCGTAATGATGTTCATGACGCAGGACGCGCTGAACAAATTCCGCGAAAGCCAGGGCTGGGCCGCAGGCGCCGATGCAACGGTGGCCGTGCTGAAGGTGGGCGCCAATGGCGATGTCGATACCTCGACTGCGACGAGCCCGGTGCAGGCTTTTGTGCTGACGAACGAAGGGCTGATGGCAGGTGTCTCGCTGGAAGGCTCGAAGATTTCACGGCTGGTGATCTGACCATCTGACCTCGGCTTCGAGGGGAGGTGTCAGCAAAAACGGCGGGGCGATCACGATCGTCCCGCCGTTTTTTCATACTGCGGCTGCCTGGCCGCCTGCCTCGCCAGTTGCTTGACCGAACGCGCCGCTTCGATAATCGCCACTGCTGCTTAAGCCGGCTTCGACAGCATCGCCGCGTGGCTCGCGTCCACCTTGACCACCGTCGCGCCGATCCGCTGCGTCATCGCTTCCTGCAGTTGCGGCGGGATCATGCGATCCTTACCGGGGGACGGCTGAGGCTGGCCGCGGCGCTGAAGGCGCCTTTGCGTTTTTGAACAGGTCGATACACCTATGGCAGATGTTTCAACAATCCGTTCGCTCGACGCCGTCAAGGCACTGGCGTTCATCGGCGATCTCAGCATGGGGCAGCCGACGGATCATTCGCTGCGCACCAGTTGGTTGGCCGCGCGCCTCGCGGCGCAAGCCGGCTATGACCAGGTCCAATGCTGCGTGGTGCAGGAGGTATCGCTGTTGCGCTGGTCGGGTTGCACGGCCAATGCGGCGGGTTTCTCCGAGTGGCTCGGCGACGATATCGGCGGCCGCGAGGCGATGCTTGCCATGCGGCCAGGATGGGCCGGCGAGGCTGAAGCACACGGGAGCTTCGAGTCGACCATCCAGCCGCTCGCGCAGATCCATTGCGAGGTGTCGGGGGAAATCGCCCGCATGCTAGGTCTCGACGATATGACGCAAGCCTCCTTGCGGCACATCTTCGAAGCATGGGACGGTGCAGGGTTGCCCGAACGGCTCGACCGTAAGCAGGTGCCGGAGGCGGTGTTTCTGGTCGCGCTCGCGAGCGATCTGGAGATTCTCAGCCGTGTGTACGGACTGGACGGCGCGCAAAAGCTGATCGCGCAGAAGGCGGGGCACCAGTACCCGGAGGAACTGGCGCGCGTCGTCTGTGCGCACGGAGCTGGATGGCTCGCCGAACTCGACCGGCAAACCGCGGTGGGCCGCGACGAACCGCTGGATGCGCTGCCGATGCAGCAGTCCACTGCGCCGGAGATCGTCGCTGACGTAATCGACCTGAAACTGCCGTGGATGGCCGGTTACTCGCGGCGCGTTGCCGGGGCCGCGGCGGGATGCTGTGCGCAACTCGGCTTCGACGGCGAGGTCGGTCAACGCATCTATCTGGCCGGTCTGATTCACGGCATGGGGCGCATGGCGGTGTCGAACGCGATCTGGAACACGCCCGGGCGGCTCTCGCCCGCCGCCTGGGAGAAGGTACGCCTCGTGCCCTACTGGACCGCACGCGCCGGCAGGCAGATCGGCGCGCTCGCGCGGGAAACGGAGCTTGCCTCGCACGCATACGAGCGGCTCGACGGCTCGGGTTATTTCCGCAGCGCGGCTGGCGCGACGATCGGGCTGGAGGCCCGCGTGCTGGCGGCTGCGGCATGCTGGGTGGCGTTGCGCTCGCCGCGTCCGTGGCGCGCCGCTTTGTCCGTCGGCGATGCGGCTGCCTTGATCAACGAAGAGGTGGGTCAGGGGCGTTTCGATGCTGATGCGGTCAACGCGTTGTTGTCCTGCGAGCAGAACGCTCAGGAGCCGGGCGCCGCCGGAGGACGGGCCCGGCCGGCGCGGGTGTCGCTGCTTTCTCCGCGCGAATCCGAGGTTTTGCGGCAGATCAGTCTGGGCGCAAGCAACAAGGAAGTTGCCCGCGCCCTGCAGATGAGTCCAAGCACGGTGCGCACGCATGTGGAAAGCGTGTTTCGCAAGCTCGAATGCTCAACCCGGGCCGCCGCTACGTTGAAGGCGTCGACGCTCGGGTTGATCTGAGCACCGGGCGGTGCGCACCACGTGTTCACCGTGCACGGATAAAGCCCCTTACTTCGTCCCTTCCGGGAAGTCCGCGCCGACGGTGGTCGCTTCCCACGCGTCGAAATCGCTGCGCAGGAAATCGAGCTTCTTGCGGGCCAGTTCCAGCGCGGCCTTGCCGAGCAGCAGACGCAACGGCGGCGTGTCGGAGAGCGCAGCATCGATGATGGCCTGCGCGGCCCGTACCGGGTCACCCGCCTGATTGCCGCTGCGGGCGGCGGTCTGCTTGCGGCGCTCGCCGGCGGTGGCCGCGTAATCCTCGATTTGCGTCGCCGATTGTTTGATCGACGGCCCGGCCCAGTTGGTGCGGAACGGGCCGGGCTCGACTATCAGCACGTCGATACCGAGCGGCTTGACCTCGGTCGCCAGCGACTCGGAGATGCCTTCCACCGCGTATTTGGTGCCGTGGTAATAGCCGGTCGCGGCGAAGCTGGTGAGGCCGCCAATCGACGACACGTTGACGATCAGGCCGCTGCGCTGCTTGCGCATCACCGGCAACACGGCCTTGGTCGTGTCGACGAGGCCGAACACGTTCGCCTCGAACATCTCGCGCACGGCGGCGTCCTCGCCTTCCTCGATGGCGGCAAGGTAGCCGTAACCGGCGTTATTGACGAGCACGTCGATGCGGCCGAAATGCTCTTTGGCCTGGGCGACGGCGTGGTCGATCTGGGCACGTTTGGTGACATCCAGCGGCAGCACGAGGGCGCGATCGCCGTGACCTTCGACAATGTCCGCGACTTTCGAGGCGTCACGCGCCGTGACCACCGCACGCCAGCCGCGCTCCAGCACGAGTTTCGCCAGTTCGCGGCCAAAGCCTGTGGAACAGCCAGTGATCAGCCAGACGGGGTTGTCTCGATTCATCATTTGGGAAACTCCTGTTCGTTTTGCAAAGGCAAAAAGAGTGAAGCTGCCTGGCGGCGTGGTGCGCCGCGGGCAGCATAAGGGTGATGGTTGCTATTAGCGTGCCTGACCGGTTCGGCTCATCTTCGCCGGGTACGGCGAGGGGCCGGAAGCGGCGCCTGAGGACACAAGGCGCGTCGAGTCGCTGCAGGAGCGAGAAGGGGGCGTGCGCGGCTCGAATGTAGATATGGACGGCAGGTTAGCCCGCCCATTGTCGCTGATCTGGCGATTCCGCGTGAGAACGGTGCCAGCAAGGGGCGGTCAGGACAGCGCCAGCAGGATCGACGAAGATATGACGATGATGAAGAGGCAGGCTGCGGTCAAAAGGTCATATGGGTAAGCCATTGCGATATCCATATACGTGATGAGTTGATGGCGAGATCATAGGACGAAGCGCATGAGACGACTGTCAACGATTGCAAATTCGAGGCGTTGTGTGGCATTTGTAGGCTTTCGAAATATCGCGTTCAGGTTGCCTGCGCTGACTTGTTGCCTATAACGAGGGGAGTTTTCTGGATGAATACAGCTGTGCCCGTCCAAAGCACGCCGGAGATCGATTTCTGGTTCGACTTCGCCAGCAACTACAGCTACCTGAGCGTGATGCGCATTGAATCGCAGGCGGCCATGCATCATGTCCGGGTTCGCTGGCAGCCGTTTCTGCTGGGTCCTGTGTTGCAGTCCTTGGGCTATGACACGTCGCCGTTCGTCGCGCAGAAGGAGAAAGGCGAATACGTTTGGAAGGACATGGAGCGGCAGGGCAGAAAATACGCCGTCCCGTGGCGCAAACCGTCGGACTTTCCACGCCGTGCGTTGCTGCCATTGCGTGTGGCGACGCTCGGGGCCAATGAGTCGTGGATCGGTGCGTTTTGCCGCGAAGTCATGCAGCTCAATTTCGCGCAAGACCGCGAGATCGACTCACCGGCGGCGGTGGGCGAGGTGCTGGAGCATCTGGGTTTGCCGGCGCAACAGATCATCGCCGACGCGCTTACCGATGCCAACAAGCTGAAATTGCGCGAGCAGACTGAACGGGCTCGAGCACAGCGCATTTTCGGCGCGCCGACGTTCTTCGTTGGCACGGAGATGTTCTGGGGCAACGACCGGCTGGACGATGCACTGGCGTTTGCCGCAGGCGCGCCTTAAGACGTAAAAACGGCACGATCCGCTTCCCTCCTGACAGCACGCTGGCAGGAGCCCCTGCCTAGAATGAGCTTCAACATCGCGTAGAAGCCTTTCCCATCAGCGGTTGCGGAGATTGAGCCATGAAAAAGACCTACCACGGCAGTTGCCATTGCGGCGCAGTGCGATTCGAGGCGGATATTGAACTGAACACCGGTCAACTGAAGAACGGGCGTCGCCGCTGCAATTGCTGGATCTGTGCGAGGCAGCGCGTCTCGGAGACGCTGGTCAAGCCAGAGGATTTTCGCCTGTTAGCGGGCGAAGCAGAACTCGGTGACTATCAGTTCGGCACGGGCGGCGGACACCATCTGTTCTGCCGGACCTGTGGAGCGGCCACCTTCGGACGGGGCGCGGTGGATGCGACGGGCAGCGAGTACGTGTCGATTGCCGCCGCCTGCCTCGACAACTCCAATCCGGCCCTGACGCCGAAGCGTGCTGTGAGCGCGTGCTACCGTTAATTATCGCCGTGCTGGCAGAAGCGTCGGCCCGGAACGTGCGACACGACAGCTTGAGCGATTTCAAGCGGTGTGCTTTCCGCGGGAACCACGCGACGGCAGGAATCGGGAGTGTGCTTCAGCGTCCATTCGACCAGACGGTAGGAGCGTCCCCATGGATGCTGCAATGGGTCCGAGACCGTGCAGGATTGAATCTGGCGCACCCAGTCGTGGTCGGGCATGGCCCGCAGATGTTCGAATACCGTATCTTCAACCATGGTCTGTTCTTCCCTCGCAGGAGTGCGCAACATCTTGCGATGCGCCGACAGCATCCCTCAGATAAAAAAACGCCGCCGATGTTCAGGCGGCTCAACAGGGGATGTTGAGCGTCATAGTTGCAGGGGAAAATTAAGCCAGACTTAAGACCACGTCAGAAAGCCCTGATCGGGACAGAACTTAACGATTGACGTGGTAACCGGCGTTAAGCGTTTGCAGAAACGCAACGGCGCATCGGTAACGCGTGTTTCGCGACCCTCAGAAGCATTTCACGCTGCGTATTGCCGACTGGTCGCAAATGGCTGGAGGCCGCGATGCGCCTGCGCGAATATTTGTCTGTCGCAGGAAATTGGTCTCCGGCTCCAGCCAGCAAGGGCTTGCGAGGGATGAACACGAGCCGCCGAGAGGTTGCTTCGAAAAATCCTGGAATAAACCCTGGCACCCTGTGTTCGCCCTTATGTAGACGCAGTACGAGGCGCGTAGCACAAGGCCATGGGTCATAGGCCGTAGGCCAGAACCGGACTGTTTATCTCAACCCCGAAGGCGGTTTTAACTGCCAACTAAATTTAACGTTACTTAGGAATCTTAATCATGTACAAGATGCTCGCAGGTTTTGCTCTCGCCGCTGCCACGCTCGGCGCCCCTGTTCTCAGCTTTGCTCAGTCGAATGCACCCGTGACCCGTGCGGAAGTTCGTGCCGATCTCGTGCGTGTCGAGCAGGCCGGATATACCCCAGGTCAAAACGACATCAACTACCCGGCTGACATTCAGGCTGCCGAAGCGAAGATCGCTTCGCAGAACGATCAGCAACTGACCAACCAGGCCGTCGGCGGTGCCACTCAGAACGGTAGCTCGGCATCGGGTTCGGCATCCCGTACGGCCATGCGCTCTTGTGTCGGCCCGGTCAGCTTCTGTAACGTGTACTTCGGTAGCTAAATGGTGCATCCAGGATCCTGCGCGATGGGTTGTCTTGTGCAGGATCGCCAGTTGTTCCAGTCGTAGAAGTAGGTGGCTTGATAGACGAGTGCGTCGCACAGTCGAGCATGACTTGCCAGTCAAGCCAGCTATTTTTTAAAAATTTCGTTTTCCTTATTAATGGAGTTTGATCGTGAAAGTCTTACCTCTCGCCGCATCGATCCTTTCCTTGTCCGCATGCCTGTTTGCATCGACCGGTGCCATGGCGCAACAGATACAACCCGCCACCCCGATCAAGAACATTGTTCTGGTACACGGCGCGTGGGTGGATGGCTCGGGCTGGAAGCCGGTGTACGACATCCTCACCAAAGATGGCTACCACGTCACCATGGTGCAGGAACCGCTGACTTCGCTGGACGACGATGTCGCGGCCACGAAGCGCGTGATCGACCTGCAGGATGGTCCTACGATTCTCGTCGCACATAGCTACGGCGGCTCGATCATCACCGAGGCTGGCGTCGATCCGAAAGTGGCTGGACTCGTGTATGTGGCCGCGCATGCGCCGGCTGTCGGCGAAGACGAGTCGGATCTGGGCAAGCAGTACCCGAGCTATACCTCGAAGCAGCCGGGCGCCATCAAGAAGACCGACGACGGCTATACGTACCTGAATCCGGCGGATTTCCCCAAGGATTTCGCTGCGGACCTGCCGCTGAAGCAGGCGCAGTTCGAAGCGCAATCGCAGATCCTGACGGCAGCGAAGGTCTTCTCGGCGCCGATGACGGTCGCTGCATGGACCACCAAGCCAAGCTGGGGCATCGTGGCCGCTGACGACAAGATCATCAATCCGGATCTCGAACGCTTCTACTACCAGCGTGCCCATAGCCACACCACGGTGCTGGCCGGCGCAAGTCATTCGGTCTACGAATCGCGTCCGAAGGAAGTGGCGGCTGTAATTGAAGACGCAGCGAAGCACGCCCAGCAGTAATGCGCCCGAAGCGCAATCAAAGCAACGGCAGCGTAAGCCTGATGTGCTCCGTGAATACCGCGGTCAGCGGCGCGGGGCGCTTACGCTCGAACCTGAGCGTAATGGCGATGGTGGGCAACGGCGGAAGCGCTGGATCGCCGTTGATTATGGCGAGGTCCGGCGCGACGGCTGTCTGCGTAATTACAGCAAAGGCTTGCCCCGAGCGCACCAGCGCTGTGAGGCCCGCAAGGCTGCTGCTCGCACAGGCAACGCGGTAAGCCCTGCCCGCGCGTTGCAGCGCTTCGCAGGCCGCTACGTGATCGAGCGTGTCCGGATCGGAAAGCGCCAGCGGCAAGGGGTCGAAGTGAGCGGGATCCAGTCCCGGATAGCCCACCCAGACCAGCGGTTCGCGGCGAATGATGCCGTCATCCGGCGCATCCTCCGGCAACGAAATCAGGGCGAGGTCCAACGCATGCATCTCCAGTTGTTCGATCAAGCGTGGGGTGGGCGCGCACATGACGTCCACCTGGGCATGCGGGTGGTGGGCTGAAAACTGCCGGAGCAGGGGCGGCAGGAACACGGCAGCGTAGTCGTCCGGGCAACCGAAGCGGATCGTGCCCGAAAGCCCTTTGCCGGAGAGATCGGCCATCGCTTCGTCGTGGAGTCGCAGAATGCGTTGGGCATGCACCAACAGGCGTTCACCGGGGTTCGTCAGCACGACCCCGCGCCCCGTGCGCTGGAATAGCGGCTGATCGACGATGTCTTCGAGGCGCTTCATCTGCTGGCTCAGCGCAGACTGGGTCCGGCCTATCCGGATAGCCGCGCGGCTGAACGCCCGCACTTCGGCGATGACGGCGAACGAGCGCAGCAGGTCGATTTCGAGTGAAAGGCTCAAGGTATTAGGCTCGCTTCTAGCTTCCATTAGAACTATTCGATTCTATGAAAGCAGAGAGCCATCTAGACTGCAAGCTATTCTCGCCAATAGCCCAGGAGAACCGCGGTGTCCCGGAACAACGACGAAGTTTTTTGGCGCAACGCCAGGCAGCACCTCATCCGCTATGGCGGCACCTTCGAGCCGATGATCATCGAGCGCGCCCAGGGCAGTTTCGTCTATGACGCAGATGGCCGCGCGATCCTCGATTTCACCTCGGGACAGATGAGCGCGGTGCTCGGACACAGCCATCCGGAGATCGTCTCGGTCATCAACGAATACGCCGGCAAGCTCGACCATCTCTTCAGCGGGATGCTTTCGCGACCGGTGGTCGGTCTGGCGACCCGCCTCGCCGACATCACGCCTGACGGACTCGACCGCGCGCTGCTGCTCAGCACCGGCGCGGAATCGAACGAGGCTGCGATTCGCATGGCGAAGCTCGTCACCGGTAAATACGAAATCGTCGGTTTTGCGCAGTCGTGGCACGGTATGACAGGGGCCGCGGCATCCGCGACGTACAGTGCCGGTCGCAAGGGCGTCGGCCCGGCGGCGGTCGGCTCGTTCGCGATTCCCGCACCGTTCCTCTACCGGCCGCGTTTCGAGCGCAACGGTGAATACGATTACCTCGCAGAACTGGACTACGCGTTCGATCTCATCGACCGCCAGTCCAGCGGCAATCTCGCTGCCTTTATTGCAGAACCGATTCTCAGCTCCGGCGGGATCATCGAACTGCCGCAAGGCTACATGGCCGCGCTGAAGCGCAAGTGCGAGGAGCGCGGCATGCTGCTGATTCTCGACGAAGCGCAGACCGGCGTCGGGCGCACCGGCACGATGTTCGCCTGCCAGCGCGATGGTGTCACGCCCGACATTCTCACCCTGTCGAAGACGCTGGGCGCCGGTTTGCCGCTTGCGGCCATCGTGACCTCCGCGCAGATCGAAGAGCGGGCCCATGAATTGGGTTATCTGTTTTATACGACGCACGTGTCCGACCCTCTGCCCGCCGCCGTCGGTCTGCGGGTGCTGGATGTGGTCGAACGCGAGGGGCTGGTTGCGCGGGCGAACGTGATGGGCGAGCGTCTCAAACGCGGCCTTGTGGATCTGATGGAGCGCTTCGACTGCATCGGCGACATCCGTGGACGCGGGCTGCTTCTGGGTATGGAGATCGTCAAGGATCGCCGCACGAAGGAGCCGGCGGATGGACTCGGCGCAAAGATCACCCGCGAGTGCATGAACCTGGGCCTCAGCATGAACATCGTGCAACTGCCGGGTATGGGCGGTGTGTTCCGGATTGCCCCGCCGTTGACTGTCAGCGAGGATGAGATCGACCTGGGTCTTGAACTGCTCGGGAAGGCGATTGAACACTCGCTGTAAGCACCCCAACGTCATCGTTGATGAGGCGATGAGCGATCATCCGATGATCCGCAATGAGGGCCACGAATGCCGCTGCTGCTGGCTGCTCGCAGCAGGTGCGACGACGCCTTGCGGCAAAATGCGGCATAATGTGGCTCTCTCAGGTTCTGGCAATGGCCCTCGGAATAGCCAGAATCTTTTTAGCCGACCCTAACAGGTCGGCTTTTTTTTGATCACGGTGTGCCGCATCGGGAGTTACGAGCGTTCCCGAGCGCCAGTTTTTTGCCGTCCACCGGCCGGCTCGACCATCGGGTGCGCGCCGCTCTGCGCGAGTTCAAGCCGATTCCCACCCAGCGACTTCGCTCTGTACAACGCCTGATCGGCGGCTGCCAGCAGGTCGACGAGCGTGGATGCCTCGTCCTCAAACTGCGCGAGTCCAATGCTGACCGTAGCCCGGATCCCGAGGCCGCTCACTCTGAGCGGGGCCGTTTCGGCAAAAAGTCTGGCAACGGTTTCGCCCACCTCTTTGGCGCGGAGGGTGTCATGACGAAACAGCAGGGCAGCAAATTCTTCTCCTCCGATGCGGGCGAGAATTGCCTCGGGTCCCATTACGCTGCGGGCAATGTCCGCAAACGACTTCAGGACCTCGTCTCCCGTTTTATGACCGTATTGATCGTTGATCGCCTTGAAGCGATCAAGGTCGAAGGCAAGCAGCGAAACTGGCCGCCACGTGTCCCCTTCGCGGATGACCCGGCCGCCTTCTTCAAAGAACCATCTGCGATTGCCAAGGCGGGTCAGATAATCGGTTTGGGATTCCTGCAAAAGCCGGCCATGAGTTTCCTCGCGAATTAACCTGAGCAAGGTCATCGGTAGAACTACCGAATATAAAACGCCTTCGTAGATTGTGATTTCACCGGCAATAGCCACTATGTTCTGTCCATATACGGCCGCTAGCCACGGCAACACGAATGCTCTGGCGGCATAAAGGACAGCATGGATAGTGGTCACCATCGCGGCGATGTGCCGCGATTGCAACGATTTCATCTCATCGTTTCGCAGCAACTCGCGAGACGTCATAACGGAAACTATCGCGATTGGAAACGCACAGACATAGCTCCACACGGCGTTCGGCCATCGCGCACCGGCGATTGCCCACGCCAGCGCCTGCAGAACGAGGATAGCGATAGAAACCGCACGGTAATGTCGGCCGCTCAGGGATGCGACACCGTGCAGGATCAAAAGATAGCCGCTGAGAATGACGAGATTGCTTAAGGCAGAGCCGGAGATACCGGGCAGCGCTTGACGGATGATCACCGCTGCACATCCGACGGCAAGCGTGGCGTATCCCGCTGCCAATAGCCTCAATTCCTTGCTGCGCCGGGGATGCGTTCGATGCTCCCAGAGCGTCATCCCAGAGCTGGCGAGTAGCGTTCCGATCGCAAGAAGGTAAAGGGTGAGAAGATCGACGTGCATCGCTGACGTTAGAGCGTTCCGCCGGTACGCGGCGGCTGGAGTCGCATTTTACGCCGAAAAATTTGATGGCATCGTAACGTCAAGCGCTCACATAGCAAGGCAATCGGGAGCTCTGTGCCGGTCTGAAACGGCGAGGACCGACCCATCACGCACGACCGCCGATCACGTCATGCAGTCTTGCAGATGGGTCAACCGTGTTGCTTCGCGTCGTTTGCGAATGGTGTTAGTTGGAAGCAGGCGCCGGTGCTGAAGCAGCACCCATTGCAGCAGGCGCGTGCTTGTGCTGGGCGGGGTGATGCTTTCCGTGCGCATGCTCATTCCTGAACAGCACATCCGCAGTTGCTTTCTGATCGTCCGACAGCGTCGCGTACAGCGCGCTGAACGCAGTGGACAACTTCTGCATATTCTCGGCATGTACCTGGGCTAATGATGCATACGATTTCATGGCGTCATCCGCGTTCATGGACGGAAGCTTTTTTGCCCGCTCATGAAAAGCCTGATCGGCGCTCGCAGCGTTGTCACGCATGGTTTGCGCGAAGGCGTCCCATTGCTGCGACTGCTGGTCGGTGATCTTCAGTTCAGCATGCAGTTCGTCGATCCGCTGCGCCACGATATCCTGGTGCTTCTGCGCATGAGCGGCAGCCCGCCCGCCTGGCGTCGTAGGGGCCGCACTGCTCGCGGGCGTCTGCGCCCATGCCGAAGCGCTCGCGAAGACAAACGTCAACAACGCAGGCATAAATACTTTACGGACGGAGGTTTTCATGTATGGATGCTCGTTTTGAATGATGGGTCTGGCGACGGCCGCAACCTGTGCAATATGGTGCGATGAGCTAACGGACCGCCGGATCGGATCAGGTTATGGGACGATCAATAACCAGGAGGATAGTTGTTCGGATAGTAAGCGACGCCCGGCGGGGGCGGCGGTGGGGGAGACGAATACACCACTGCGGGCGGCGGTTGCAAAGCACTGGTGATCGCTGCGCCCGCGACCGCGCCCAGCAACGCTCCGACGATCAGCCCGCCACCACCGCCGCCGCCACCGCCACCATGGTAACCACCGCGATAGCCTCCGCCGCCGTGATAGCCGCCGCCTCCATGGTGACCACCGCCTCCACGTGAGTAGTGTTGCGCCTGTGCAGGCAGCGCGGACATCGCCATCAGAACCGCCACGACGGCCATTGCGACGCGTCGGCGTGACGGAGTGTGAGACATCTGAATCATGAGTCGTGCTCCTTCCATTCAGTTTCACATGCGTAGGACCACCATTTCATCTGCCAGCGATCGAACTAGTGTGACCCTTTGTACGCCCGTCAGTTCCGCACATTGTGTCCAGATAATGCAATTGATTCTAAGCGGAGAAGAATGGGCTCGAAAACGCAGTGAAATAGCAGCTTATGTCTCCTTTCTCAATGGATTTCCACGGGTTTTAATAAAACCAAATATTACGTTTAAAGATTTGCAGTTCTTTGTCGATATATCGACTGAAAGCGCAGGCCCGCAGATGACCGCGATCATCCATCGAAAATAACAAAGCACCGCATATGACCACACTACTGCCATTAAACGCAGGCGTTCTCCCAACGGTGACGCCATCATCGAGCAAGACGAACAGCATCGCTTCGACCGCTAGCATCGCGTCGGATACCGCTGTCGGCGGGAGCGAATCGACTATTGTCACCATCCCATCCGCGAGCCTCGAATCGCCGCTCCTCTACACGTCACAAGGGTCGCTGATAGGCGGGGAGCCAAGCGTGACCTGGGCTCAGAGCAACACCGATGCCGTTTCTCTGACGATGGCGGGCGATGCCATGTCGAATACGATGTCCGGTCAGTTCTACAATCTGGGAAGCGCGCTGCTCGATCGCTTCAAGACTAACGGTAGCAATTTCTCGCAGTCGGTCACGATTGCCGGGGCGGATGGAGTGGGTGCAACCGCGCTAGCGGAACAGGGTCCGCAAGGCGATGTGAAGCTGACCGTCAAGACCGCGAGCGGCGTCACGGTCGATATCGAAATGGACAGCGACGACGGCACGCTTGCGGTCAGCATGAACAGCAGCGGGACCTTGAGCGGCAGCGAGCGCACCGCGCTGACAGGACTGGCCGACGGATTTCAGCAGGCAATCGATGGCCTGAGCGGTGTTCCGCCGCAACTCAATCTGAGCGGTTTGATGCAGTACGACCCGTCGGTACTGTCGTCGGTGAATCTGCAATTCAATGTGACAGGCGAAGGGTCAAACAACATATCGGCCAATATTGCGCTGAACAGTTCAACGCGCAGCGTGAAAGTCACGGACTCGACCGGTTCGATCAACCTCAGTGTCGATACGAGTGATTCCGCGATCTGGGGATCGGGCGCGCAACGTGACCAGGCCATTGCAAGCTATCTGACACAGTTCGACAACGCCAACACGGAAGGCCACGGCGACGCCACACTGATGTCGATGTTCAAGGACGCGTTCAGCCAGATGAACGGCGACTATGGCACGTCGTCGCAACAGCTTCCGGGTACGGACGGCGTATCGTGGGTCGCGCAGTCGGATCACGCCATGTTGACCGGGCTGGCCGATTTCACAGGCTCGATGACCGATAACGCGGTGTCGTCCAATCCGTGGCTGCCGGATCAAACGGATACGTTTTCCTATCAGGTCTCCCAAAGTACTCAAACCACCGGCAATCAGCAGAGCGGCGCGATTTCGCAAACCCAGCACTCGAGTTTGCAAGCGAGTTATCACGAGTCGCTATCGGGTGGCCCGGTTCAACTGGGCATGTCGCCATCGACCCAGAGCTACAACTATATACAGGTCGACGACGACGCCAACAGCGCGGTCAACATCGCGACGCAACGCGGCCAGATAGTGCAGGCGACGCTGAATCAGTCGTCCAGTCAATCCACAGAGAAGTCCGAATATGTGAGAGGGCTGCTGGTATCGGACGTCACTACGCCGACGAACTCGTCCAACTCGAAAGATCTGCTGGCGTTGCTGAAGCCCTTCCTTGGCGACGGCGATGCCGAACAGGACAGCGCCTCCTGGCAACAGGAACTTTCGACCCTACACGGGATGGTTTTGCTGAACGCCAATCCAGACTGAAAAGCCCGCGGCAGCGGGCGTGACGATTTCGTCGCGAATCTCGCGACAGACGTGAGGCACTGGAAGCGCGGCCGTTAGGACAACCGCGCTTCCGTTAACCGCTTCAGACGGTCTGACCTGCGCCGAGATCAGCACCCGTGGTCGGGTCCGAGGTCGCATCCGATGCCGTTCTCGCAGCCATCGCCTGCAGCACCTTGACATCGCCGCGCGATACATTGACCGTGGCCATTCCGTCGCCGCCATCTACCGCCGGTTCGGGAGATTCGACGAACTCCCAATCCGGACCGTCGTTCCATGGACCGCGCGGCGCATCGTCGCCTCGCGACATGTTGTAGTACACGCTGGTGTATTGCGGCACGCCAGGCAGCTTGCCCTGAGGAAAGTTCGGCTGGATCGAGTGCAGCGCTTTCTCAAAGGATTTCTGATGGGCGATTTCGCGTGTCATCAGAAATCCAAGTGTCTCCTTGATACCCGGATCGTCCGTGACGTTGATGAGACGTTCATAGACGATCTTCGCGCGAGCCTCAGCAGCAATGTTCGAGCGCAGATCGGCCGTCGGCTCGCCGATCGTGTCGACGTACGAAGCGCACCACGGCACGCCAGCCGAGTTGGTCAGGGCCGGACCGCCACCGTACAGTAATGCTGTCGTATGGGAGTCGTTTCCTCCACCTGTCATGGATCGATACAGCTCCGCTTCGGCCTCCACAGCTTCGGCCAGTTGGCCTTTTGCGCTCTTGTTCAGCATCGCGACAATCGAGCCAACAATTTCCAGGTGACTCAACTCTTCGGTTGCGATATCGAACAGCAGATCCTTGCGGCCCGGATCATCTTCGCCGACCGCCTGGGTGAAATACCGGCACGCAGCACCGAGCTCTCCCTGAGGTCCGCCGAACTGCTCTAGCAGCAGATTCGCAAGACCAGGGTTCGGCGCGGCGACACGTACGGTGTACTGAAGACGTTTGTTGTGAATGAACATGAGACTTCTCCGGTGATTGGCCAAAGCAACTCCATGAGGGTGCGGACGTGAAGTAGTTACGTCGTACCTGTGCAGAATCGCGTGCGACCTTGAATCAACCCGGACGGCGGTACAACCGGAATGGTTGTCCGCACCCAACGATGGGCGCCCGGCTCTCAGAGCAACGGACGCTCTGGCGGATGTACGGCGAAGATGCCGTGCATGGCAACGTGTTGCCGCTAGTAGTGCAGCATGCGCTGTGCCCACCCTGCAATTCCGTTTGGGCAACGGCAATGAATCGCGACGAGTCGGTCGTTTGCCTTTTAGGGGTTGTTCACCAGCAAGCGCCGGATGTGTGGTGGCCCCATATGTGGGGGTTGACGCGGCACGCTGTTCACTCTATAACCATCTCATGACCATCTATATGGATGGTCAAGGGATGGAAAATGAACAAACGCAAACCGCAGGATTCGCTTGTCGTCGCATCTCGTCCAAAGGGCGGGGAGACCGAGAAGATCACCATTAATCTCGGCCCGGTCGACCTCGGCCAGATCGATCTGCTGGTCGAAGAAGGCTTTTACTCGAACCGCACCGATCTGATTCGCACGGCGATCAGAAACCAGTTGGCGACCCACGCCCAGACTGTCAGTGAGACGGTCACACGCCGGGCGTTGGTGCTGGGTCTGCAGCACTTCTCCAGGCAAGACCTGGAATCGGCACGAGCAGCCAGAAAGCGTCTGAATATTCATGTGCTGGGACTTGCCAGCATTGCATCCGACGTCACCCCTGAACTCGCGCTTGCCACGATCGAGTCGGTCGTGGTGCTCGGCGCATTCCACGCATCACCCGCGGTCAAGGCAGCGTTAGCCGGAAGAATCAGCTAGCCCGGCCGGCTGCTTCAGCCGACATAAGGAACACGATGATGAAGATGAACGAAGATTTCCTGTCCTCGATGCAGGAAGCGATGCGTCTGCTGCGTACGGCTGGTCCACTCGAAGCAACCGCAGCGATTCAACGAGCGCTGCGCGATAGCGATAGCGATGGCGACGGAGCCGGCAGGCAAGGCTCCACGACGGCTCAGCCGCCTGCTGCTACGCGCGATGCGCCACCTCCTCGCGACAGCACGGCCGCCGGGAGTCGATTTTCCCGAACGCATGCAACGGATGCGTCCTCACACCCGCATGTTGCCAGGCAGACAGATGTCGAAGACTGCGGATATTTCATTGAGCGCGCTTACACCAATGAAGCGGGACAGCGGAAATACAAGCTCTACGTGCCCAGCGGCTACAGGGATACACCATTGCCGCTGATCGTGATGTTGCATGGCTGTACCCAGGACGCGGACGATTTCGCACTGGGCACCCGCATGAACGCGCTCGCCGAGCGCCATGACTGTCTCGTGGCGTACCCCATCCAGCCGCAGAGGGCGAATGCGTCGAAATGCTGGAACTGGTTCAAGCCGGGCGACCAGCAGCGCGAGCGCGGCGAGCCCTCGTTGATTGCGGGAATCACCCGTGACGTGATGGCCAGCTACAGCGTCGATCCGGCCCGCGTGTACGTCGCCGGCTTGTCGGCAGGTGGAGCGATGGCCGCCGTGATGATTCACAGCTATCCGGAACTGTATGCCGCAGCGGGAATTCACTCGGGGCTGCCCTATCGCTGCGCGCACGACTTGCCTTCGGCACTTGCCGCGATGAAGGGGGGCAAACCGATACGACGCGGGCCGCTTGCAGACCGTCGCGATGGGCCGGGCATGCCGAAGCGGCCGTTGATCGTCTTTCATGGCGACGCGGACGCAACGGTTCACCCGTCCAATGGTAGCGAGCTCGTGCGGGAATTCAGCGCCGGTATTTCACCCGTCGATGAGGTGCCGGAACGCCGCGCAGGCATGCGTGCATGCACACGGCGGCGGCTGACAGCGGCCAACGGCGCGGACGCGGAGTATTGGACCATTCATGGCGCACCGCACGCATGGGCCGGTGGCAGCGCTCGCGGAACGTACACGGACGCCAGCGGCCCGGATGCCAGCGCCGAGATGATGCGATTCTTTCTCGCGCATCCACAGCAACGGCCGTAACGCCGGGCGAGACTGAACGCCCTCACACCGCCTCGCCGCCCGGGCACACCACAGGCTCCGGCGGTAGTTGCGCCAGATGTCGCAGCAGCTTCATCACCATCCAGACGACGGTGAGCGAGAGGATCACGAAGAACGCTGCGAGCGGCGTCAGGACCTGCACCGACACGAAGCCGGCGAGCCCCATCATCGCCGACGACACCAGCAGCAGCGCACACCCAAGGATCGCGCTCGTCAGGCCGGCAATATGCGGGAACAGCGAATTGCCCTTGGCCATAAACGTGGGATACATCGCGCCGGCGCAGAATCCCATTACGAGCACGGGCGTAGCGAGTGTCCAGATGCGCAGGCCGACCGTCAGCGCAAGCAGCAGCATGGCGATCGCGGCAGCGGCCATCATGCGCGCGCCGATCTGCAACCGCTGCTCGGCGGTCGGCAGACGCGGGCTGTGCAGGCGGTTCGACAGACCGCCCAGGAAGTACATCAAGCCGATGCCGAGCGCGAGGTAAGCGAAAAAGGTCGGCGGTTTGTGCAAGGTGTTCTGCACCATGAACGGCCCGACGATGTTGAACACGAGCAGGATGCTGTAGCACAGCCCCTGCGCGAGAAAGCAGCTCTGGAACACCGGACTCGAGAGCACCTTGCCCGCGTTCGTCAATAGCGTTCGCGGTTCCAGATGTACCGGCCGCCGCAACGTCTCGCGATAGCGCCACACCAATGCCCACATCACCAGCGAATAGACGAGCAGGAAGACAAGACAGGCGCGCCAGCCAAACCACGTTTGCAGATGCGCGCCGATCACGGGCGCCACGATCGGCGCGAGCCCCCACGCGATCGCCATGTAGGTGAATGCATGTACCAGTGTCTGCCCGGAGAACGAATCGGTGATGATCGCTTTCGCGAGCAGGTTGGTCGCGGCGATACCAAAGCCCTGCAGACAGCGGGCGAGGAGGAAGGTCTCCAGATTCGGCGCAGCGAGCGACAACAGGCAGCCGATTGTAAAAATTACGAGGCCGAATGCAAGTACGGGCTTGCGTCCGTATGCATCGGCTACGGGCCCGAAGACGAGCTGACCGATCGCATAAGCGGCCATGTAGCCGGACACGCTCGACTGGATCGCTTGAGGCGAAGTCGCGAAGAAACGTGCCATTGCGGGTAACGCGGGCACGTAAATGTCGATCGCGAGCTGTCCGGCTGAGGCGAACAGGCAGATCAGGAGCAACAGAAAGCGCGGCGAGTTAGGTTCGCGCGCGGGCATGCCGGCGCGGCCTGAGAAAGTGTGGTTCATGACAGCATCGAAGAGACGGATTCGGGGCGCGATATGAGTCGATGCGAGTGTCGAGCGCAGCGTATGGATGGCGCCATCGCCACGTATTGTGCCCGTTATCGCGCAAACCGACGCGATTCCCCTTGCGAGCGAGAGGGTTGGCCGCGAAAATCAATGTTCGCAGATGGTCGAACCCCGTCGCATGCCGTCAGTCATCACCACGGGTACATCGGGTATCTGAAGCCCTTATTCGCCCCGATAATTCAGCCACACCTTCATGGGTCCGCTCTCGCGGTTGTGCCAGGTGAAGTAGGGGATGGCCACGAACGTTGTTTCTCCAGGCCGCGCTCCTTCGGTTGCGCGCGTTGCCGGATTCAACGGCCTGTAGAGCGAGCTCGACCAGTCTGACTCTATTTCCTGCCGTCGCGCAGTGCCCTTGAGCACGACAACGCCGCCAAGCTGTTGCTCACGCCATTCCGTTTCGATGCGTTGAGGATCGACATATAGCTCGTCGAGATCGAGACCGGGCATGTCGGCATGCTCAACGCAGTACAGCACCGGCCCGCGGCTCAGCGCGATCCGGCCACGATTCTCGGCCACCTTAGGATGGCTTTGCCATATACGGGCCGTCATGGGCAGCTCAAGCCGAACCGAATCGCCTTGTTCCCACAGGCGTCGAATCGCAATGTAGCCGTTCGCGTCCGGCGTGGCGTCGACCGCGTTGCCATTGACCGCTACCGAGACCGGCAGATTCGGGTGAGCGGTTGCTGCCGATTGCCCTCGCGCCGCGATCAATCCACCCGCGCCGTCTACCCACCCCGGAACCCGCAGCTTCAGCGCGAACTCCGCTTGCGCGTCGATGCCGATCTCAACCACACCGTCCCACGGATAACGCGTCTGCTGGCGCAGTTTCACCGTGTGTCCACTGAAGTCGATACGCGCATCGCTCTCCATATACAGCTGCACGTAAATCGAATCGGCATCGGTGCCGTAGACATATCCGGGAAGCGAAGCGACGGTGCGTGCGACGTTCGGCGGGCAACATGCACAGTAGTACCAGGGTTGCCGGCGATGGCCGCCGTCGTCCTCCAGAGGGTTCACGTAGTAGTACGCCTGGCCGTCGAGCGACCAGCCCGGCAGCATGCCGTTGTATAGCGTCCATTCGAACAGGTCTGCGTAACGTGCATTGCCCGTTGCGGCCAGCAGACGATGGCACCACATCATGCTGCCTATCGCCGCGCAAGTCTCCGTATAGGCCTGTGCATTCGGCAGCTCGTAGTTCGCGCCAATCGCCTCTCCATCATGCCGTGAGCCGACGCCACCGGTGATGTACATGCGCTGTGCTGTCAGCCGGCTCCAGAGCGTTTCAAGCCGCGGCAGCAGGGCTGCTTCGCCGGTCTCCAGATAGAGATCCGTCACACCGCATGCCATGTACAAGGCGCGGACAGCATGCCCGGCAAGCGCTTCCATTTTCTCGAACGGCACGTCGTCCTGGAAGTACGCGTCACCGAAACGACCACCTGCGAGAAGGCCATGACCGCGTGCCTCGATAAAGAAGCGAGCAAGCTTGAGATACCGCTCGTGTCCCGTCTCCCGCGCCAGTTCGATGAGTGCCATTTCGATCTCTTCGTGTCCGTCGATGTCCTCGATCTTGCCTTCCGATTTCGGACCGAAGCGCTCGCACAACAGGTCGGCGACACGGACGGCAACATTGAGCAGGCGGCGCTGACCAGTCGCACGATGGTGGGCCACCGCAGCCTGGATCAGATGGCCCGCACAGTACATCTCATGAAGATCACGCAGGTTGGTCCAGCGTTCGCCTTTACGTTCCAGACAGAAATAGCTGTCGATATAACCGTCTTCGCCCTGCGCACGCTCGATCAGGGTGATGCCCTCATCGATACGTTTCTCGAGCAGCGCATCGGGCCCACGCGCGACGACCCACGACGCTGCTTCGAGCCATTTGTACAGGTCGCTGTCGTTGAAGAACAGCCCCACGTGCGGGCCGTCGTACTCACCGAACACCCGCCGGAAGTTGTTGAGCCGCCCAGTGCTTTCGAGGAGATCCCACTGGCTTGGCAGGGTCCGCTCGAGATTGGTCGCAAACCGTGGCCCCCAGAAATCGCCTTTCAGGTCGACTGCGTCGACCGCCACGGGTTTGATGTGCGCATAGCGGGTAGATGCTGCATCGACAACGACAGGTGGGCGCAAGGTTCTCGTATCGTTCATGGTGTGCATGGAGCGTTATGCCTTGACCGCACCAGCGATCAGACCGTTGATATAAAAGCGCTGCAGGAGCAGGAAGAGGATCGCGCAAGGCAGGATGGAAATCGTGATGCCGGCTTGCATCAGCCCCCAGTCGACGGCGCCAAGCTGACCGCTTTGCGCATTCAGGAGCATGACCGGCAACGTGTAGTTTTTTGCGTCGCCGATCAGGATCAGCGCGGCTAGCAGTTCATTCCACGAACCGAAGAACGCGAACAGACCCGCTGTGACGATCCCTGGCAACACCAGCGGCACCATGATCATGCGCAGCGACTGCAACGAACTGCAGCCGTCGATCAGCGAGGCATCCTCGATCTCGCGGGGCACGGCGTCGAACGAGTTGCGCATCATGAACACTGCAAACGGCAACTGGAACGTCGTGTAGACGAGCGCGAGGCCGAACAGCGTGCCCTGCAGATGCATCCAGCGCAGCAGGACGAATAGCGGATTGAGGATCGACTGGAACGGAATCATCAGCGTCGCGAGGATCACGACAAAGATCAGGTTGCGCCCCGGGAAACGGAATCGCGAGAATCCGTAGCCGCCGAGGGTGGACAACACGAGCGTCATCACGACCGTCAGCATCGCAACCGACGTACTGTTGCCGAGATAACGCCAGATGCCTGCGCCATAGCTCGCGAGGTTCTGATAGTTCTCGAACGATAGATGGGATGGAATCCACCTAGGTGGCGAAGCGCTGGCGTCGGCCGGCGAATAGAACGAGGTGAATGCAGACCAGCCGATCGGAAACAGAAACGCCAGCGTGAGCACGCTGCAGATGAGGTAGTAAAGCGCGATCGACAGCCTCGCCTTCAGCTTTGTCACGCGACTTGAATAATGGAGCGCATCCACATTGGACGCGGCGGGACTCGGCTTTGGCGTCGCGTGGGCGAAACCGGTGTCGGCGGAACGCAATCGGTTACTCATCGTCGTCTCGCAGAAGAATCATCTGGATCACGCTTAGCATGAGCAGCACGATCAGCAGCACCACGGACATCGCCGCGCCGTAGCCGAGCTTGAAGTAGGTGAACGACGCACGATAGATCCAGTGGACCACCGTGATGGTGGTGTTCATCGGCCCACCCTTGGTCATCACATAGAACTGCTCGAATGCCAGGTAGGAGCCGATCACCGCCATGATCAGTGCGAGCGCGAAGGTGCGCCGCATCATGGGCACGGTGATAAAGCGCTGCTGCGCCCACCATCCCGCGCCGTCGATGCGGGCTGCTTCATACAGATCGTATGGAATCGCCTGCATGCCGACGAGCATGATCACCATCGTGAATCCACACGCCTTCCACACCACCATCACGATCAACGACGCCAGCGCGGAGTTGGTATCGCCTAGCCACTGAACCGGCTCGCTGACGATACCCAGTTGCATCAGGATCGCGCTGAAGATGCCCACCTGGTCGTTGAACAGCCAGACCCAGAGCAGACTCGCTGTGGTCAGCCCGATCACGACCGGCAGGAAGAAGGCAGTCCTGAAGATGCCCACGAACCGGATCGCGCGCTTCACGAGCAACGCAAGCGCGAAAGCGACGACAAAGATGGCCGGCGTGACGAACAAGGTGTATTTGGTCGTAAACCAGAGCGCGCCCCAGAACGATTCGTCGTGCATCAGGTCGAGGTAATTTCTCAACCCGTTGAACGACGGCACGCCCATCAGCGGCCACTGATAGAACGACATGCCGATCGTCATTGCCAGCGGCAGCAGAAAAAATACCGCCGTGAAAGCGAGGCAGGGCAGCACAAACCAGTATCCTGCGCCCTGCCGGCCTAACCCTTTACGCGGCTTCTTTCGACCCATCTGCGGTGCGAGGCCCGCACCGCCTGTTGCCGGATCGCCAAGGACATCCATGGTCGTTAAATCCTATGGTGTGTTCAGGATCTGGGTGAAGCGGTCTTGCGCATTTGAAACGGCAACATCCACGCCTTTGCCGAAGACAGCTTCCTGGATCATGGCGGCCCAGGGTCCGTTTGGATCGTTGATCAACTGGTTGAACTTGATGCTATAGGGCGTTTTGCCTTGACTCATAGCCGTCGCGGCGGTCAAATAACGGCCGTCGAGCTTGCTATACGCGTTGCTCGCGAGGTCGACCCGCACGGGGATGCTGCCGTTTTTCGCAAACTGATCGACCTGGACCTGTTCGCCAAGACACCACTTGATGAACTCCATCGCGTCTTTCTTGTGCTGTGAACCGGCTGGGATCGCGATCACATCGCCGCCGGCGAAGCTCGCCCAGCCACTGTTCTGACCCGGCAGATACGCGAGTCCGAAATCTATCTCTGGATGACTTTTCTTCAGGACGCCGATTGAAAACGCGCCGGACCCGACCATGCCGATTTTTCCGGTCTCGAACGCGTTGATGAAGTTGACGCCGCTGTCGGTCTTGGCGCTTGCGGGCATCTCACCCGCTTCCCACATACGACGGTACATGGCGAGCGTGCCTTCGAGCGCTGGATTCTTCAGCGTCGCGGTCTTGCCGTCGGCCGACAGCACGTCACCGCCCGAGGCCCACACATAAGGTGTCAACGTAAAGATGTTGCAGCTGCCGCAGGCGCCCGAGAAATAGAAACCTTTAACCCCGCCGCCGAGCGCGGTGATCTTTTTCGCATCGGCTTCGAGTTCGGCCCAGGTTTTGGGCGGCTGGTCGGGATTCAATCCGGCGCGTTTGAACAATGTCTTGTTGTACAGCAGCATCGAACTTTCAGCGCTAAAGGGCAGCGCGTATTGCTTGCCCTGATAAGTTCCGAGCCGCATATGCGATGGACTCAGGCTCTGATAGAAGGGCAGCTTTTTGGCTTCATCCGTGATGTCGGTCAACTGCCCGTCGTGCGCGAACTCGGGCGTGTAGATCAGATCGATTGCAATCACGTCGGGCGCAGCGCCGCCAGCCGACGCCGTGCCGAACTTTGTCACGAAGTCGTCATTCGGAATGATGGTCAGGTTGACCTTGGTGGGATGGCTCGCGTTCCATGCGGTAACGACCGGGGTCACAAAACCCGAGTCCGACGCGCGCACCCAGAAAGAAAGGCCATCGTCGGCCTGTGCATGAGTGGCGGCGAGCACTGTCGCGCATGCCCATAGACGAAGCCATCGGTTGCAACGAATCATAGGTGTCTCCTCCTATTGCCGATGCACGTCCCGCGACGCTTTCCGGACCGTCGGGCTCGCTGCGCCAGCCGGGTACACGCATCGGTTGCTTCTGAGAAATGTGATTTTTTCGACCTTGGCGGGTCGTACCGAATCTTTCCGACTTCCCACGAACGCCAAGTCTGGAAAGCTTGACACGCCCGACCTGCCCTCGCAAGATGAAGAAACCGCAGTAAAACGCGCTAATTCCGACTTTTTGCGTAATGACCGATCCCGCGCTCCATCTGGCATTTCCACTGGGTCTCGAAGCAAGCAATGGCGGGCTGTTTGTGTCGCGCGGAGTGGGCGTGCATCCATCGCGGACGATCCAGTCGTACGAGCTGATCTACGTGCGGCAGGGCTGCCTGAATCTTCACGAAGGCGGACAGCTATTCGAGGTGAACGCAGGGGAGACACTGCTGCTTTGGCCTGGGCGGCTGCATGGGGGGACGTCTCCGTTTGCACCGGATCTCAGGTTCTATTGGGTGCATTTCACGTTGCCAGATGCGCCGCGCAGCGGGTCGGCGTTGGAAGTGTTGCTGGAGATTCCTCAACACGCCAGGGTCGAGCGGCCCGATCATTTATCTGGCATGTTCCAGCGCCTGTTGAACGATCAGCAGATCTACGGCGTGCAACCGTTGCCGGACAGTCTGACGATCCTGCTGATGCTATGGGAACTCAAGCGCTCGCGGGTCGCGGCGACGGCGGCCGACGGCGCGCCCCAGCAACTCGCGGCAAGCGCCGATCAATGGATTCGCACGCATTTTCATGAAGCGATCAACGCCTCGGCGATTGCCGCGCATCTTGACTGCAATGCGGACTACCTGGGGCGTGTGTATCGCGCCACCTATGGGCGCACGTTGACGGACGCGGTGCACGAACAGCGCATGCTGCACGCGGCCATCCTGCTTGCGGAAGACCGCTTGACGATCGCGCAGGTCGCTTATGCGTGTGGGTTCGAGGACAGCGGATATTTCAGGCGGCTGTTCAAGAGAAGCAGAGGGATGACGCCGAACGCGTTCCGGCGCCTGCATGTGCGGGTGCATGTGAATACGGCCTGAGGACGCGCATGCGGCGGCGCTGTTACCGCCTCCGCCTCACGCATCCGGCGGCACACCTAGCAACTGCAACGCCCCACCGGTCACCGCGCCGAACACAGGACCGGCAACCGTGCCGCCGTAGAATGCCTTGCCAGCCGGATCGTCGATCATGACGGCGACGATCAGGCGCGGGTCGCTCATCGGCGCCATGCCGACGAACAATGCGCGATAGCGATTCTTCGCATACGACGCGCCGATCTGCTTGCGCGCCGTCCCGGTCTTGCCACCGACCCGGTAGCCGTCGACTGCCGCGGCGCGTCCGGTGCCACCCGGTCCGATCGCCATTTCGAGCATCTCGCGGATGGCATGTGCAGTGGCGGGCGTCGTCACTGCGTGGCTAAAGCCGGCGGTGAGCGGCGAGTCGCCGCTGTCTGCAGCAGGAGCGAGGCCGTCACCATCCTGTTGTTCATTCATTTGCCCACCGGGTTGCCGTTCGACCGTATCCTCCAGCAGCAAACGCACCGGATGCAGCGTGCCGTCGCCCGCATAGGCGGTGTACATCTGCGCGAGTTGCAGCAGCGACGCCGACAGCCCGTAGCCATAAGCCATCGTGGCCTGCTCGATGGGCCGCCAGCGTCTGTGCGGGCGCACCTTGCCCGCGGCAGCGCCGGGGAAGGTTAGTTCCGGCCGGCGCCCGAGGCCATAGTCCTGGTACTTGTTCCAGATCGTCTCGGCCGGCAGATTGAGCGCGAGTTTGGCGAGTGCGATGTTGCTCGACTTCTGCACCGCTTCGGCCACGGTCATCACGCCGTGATTCGAGGTGTCGTGAATCACGGCTGGTCCAATCCGGTACCACCCCGGCGTTGTATCGATCAGGCTTTGCGGCCCGACCATACCCTTGTCCATGGATAGCGCGACGACCAGCGGCTTGATCGTCGACCCCGGCTCGAACGTATCGACGACGGCCCGATTGCGCAGTTGGCGGCCGCTCAGCCGCGTGCGGTCGTTCGGATCGAAGCTCGGATAGTTCGCGAGTGCGAGGATCTCGCCGTTGCGCGCGTCGAGCACCACGACGCTGCCAGCTTCCGCACTGTGCTTCGCAATCGCCGCCTTCAGTTGCGCATAGGCGAGTTGCTGGATGCGGCGGTCGATGGTCAGGCGGATCGTCGCGCCGTTGTGCGCCGGTACGAGTGGACGCGTGTCCGACACCACCCGGCCGAGCCGGTCGCGGATCACCTCGCGCTGACCCGCCGCGCCGCTTAACTGCAGGTTGGCGGCGAGTTCGACACCTTCCTGGCCTTTGTCCTCGATATCCGTGAAGCCGACCACATGCGCCGCCGATTCACCTTCCGGATAGAAGCGCTTCGAATCGGCGATCTGCGTGATGCCGGCGAGTTGCAGCTTGTCGATGCGGCTGGCCGTGTCCGCGTCCACCTGGCGCTTGAGCAGCACGAATGTTTTGTCGCCGGCTACACGGCTGCGTAGTTCCACGAGCGGTACCTTGAGCAGCCTGGCGAGCGGCAAAAAACATGTCTCATCGAGCAGCCTGGGCGTTGCCCAGACCTCATAGGTCGCGAGACTGACCGCGAGCATTGAACCGTTGCGATCGACAATCCGTCCGCGTGTGGCGTCCAGTTCGATGACGCGTTGATAGCGCTTTTGTCCCTGGCCTGCATAAAAGTTCTGATTGACCACCTGGACCCAGAAAGCGCGTGCGGCGAGGCCGCCGAATGCCACGAACATCAGCACGATGATGAATTTTGAACGCCATGTCGGCAGGCGCGACGCGAGCATGGGGTGTCTCGCGGCCGATGCGTAAGTCCGAGGTGGCTGCGATCTGGGCTTCTGGAACATGAGTGCGGATGCGAGCAGCGAACGCAGGTGGCGGCAACGTCGTGATTGTAATTAAAACGTAATATTAATGCGAGGCCTATGCGAGCCCATAGCGACGGCGAGGAAGCACGTCGCGTCAAGGACGTCGGGCTTTGCTTAAGCGGGTTGCAAAGGGGAGAGAAGTTGCGCTTCCGTAGATCGGTGCGCGTAGGGAAACACGAAGAGAAGGAAGGCGGCGGGTCAAAAACCAGCCACGCAGCCTGAAAAATCCGCGCGACTGGTTCGTTCAAACAATGCGTCTCTCCGACGCGGCGTGTTGAGAGGCGCCCGGCCACCAAACGCATCCCAATAGGCGTTTTGCGGGCGCCTTCTTTTCAGGCATCGAGCGCGTGTTAAAGGCGCCCGGCAGAAACAGGTAACGTATGTATAGCTATAGCGGCTCGCCCTCAGGCCGGCAGCGCAAAACTCGAGATTGCTTCGCGCAGCGAGCCGACCTGATCCTTGAGCGAGTGCGCAGCGGCGGCAGCCTGCTCGACCAATGCCGCGTTCTGCTGCGTGACCTGATCCATCTCACCGACCGCGCGGTTGACCTGTTCGATGCCGGCGCTTTGCTCACGCGAGGCGTGGCTGATTTCCTCGAGAATTTCGTTGACGCGGCGTACTGACTGCACGATCTCGCCCATCGTCGAACCGGCGTTGGCGACTAGCGATGCACCGGCCTCGACAGTATTCGTGGAGGTTTCGATCAGCGCCTTGATTTCCTTGGCAGCGGTGGCCGAGCGTTGTGCGAGGCTGCGCACTTCCGAGGCGACGACGGCGAAGCCGCGGCCCTGTTCGCCAGCGCGAGCCGCTTCGACGGCTGCATTGAGGGCGAGGATGTTGGTCTGGAAAGCGATCCCATCGATCACGCCGATGATGTCACCGATCTGACGCGAGCTATGAGTGATTTCGCCCATGGTGCGGACCACGTCGTCGACGACGCGGCTGCCGCGCGTGGCGACGTCCGCTGCCTGGCCGGCGAGTTGCGCGGCCTGGGTGGCGCTCTCGGCGTTCTGCTTAACGTTGACCGTCATCTGATCCATGCTGGAGGCGGTCTGGACGAGCGCAGCGGCCTGTTGCTCGGTGCGTTGCGAGAGATCGGTATTGCCGGCGGCGATTTCGGAAGCGCCCACGTTGATGTTTTCCGTTCCGGTGCGCACGCGCGACACGGTTTCGACGAGGCCGGCCTGCATGGTGTGCAGGGCGTGCAACAGGCTACCGGTATCGCGATACTGGACCGGCACGTTGACGGCGAGATTGCCGCTTGCCATACGCTGTGCGGCGATGACGGCGATTTCGAGCTCGCCACCGAGAGCGTGACGTACGCTGCGGAGCACCAGCATCATGACGAACGTGGCGATGCCGCCGAGGACCGTGGTGATGGCGAGCCAGACGATGAGACTGGCGTAGAAGGCTTGCTGAACGTCGTCCATGTACATACCGGTGACGACGTACCAGTCCCAGGGGGCGAAGCGCAGTGAGACGCTGGTTTTGGGGACGGGCTGATCATGGCCGGGTTTGCTCCACAGATACGAGACGAAGCCGCCGTTGACGTTGCTGTTACCCGCGTTGACGATGTTGACGTACAGATGATTGCCGGCTGGATCGGTGAACTGGGACATGTCCTTGCCGTTGAGTTCGGGCTTGATGGGGTGCATCAGCACGACCGGCTGCGAGTTGTTAACGGAGACATAGCCGTCTTTGCCGTAGCGCACGGAGGCGAGGACGGCGAGGGCCTGTTTCTGGGCGTCGGGCTCGCTGAGAGCGTGTTGCTGGGACAGCGTGTAGTAGTGGTTAATGATGCTGACGGATTGCTGGGCGACGGCCATGAGTTGATCGCGGCGCTCGGAGATCATGGAGGCGCGGTTTTGGTACGCGCCAAAGCCGCCGATCAGAATCAGGCCGATCCATAAGATGAGGATCATCGACCCGAGTTTTTTGTTCAAGGTCATGGAGGGCATTTTGCGAGTTCCAGGTGAGGGTGTTTTTTCGCCCGCGGCGGGCTTGGGGTTATGGTGTTTAACGGCTTCGCCGGGTTTTTGGTGAAGTAGGGGGGAACCCTGGGTTTTTGTTTTTTGTTTTTGTCTGATTAATGCGTTTATTTGTTTTATTGGGGTTTTGGCCTTTCCTTGCGTTCTTATCGGTCTATTAGCGATGCCCCTTTGCGGGGCAGTGCTCTCAACTTAAGCCCCATTGCATCAGGAGAGTTTGTACGCGAGATGGAAATGGGCACGGCTTTTCCGGGTGTCGCTGGATAAGAGCGAAGCCTGCCGAATGGCGCCTCGACTTTCAACGACTGATTTGCAGATTTTTCCGCACGAATCGGGATGGCATGCGGGGTAAAAACCTTCAGGAGCTAAACAAGCTCCGCATCGCGGCCTCCTGATCTTTGCAGTCCTGCTGAATCAGGCGCAACCCGCTGCTCAACCCTGATACGGACGCCTGACCATGAAACAGCAGAGCGCTACCACGCCGCTCGCGCTTTCCTGCACGCGAAGCGCAACGCTCACCTCCCCATGGTTCGTGCAGCGCACCGAATACAACCCCGCGCTGGCCACGTACCTGCCGCTGGTGAATGGCGAGACGGCCTTTGCGGCGGTGTTCGACGCCATACGGAACGCGGAGCACAGCATCGATATCCTGTGCTGGGGTTTCCAGCCGTCCATGTATTTCAGACGGGGCAGCGACGCGGCGGGTTCGCCGTCGATCGGTGAACTGCTCGAATACAAGGGCCTCGAGAAACCTCACATCAGGATCCGGCTGCTGGTCTGGAGCGACGCACTGCACGTGGCGTCCTTCTCGGAAGACATGATGCCAGGCAACCACGGGCCAGTCGGGTTGGCGGGGGCTGCACAGGACGGGCGCACCCGCGCCCAGCGGGAATTCGACCAGCTCTGGTACTGGCGGGCCAACCGGAACAATGTCACGCGGATGTCGGCCGGGACGAGGGCCAATCCGTTCCCCGCAGCGAAATCGGTGGTGACCGCGGCATTGAACGCGTTGCCGGGCGCGCCCAGGCCGCTGGCAAACATTGAATTCGCCACGCGCGATTTCGATCTGAGAGAGCGCGCCGAAATCGCCTGGCGCACGTGGATGAGCGGCCCGCAGGGCGACCCCACGCTGAGAGAGCGGAACACCGCGGCGATGACGGCGGAGCCCTCGCATCACCAGAAGATGGTGCTTGTCGACTACGAGCTTCCCGAGCGGGCCATCGGGTTCGTGATGGGGCACAACACGCTGGACGAATACTGGGACCGGGACGATCACACCTGGCTGCGGCAGGCGCCGCGAATGGGACGCAACGGCCTGCATCCGCGGCAGGACATGTCCGCGAAGGTGACGGGTCCGGTCCTCGAGTACCTGAACGAGAATTTCTGCCAGGCGTGGGACGACGCGACCGGGCAGAACCTGACCCAGGCGCGGGCGGCGCTGGCTTGCCGGCTGAAGCTGCGCGCGGATCACGGTACGCCGGTGATGGCGCAGATCCTTCGCACGCAGTCGCAGCACGGCAAGGACGGCACGAAGGACATCGCTTCGCTGTACCTGCAGGCGGTGAACAACACGACGAGATTCGTGTACATCGAAAACCAGTATTTCCGTTACATGCCGGTGGCCGACAGGCTGCGGGAGAACGTCAACGCGCAGATCAAGGGGGGGCGCAACCCGGCGAAGCATGGTGAGGTCTATCTGTTCGTGGTCACGAACTCGAACGACGACGGCATCGGCCGCGGGACAGTGAGCAGCTACCAGATGCTCGCGGCGCTCGGATATGGCGACCGGATGCCCGGGGTCGAGACACTGGAGAAGAACGACCAGCTTACGCAGCAGGAGCATACGCTGGAGAAGCAGCTTGCTGACGAACAGGCGGCCAGCCAGCGCGCGATGATGCAGGGCGCGGTTTCTCGCAGATGCAGGGGCTCGCGAATTACCTGCAGGGCGGCCAGCTCCGGCAGGCGGAAATCGGGCAGCAGCTGGAGCAGACGAGGCAGGAGAAACGGCGGGTGGCGAGCGTGAGCCCGGACGGCATGACGAAGGAGGGAGAGCTGGTGCCGCCGCAGGATATGCCGGGGATGAAGGTGCTGGTCTGTACCCTGGTCGCACCGGACACGCCTGCAGGCAAGGCGTGGGACTACGTCTATGTCCACCAGAAGCTGATGATCGTCGACGACGTGTTTACGACGCACGGCTCGGCCAATGTCAACCGGCGCAGCATGGAGGTGGATAGCGAACTGAATATCTGCCATGAGCATGGCGGCCTGACGTCTGCGCTGCGCAAACAGATGTGGGCGCTGCATACGAACAATAGGGGGGCTCAGGATGATGTGTCGGAGGCGTACTTGCAGTGGAGTTACATCATTTCCAAGAACACCAAAAGACAGAGCGCAAAGCGGGCTCCGATCGCGTCCCTCGTAGGCTTCCTGCGGACCTCGCCCACACGCACTTACGAGGATTGACTCATGAGACGAGGCATTCTCATCGCCCTGGTGGCGAGTCTTGCCTGCGCCTGTACAAAGGAGAACCCATTGGCTTCACTACCTGACCTGAGCGCCGTGCGCGCGAATCTCGCCTTTACCTGCGTACACGAGGACGACCATCTGCCGCCGCTCGATCCCGATGCGGACCAGTTGTTCAGATACGGCCGCTGGCTGCAGAAGCAGGACGGCCCGAAGGACTTCGACGATATCGCGCGGTATTACCGGATCGCGGCGGCTCACGATCACTACAAGGCCAATACCAACCTTCAGGCGCTGGTGTCGACGGGGCTGGCCGATTCTCCGGATGCACCGAAAGAGACGATCGACCTGGCAGCGCAACTGGTCAAACAGGGTGTGCCGGCCGGCTACTACGACATCGCGCATTACCTCGAACTCGGCTACGGGCTGAAGCAGAACAGCGAGACCGCGTTGCGCTATTTCCGCAAGGCAGCGGACCTGGGCAGTCCGGATGCGCAGTATTACCTCGCGGAGAAACTGTTCCCGGTTGACGCCGCACCTGAGGTTGCGCTGCAGATGTACCGGTGCTCAGCAGACCAGGGACATGGCAAGGCCGCGACCTCTCTGGCGATTGGTCGCGCCGACGACGAGGTCTACGCTGAAGCACTCAGGGCTTTCCAGCAGGGCGTCATGGCGGGAAATCGCCTGGCTGCTTGGGCTCTTGAAAATGGCTTTGCGGTAACTCCAGAAAACCGGGTGCTGTATTACCTAGCTGTTCCGAACGATCCCGAACGCTCGCGCCGCTACAAAGCGATCGGCAAATTCCTCGACAGGAACGAAGGTCTGAACCCGAAAGTCCCCGACGTCGACCAGATCGTGCCACTGCCGCCCGCGAAACTACCGCCGTGGGACGGCACGTTCCAGTGGGAGAAGGAACAGGCCGCAGCCGTGCCGCCGCCGAAGCCGTCCGATGCGCTGGTTGAACGGCTGGCCCGCGAGAAGAACCTCGACCCGGCGACAGGCCTTCGGGTCAGGACCGCGCATGAAAAGGAACTGGAGAGCCGCGTACCGCTGGGCACGCTCGTTCGCCCCGGTGAAGTCTGCCCGCAGGACGGCGTGTGGTGTGTCCGGGGATTCGCTTCGGTCAGCTACGACGCGACCCGCCGTTTCAGGAAAGGCGAGACGATGCCGCCACTCGCCCTGAAGGATCCCCGTCCCATTCCTGGCCTGGACTGGCTGCTCGGCATGCGCGTATACCGCACCAACGAGGAATGGAGCCTCAAGGCTTACCTCGATCATGCATAGGGGATAAATCGACACGAATATAAGCCTACTTCCGCCCTCGATTCCTGACGCAATCAATACTTAGACCACGTTATGTTCAGATATATACCTATTGGCAGATCACGATTTAAGCGCCTGATCTGCTGTATCGCAGTGATTCCAATGGTTGTCTTTGCCCAGAACGCCAGCGCGGACGACGACTGGTGGCAGAACCAGCATGTCCGAACCGACTGGGTCTTTAAAACATTAAAGGATAGCGATGTCGCATCTACGCTCGACCGCGTGTTAAAGGAGCAGGAGCGCTGGGCGAATCTGCCGGAAAATGCACCGACCAAATTCAGTTGTACAAAGCTGGAACTTCCCCCTCCGTCTCCCGCTGCGCTTTCCGCATTCAACCAGGCTTCTATGACGCGCGGGCCCGAAGCGGACAGGGGATATGCGAAAGCGGCATCTCTTGGTTATTGGCGCGCTGCAGCTCGGCTCGTCAACAGTAGTCTTGAGGACGAGTACTGGGAAGGCGCGGTACCGATTGTCGCCTGGCTGCTTGTGCATCATGTCCCGGCCGGATACAACAAGCTCGCAGACGTACTCGAGGCGCGTTCGGGCTACGATGGCGACGCGCCCAGCGACGGCACGCTCGATACGATCGAATCGTTGCGCTGGCGCGCTGCACGCGAAGGCGATCCGGTTGCACAGGCGCAGTTGGCGGATGTCTTTGACAAAATAAAAAAGCCTGCCATCGCGGCGTCATTGCGCGCGTGTGCGACTGAACAGAATCCGGATCTCACGCACTAGGGTAGATTGGCAACGAAGCCGAATTATCCGTAGGTCAGTGCCGCATTTCGCGGGCTCGACGCGCAGCACCGCTTGCACGACCATCGCATCCTTGCAGACTGACGTCTTGTCACATGTCGCCCGCCATCTCAGGGCAGGATGGCTAGCATTCGCTGTCTCTTCCGGATTGAAAATGAATCTGTCCACACAACGACGTCGGACGCGCGAAAGTAAGTGCCGCCCCGGGCAGGGGCATCGCTAATAGACCGATAAGAATGCAAGGAAAGGCCAACACCCTAATAACAAGCGACCCGCGAAAGCGAAAATAAAAAACCGCAATTCCAGATAAACAAAAAAATCAAAACCCTCAGTATGAGAAAAAGAACCCTAAATAATGAAAACAGCAAAAAAAGCCACATTTCCACAAAAATCGCCATATATGGCAACCACAATGGCATCCGCAAAAGCGAAAACAATCCTTATCCGTTATAGTCACTTTTTTTCAGACGCGAGACTGGCCCAGATCACGGTGACACCGCAATGAAACCCGCGAACATCACCCCCAGCCATCGGCAATGAAACCCAAACCCGCGCCGCGAGCAAAGCACATCCAACCCCGCGGCAGGCAAAAAACAGCAAACAGACACCGCAGGAGCACACCCAAACCATGAACGCCCGCGAACCCGCTTTCGTCGCCGCCTCGCGCAGCTCCCGCCTGCGCCAGATGCTCACCAGCACCCAGCTCGAATTCATGATGGAGGCCCATAACGGCCTCTCCGCCCGCATCGTCCGGGAAGCCGGCTTCAAGGCCATCTGGGCCTCCGGTCTCGCCATCTCCGCCCAGTTCGGCGTGCGCGACAACAACGAAGCCAGCTGGACCCAGGTCGTCGATAACCTCGAATTCATGGCCGATGCCAGCGATCTCCCCATCCTCCTCGATGGCGATACCGGCTACGGTAACTTCAATAACGTCCGCCGCCTCGTGCGCAAACTCGAACAACGTGGCATCGCCGGCGTCTGTATCGAAGACAAGCAGTTCCCCAAGACCAATAGCTTCATCAACGGCGAACGTCAGCCGCTCGCCGAAATGGACGAGTTCTGCGGCAAGATCAAGGCCGGTAAAGACTCGCAGACCGATGAGGACTTCTCGATCGTCGCGCGCGTCGAAGCACTGATCGCCGGTTGGGGCATGGATGAAGCGCTGCGCCGCGCCGAAGCCTATCGTCTGGCCGGCGCCGACGCGATCCTGATTCACAGCAAGCTGTCGCGTCCCGACGAAATCCTCGAGTTCGCCCGCGAATGGGCCGGCCGTGGTCCGCTCGTCATCGTGCCGACCAAGTACTACAGCACGCCGACTGAAGTGTTCCGCGAAGCGGGCATCAGCACCGTCATCTGGGCGAACCATCTGATTCGCGCGTCGACCTCGGCTATGCAAGCGGTTGCCAAAGAAATCCACGCCAGCGAAACGCTCGTCGATGTCGAGGACCGCATCGCGTCCGTCAACGAAATCTTCCGTCTGCAGGACGCCGATGAATACTCGGAAGCCGAAAACCGCTATCTGTCGGCTTCGCGCGCGTCGGCTTCGGCCGTCGTGTTGGCCGCCAGCCGTGGTGCCGGTCTCGAAGCCGTGACGGCGGATCGTCCCAAGGTCATGTTGCCGATCGCCGGCAAGCCGCTGTTGCGCTGGCTCGTCGATGCGTTCAAGAAGCAGGGCGTCAACGACATCACCGTGGTCGGCGGCTATCGCGCCGATGCCATCGAAACCGCCGGCATCAAGCTGGTCGTCAACGAACGCCATGCGGAGACCGGCGAACTGGCCTCGCTCGCCTGCGCCGTCGATGCGCTCAAGTCGGATACGGTCATCTCGTACGGCGATCTGCTGTTCCGCAGCTATATCGTGCGCGACCTGGTCGAAAGCGAAGCGCCGTTTAGCGTCGTGGTGGATTCATCACTGACCGAGCCGGTCAACAGCAGCGTGCGCGACTTCGCATGGTGCTCGGCGTCGGACGATCGCGGTCTGTTCGGCAACAAGGTGCTGCTCAAGCGCGTCTCGAGCGAGCTGCAGGGCAACGCGACTTCGAGCGACGTCAAGCAGCCGGACGGCCGCTGGGTTGGTCTCTTGAACGTGCGCGGCGAAGGACGCGAGCGTCTGCACGCGGTGCTGACCACGTTGCGTGCTCGTCCGGATTTCGACAAGCTCGATATGCCCGCGCTGCTCAACGCGCTGATCGAAGCCGGTGAAGCGATCGAAGTGCAGTACGTGCACGGTCACTGGCGTGGCGTCAACGATCTGGAAGACTTCCGTCGTGCCGGCGATTTCGCGCACTCGCAAACGCCGCTCGCCTCTGGCGCCGCCAGCGGAGAGGCGCAATGATCGAGGCTGCACAGTTTGTCGAGGCGGCGCGCGAGCGTGGCTTCGACTGGTATGCCGGTGTGCCGTGTTCGTATCTGACGCCGTTTATCAACTATGTGCTGCAGGACCCGTCGCTGCATTACGTCTCGGCGGCCAATGAAGGCGACGCGGTCGCGCTGATCGCCGGCGTCACGCTCGGCGCGCAGAACGGCCGGCGCGGCGTCACGATGATGCAGAACTCCGGGCTCGGCAATGCGGTGAGCCCGCTGACGTCGCTGACCTGGACGTTCCGTCTGCCGCAACTGCTGATCGTCACGTGGCGCGGCCAGCCCGGCGTGTCCGACGAGCCGCAGCATGCGCTGATGGGACCGGTCACGCCGGCCATGCTCGATACCATGGAAATTCCGTGGGAGACGTTCCCGACCGAAGCCGACGCCATCGGCCCGGCGCTCGATCGCGCGATTGCTCACATGGACGAGACCGGTCGTCCGTATGCGCTCGTCATGCAGAAGGGCAGCGTAGCGCCGTATGAGCTGAAGCAGGGTGACGGCGCGGCGCGCCGCACGCCGTCCGCGGCACAAGCGCAGTGGCGCGGCGTGGCGGCGGATGCGCTGCCGACGCGCCAGGCCGCGTTGCAGCGCGTGATCGCGCACACGCCGGCTGAATCGACGGTGGTGCTGGCATCCACGGGTTTTTGCGGGCGCGAACTGTATGCGCTCGACGACCGGCCGAACCAGCTGTACATGGTCGGCTCGATGGGCTGCCTGACGCCGTTCGCGCTCGGTCTGGCGCTGACGCGTCCCGACCTGCACGTGGTCGCAGTCGACGGCGACGGCGCCGCGCTGATGCGTATGGGCGTGTTCGCCACCTTGGGTGCATACGGTCCGTCCAATCTGACACACGTCCTGCTCGACAACGGCGCGCACGATTCGACCGGCGGTCAGGCAACGGTGTCTGCGCAGGTGTCGTTCGCGGGCGTCGCGGCCGCGTGCGGTTATGCCTCGGCGGTCGAAAGCGACGATCTGGCCGTGCTCGACGAAGTACTCGCCGCGGCGCCGCTCAAGGGTCCGCGTTTCGTGCGCCTTGCGATCCGCCGCGGCACGCCGGACGGCCTGCCGCGCCCCACCATCACTCCGCCGGATGTGAAGACGCGTCTCATGTGCCATATCGCCACCGCTCAAGGAGCCCAATGATGTTGTTGCTCAATCCCGGCCCCGTGACGTTGACCGAGCGTGTGCGCCAGAGTCTGCTGCAGCCCGATCTCTGTCATCGCGAGAGCGAGTTCTTCGATCTGCAGGAAGAGGCGCGCGAGCGTCTGCTGCAGATCTATCAGCTCGACCCCGCCGAGTGGCAAGCCGTGCTGATGACCGGTTCGGGTACCGCTGCTGTCGAAAGCATGATTGCGGGCCTGGTGCCGGAGAACGGCAAGCTGCTGGTGGTCGAAAACGGTGTGTACGGCGAGCGCATTACGCAGATTGCGAGCCAGTACCGTATCGCGCACGAAGCGCTCAAGCACGACTGGATGCAGGCGCCCGACCTCGAACGGATAGCGGCACGCCTCGCTGCGGGCGAGGGCTTCACGCACGTGGCGGTGATTCATCACGAGACCACCACCGGCCGTCTGAACGATCTGCAGGCGCTGGCCGCGGTGTGCCGCATGCATGGCGTGCGTCTGCTGGTGGATGGCGTCAGCAGTTTCGCCGCCGAGGCAATCGATTTCGCCGACAGCACCATCGCAGCCGTCGCGGCGACCGCCAACAAGTGTCTGCATGGCGTGCCGGGCGCGTCGTTTGTCATTGTCCGGCGCGAGGCCCTGGCTCACGCGGCAAGCCGTACCTACTACCTGGACCTGGCGCGTCTCGCCAAACTGCAGGATCAGCGCAATACGCCGTTCACGCCGTCGGTGCACGCCTACTACGCACTCGTCGAAGCATTACGTGAACTCGAGGACGAAGGCGGCTGGAAGGCACGTCACGCGCGCTATGCGGCGCTTGCCGAGCAGGCGCGTGCAGGTCTGGCTGCGCGCGGGATGGAGAGCGTGCTGCCGCCGGAGCAGTCGTCGGTGGTGTTGCGCGCTTACCGGCTGCCGGCCGGCATCAGCTACCCGCAACTGCACGACGCGCTGAAGGCCCGCGGCTTTGTGATCTACGCAGGCCAGGGCGGCCTCTCGGCGGAACTGTTCCGCATCTCGACGATGGGCAACATCCATCCCGCGGACGTCGACCGTCTGCTGCAAGGCTTTACCGAAATCACGCGTTAAAGCCAGCCCGACTCCGCAGCGTCAAACCGGATCTTTATCCGGCGGCCCTTCGGGCCGCTGCGGCTCGTCGTTGTGATGGCCGGGCGAGGGCGGCGCCAGCGGGTCGCCCTCCGGATCGCGTGTCGGGTCCGCAAGCGGGTCGGGAATCGGGTTGGTATGCATGCGGAAAAACATGACGTCACCTCGCGGGAGAGGAGCGGCGTGCGGGAGCACGGGACACGCTCAACTGCCAGTAGTGTTCGGCGCGAAACACATCTTCGTAACCTTTCGGCCCGAATGCGCGTAGCTGGCTCTCATAAGCATAGACGGCCTCGCGCTTCAGGTACGCCTGACGTTCGGCATCGATCGTGTGTGCGATCGACGGGTGCGCCGGCGTCGCCACAATCCCCCGTAGCGCCAGATCGTCGAGGCGCGCCTCGACCACGCCCGGCTGGCGGCGGTGGATCGCATCCTCGTAGGCAAACCACGTCAGGTGCGACAGCCGCGGCAGGATTTCGATGCAGGCGTCGTAGACCAGCGCGTGATCGGCGTGATGCAGACCGAGCGGCATCACCAGCGTGTTCGCGGTCGAGCGGTAAATGGTTTCTTCAAGCGCGGCCGACAACCTGCTGATCGACGGCGAGTCCAGATACTGGCCGTCGCGAAACGGCATCCTGACCGGGACCGCGTCGAGCAGTTCGAGCGCACGATTGTCTTCCAGTGTGCGCGCATTCACCGATTCCTGCGCGCTCGTAAAGCCGGCCTGCTGGTCCCATTCAGTCTGCATATCCGGCTCGGGCGCCGCGGCGAAGACGGTGCAGACGACGGCGTCGGGATGGGTGGCTAGCAACGCGCCGCAACTAAAGACGGCATCGTCGAAATGGGGCGAGACAACAAAAAGACGCGGGCTGGTTTCGCTCATGGGAGTCGCACTGGATTGTCGGAGGCGAGGCACGCGGCATACCGCGTCTGATGTGACGACGGGAACGCGTCACATCAGCTTAGTCGGTATTGGCGCGCGCTGCGCACAACGTCTGTGCATTCGCAAGGCGTGTGCCTGAGCGCGGCGCCGCCCGGGAGGCGCCGCGCGAGATCGTCTGGGAGGTTGCACGCAGGGTTGTCCGGTCACACGCCGGCGAGATCGTCGGGTGTATCCACGTCGCGCAGGATGCCCGGATCGTCGAGATCCAGACGTGCGACCCGGTTTGCGGCCAGCAGGGCACGGGCGCCGGTGTCGCCGTCGAGTCCGCGCAAGGCTTCGCCGTGCTCCGCGCCGAAACCGACCGGATGCCCGCGTTGGCCTTGATAAAACGGCACGACAATCGATGCTCCGCCGTCGAGCGTGCGCGCTACGGCTTCTACCGTGGCGACAGCAATGCGCGGCATATCGGCCAGCGCGACGATCCACCCTTCCGAGTCGGCGCTCGCTTCGATGCCGGCGGCGAGGCTCGCGCCCATGCCGCGTTCGGCGTCGGCCGAGAACACCACGTCGCAACCGGCCTCATTGAGCATGCGGGCCAGCGCTTCGGATCCTGGCCTCACCACGGCGAGCACGCGGCTGACCACCAGCAGCAGGCGATGCGCGGCTTCATGCGCAACGATGCCGCCGTCCGGCATGCGGGCGAGCAGTTTATTGTGCAGACCGTCCGGATCGAAGCGCGACCCGTAGCCGGCGGCGAGCAGCACGCCGGTTGCGAGCGAGGCATAGGCCATGGGCGGCACCTGGAGAGGAGGATGAGGTCGATTGTGCGGCGCAACCGGCGAGCAGGCAAGCGCGAATGTGGCGGGCGCGCCGGCCCCTTCAAACCTCCACCGGCGGTAACACCTTATCGAGCGTGATCGGCAAATCCCGCACCCGCACGCCAGTGGCGTGATAAACCGCGTTCGCGAGCGCTGCCACCACGCCGGTCAGGCCAATCTCGCCAATCCCCCGCACGCCCAGCGAATTGATATGAGGATCCGGTTCGTTCACGAAGGTGACATCCAGCGCGCCGATGTCCGCATTCACCGGCACGTGATACTCGGCGAGATTCATATTGACGAAGCGTCCATAGCGCTCGTCGAGCAGCGTGTCTTCTTCGAATGCGGCGCTGATGCCCCACACCATGCCGCCCATCATCTGGCTGCGCGCGGTTTTCTCATTGAGGACCCGGCCGACGTCGTACACGCCGACGATGCGCGGCACCCGGATCGTGCCGAGATCCGCATCGACATGGACCTCCGTGAACACCGCCCCGAACGAATGCAGCGAATATTCGCTGCGCTCCTGGCCGGGCTTCACACTTACCACGGCCTCGATTGGCTTGCCGCCGGCGCGCGCGAGAATTGCGGCCGCGGGGTCGCGCAGTGACGGATTCGCGCGGCTGACCACCCAGCCGTCCTGCACGGTCACATCGGACGCATCCATGCCGTGCACCGGAGATGCATTGTCGGCCAGCGCGAGCGAGATCAACTGGTTGCGTACCTGCGTGCAGGCATCGTGCACCGCCGGCGAGACGCTCGCGGCCGATTGCGAGCCGCCCGAACCGGGCGCTTGAGGCAAGCTCGAATCGCCGAGCTCGAAGTGGATTTTTTCGGGCGGAAAGCCGAGCGCGTCGGCGGACACCTGGGTCATCACCGTGTAGGTGCCGGTGCCGAGATCCTGCGTACCCGAGCCGACCATTGCCGTTCCGTCGGGCAGGATGCGCGCAATGGCTGCGGCCGGGCTGCGGTTGGCGGGATACGTGGCGCTCGCCATGCCGAGGCCGATCAACGTATGGCCGGAGCGCATCGAACGGGGTGTCGAAGTACGCCGCGACCAGCCGAATTTTTCCGCGCCAATCTCATAGCATTGGCGCAGTGCCTTGCTCGAAAAAGGCTTGTTCTCCTGCGGATCGACTTCCGCGTAGTTTTTCAGCCGCAATGCGACGGGGTCCATCTTGAGTTTCCACGCGAGTTCGTCCATCGCGGATTCGAGCGCGAACGAGCCTGTGGTTTCGCCTGGCGCGCGCATAAATGTAGGCGTACCAAGGTTCAACTGGACGAGGCGATGCGTCGTCAGCTGATTCGGCACGGCATAGAGCATGCGCGTGACCATGCAGCAGGTCTCGGTCCAGTCTTCGATCGTCGACGTGTTCGAGATGCTGTCGTGGAGCATCGCGGTGAGCGTGCCGTCGGGCCGCGCGGCGAGCAGGAAATGCTGCTCTGTACGCGGTCGCGCGCCGACCGAGCCGAACATCTGCGGGCGCGTCAAGGCGAGGCGCACCGGACGTCCCGTCTGCTTCGCGGCCATCGCGCAGAGCACCACATGCGACCAGGACGAGCCCTTGCCGCCGAAACCGCCGCCGAGGAACGGCGAGGTCACGTGCACGTCATCCGGCGATACGCCGAGCGTTTTCGCCACGGCGGTGCGCGTGCCGCTCACGCCCTGGGTGGAGTCGTACAGCGTCAGTTGCGGGCCATCCCAATGCGCCATGGTGGCGTGCGGCTCCATGGGGTTGTGATGTTCGACCGGTGTCGTGTAGACCTGATCGATGCGCACGCTGCCGGCGGCCACGCCCTCATCGAAGTTGCCGCGTTGCGTGTCGGTCTGGCGGCCCTGCGGGCTGATCGGCGCGTGCATGGTCGCTTTGGCGCGCGTGAAGTTATGCGCGCCAGGCGTCGCCTGATACGTGATGCGCAGTTGCTGTGCGGCGTCGGTGGCGCGCTCCAGCGTGTCGGCCACCACCACGGCGACTGGCTCATTGCTGTAGTGAACCTGGTTGTCCTGCAGCAACGACAGATGACGGCCGGCGGGCGGCGCCAGCGGCGGACGCCCGCCATTGGGCAGGCGCGGCGCGTTCTGATACGTCATCACCAGCAGTACGCCCGGTAGCGATTGCGCGCGGCTCGCATCGATCGAGGCAATGCTGCCGCTCGAGATCGTGCTCGTCACCAGCACTGCGTGCGCGAGGCGCGCTCCGCCAAATTCCGCTGCATAGCGGGCCTCGCCGGTGACTTTCAGCACGCCGTCGGTGCGATCCATCGGCTGACCGACCAGTGGCGCCTTCGTGTTCAGGTTCGTAGTCATGCGACACCTCCCGTCCGGCCCGCGGCCTGATTCACGGCACGCACGATCGAGCGTTGCGCGAGTTGCACCTTGAAGCGGTTGCCGCTGAGCGGCTGCGCCTCGCCCATCGTGGCAGCGGCGGCCGCGCGCAGATTCGCATCCGAGATCGGTTTCCCACTCAGCATCTGCTCCGCGACACTCGCGCGCCACGGCTTATGCGCGACCCCGCCTAAGGCGATATGCGCAGTCCTAACCGTATTGCCATCCATTTGCAAAGCCGCGGCGACCGAAACGAGCGCAAACGCGTAACTCGCGCGGTCGCGCACCTTCAGGTAATGGGAGTGGTCGCTAAAGAGCGGGGGCGGCAAGTCGACCGCCGTGATCAGCTCGCCGGGTTGCAGTGTCGTATCCACTTCCGGACGATCGGCAGGCAGGCGGTGAAACTCCGAGATCGGAATCGTGCGCTCGCCGCGCAGACTGCTCACGCGCACCACGGCATCGAGCGCTACGAGTGCCACGCTCATATCCGACGGGTTCACGGCGACACACTGCGAACTGGCGCCGAGGATCGCATGCGTGCGGTTTTGCCCTTCTATCGAAGCGCAGCCGCTGCCGGGCTGGCGCTTGTTGCATTGGCTAAATGCCGTATCGTAGAAGTAGCCGCAGCGCGTGCGCTGCATCAGATTGCCGCCAACGGTGGCCATATTGCGCAACTGCGGCGAGGCGCCGGCCAGAAACGCTTGTGACAGCAACGGGTACTGCTCGCGTACCAGGGCGTGATTGGCGGCATCGCTGTTACGCACGAGTGCGCCGATGCGCAGGCCGCCGTCGGGCAGCGTGCCGATAGTGTCGAGGCCGCGCAGGTGCGTGATATCGACAAGATGTACGGGTTGCTCCACACCGCCTTTCATCAGATCCAGCAGGTTGGTACCGCCGCCGATAAACATCGTGCCGGGTTGCTGCGCTGCGCGCAGCGCGCCGCTCACGTCCACAGCGCGTTCGTAGGAGATCGCGTCCATGCCGGCCTCCTAGGCGTTGCCCGTGCTGCCGTCATGCACGGCGCGCACGGCGGCGACGATGTTCGCATACGCACCGCAGCGGCAGATGTTGCCGCTCATGCGCTCGCGGATTTCATCGTCGCTGAGTTGGGAGGGGCGCGTGCGGACATCGGCCGTGACGGTGCTGGCGGTACCGTTGCCGAACTCGTTGAGCATGGCAGTGGCCGAGCACAATTGCCCGGGCGTACAGTAGCCGCACTGGAAGGCGTCGTGTTCGATGAAGGCGCGCTGGATCGGACTTAACACGCCATTGCTCGCCAGGCCTTCCACTGTAGTGATGGTTTCGCCATCGTGCATCACGGCAAGTGTCAGGCAAGAGTTGATGCGACGGCCTTCCACCATGACGGTGCACGCGCCGCACTGGCCGCGGTCGCAGCCTTTCTTCGTGCCCATCAACCCGGCGTATTCGCGTAGTGCATCGAGCAGCGTCACGCGCGGCTCGAGTTGCAGCGTATAGGCGCGGCCGTTGACATTGAGCGTGACCGGCTGCGGCGGCTCGGGCGCGCGCGGCGCTTCGGGCGACGGCACGGCGGCAGGTTGGTTCTGGGCATGGACATGCGGCGTAACGCCTACCGTCGCGGCGGCCGCAGCGGATTGCAGGAAGCGGCGGCGCGAAGGTTTATTGGGGGTGGCGTCAGGTTCGTCGTCTGAACCCGGGGGGACTCGATTTCTGGACATAACGTTCTGTTTGCTCCATGAAAGGTCGATGCAAACCCGCGACACGTCGGGAGTTCTATGCGATGCACTGGCGGCGTATAGGAAGTCAGCAATTTCGATGCCGCGGTGGTGAGCGGGAACTGCGGGAAGACGTCCGGACATGCGGATGCGACGCGGCATCGCTGCACGTTGCGATTAACTATATGCAATGCCGCAGAGGATCAAGCGTCCGTTATCGGGCTAGAAAAGAAACACTGTTTTGTGCAATACAACAGGAGCTATTGGTGCCGCCACGGAGCGGAAAATCGGCGGTCAAACGTGCTATTGGTAAGGCATACAGAGGAATTGAAGCCCTATGCTGCTGCCAGATCCGTTAGTGTTTCGCGTAGCCACACGAGTGCCGGGTCGACATGGTTACGCGGATGCCACGCCGCGAATAGCGTGAAGCCGCGCGCCTCGAACGGCAGTTCGAACAGATCGAGCCGCTTGTTATGACGCTCCGCAAAGCGCGACGGCAACGTCGAAACGTAGTCCGAATTCACCAGCAATTCGGGCACTAGCGTGAAATGCTGGACCGAGAGTGCGACGGGCCGCGCACGGCCGAGCGCATCGAGATGTTCGTCCATGAAGCCGTAGAAACTGCCGCCACTCGTCGAGACGAGTACATGGTTTAGCGCGCAATACGTATCCAGATCGAGCGACGCCGTGCCTCGTGGATGCCCCTTGCGCTGCACGAAGACGAAACGCTCGTCGAACAGTTTGCGGGCTTTCATCGACGCCGGAATCATCCGTTCGGAACCGAGCAGCAGATCGATCTCGCCACGCTCGAGGCGCTCTGCCGTCGACGGTTGATCGGCCACGACGAACGCAATGCGCACGCCCTGGCCGGCCAGTTCGGGCAGCCGCTCCATCAGCGGCAAACCGAGCACGGAGGTGGCGTTGTCGTTAGCTGCGATGACGAAGCGCCGCACGTCGCTATGCGGATCGAAGGCCGGTTGATGGCGCACCACCACTTCCAGGTTTTTCAAGGCTGCGTGCAACGGCTCCATCAAGGCCAGCGCCCGCGCGCTACGCGTCATGCCGCGGCCGGTTTCGGCGGGGATCAGGAGCGGATCGCCGAAGATCTGCCGCAGCCGCGCGAGTTGCGTCGAGACGGCGGGCTGCGTCAGATGCAGGCGCTCGGCTGCTCGCGTGACGTTGGACTCTGCGAGCAGTGCATCGAGTGACACCAGCAGGTTCAGGTCGATACCGCGTAGATCAATCATGTTGATGGGTCGCCTCCAAGGGATTGATCACAAGAATACGTAGCTGGGCGCTGGAGTTCAAGCGCGCGTTTGCTAATCAGGGCGGCGACGGATCGCGCTTCGCTTCATAAGTGTTCGGTATTGCGGCAGACCGATTTCATCTTGGCGTGCCCGCGGTGGCGAGCATACCGTTACGAGTGCGTGACAGCGTCAAGCGGTTCCCTCTATTCCCGACACGAACATCGACTATGTACAAAGCCATCCGCAAGAACCCCTCGGCTGCTCAGGCCGAAGTCAGCACTCTAAACGCGTTGCGCGACATTCCGGTCTCCGCGCTTAGCGACAACATGCATCGCAACACCGGCAGTGCAGGACTGCATCCTTACCAGCGCCCCGGGAAGAAGACGATGGCCGGCACGGCGGTCACTGTGCGTTCGCGCGGCGGCGATAACCTGACCTATCTGCGTGCGCTCGAGTTTTGCCGCCCAGGCGACGTGCTGGTGGTCGATGCCGGCGGCGACCTCAACAACGCGGTTGTCGGTGGCATCTTGACGTTTTACGCTGCCACGATCGGTCTCTCGGGCGTGGTGATCGACGGCGCGATCCGCGATGTCGCGGAGATTCGTGAGCGGGATTTTCCGGTCTATGCGCGCGGTGTCACACACCGCGGACCGTATAAGGACGGTCCGGGCGAGATCAATGTGCCGGTATGTGTGGGCGGCATGGTCGTTAACCCGGGCGACATTGTCGTCGGCGATCAGGACGGCTTGCTGGCCATTCCTCAGGAAGACGCAAGGTTTGTCATCGAGAAGGCGCTCGCCGTGCTGGAAGCGGAGGCCGAAACGATGCGTGCGATGAGAGAAGGTCGTTGGGACCGGGCGTTCATTGACGCGCTGGAAGCGCGCTGCAATAACTAAGGCCCGAAGTTTGGGCAGGCTTTGAGTTGTTTGCGACGGTTATGCCTCACACGCTAACCGTCGCGATCCAACTACTGGCAACAAAACGTCATTCGAAATTGACCAGCACCTTCATCGATTTCGACCGGTCGCCAGCGGCTTTAAATGCCGCGATCGAATCCCGATACGAAAACACGCCGGAGATCAGCGGCTTGACGTCGATCAGGCCTTTGTTCAGCAGCTCCACTGCTACCGCGAACTCTTCGTGAAAGCGAAATGCCCCGCGCAATTCGAATTCTTTGGCGACGACCACGTTCATCGGCAAGCTGACTTCACCGCCGCCGAGGCCGACCTGAACAACGATGCCGCGCGGACGCAGCACGTCGAACGCGCTGCGCAATGCAGCGGCGTTTCCGCTTGCCTCGAACAGGACATCGAAGCTTCCCTTGTTGGCCGAGAAGGGCACAAGAGCGTCGGCTTGCTCGGCGACGTTGAGCGCGACATCTGCGCCCACCTGGAGTGCGCTTTGCAGCGGCAGCGGGCTCACATCGGTCGCAACAATGTGCGCTGCGCCCGCGCGGCGGGCAGCCGCTACGATCAACGCGCCAATCGGTCCACATCCCGTAACGAGCACGCGCTTGCCGAGCAACGGTCCTGCGCGGCGCACCGCGTGCAGTGCGACGGACAGCGGTTCTGCCATCGCGGCTTCTTCGTCAGTCAGGGTGTCTGCAACGACATGAGCCTGTGAGCGATCGATGACGATTTCCTGGCGGAACGCGCCTTGCACATGCGGCGTGCGCATTGCGCTGCCGTAGTAGCGCATATCCAGGCAATGGTTCTGCAGGCCTTGCTGACAGTATTGGCAGAGTCCACACGGCCGGCTCGGGCTGATCGAGATGCGTGTGCCAACCGGCATATCGGTGACGGCCGAACCCGTGCGGGCTACGACGCCCGACACCTCGTGGCCGAGCACCATCGGCTCCTTGATGCGCACGGTCCCGAAGCCGCCGTGATTGAAGTAATGCAGATCGGAACCGCAGATGCCGCCAGCTCGAACGCGTATGAGCAGCTGGTCAGCGTCGGGTTCGGGAGTCGGAACGTCCTCGATGCGTAAATCCAGCGGGGCGTGAATGACGAGTGCGTGCATGGAAAGGTCTCGGTCAGCGAATCGGGAGATTCGGGTGAATGATCAACCTATACCTTAGGCCTGTGCGATGCAAGCGACCAAGAGCGATTTTGTCTGGGCCAATCGGCACAGCTTATGGTTGTTGATTTGCGATGCCGGGTCTGCTTCGGCTGACGAGGCGCGAAGCAGACCTCTGGTTCAGTAGGTTTTAGAACTTGTGACGCAGGCCGATATCCGCCTCGAACAGCGAGTTATGGCCGTAGAACGGTTGGTTGGAACCCGAAGCCGCAGCCAGCGTGACCCATGCGCCGGTCAGATGGTTGTAGTCGGCGCCGATATAGATGTCCGTGCTCTTGCTCAGGAAGTAATCGAACGTCGGGCCACCGGTAATGCGCGTACCGCTCTCGCCGGCGTGGTGAACGAAGTCGACATAGAGCGGCAGGTCGAGAACGAAGGCCGGTGTGATGTAGTACTGAAGAGCTGTGGAGAACGAGTCGTTACGGTAGTCCGCCGGATAGACGTGGCTGAAGATGTATGAGGCAAAGACTTTGGCCGAACCGAACTTGTACGTTGCGCCGGCCGTGAAGACCTTTTGCGAGCTGTCCGGAATCGTGAGGCCAAAGTAGGTGCTGCCGTACTCGGTCGTGGCGGGCGTCAGGCCGCCAATGTCGTTGATCACCTGATAGGCCGCCCCGACGCTCAACGGACCGTTGTCGTACGAAAGAGCGAATGCGGGCGACGAATACTGATGGAAATTGCCGGCGGTCTGGCCGAATGTATAGGAACCCTTAGCGGTAATGCCGGCAATAGTCGGCGACGTGTATCGCACCGAGTTGTCCAGACGTCCGCCGCCGGTTTCGCCCGCTCCCTGGAAGCCGACCGTGCCGGTGTAATTGGCGAACGCATAGATGTCGTGCGTCCAGCCCATTTCGTGGACCAGCGTGTATTGGCGGCCCGCTGTGATCGTGCCGTAGTTGGTGGTGAGCCCGACGAGAGCCGTGCGGCCGAACAGACGCGCCGTGCCGTTCGGCTCCGATTGCTGCGTCGCACCGGTGTTCGGCGTAAAGCCGCCTTCCAACTGGAAGATTGCGGCCATGCCGCCACCGAGATCTTCCGTTCCCTGCAAGCCCCAGCGGCTACCTTGAATTTCGCCGCCGCTGCCCATCGTGAAAAGACTGCCGCTGCCGGTCTTCGTCTGATGATTGTCGTAACGCACCGCTTCATCAATGATGCCGTACAGCGTGACGCTCGACTGCGCATACGCGGTTCCAGATACTGCCAATCCAACTCCAATCAGTACACCTAATGTATTCTTTTTCACGAGAAGATCCCCTTGCAGTTTGAAGAAAACGGAAATTACAGTTCAACTGCCGCATCCAGACAGTGCGGCATGTCTTTATCTGAGAATGCGGCGCGATATTTCGCGCCGCATCTTTGCCCTCAATCCAAGGCAGCTACGGCCGCCGCGATCTTTTTGCAGCCTTCGTCGATGGTTTCGACGCTGGTGGCGATCGACATCCGGAAGAAGGGGGAGACCCCATAGGCCGAGCCCGCTACCAGCGCAACCCCTGCGTGTTCGAGCAGGTAGAGCACGGCATCGGCGTCGCCTTCGAGGCGTTTTCCCTGCGGGGTGGTGCGGCCGATCATGCCGCCGCAATTCACATACAGATAGAAAGCGCCACCCGGCGTGCGGCAACTGATGCCCGGAATTGCGTTGAGTGCTGCCAGCGCGTGGTCGCGCCGTTCGCGATAGACACGCACCGAACGGGTGACGAAGCTTTGGTCGCCGGTCAGCGCGGCAAGCGCGGCAGCCTGGCTGATCGAGCTCGCGTTGCTGGTCGACTGGGACTGGAGCGTGTCCATAGCGCCGATCAGGTCGGCCGGACCGGCTGCATAACCGATACGCCAGCCGGTCATCGCGTAGGTTTTGGACACGCCGTTGACCACCAGGGTCCGATCCATCAACAGAGGCTCGACTGAGAGCAGATGCTGAAGCGCCTCGCCGTCGAAGCGAATGTGCTCGTAGATATCGTCCAGCATGACGAGCACACGTGGATGACGCAGCAGCACGTCGGCCAGTGCGCGCAGCTCGCCGGCCGTATAGGTCGCGCCGGTCGGATTGGTCGGCGAATTGATGATCAGCCAGCGTGTACGTGGGGTGATCGCGGCTTCGAGGGTCGCAGGCGTCAGCTTGAAACCATCGTCCTCGGTGCATGGCACTACGACGGGTACGCCGTCACAGGCCAGCGCCATGTCCGGATAAGACACCCAGTAAGGCGCGGGAATCAGCACTTCATCGCCTTCTTCGACGGTGATGGCGAGGGCGTTGAAGATTGCGTGCTTGGCGCCGCACGTGACGATGACGTGCTTCGGATCATACGAAAGCCCGTTCTCGCGCTTGAGCTTGTCGGCGATAGCGGCGCGCAGTGCAGGTGTGCCCGCGGTTTGCGTATAGCGTGTTTCACCGCGCTCCATCGCTTCGAATGCGGCACGACGGATATGTTCGGGCGTATCGAAGTCGGGTTCGCCAACGACCAGATTGACGATCGTTTTGCCCTGACGCCGCAGTTCGGCGGCACGATCCGCCGCGGCACTGCTAGGCGACGGCTTGATGCGCTGGACACGGGCGGCGATGCGCGATGCACTCACACTGGACTCCTGGATGGGGGTTTAATGAGGCCTAACAGTAAGCGCGCAGAAAAGATGTCGCTAAGATGTCTTTCCGCTGGCGTAATAACATCCACTTATGACGGGACGAGCTGCGCACTGCACACGCATCGCAGCAATTAGTACTTCCCGCAATCGCTGCTGCCGGGGGCAATGCGCCACATCTGTCGCGTCGTCGGCACACGGGTTTTTTGAGGGCTGTGCGTCGAACAGCGCTTGCCCTATGATTGCTGCAATCCCTTAACCGACCACGGATGCAATCAGCGTGAACCTGCGGCGTTTGAAGTACTTCGTGAAGATTGTCGATATCGGCAGCCTGACCCAGGCGTCCGAAGTGCTGCATATCGCCCAGCCCGCGCTGAGCCAGCAACTGATCACGCTCGAAGACGAGTTTCAGCAGCAACTGCTGGTGCGCACGAAGCGCGGCGTGACGCCGACCGAAGCGGGCGCCACCCTTTACCGTCACGCGCAACTGATCCTGCGGCAGTATGAGCAGGCGCAGGCGGACGTGAAGAGCGCCGGGCAAACCTTGTCAGGCCAGGTGTCCGTGGGTCTCGCGCCGGGCACGGGGGCGTCGGCCCTGTCCTTGCCGTTGTTGCGCACGGTGCGCGCCCGCCATCCGGACATCCTTCTGTATATCAACGAGAACTTTGGCACCACGCTTAGCGAACTGATCATGAACGGGCGGATGGACATGGCCGTCCTGTATGGCGACAAGCCGGTCCACGGCCTGTCGTTCCAGCTTCTGATGAACGAGGAGCTGTTCCTCGTCGCGCCGCGCAGTATGGGCATCACGCAGGAGCAGATCAACGTGACGGCCCTGCGCGATGTGCCCTTGCTGCTGCCGCGGCCCTATAACTATCTGCGCAAGTACGTGGACGAGGGCTTCGCGCGTGTCCAGATGATCCCCAAGGTGGTGGCCGAGATCGAATCGGCGTCGACGCTTTCGGCCGCCGTGGGCGCCGGCATCGGCGCCACGATCCTGCCGGACTCCACCGCGCGGGTCGTCGCGGCGGCGGGCGATATCGTCCAGTGCCGCATCGTTTCGCCGGTCATCAAGATCCCCCTCTCGGTCTGCCTGTCGGACCACCTTCCCCTTTCCGAGCCCGCCGCGGCCGTCAAGGACATCCTGCTGGAACTGGCGGGAGACCTTGCGCTCGACGTGCGTTCGGAGGCCGGCGCCGATACATAAGCGCGCCTTATCGCTACAAACCCAAACCGTCTTGGCGCATTTTTTATGCGCCAGGTACATTGAGTCCAGCGTAGATCGTCCAGCTTGAATGGAGCCGGATCGACTAGCCTTAACCAGGCCACGGACTCAGAAATGGATCTTCAGAAGATTAAGGGTCTCATTGACCTGCTGGCCGAATCGCGCCTTGCCGAACTCGAACTGATCGAGGGCGACGAGAAGATTCGGCTTGTTAAAACACATCGGCGCGCGACGTCCGATGCGAGCGAGGACATCCCTCGCGCCGCGCGTTCGACCCCCGCCGAGGAAGCGGTGCAGGCCGTCCCACCGGTCGCCGCTTCCACCACAGTGGATGTCACGGCGAGCGAGCCCCAGCTGGTCTGCGCTCCGATGTTCGGCATCGTTCATCTAACGCCGGCGCCCGGGGAGCCACCCTTCGTAGGCGTAGGCGATGCCGTTGAAGAAGGGCAGGCGCTCTGCACGATCGAAGCGATGAAGATGTTTAACGCGATCGAATCCGAGTTCAAGGGCAACGTCATCGAGATTCTCGTCAAGCCGGGTGACGAGGTGGAAGCCGGCCAGCCGCTGTTTCGCATCGGATGATGGCCATGCGTACGAATCCATCGATGAATTGCCGCTCCGTTGTGGCGACGTGCCATTTCTTCCGGTCGGGCGACGATGTTTAACAAGGTATTGATTGCCAACCGCGGCGAGATCGCACTCCGAATCCAACGGGCGTGCCGTGAGCTGGGGCTCAAGACGGTCGCGATCTATTCGGAAGCCGATGCGGACGCACGTTACGTGCGGCTGGCCGACGAGGCGTTGTGCATCGGTCCCGCCGCGCCTGGGCAAAGCTATCTGAACCGTGGCGCGATCCTGTTTGCCGCGCATGTCAGCGGTGCGCAGGCCGTTCATCCCGGCTACGGCTTTCTTTCGGAAAACGCCGACTTCGCCGAAGAAGTCGAAGCGGCAGGGCTGAGTTTCATCGGTCCGGAACCGCGCTCCATCCGGACGATGGGCGACAAGGTCGCGGCCAAGCGCGCCATGCGCGCAGCGGGTGTGCCCTGCGTTCCAGGCCCGGACGGCGGCTTGCCCGATGATCCCGCAGCGATCCTTAAGGTCGCCGAAGCGATCGGCTTTCCCGTTATCGTCAAGGCGGCCGGGGGCGGCGGCGGGCGCGGGATGCGGGTGGTGCAGAGTGCCGGGCAGTTGCTGGAAGCGGTCTCGGTGACGCGCGAGGAAGCGCGCCGCGCTTTCGGCAAGCCCGAACTGTACGTCGAGAAGTTTCTCGAGCATCCGCGCCACGTCGAGATTCAGGTCCTGTGCGACACCCATGGCAATGCGCTGTGGCTCGGTTCGCGTGACTGTTCGCTGCAGCGGCGTCATCAGAAGGTACTGGAAGAAGCACCGGCGCCAGGCATCGATCCGGGGCTGATCAGGCAGGTCGGCGAGCGCTGCGTGGAGGCATGCCGGCAGACCCGCTACCGCGGCGCGGGCACGTTCGAATTCCTGTTCGAGAACGGCGAGTTTTACTTCATCGAAATGAACACGCGCCTGCAGGTCGAACATCCGGTGACAGAGATGACCTCCAGCATCGACATCGTCAAGGAACAGATTCGCATTGCGCAGGGCCATGCGCTGACGATCCGGCAATCGGACATCCGCACCAATGGTCATTCGCTCGAATGCCGTATCAACGCCGAGGACCCTTTCACTTTCTTGCCGTGTCCCGGCAAGATCACAGCGTGGGAATTGCCGGGAGGAAACGGCGTGCGGATCGATTCGCACATGAGCAGCGGCGTCGTGGTGCCGCCGTATTACGACTCGCTGATCGGCAAGCTCATCACCTACGGCGCGAGCCGCGAGGAAGCCCTGGTGCGCATGCGTCTCGCACTCTCGGAGATGCGCATCGAAGGCATTCGTACTAATGTGCAGTTGCATCAGGCCATACTTGAGGACGAGGGTTTTTGTGCGGGCGGCGTCGATATTCACCATCTGGAACGCTGGCTTGCAAACAGGAAACCGACATGACGTGCATCATCGAACATGCATCGATCGCGTACGCCGGCACGGCCGGACAGATGCGACTGGATTCAGAAAGGACCGCCCACGCGATGAAACAGGACGATTCGGACCCTCCGCTTTGCATCAGCATGCTGGGCACGACGGCGATGCTCTTCGAAGCGCCCGGCGCGCTCGATCTGCGTGCGCAACGCCGCATCTGGACGCTGGCGCGCGAGGTCGAATCGTGGCCGGGCGTGCGTGAGGCGGTGCCGGGCGTGACCAATCTGATGCTGACGTTCTCCACGCCGCCTGCCGATCCGGGCTCGCTCGACGCCGCTTTGCGCGACGCGTGGGCCGCGGCGGGCGAACTGCAGATTGAAGGCAAAGTGGTGGAGCTGCCGGTGGAATACGGTGGCGAGTTCGGGCCGCATCTGCACGACGTGGTGGCCCACACCGGCTTGTCCGTGGATGAGGTCGTGCAGTTGCATTGCGCGCCGCTCTATACCGTCTTCGCACTCGGCAGCCACCCAGGCTACTGCTACCTCGGCGGCATGGATCCGCGTATTGCCACGCCGCGCCGCAAGGTGCCCGTGCTTGGTCTGCCAGGGGGCGCTGTGTCGATCGGCGGCGTGCAGACGGGCGTTTCGGCCTCCACAGGGCCCAGCGGTTGGAATACCATCGGCCATACCTCGATGTCCTTCTTCGATCCGATGCGCGACAATCCGGCTACCCTGGCGCCCGGCGACATGATTCGTTTTCGCGTCGAGAGGATCGTCTCATGATCGAGATCCTGTCTTCCTCAGCACTTGCCACGGTGCAGGACCAGGGGCGTGAGGGTTATCTGCGCTACGGTGTCGGCACGGCCGGCGCGATGGACCGGTTGGCGCTCTCGGTCGGCAACCTCCTGCTCGGCAATCCCGAGGACGCGGCGGGCATCGAAATTCCGATGTTTCCGTTCCGCATTCGCTTCCTTGAAGACACCGCTTTCGCGATCACCGGCGCCGATTGCGCCGCGCGTCTGGGCGAGCGTTCGGTGCTCCCCTGGTGGACCGCGCAGGCAAGCAAAGGCGACGTCCTGACGATCGGCGTACCGGCAAGCGGCACGCGCTGCTATCTGTCGCTCGCAGGGGGTGTCGATGTGCCCGTCGTGCTCGGTTCGCGCAGCACGCAGTTGCGCGGGCAGTTCGGCGGCTACAACGGGCGCCAGTTGCAGAAAGGCGATGTGGTGCAGGCTGTCGGCCTCGAGCAGGCTGCGCCGCTATATGAGCTGGCCCACGAAGCCGGGTTCGGCACCGTGCCGCCTGAGTTTTCGATACCCCGTCCGCTGGCCGTCCCTGAGGCCGAGGCGACCGAAACGGTGGTGCGTGTGCTGCCCGCCGCCGAATACGACTGCTACCAGCCGGAATCGCTCGCTGCGTTCTGGAGCGAAGGATGGAAGGTGACGCCGCAGAGCGACCGCTACGGCTACCGCCTTGCAGGTCCGACGTTGAGCGCGGTGCGTGTAATCGAAAAGCGCTCGCACGGCATCGTGCCCGGCGTGATTCAGGTGCCCCACAACGGTCAGCCGATCATCCAGTTGCGCGACGCGCAGCCGTCGGGCGGTTACCCGAAGATCGGCACCGTGATCGAAGCAGACCTGTGGCGGCTCGCGCAGGCTCGCATCGGAACGAAGCTCCGTTTTGTGCGGACCACCTATCCTGAAGCGGTGGCCGCACTCGAAGACGTGGAGCGCTATCTCGCCAAGGTTCGCAACCTGGTCGACCTTTTTCGCGGTTCCAGACACTGAAACATGACACACAAAATCGAAGTACAGGTCAGCGAACTTCGGCAGATCACCTCGTGGCTGACTGAGGTCGATATCGAATTCGTCGAGATCAGCAGGCCTGGAACGACTATTCGGCTAACCGCAGAGGCCCAGCAGCGTGGTGCCTTGCACGAATCGCCGCTGCCGGCGGTGCCGGGCGGAGGCACCGCTGCAGCGGCCCATGTGCTGGAAGGTGCGCAAAAGCAGGTGACTACGGTGACGGCCAGTTCGGTGGGGATTTTTCTGGCCGCACATCCGGCGCGCACCACGCCGTTCGTCAGCATCGATGGTCACGTCGCGCGGGGCGATATTGTCGGGCTGCTGCAGATTGCTCAGTTGTGCGTGCCAGTTCTCGCGCCGGTCGACGGTCGTGTCCTGCGGGTACTTGCGACGCATGGCGATAAGGTGGGTTACGGAACGCCGTTGTTCGTGCTGGCAGCTTCGGCATAGGGGTAAATCGGGATCAGACAATGGAGAGTGAAGAGTGGAAATCGACCTGAACGCCGACCTCGGCGAAGGCTTCGGCCCGTACACCATGGGCGAGGATGAAGCGATGCTCGATATCGTCTCGTCCGCCAACGTGGCCTGCGGCTACCATGCAGGCGATCCGGTCATCATGGACAAGACGGTCCGCATGGCACTCGCGCGGCAGATCGAGATTGGCGCGCATGTCGGCTTTCCCGATCTGCTGGGCTTCGGCCGGCGGCAGATTCAGGCCGATCCGCTGGAACTGGCCAAGTACGTGCTCTATCAGATGGGGGCATTGGCCGGGATCGCGAAGGCAGCGGGGCACCGCGTCACGCACATGAGCTTTCACGGTGCGCTCGGCAACATGGCTGCTGCGTCGTACGAACTGGCCGAGCCGCTGGTGCGGGCGGTGGCCGAGTTCGATCGTGACCTCATCATCAGCGTCTCGACCAACACGGAAATCGAGCGTGCCGCCGACAGGGTAGGCATCCGCACGGCCAACACTTTCCTCGCCGATCGCGCTTACGACGATCAGGGCGCGCTCGTCTCGCGCAAGCTGGAAGGCGCCGTGATCAAGGATCGCGCCGCGGTGCTTGCGCGCGTCAAGGAACTGCTTGAAGACGGGACGATTACGACGGTCACGGGCGGCAAGCTCAAGGTCGCAGTGCAGTCGATTCTGTTGCACGGCGATACGCCAGGCGCCGTCGAACTCGCACGCACGGTGCGCGCGGGAATCGAAGCGGCGGGTGGACGGGTCGTGCCGGTATCGAAGCTGGTGCGCTGAACAGTGCGCAAGCCGATCTGGCGCGTCATAAGGTCGACTTATCCCTACAAATCCATTTCGTCTTGGCGTGCGGTTTTCACGCCGTATACATTGAATCTCAAGGTTGCCGTCATTCGAACCGCGATAGATTCAGAACCACAAATAGAGGTAATTCATGCCGTTTTCAGACTATAAAACCGCGCTGGTGACTGGTGCTTCTACCGGAATGGGTGCGGCAATCGTCGAGCGCTTTTGCCGGGAAGGACTCGAGGTTCATGCGCTTGCACGCAACGCGGATCGTCTGAATGAACTGGCCGAGCGCACCGGGTGCATTCCGCATGCGATCGACGTCTCCGATCTGCCTGCCGTGACGAAGCTGACGCAAGAAGTGCCGTTCGATATCGTCGTGAACAATGCCGGCGTGTCGCGCAAAGGCTCGATTCTGGATGCGAATGTCGAAGACATCGACGTGCAGGTGGAAGTGAACCTGCAAGCAGTGCTGCACATTGTGCGTCTCACCATGCCGGGCATGGTGGCGCGCGACCGCGGTCATATCGTCAACATCAGCTCGATTGCGGCCATCTACAACTTCAACGGCAACTCGATCTATCACGCGACCAAGGCGGGTATTCATGCGCTGTCGCGTCAGTTGCGGGTGGATGCCACTGGCAAGCGGGTGCGTATCACCGAGATCTGTCCAGGCCGCGTTGCGACCGATATCTTTGGCCACGTGCATGGCGATATCGAAGAAGCACGCAAGAAGTTCATCGACGGATTCGAATTGCCGCTCCCGTCCGATATCGCCGACGCGATTGCGTTCGCGATCGCCGCGCCACTGGCCGTCAACATCAGCAACATGGAAATTTTGCCGACGCTGCAGGTGCCCGGCGGCCTGACGACGATCAAGCGTGAGCCTGTTGATCACGCAGATTGATCGAACGCGTCCGGCATGCGCAAGAACATCATCTGAATCCAACCAAGGAGCTGTCCCATGCGAGCATCGGTCCTCGTTACCCGTGCGTCGTTTCCCGACATCGTTGATCGTCTGCGGGTGCATTTTGATGTGACCGATAACCCTGATGACACCGTCTGGACCCAACCCGAACTCATCGCGCACCTGCAAGGCAAAACGGCCGCGGTGACGGCGGGCAGCGACCGGATCGACGCTACCCTGCTCGACGCCTGTCCGCAGTTGCGGGCCGTCTGCAATATCGGCGTGGGTTACAACAACGTCGACGTCGACGCTTGTACGGCACGTGGCGTACTGGTCACGAACACGCCGGACGTCCTCACCGGCACGACCGCCGACTTCGGCTTCGCGCTGATGATGGCAGCCGCGCGGCGCATCACGGAGTCGGAGCGCTTTCTGCGCCGCGGCGAATGGATCAAGACGGGGCGTTACGACATGTTCGTCGGCGGCGATGTGCATGGCGCGACCCTGGGGATTCTCGGCATGGGCCGTATCGGCCAGGCCATCGCGCGACGTGGCGCCCTGGGCTTCGGCATGCAGGTGATCTATCACAACCGCTCGCCGCTCGCGCCTGAAGTCGAGGCAAGTTGCCAGGCGCGTTACGTCGACAAGGACACGCTGCTGCGCGAATCCGATCACCTGATCATCGTCGTGCCGTATTCGGCGAGTTCGCATCACGCTATCGGCGCGGCGCAGCTCAAGCAGATGAAGTCGTCGGCGACGCTGACCAATATCGCACGCGGCGGCGTGGTCGACGATGCCGCGCTGGCGGTTGCGTTGGCCGAGGGCAGCATCGCAGCGGCAGGCCTTGATGTCTTCGAGGGCGAGCCGGCGCTGAATCCCGCACTGCTCGAGTTGAGCAATGTGGTTCTGACGCCGCATATCGGCAGTGCCTCGGTCGCCACCCGGCGGGCCATGGCGGCGCTTTGTGTAGACAATCTGATCGCCGCACTCGGACTGGGTAATACGCCGGGCAAGCCGCCCACCCCGATCAATCCGCAAGTGCTGACGCACGCGGCGGCCACCGTCTGAGCGTGCCGTAACGCGACACAGGCGGCACTGGCCTGCGCGTTTGAGTGTTACGCGCTTTTGCCTCGCCGCAAAAGCGCGCTTAAAAAAGCAGGGTGGCTGGAAACGCCCCCTGTCTTGGAGACAAAAGTCATGCAAAGCCCGGTCCCTCAGGCTGTCCGCCGGTCGTCACCCGCATCATTCGCGAAACTTATTGCGCCAGAAGAAAGGCCTCTGCAAGGGTCTATTTTCGCGAGCTAGTATGAATTCAACGTGGGAGCAGACGGCATTTCCGCTTTCAAAGACGATGTGACTGCTGATCATGCAATGCAGCGAACATCGGTCCGAACCGAATCATTGGGGCGTGCAATATGAAACTTCATTTTGATCTGGCGACGGTGCTGCAAGGCGACTACGGCGCGCTCTTCCTGCACGGTGTCGAACTCACACTCGCGATGGCCGTATTGGCGTGGCTTCTCTCGCTGGTGGTGGGGATTCTGCTGACGTTGATCCGCCTGACCAACAATCGTGCCGCGACTGCCTTCGTGTCAGCGTTCGTGGCCTACCACCGCAACGTGCCGATGCTGGTCCAGATCCTGTTCTGGTACTTCGGCATTTCGAATGTCTTGCCGCAAGGTTTGCAGGATCTGCTGAACCAGTACAACGGCCAGTTCGTGTTTGCCGTGATTGCGATCGGCCTGTGCAGCGCGGCTTACCTCTCCGAAGATATTCGCAGCGGCCTGCGTGCCATTCCTTATGGCCAGTACGAAGCCTCCCGTGCGTTGGGCCTGAATTTTGTCAGCGGCCTGCGCTACGTCGTTCTGCCCCAGGCCCTGCGCAATGCCATTCCGCCGATGGTCAACCACGCCGTCCTGCTGTTCAAAAACACGAGTCTTGCGATGGCAATCGGAGCGGCCGAGCTGACCTACGTCACCCGGCAGATTGAAAACGAAACGTTCCTCTCCTTCGAGTCGTATTTTGTCGCGACGGTGGTCTACCTCACGATCTCGCTCGTCATCATGCTGGCGGGAGCGAAGCTCGCGACGCACTACCGCATTCCGGGAGTGAAGTGATCATGTTGCAGATCCTGCGCGACAACTGGACGCTGCTGCTGATCGGGCAGTATCCGCATGGCCCGCTGGGCGGCATCGTCCTGACGATACTGCTGTCGCTGTCGGCACTCGTCATTGCCTTTCCGCTGGGCATCCTCGTGGCACTTGCGCGGATCAGTCCGTTCCCGCTTCTTCGCGCGCCGGCTACGGGCCTGGTCTATATGGTGCGCGGCATCCCGTTGTTGATGGTGATCTTCTGGGTGTACTTTCTCGTGCCCGTGCTGACCGGCTATCCGGTCACGGGCTTCGTGACGATGCTGTGCGCCCTGGTGGTCTACGACTCGGCGTATCTGGGCGAAATCATCCGTGCCGGTATCGAGGCGCTTCCGAAAGGCCAGGTCGAAGCATCGCGCGCGCTCGGCATGAGCTACCTGGGGACGATGCGCGCGATCATCCTGCCGCAGGCGCTTTATAACGTACTGCCAAGCATGGTCACGCAGTTCGTTTCGACGGTGAAGGAAACTTCGCTCGGCTACATCATCAACGTCCAGGAAATCTCGTTCGCGGCCGACCAGATCAACAACCGGCTGCTGACGAAACCGTTCTCCGTGTATCTGATTCTCGCGCTGAGCTACTTCGTGCTGTGTTATGCGCTGACGCGCTTCGCGCGCCATCTGGAGCGCCGCGTGACGAAGAAGCGGGCGGGTTCGACTGCGAGGAACAGCAAGGTGGCCTCGGCCTCTCTGCCTGATCCGCTGCCTAGCGAGAACTAGGCGTCCCACTATCCAAGGAATTCGCATGATCAAGTTTTCCAGCGTCAACAAATGGTACGGCGAATATCACGCACTCGTGGATGTGAACGCCGAGGTTCGCAAGGGCGAAGTGGTCGTCGTGTGCGGACCGTCCGGCTCCGGCAAATCGACGCTGATTCGCACGGTCAACCGGCTCGAGGAAATCGATCGCGGACAGATTTCGTTCGATGGCCAGAATATTCACGACCGGAAGCTCAGTCTGAATGCTTATCGAAGCCGCATCGGCTTCGTGTTTCAGCAGTTCAACCTGTTTCCGCATCTGTCGGTGCTGGAGAACATCACGCTCTCGCCGATGCGTGTAAACGGTCTGAAGCGCGCGAACGCCGAGCGTAAGGCGGCCGATCTTCTGGCACGCGTGGGACTGTCCAACAAGGCGAGCGCCTATCCGCCGCAACTCTCGGGTGGCCAGCAGCAGCGCGTGGCGATTGCCCGTGCGCTGGCAATGGACCCTCCTGCGATGCTGTTCGACGAACCGACCAGCGCGCTCGACCCGGAGATGGTGGGTGAAGTCCTGAACGTAATGAAGAGTCTGGCCCAGGAAGGCATGACGATGATGTGCGTCACCCACGAGATGGGTTTCGCGCGCGAAGTGGCCGACCGGGTCTGGTTCATGGATGCCGGCAAGATTCTGGAGACGGCGCCGCCCGAAGAGTTCTTTTCACGCCCGCAGCATGCGCGTGCGCAGCGATTCCTGTCCGATCTGCGTACGCATTGACGATTCGATGTAGACATCTTGTACCACCTGGCTGATCGATAGCCTTACTCATATAACTCAGGAGCATGACGATGCAAGGGAAGAAGTTTGTTGCGGGGCTGTTAGTCCTTGGTGGTACGGCTGCATGTTTGACTCCTGCTTATGCGGATCAACTGGCTGATATCAAGAGCCACGGCGAGTTGACCTGCGGTGTCTATTCGAACGTCGAACCGTTTTCGTATCCGGATGCGCAGACACGCCAGCTCGAAGGCATGGATGTCGACCTCTGCAATGGAATCGCCAAACAACTGGGCGTCAAGGCGAAGCTCGAACCGCTGGCTGTGGAGGCGCGTATTCCGCAACTGAAGCTTGGACGCGTCGATGTGGTCGTGGCTAACCTGGCCTATACGAAGACGCGCGCAACGCAGATTGCATTCAGCGATGCTTACTATTCGACCAAGGAAGTGCTGGTCGTCAAGAAAGCCGATGCGACGAAGAAATTGACTGACTTCGCTGGACAGAAGATCAGTGCCGCGGACGGTTCGACTTCCGCGCAGTCGATTCCTTTGTCCATCAAGGATGGCCAGGCGGTGACCTTCCACGATACGAGTTCGGCGTTCCTCGCGCTTGAGCAGGACAAGGTGAAGGGCTTCGTCACGAACCAGATGACTGCCATCAAGATCACGAAACAGGTTGACGGCACGGATGGCGCGGTCGCGATTGCTTCCGAGCCGATGTTGATCGAGCCGATCGCGGTGGGCCTGCGTCAGAACGAACCGGCGATGCTCGATGCGGTCAACAAGGCGCTGGCGGCGATGGAGCAGAGCGGCGAGATGAGCGGTGTGTTCAATAAGTGGCTGGGTCCGAAGACACCGTACGGCCTTGTGCGGACCGACAAGGTCACGCCGATCAGTCAGCTCAAGTTCACGCCGGTGTCGTGAAGAGACGCATTGAAATGTGCCGCACCCTGGCGCCTTGTGCGCCGGTGCGGTAAAACGGTGTCTTTAGCAAGGACGCAAAGGATCTGAGTTGAAGAATATCTTGGGGATGTTCGATCTGTCGGGCCGCCGTGCCTTGATTACGGGTTCGAGTACCGGGATCGGTTATGCATTGGCAACAGGACTTGCCGCAGCGGGGGCTGAGGTCGTTCTGAACGCTCGCAGCGAGGCGCGCCTGAACGACGCTGTCGGCCGGCTGAATGCCGACGGTGCAACCGCGCACGCCGCCAGCTTCGATGTGACGTCGCCTGGCGAAGTGGAGGCAGCGATCGGGCGTATCGAACGGGAGATCGGCCCGATCGATATTCTGGTCAATAACGCGGGCATGCAACGGCGCGCACCCCTCGAGCAGTTTTCCCATGCACAGTGGGAAGAACTCATGAAGACGAACGTCGAAAGCGTCTTCCTGGTGGGGCAAGCGGTGGCGCGTCATATGATCGAACGTAAGCGCGGCAAGATCATCAACATCTGCTCGGTGCAGAGCGAGTTGGGTCGGCCGAATATTGCCGCTTACACGGCGAGCAAAGGCGCGGTGAAAATGTTGACCAAGGGCATGGCCATCGACTGGGGCCAGCATGGCATTCAGGTCAATGGTCTGGGACCGGGGTACTTCAAAACCGAACTGACTGAAGCGCTAGTCAACGACGAGAAGTTCAGCGCGTGGTTGATCGGACGCACGCCTTCGCGGCGCTGGGGTGAAGTCGAAGACCTCGTCGGCGCGGCGGTATTCCTCGCAAGCGACGGGTCGAACTTCGTGAACGGTCACATTCTTTACGTGGACGGTGGAGTCACGGCGACGCTGTGATTGGCAGCGTGCGACGCCGGACCTCATACCATCTGTATCAATCATGCTGATGGGTCGCATTTGAGTAATTGATTTCAGGAATACGTGGCTACGTTCTAGAGTCAAGGCATGCAGTCAACCTTCTCTCTGGAGTCAGACATGAAAGCCTGGATGCTCGATGAACCCGGTCAACCGCTCGCCCTGCGCGAGGTCGCACAACCGCAGCCGCGTCGCGGCGCGGTGCTGGTGCGGATGGAAGCGGTGCCGCTTTTGAGTTACACGCGCAGCTACGTCGAAGGAAAGCTGCCCTATGCATACCCGCCGGGGCCGTTTTCACCCGGGACGAACGGTGTGGGCCGGGTAGAGGCGGTCGGTGAGGGCGTAGTGGCATTCCACGCCGGTCAACGCGTTGCGGTGAATCCCTACTGGGTCGCGGATGAAACCGTGCGCGAACCTGCTCAGGCGCTGCTCGGCCTGACAGCGATCAGCGCGGACAGCGGCGTGCTGCTGGATGATTTCACGCACGGCACGTTGCGCGAGCTGGCCGAGTTTCCTGCTGCGACGCTAATCGCGCTCGATGGCCTCGAAGACGTTTCAGCCACGCGGCTTGCGGTGCTCGGCAAGTTCGCGGTGCCGTTCGGCGGACTGCGGCGCGGCCGGCTGACGGCGGGTGAAACCGTCGTGATAAACGGCGCCACCGGTTATTTCGGATCGGCCGCGGTACTCGCTGCGCTTGCGATGGGCGCGACCCGTGTGATCGCGCTGGGCCGGCGGCCTCAACCGCTGCAGGCGCTCGTCGAACTGGGGCGAGAGCGGGTCATACCGGTCGTATTGACGGGTGATGCCACCCAGGACGCTGCCGCGATTCGCACCGCGTCGGGCGGCGGTGCGGATCTCGCGTTCGACATGGTTGGCCAGGCAACCGATCCTCAGGCGACGCTCGCCGCGCTGCGCAGCTTGCGCCGCGGCGGCCGGCTCGTGCTGATGGGCAGCATGCAGGTGGACTTGCCGATCGCGTATCAGGAGATGATGCTAAACAACTGGGAGTTGATCGGCAATTTCATGTACACGCGTGCCGATTATCTTGCGCTGGTTGCACTGGTAGCGTCGGGCCAGATATCGCTCGACGCGGTCGAGCTGCAGTCGTATTCAGTCGCTGCTCTTGAGGCGGCGATAGACGCCGCAGGACAGATGGCAGGGCTGCAATGCACGGTGGTGGATTTCGCGTGAGAGTAGCAAGGCTGCGCGTGCGTGGATGCCGATGCCTGTAGAAGGCGTCGGCATCCGGCAGGCCGTCGCTATGCCGAGATCAATGCAGTGATCTGTTCGGCAGTGAGCGCGTTGCGATAGATGCGGAACTCATCGATCAAGCCGTTGAAGTAGGGGTCTGCTGCAAACTGCGAACGGCCGATCCAGTTCTGGTTGGTACTTTCCACGAGGTACGGCGCGAACGACATTGCCGTATTGGAGCCGATGGCGTTGCCATTCAGGTACAGCGTACCGACATTGCCCGACAGCGTTACCGCGACATGCGCCCACTGTCCGGTGGGCAGCGCGACATTGCCGTTGATGTCCTGCTCGCCCGCGCTGCCGTTGAGTGTGATCGCAAAGCGCGCGATGCCCGTGTTGGCGCGGGGTGTCAGCATCATGTAGCGGCCCGTGCCGCTGCCGAAGTCGAATATGCGTTCCCAGTTCTTCGACGCGTTCCAGTACACCCAGGCCGCGATCGTGAAGTCGGAGACGTCCGCAACGATGTTGGCGGGCAGGCTGACATAGCCTGTGTTGCCGTCGAGCGATACAGCATGGCCTTGCTTGCCGGCCACCCAGGTCGCACCGCCGGTCAGTGTACCCGTGTGCCCTTTGCCGCTTGAATCGGCCGCATTCGTGCCGCTGCCTTCGTCGAAAGTCAGGTAGGTCTGCAGTTGTACGGCGGTGATGGCGACCGCCTCGTTCGACACGGCTGTTTCACCGGACGGCGTGTGCGCAGTCACGACGTAGTAATAGGTTCCTGCTGCGAGGCCACTGTCCGTATAGCTGAGCAGATCGGTGACGCCGCTTGCAATCGTCGTGTAGGGGCCGCCGGATGCAGTGCCGCGCTGCACGTTATAGCTCGTTGCATAGGTCGTACCCCACCACGACAGGATGACCTGTCCCGCGCTTGCGGTCGCGGCGAGCCCGCTCGGCGGTACGCCATTGGCGATGGCGTCCAGCGTGCAGGTCAGCGTTCCATAGCCCAACTGGTCGTAACCGCCGCTGGTTGATCCATAGTTGCCTCCGCCGCCTTCCGGCTGGACCAGCACGGCGAACTTCTGCGTATAAGGTGCGGCCATGCCCTTGCGGTTGACGTAATGGTTGTAGACGAGGGCCCAGCAAGGCCGCGCGGTACCCTGAGCGGAGGTTGAAAACCCGGTCTGATTGACATTGTCGACGTTGTTGTAGCGCACGAAGGGCACCGTGTAATAGGTCGTGCCCGATTCGATCAGATTGCTTTTCGCAACGTATTCAGCCCCCATGAGGAAGCGGTTGTTGTCATAGCCGTAGAGATCGACACCCTGATTCCAGGCCATTTCGCAGATCGCGCCTGCCAGCGCGATGCCGAGTGTGGCGTGCCCCTGGTCACGTCCCGATTCCTGCCATTGGCCGAGATAGCCCGGATGCACGTAGTAGACCGCCTGCAGGATGCAGCCGTTGCCGGGGCCGCTCTGGAAGAAGGTAACGGCTTCGTCGAAGAGCGACTGGTTATCGCACAGCACGCCGATGGCCATGATCGATGCCAGGTTGCACAGATCCCAGTTGGCCCAATAGTGCGTCTCCTGGGTGTTGGTGTGCCGGTTGATGAAGTCGTGGTTGATCGGATAAAAGATGCTGGACATCATGTTCTGGAAGCGTGCGAAGTCGGCGGCTGCCCAACCCGAATACGTGCGCATGATTTCGCCAGCATTGGCAAATTCGTAGCCGTAAATGCCGGCGGCAAGGTCGACATTCGTATCGCCGCCGAGTGCGGTCAATGCGGACGACCAGGCGTTCATGATCTGCACCGCCTTGTCGGCATACGCCGTTGCGCCCGTCACTTTCCAGCGCAACGCGCAGGCGTACGCGGCTGCGATGTCGTTGTACAGCAAAGTGTAGTTCTGCGAATGCACGCCGTCGCTGCCCCGGTAGACGACCGCCTGCGGGCGGGGCGAATAGGACAGGCTCGCGTGACTGTTCGCGATCAGGATGTTCCAGCTATCTATCCACGGAGAAGCTTGCGCCGCGACCTTCTGGCTCATCCGGTCAAAATCGCTCTGGGTGTGCAGCAAGCCCGGATGCACGAACGTGCCGGTGGAGGAACTGCTTTGCGCCAGATCCGATGCCGTCGTCGCGGATCTGGACGCTTCGGATGTCTGCGCCGCCTGATCGGACGACGTTCCCACTCCCTCGCCACCACATGCCGACAGCGCCAGGGCGCCCAGGCTGTAAAGAAACGTGCGGCGCGAAATGCTTGCAGCAATTTGTGCCTGCATGGCGAGACTGTCTGACTGTCCAGACTGCGTCTCCGATGTGCCCGGATTCGCAACGATTCTTTGTGTATCGACCAGCCTCGGTTTCGACCTCTTCATACCCTTCACACTCCTGAATAGTTGGCAAACGTTTGCGCTCGGGCCCGCGACGTTCCTCCTCCGGACTGAACGGCGGACCACTTCATTGCGGGTGCTTTCCATGCGGCACCCAGTACTTTGCATTCCTATTTTTTATAGAAACGCCTGGTACGGGTATGCATTCGATTTACGACATCAAATCTTAATGCCGATGCAAATCGATTTATTCCGGCTATTCAATACGCCAGATACGGCGGATTGGATTTGCCGCGGTGGCGAAGTCTGCCTACGATCGCCACCTCCTTTTGTAAACGGCGGATCTCACGCGGCCTGAAGGGTAAATGTTAGAGTTATTTTATCTGGTAAGAAATAAATTTCGCGATTGTTGGATTTGGTAAAGAAATTCAATTGGAGATTCAGAAAATCCTTATAAAAGTCTCAGGATTTATTTGGCTTTTGACGACCGAAATTCGTTGGGAGGAGTGACTGAAGATATGCGTCGAGCTGGGTCGATGCATTGGCGGAAGGTGGGCGTTGCGACCCGGCAGGCATCGCGTTGCGAGCCTGCCGGTGAGTGGATTCGACGCCGCGGGTTAGCAGGGCATGGCCGCTACCGTTGCCGTCGTATTTTCAATGCGAGTGGCGAGGCACCTCGGCGCCGCGGCATCCCACCAGGAAGTCGAAGTCGCAACCCTGATCGGCTTGCAGAACGTGATCGACATAAAGCTGGCGGTATCCGCTCGTATCAGCCGGCGACTTCTGCTGCGATTCTGCCCAGTCGGCCAGACGCGCGGTCAGTTCTTCCGCGCTGACGTCCAGGTGGAGCCGTCCGGCGAGGGCGTCCAGTTCGATCCAGTCGCCTTCGCGGACCACGGCGAGCGGGCCGCCTGCCCGTGCTTCCGGCGACACGTGCAGCACGACGGTGCCGTAAGCGGTGCCGCTCATGCGCGCATCCGAGACACGCACCATGTCCGTCACACCTTGAGCGAGCAGCTTCGGCGGCAAGCCCATGTTGCCCACTTCGGCCATGCCCGGATAACCTTTCGGCCCGCAATTCTTCATCACGAGCACGGAGTCCGCGGTCACGTCGAGGTCGGGGTCGCCGATGCGTGCCTTGTAGTCGTCGAAGTTTTCGAACACGACAGCGCGGCCGCGGTGCTTGAGCAGCGACGCCGTGGCGGCGGAAGGCTTGAGCACGGCACCATTCGGTGCGAGGTTGCCGCGCAATACGCAGAGCCCGCCGTCGGCGACGAGAGGTTTGTCCAGAGGACGAATCACTTCGTCGTTATAGAGCGGCGCTTCCTTATTGTTGTCCCACAGCGACTGACCGTTCGCGGTCAACGCATCCGGATGCGGCAGCAGGCCCGCTTCGCCGAGACGTCGAAGCACCGCAGGCAAGCCGCCTGCATAGTAAAACTCTTCCATCAGGAAGCGGCCCGACGGCTGCAGGTCGACGAGCGTCGGCGTGCCGCGGCCCACGCGGGTCCAGTCGTCGAGTTCGAGGTCCACGCCAATCCGCCCGGCAATCGCCTTCAGATGGATCGCTGCATTGGTGGAGCCGCCAATCGCCGCATTCACGCGAATCGCGTTCTCAAACGCTTCGCGCGTCAGCAGCTTCGACAGGCGCAGGTCGTCAAGCGCCATCTCGACGATACGCATGCCGGACATATGGGCAAGCACGTAGCGGCGTGCATCCACCGCAGGAATCGCGGCGTTATGCGGCAACGTCACGCCAAGCGCCTCTGCCATGCAGGCCATGGTCGAAGCGGTGCCCATCGTATTGCAGGTACCCGCCGAGCGCGACATACCGGCTTCAGCGGACATGAATTCATGCAGCGAGATCTTGCCCGCCTTGACCTGCTCGCTCAGTTGCCACACAACGGTGCCGGAGCCGATGTCACGGCCTTGATGTTTGCCGTTGAGCATCGGGCCGCCGCTGACCATAATGGCGGGCACGTCGCAACTTGCCGCACCCATCAGGAGCGCAGGAGTGGTCTTGTCGCAGCCCGCGAGCAGAACAACCGCGTCGATCGGATTGCCGCGGATCGACTCTTCCACGTCCATGCTCGCGAGGTTGCGCGTAAACATGGCCGTGGGGCGCAGGTTCGACTCGCCGTTCGAGAAGACCGGAAACTCGACCGGGAAGCCACCCGCTTCGAACACCCCGCGTTTGACGTGCTCCGCGATCTTGCGGAAGTGCGCATTGCACGGCGTCAGCTCCGACCACGTATTGCAGATGCCGATGATCGGTTTGCCCTGGAACTCGTGATCGGGGATGCCCTGATTCTTCATCCAGCTGCGGTACATGAAACCATTCTTGTCGGCTGTGCCGAACCACTGCGTCGAGCGCAACGCTCGTTTTTTGTCTGGCATGATGCCCTCCTGATCCCACATTATAGTAAGACTATTTAGAGTGTTCACTAGGGTATTCACGAATATTTGTGCCAAAACACCCGCAATATAGTGTGACTATTAAAAATTGTGATGGACGGCGCGACCTCGCTGGCGAGGCGTGGCCGGAAGCAGCGTAAAAATCATTGAGGCCAAAACATGCCAAAGCAAATTTCGGTGGGCCTGGTTGGCGTGGGCAAGATCGCGCGCGATCAGCATTTGCCGGCTCTCGCGGGAAACGAGGGGTTCGAGCTCGTCGCCTGTGCCAGCCGCAACGCGCAGGTCGACGGCGTGCGCAACTACAAGACAGTGCAGGAACTGCTCGCGGCAGAGCCTGATCTCGATGCGGTCTCGCTTTGCGCTACGCCGCAAGTGCGTTTCGAGCAGGCGCGTGCTGCCCTGCTGGCCGGTAAACATGTGATGCTGGAAAAGCCGCCCGGCGCGAGTGTCGTCGAGGTGACCGTTCTCGCCGCGCTGGCCCAGGAAAAAGGCTGCAGCCTGTTCGCTTCGTGGCATTCACGCTACGCGCCTGGGGTCGAGACCGCGCGGGCCTGGCTCGCACAGCGCGAGATCAAGTCGGTGACCGTCCTCTGGAAAGAAGACGTCCGCAAGTGGCATCCGAATCAGGACTGGATCTGGGAAGCGGGTGGCCTGGGCGTGTTCGATCCGGGCATCAACGCGCTGTCGATCATCACGCGCATCTTGCCGCGCGCGTTTTTCCTGAAGTCGGCCGAGCTATGGGTGCCGTCCAACCGGCAGACCCCGATTGCCGCCAACCTCAATTTCATCGACGACCACGATACGCCGGTTCGCGCAGAGTTCGACTGGCGCCATGGTTCTGAAGAACTGTGGCAGATCGAGGTGACGACCAGCAGCGGTGTGCTGCGTCTCGCGCAGGGCGGCAAGCAGTTGCATATCGACGGCGTGGCCGTCGACGTCGGCCCGGAACGCGAATATCCCGGCCTCTACGAGCGCTTTCATGAACTGATCACCGCGGGCCGCAGTGACGTCGATCTGCGACCGCTCGAGCATGTGGCCGATGCATTGCTGCTAGGTCACCGGCACGCGGTTGAAGCCTTCGTCGAGTGAACGCCGTCTGCCGAGTCACAAGTCTTAGACCACACGTAGTCAAACCCAAGTTGTATTCCAGGAGACCCAGATGAACCAGAAGCTTCGCCGATTGACCCTGTCCGCAGTTGCCGCGGCTGTCCTCGCGGTACCGTTCGCGGCCCAGGTTTCGGTGCGCGCAGATGAACCCCTCAAGATCGGCTTCCTCGTGAAGATGCCGGAACAGGCGTGGTTCATCAATGAACAGAAGGCCGCGACCGCTGTCGGTCAGAAGGATGGCTTCTCGGTAGTGAACATCGGCACGCCGGACGGCGAAAAGGTGCTGGCTGCAATCGATAACCTCGGTGCGCAAGGCGCCAAGGGCTTTGTGATCTGCGCGCCTGACGTGCGTCTCGGACCGGCAATCGAAGCACGCGCCAAGCGTTACAACATGAAGTTCGTCACCGTCGACGATCAACTGGTGGACTCGACGGGCAAGCCGCTCGGCGATGTGCCGCACCTCGGCATGTCGGCCATCAAGATCGGTAATCAGGTGGGCCAGGCAATCTCCGATGAAATGAAACGTCGCGGCTGGAAGCCGGAAGAAGTCGGTGCGCTGCGCATCACCGACTACGAACTGCCGACCGCCAAGCAACGCACCGACGGTGCCACGCAGTCGCTGCTCGCCAACGGCTTCAAGAAAGAAAACATCTTCGATGCACCGCAAAAGACGACGGATGACGAAGGCGGCTTCAACGCAGTCTCGCCGGTGCTTGCACAGCATCCGAACATCAAGAAGTGGGTGATCTTCGCGCTCAACGAAGAAACGGTGCTGGGCGGCGTGCGCGCGACCGAGCAGTTGCACATTCCCGCGTCCGATGTGATTGGCGTCGGCATCAACGGCGCTGGCGAAGCGTTCGCCGAGTTCCAGAAGAAGGAACCGACCGGCTTCTACGGCACGATCGCCGTCAGCTCGACGAACCACGGCAAGCAGAGCACGGAGAACCTCGTCGAGTGGATCAAGACGGGCAAGCAGCCGCCTGCCGATACACAGACGACGGGTGAGTTGATGGTGCGCAGCAACTGGGAAAGCGTGCGCAAGGAACTCGGTATTTAAGCGTTCGAATGAGCGCTCGAAAGAGCGTGCACGTGAGCCTGCCCGCATGACGGGCAACACTCGCGGCGCGGGCGGCACACCTAAACTGTTCAAGGTGTCCGCCCGCGCGTCGTATTCACCAGCAAGAGGCATTTGATGACGGTTTCCCAACCCGACGCGGCGCATCTGAGTTCCAGCGGTGCGGCGTCTGCTGCTGTGTCCAGCGCGGCTCCTGGCGGGAGTTCCGCAGATACCGAGGCGTATCTCCAGCTTGCCGGCATCACCGTGCAGTTTCCGGGCGTACTGGCGCTCGATCAGGTTTCGCTCGACGTGCGTCGCGGCGAAGTTCATGGTTTGATGGGCGAAAACGGCGCGGGCAAATCCACGCTGCTGAAGGTCCTGTCGGGCGTGAATCAGCCGGCCGCGGGCACGCTCGCGCTGAACGGCGTGGCGCAACAGTTCACCACCACCAAGGCTGCCATCGAGGCGGGCGTCGCGATCATCTATCAGGAACTGCATCTGGTGCCGGAACTGACGGTGGCAGAGAACCTGATGCTCGGTGCGCTCCCCAACCGTTTCGGTGTGCTTGACGAGAAGGCGCTGCTGGCGCGTGCCATGCGCGAACTCGAGCGCCTCGGCGAAAAGATCGATCCGGCACAGCAGGTCAAGTATCTGTCTATCGGTCAGCGTCAGATGATCGAGATCGGCAAGGCGCTGATGCGCGATGCCCGCGTGATCGCCTTCGATGAGCCGACCAGTTCGCTCTCGTCGCGCGAGACGACGCAGCTGTTCCGCATCATCCGCGCGCTCAGGGCCGAAGGTCGCGCGATTATCTACGTCACGCACCGCATGGAGGAAGTCTATGAGCTGTGCGATCGCGTCACGGTGTTTCGCGATGGACACCATATCGACACCTTCGAAGCAGGTACGGGGCTTGATCGGGACCGCCTGATCAGTTGCATGGTGGGGCGCTCGATTGCGGATGTGTATGGTTACCGCACGCGTCCCACGGGCGATGTGCAACTGGAAGTGAAGGGTCTGATGGGAAAGGGGCTCAAGGAGCCCGCCTCGTTTTCCGCGCGCAAGGGCGAGATCGTCGGCTTCTTTGGCCTTGTGGGCGCGGGCCGGTCCGAATTGATGAAGCTGATCTACGGCGCGGTGAAACCGGCTGCTGGTGAGATTGTGCTGAGAGGCAAGCCGGTGCGCTTTACGACGCCGCGCGATGCGGTGCGAGCCGGCGTGGCGCTGTGTCCAGAAGATCGCAAGCAGGAAGGCATCGTCTCGATCGCGTCGGTCTCAGACAATCTGAACATCAGTTGCCGCCGCCACTTTAGCCGCTTCAACGTGCTCAACAGCCGCAAGGAAGCGCAGACCGCGAAGGAATTCATCGCGAAGCTGGCAATCAAGACGCGCAACGGCGAGACACCTATCGGCACGCTTTCGGGCGGCAATCAGCAGAAGGTGATCCTGTCGCGCTGGCTTGCCGAAGAGATCGACGTGTTCCTGATGGACGAACCGACCCGCGGCATCGACGTCGGCGCGCGCAGCGAAATTTACGGCCTGCTCTATGGGCTGGCCGAAGCGGGTCGCACGGTGATCGTCGTATCGAGCGACCTCGCAGAAGTCATTGGCATCGCGGACCGGGTGCTGGTGATGAAGGAAGGCCGCATCGTCGGCGATTTGCCGAAGGCCCAGGCGAGCCCAGACGCGCTGATCAAGCTCGCCCTGCCGCGCTAAGGCCAGACTGACCGAATGGAAACAGACACAATGCAAACACAAGAACCTACCAACACCGCAGCCACGAATCCGGCGTCCGGCGTCGCCACGCGTCCGCGCGCCATGCAGGCATGGGACTTCATCAACAAGTCAGGCATTGTGATGGTCTTCATCATACTGTTTGGCGCGTTGTCGCTGACCGTGCCGGATTTCATCAGCGCACGCAATATTCAGGGGCTTTTGCTCTCGGTTACGCTGATCGGTTCGATCTCGGTCACGATGATGTTCGTGCTGGCGCTCGGTGAAGTTGACCTGTCGGTGGCATCGATCGTCGCGTTCTCGGGCGTCGTGGCTTCGACGCTGATCACCGCGACGCATAGCGTGATGTTCGGCATTGCCGGCGGCGTGCTGGCGGGAGGCGCCGTCGGCCTCGTGAATGGCGTGCTCGTCGCACGCTACAAGATCAACTCGCTGATCGTGACCCTTGCCATGATGGAAGTGGTGCGCGGTCTCGCGTACATCACGTCGAACGGCGACGCGGTGATGATTTCCGAAGAAAGCTTCTTCGATCTGGGCGGCGGTTCGTTCCTCGGTATTTCGTTTCCGATCTGGAGCAACATCGTCGGCTTCGTCCTGTTCGGATTCCTGCTCAAAAAGACGGTGTTCGGCAAGAATGTGCTGGCTGTGGGCGGTAATAGCGAAGCCGCGTTGCTGGCGGGCCTGCCTGTTACGCGCATCAAGATCGTGGTGTTTGTACTGCAGGGCCTCGTCACCGGTTTTGCCGGCGTGATGCTCGCATCGCGGATGAGCCTCGGTGACCCCAAGACTTCGGTCGGCCTTGAACTCGGTGTGATCTCGGCGTGCGTGCTCGGCGGCGTCTCCTTGACGGGCGGCGTTGCAACAATCTCCGGCGTGCTCGTGGGCGTGCTGATCATGGGGTCGGTGCAGGACGCAATGAGCCTGCTGAACGTGCCAACGTTCTATCAATACCTGATTCGCGGCGGCATCCTGTTGCTCGCCGTGCTGTTCGACCGGTACCGGCGTAGCAAACGAGTGGGCTAAGCGGATTTTGGGCCACCCCGTACGGCAAAAATCAATTACACGCCGGCGGGGACATCAAAAAATACGGGGAAGGGCACGATGTTCAAGGACACCAGTATCCGCGGGAGCATCACGTTCGTCATCACGGCCTTTGTCGTGATCCTGCTGAGCGTGATCGGTATCAGCGTCGGCATGCTCGAGCTCAGCAATGAAGGCATGAGCAAGATGGTCGAGGAGGATACCCGGATACTGGTCGATCTGAAGACCAGCAGCGAATTGCTGCAACGGGTGCGCGTGTCGCTTGACAGCTATCACGCGCTGTACGGAGTCGGAGATCCTGAACCGCAGTTGCTCGTGAATGCCCGTCAGGATATCAAGGAGTCCGACCGGCAATTTGCCGACTATTTCGCGCACCAGCCAATGGATCCGGCGGTAAGGGATCTGGCGACGCAGTTGCAGGGCAAGCGCAGTGCGTTTGTCAAACAGGCGTTGCTGCCCGCTTTCGATGCCCTCGAACAGATGGACTTTAGCGCCTTCAAGACGCTGCAAGGCAAGGAAACCAAAGCCTTGTCAGACGCCTATCAAAGCGCAATGTCCAGCCTCGAAAACGCGCTTACCGAGCGCGAAAGGGCCCGCTATACCGAAGCGCAGACACGTTTCAAGTCGATGGTCGGCGTGCTCGGTGGCGTCGCGGTCGTTGCGTTGCTGCTGGGCTTTCTTGCACGACACATCCTGATCGGCGCCGTCGTGCGACCGCTGGTACATGTCATCGCGCATTTTGAGCGCATCGCCTCTGGCGATCTGCGCGGCGAGATCACGATCGAACGTCAGAATGAAATGGGCGCGGTGTTCGCCGGCCTCAAGAAAATGCAGCACGCCCTGGTGACGACGGTGGCGACTGTGCGCAGCAGCACGGAATCGATCAACGTCGGTGCGCAGGAGATCGCCTCGGGCAATAGCGACCTGTCCCATCGTACGGAGCAACAGGCGGCGTCGCTCGAACGCACCGCGTCCAGCATGGAGCAGCTCACGTCGACGGTGAAACAGAATGCGGACAACGCTAATGAGGCCAATACCCTTGCGTTGAGCGCATCGGACACGGCGGTGCTTGGTGGCCAGGTGGTCGGCAACGTCGTCGAGACCATGCAGGGGATTTCCGTGCATTCGCGCAAAATCTCCGAGATCATTGGTGTGATCGACGGCATCGCATTTCAGACCAATATCCTCGCGTTGAACGCAGCGGTCGAAGCCGCGCGTGCAGGCGCGCATGGGCGTGGCTTTGCGGTCGTCGCAAGCGAGGTTCGCAATCTCGCGCAACGCAGTGCCTCTGCCGCGCGCGAGATCAAGCAGCTGATCAACGACTCGGTCGGGCAGATCGCGCAGGGCTCGGCGCTCGCCGAACGCGCGGGCTCGACGATGAACGATGTGGTTAGCTCGGTGCAGAAGGTCACGAAGATCATCGCCGAAATCTCGTTCGCTGCAAGCGAGCAAAGCAAAGGTATCGAGCAGGTGAATCTCGCTGTGACGGAAATGGACCAGACGACCCAGCAGAACTCGGCGCTGGTCGAGCAGGCCGCGGCCGCGTCCCAGTCGCTGGAGGAGCAGGCAGCCAGGCTGATGGAGGCCGTTTCGGTGTTCAAGGTCGCGGGTGCCTGACCGGCATCTGCTTGAGTCATCGACGTAATGCTGGGTAAGCCGGATTAAGCGAAACTGCGAAACTGGTAATAAATTGCGCATCTAATTTTTCGGAACTTTGAAGAATTAAAATTGTCGCTATTGAAATTGCCATTCGATGTGACTGACTAAAAGAAAGTTGAGGAAATATTATCTGAAGTTGCGCGGCTTGGCATTGCCCGGGATTGATGCTGCCAACGCACCTCCGGATTTCTCCTGAAGATCCATTCAGTATGGGTTCGAAGCGTGTTCGCGAGAGCGGCATGCTCCGTTCGTATTGGCGCGCCGCTTTTGTATTTTCTAGTTGTAGCGTTACAAGAAAAAACGAATAAACGGCAGAAAAAGTGAAGCGTAAGGAATTACGAAATACAGAATTGACAGGATTGCGATAATCTCCGCCACTCAATAACAACCGATTCAAGGTTAACGGAGAAGCAATGAAGAAATTCGTCCTGTCCGGCCTCTCGCTGGCGGTTCTAGGCGGTGCGGGCACAGCTCACGCGCAGAGCACGGTCACGCTCTACGGCCTGATCGACGCCGGTATCACCTACACGAGCAATCAGGGTGGCGCACATAACGTCCAGGAAACCAGCGGCGCAGTGAACGGCAGCCGCTGGGGCCTGCGCGGCTCGGAAGACCTGGGTGGCGGCCTGAAGGCAATCTTCACGTTGGAAAACGGCTTCAGCGTGGCGACCGGCAAGCTCGGCCAGAACGGTCTCGAGTTCGGCCGCCAGGCCTTTGTGGGCCTGTCGAGCGACCAGTACGGCGCGGTCACACTGGGTCGTCAATATGACTCAGTCGTGGACTACCTGGCTCCGTTGGCCCTCACCGGTACAGGATCGGGAGGCACCCAGGCTGCCCACCCGTTCGACAACGACAACCTCGACAACTCGTTCCGCATCAACAACTCGATCAAGTACTCGAGCGTGAACTATGGCGGTTTCAAGTTCGGCACCCTGTATGGCTTCTCGAATGACGCGGGGGGCTTCGCCACGAACCGCGCCTACAGCGCAGGCGCTTCGTACAACTACGGTCCGTTGAATGTGGCAGCAGGCTACCTGGAGTTGAACAAGGCGGGCACGTCGTACAACTCGAGCGGCGCGGTGACCAGCGATGCGACTTTCACGGCCGGCACGCAACGCACTTACGGTGCAGGCCTGAACTATGCCTTCGGTCCGGCGAAGGTCGGTTTTGTGTTCACGCAGACCCATCTCTACAACGCGAGCAGCATCGGCGCGTCGGCTTCGGGCACGTCGTCCGGCCTGACGTTGACGGGCGGCGGCGCAAGCTTCACGAACTATGAGGTGAACGGCCGTTACAACATCACGCCGGCATGGTCGCTCTCGGCTGCGTACACGTTCACCGATGCGCATCTCGACGGCGTGAGTCCGAAGTACAACCAGTTCAGCCTGCAGACGGCGTATGCGCTGTCCAAACGCACGGATGTCTACCTGATGGGCGTGTATCAGCATGTCAGCGACACCGGCGATTCGGGTATCACGGCCGATATCAACGGCCTGAGCACGTCGTCGACGGACAGCCAGGTGGCGGCCACGATCGGTATTCGTCACCGGTTCTAAGGTCTGCTTCGTCTCGCCCCGCGTGATGCAAAAGACCCGGCAAATGCCGGGTCTTTTGTTTGCAGCGGCGCGTTACTGCAAACCGGTAGATGGTCCTTCGCTGGAGTCAGTCTCAAGATCCGGGTCGAGCCGATAGCCCACCCCATAGATCGAGCGGATCATGTCTTGCCCCGGACGGACGGCCTGCAGCTTGCGGCGCAGATTCTTGACGTGTGTATCGACGGTGCGATCGGTGACGACGCGGTGATCGTCGTAGAGCTGCCGCAGCAGATGATCGCGCCGGTAGATCCGGCCGGGCGTGGACTGCAGCAACGCCAGCAGCCGAAGCTCGATCGGCGTGAGCTGCAGATCCTTGTCGTCGAGCAGCGCGACGTGCCGGTCGACATCCACCAGCAACGGCGGCTTCGGTACAGCTTCGGGCTGCGTCGTCGTTGCCGTCGTCGTCGCCAGTTTGCCTGCGCGCCGCAAGATAGCCTTCACGCGCGCGACCACTTCGCGTGGACTGAACGGCTTGCAGACGTAGTCGTCCGCGCCGAGCTCGAGACCGAGCAGGCGATCGATTTCATCCACCCGCGCGGTCAGGATGATCACCGGCACCGCCGAGAAGCTGCGCAATTCGCGGCATATTTCGAGTCCGCCGCGTCCGGGCAGCATCAGGTCGAGAAGAACCAGCGCCTGCGGTTGCGCACGCACGAATGGAATCACCTGCAGGCCGTCGGCGATGATCGTCGTACTGTAACCCTCCGCTTGCAGATAATCTGAAAGCAGCGCGGCAAGCTTCGGCTCGTCCTCGACGATCAGGATTGGAATGGTAGTGGGCGTATCAGTCATGGTGAGAGGGCTGAAGCGGAAAGCGCAGTTTGATCCAGAGACCGCCGATTGGCGAGCGTGCAGCCTCGATGGTGCCTTCGTGCGCCTCGGCGATATGGCGGCACAATGCGAGTCCCAGACCCGCGCCACCGCTTTGTCTGCTGCGTGAGATGTCCACGCGGAACATGCGCTCGAACAGGTGAGGCAATAGAGGCTCGGGTACGCCTGGGTAAGAGTCCTGAACATCGATATGCAATTGCTGCCCGTGCATCGAAACGCTGACGCATACCTTGCCGCCAGGATCGGTATAGCGCAGGGCGTTTTCCAGCAGGTTCTTCAGCAATTGCGTGAGGCGATACGGGTCGCCCACGATCACCGCGGGCTGGTCGACGATGTCTGTTTCGAGCGCGAGGTTGCGCGTGTTGAGCCGCTCTTCGAACGCGTCGGTAGCGGCCTCGACGATGCCTGCCGCATCCACGGGCACCTTTTCGAACGACAACGCGCCGATGTCGGCGAGCGACAATTCATACAGGTCGTCGATCAACTGGCTCAGCATGGCCACCTCGGTCTGCAGCGACGACAACGACGCGCGGTCGGGATGGCGCACGCCGTCCTCGAGCGCTTCGAGTTCACCCCGCAGAACGGCGAGCGGCGTGCGCAATTCGTGCGAGATATCGGCGATGAAATTGCGGCGCGAGGTCTCCGCCGTTTGCAGCGATACGGCGAGCTGGTTGAAGTCCTTGGCCAGCTGGTTGAATTCGTCGCCGCTGCCTTCTGGAACGCGGGTCGCGTAGTCGCCGCTGGCGAGCCGGTGGGTCGCCTCGACGAGACGCCGGATCGGGGCGAGGAAAATCCTCGCCAGCACCATCGCCACGCCTGCGGCCAGTACCGCTGCCAACGCCACGATGATCCACGTTGCCCTTAGCTGCCGGACCTGGAACTGGCGGTCCGCTGCATAGAAGATGTTTTCGGGCGACTCGATCGAAAGCCAGCCGACCACCTGACCCGAAACCTTCAACGGTTCCAGCGGCGAGCCGGGAGGCGGCAACGGCCCGTTGCTGACAATGCGACGCTTGTTCACGTCGTACAGCGCGCGGGGAGGAAGCGGTCCGGGTCTGCGGGAGGCGGGCTGCGTCGAGCCGGCCGCTGCCGTGGCTTGCGAGGCCGCGGCGGGCCCTTCGGGCCGGTTCGCCACAGCGGCGTTCGGTGCAGGGCTGGCGAACTGAGGTCCCCCCGGCGCGTCCGGGCCGTTGCTGCGGCCTGGCTGGTCGGGCATATCCGGTGGCGGGCCGGGAGGCTCACCTGGCGGGCCCATGTCGTCGCCCGGACCACCCGGGCCGCCTGGGCCACCGGGACCGCCTGGACCCCCAGGCCCACCCGGGCCGTCGGGATTTCCCGACCCCCACGGCATCGACCTTGACGTGCCGGCGCTCGAATTCTCGACAAACTTCATCCACGCGGAGCGGTCGTTTACCAGAAAGTCCCAGCTGCCGTGCTGTGCATAGGCGTCTTCGAGAGCCTTCTCCAGCTGGTTGGCGCTGCTGGTGTTGCGCTGACCGACGTAATCGAAAAAGCCGTTTTCAAAGCTCACGCGCATGGCCGCGCCCATCGCGACTGCAATCGCAATGCATGAGGTGGCGATAGCCAGAAACAGCTTGGACGTGATGCCTATTTTCATTTGGATTTCCTGCCGCCACGCCTTTGCGTGGCCGCCTGTCCCGGGTGAGCGCCGGGTTTTGCCGCAGCGCGTATACCCATTGGAAGCGGCGTATGTTGCCCGATTTTCGCATCCGCGGGCACCCGTCAAAGCTCATGTCGGGTGTTCTTCACAGTTTCTCCTTGGTTTCCCCATTTTGGGTGCGCATTTGGTCCCTACTATGGCGTCATGGTTGCTCCGGTAACCGTTCTGACCGCCAGGCCCAGCTGCGAGGCCGAAGCGGAGGTCACCGGATTATTCTTCACAGCAGTCTAGAGGTGTTCGAACGTCATGAACATGCGGCTTCTTGTTGTTGAGCCAGACCAGGCGGTACGCGATGAACTGCGTGCCCATTTTCACCGTGAACAGATCGAAATGTCGGTGCTATACAACGCGACCTTCCTGGTTCGCCGCGTCGAGCAGGAATTGCCGACCGCCATCGTGATGCGCGCCGAACTGCCTGTCTCCGAGGCCCATGCGGCGCTGCGGCGTTTGCGCGCCGCGGGTTACGACATGCCGGTCGTCATGATCAGCAAGTCGGCGGACGTGATCGACAAGATCATCGCATTCGAACTGGGTGCTGACGATTACCTAGTGGAGCCGTTCGATGTTCGTGAGCTGACGGTGCGTCTGCGTACGGTCGTGCGTCGCCGGGCATCGGTGGTGTATGCCGCGCCTGAGATCCGCGAGCGCTACTCGTTCGGCGACTGGCAGATCGACTTTGCAACGCGGCGCCTGATCAAGGACGACGAAGAGGTCGACCTGCGCTCGAGCGAATTCGCCTTGCTCAAGGTCTTCGCCGTGAATCCGCTGAAGATCATGTCGCGCCCGAGCCTGATTGCCCTGCTTGGCATGCGCGACACCGGGCAGACGGAGCGTGGCCTGGATGTACTGGTATTCCGCCTACGTTCGGTCATCGAGCCTGACGTTGGGAGTCCGCAATACATTCAGACCGTGCGCGGCCGCGGGTATATTTTTGTGCCCTGCGGCGATACGGGTAAGGGCAGCGAGGCCCGTGACGCACGTTCGAGCCGCATCAAGACTCCGCGCATACCGGCCAGCACGGAGCATGCGCAAATGCATGAAGCGTGGGCATAAAACGGCTTGGGGCGGGGCTGCGCGCAGTCTGCGCATCTCACGTGCCCCGCGGGTTCTGTGGCGTGATCACGGTTGCGTGCCCTGCTTCGCCGGAGCCGTCGACGCACGCCTGATCAGCACAGGATCGGACGTGCGAATCATGTTCGGCACGCCGCGTACGCCCGAGCCGAGCCTGATCAGCAGCTCGACGCCTTGCTCGGCCATCTCGGCCGTCGGAATGGCAACAGTCGTGAGCGCCGGCCGGGACTGACTGGCCATTTCGATGTTGGTGATGCTGACGATTGACACATCCTCAGGCACGCGCAGGCCGAGCGCCGCCACCGCGTTGAGCGCGCCGAGCGCCATCAGGTCGTTCGAGATGAAAAGCGCCGTCAGGTCCGGGCGGGCGCTGAGCAGGTCGGTGGCGGAGTCGAAGCCGCCCTGGTATGTATCCGTCACGAAGCGCGCGTCAGCCTGCACGTGTTTGACTTTCTGCAAGCGCAGCGCGTCACGGAAACCCTCATACCGACCGCCGTGGATGCCGTTTTTTGCGCTGCCGATCAGCGCGCCGATACGGCGATGCCCGAGTTCCAGCAGGTGTTCGGTGGCGATCGATCCGGCCTTGTGCGAATCGAAAGCGACACAAGGAACACCGGGCGACTCATCGGGAAACTCCCAGATCGATATCACCACCGGCGTGCCGGTTGCCTGGATGGCCTGCAGTTCTTCGATGCGCAGATCGCCGTTGTTCGCCACGAGGATACCGTCCGACAATGAGCCCGCCACGTCGGCTAGAAATCCCGTGCCGCCGTCCGGCTCATAGTCAGTATTGCAAACCAGTAGAAAGCGCCCGTGCCGGCGTGCCGCATTGTTGGCCTGCAAGGTGAATTCCGGATAAAACGGATTGGTGATGCAACCGAGCATGAGAGCAAGCGTCGGCGCGCGACGTTCGACCAGCGCTCGCGCGTTCAGATTGGGCCGGTAGCCTTTGGCTTCCACCGCGTCCAGCACGCGTTGCCGCGTTTCGGTTCCGACGCGTCCGCGGCCACGAAGCACATTCGAGACCGTGGTTGGCGTGACACCCGCCAGTTCGGCTACCTCCTTGATCGTCGCCATCAAGCCTTCCCGCCTCGACATTTTCCCCCCTTAAGCCTTGCCATCCACGCGCCAGTACAGGCGTAAATATCATCGCAGACGCCGATCTTACCAACCCGCACAGGAAGCCGTTAATTTTTCGTGCGCCGAAAAAGCACAGAAAAAAAACTTGCCAAGCGTATCCCGCGCTGCTAACTTTCATCCTCAGATAGACGTTGCTCGACCTCCTGAACGGCCGCTGGCCGTATTTTTCGGTTGGTTTGGTTTAACGTTAAACCAAATGGGTTGGAGACACAATGGCAGCCATTTCCCTGCGGGGCGTTTCGAAGCAATTCGACGGCAACGCGCCGGTGCTTCGGGACGTCGATCTCGACATCGCACAAGACGAGTTTTGCGTGTTTCTGGGTCCCTCAGGTTGCGGCAAGTCGACCCTTCTGCGCATCATCGCGGGTCTTGAAGACCCAAGCGGCGGCGAGATTTCGATCGGCGGGCGGGTGGTCAATACGGTGCCGCCCGCGAAGCGCGGCGTCGCCATGGTGTTTCAGAGCTATGCGCTGTTCCCGCACATGACGGTGGCGGAGAACATGAGCTTTGGCCTCAAGCTCGCAAGGCTGCCGGCCGCACAGGTAGACAGCAAGGTCAAGGAGGCCGCGAGGATCCTGCAGCTCGAGTCGTTGCTCGATCGCAAGCCGGCCGCGCTGTCTGGCGGACAACGTCAGCGTGTCGCGATTGGACGCGCGATTGTCCGCGAGCCGGGCGTGTTCCTGTTCGACGAACCGCTGTCGAACCTCGATGCCACGCTGCGCGGGCAGACGAGAGTGGAAATTGCGCGCATTCATCGCCGCTTCAGCGCGGCAAGCACGGTCTACGTCACGCACGACCAGGTTGAGGCGATGACGTTGGCCGACAAGATCGTGCTCCTCAACGTCAGCCGCGACTCAGCCGGCACGGGCAGCATCGCGCAGATCGGCACACCGATGGACCTGTATTTGCGGCCCAATAGCCGTTTCGTGGCCGGTTTCATCGGCTCGCCGCAGATGAATTTTCTCCCGGCCCGCGTTAGCCAGCTGGATGGCGCGAACGCCATCGTCGCTCTCAACAGTACCGGGGAAACCGTCCGCGTGGGCAATGTCACGCGCCGGCTGGAACCGGGGCAGGCCGTGACGCTCGGTGTGCGGCCCGAACACGTTTCGGCTTCCCAGACCGGCCCGGCCGGCATCGATAGCGGCCGTGCGGCGACGCTGACGCGCGCGGTATCGCTGATCGAGCGGCTTGGCGAGCAGAGCTATCTGCATTGCAACGACCCTGACGGCTCGACGCTTCTTGTCAAGGTCCAGGGCAATACACCGGTCCGCCCGGGCGAGACGGTTCGCCTCGCCATCGACCCCATGTCATGCCATCTGTTCGACGAGCACGGCGTGGCCGTTTGAGCTGCATAACAAATACCCAGGAGACAAAAATGAAACATGGCTTCCGCCTGTCGCTACTCGGCGCGGCGCTGGTTTTTGCCGCACAGGTCCACGCGGGCACACTGACGGTCAATATTGCGTTCAAGGGCGCGAATCAACGCGCCTTCTGGGACACGGCGATCGCCGAGTTCCAGAAGGCCAACCCCGACGTCACCGTGAAGGCCGCGTATATCGAGGAGGAGGCCTACAAGGTCCAGCTTCCCGGCTGGCTGATTTCGGAGGCACCCGATATCGTCAAGTGGCATGAGGGTGAACGGATGCGTTACTACGCCAAACGTGGCTTGCTGGACGACATGTCGGGCGACTGGCAGAAGAATGGCTGGAACACGACTCTGGCCTCGCTGAAAGAACCTTCGTCGTACGAAGGCAAGCAGTACGCGTTGCCGACCGACTACTTCTCGTGGGGCGTGTTCTACCGCAAGGATCTGTTCGACAAGGTGGGCATCAAAGGCGAGCCCAAGACGTGGGACGAATTCCTCGACGACTGCAAGAAGCTCAAGGCAGCGGGGATTGCGCCGATCGTAGTGGGCGGCCGCGATGCGTGGCCGCTCGCCGCGTGGTTCGATTACATCGATCTGCGTCTGAACGGCTACGCGTTCCACATGCAGCTAATGGACGGCAAGATTCCCTACACCGATGCGCGCGTCAAGAAAGTCTATGAAACGTGGAAGATGCTGATCGACAACAAGTACTTCGTCGACAATCCGCTCTCCTACACGCTCGACTCGTCCCAGCCGCTGCTGATACAGGGCCAGGCTGCGATGATGCTGATGGGCAGCTTCATTGCCGGCGGCTTGCCCGACGCCATCAAACCCAAGGTCGGCTACTTCCAGTTCCCCGTGATGGATCCCAGGATCACGGTGGCGGAAGACGGTTCGGCAGATTGCCTGAACATTCCGTCCAAGGCGAAGAACAAGGTCGATGCGCGCCGCTTCCTTGCCTTTATGTCGACACCCGCCATGGACACCCGCTGGGCCAAGGCGTTCGGGTCGCTGCCGGCGAACAACCAGGCGAGCGTTGCCGACGATCCGTTCACGAAGACGGGCTTTGCCATTCTGTCCAACACCAAGGGCGGCATTGCGCAGTTCTACGATCGGGACATGACCAAGGAAATGGCCGACGAGGGGATGAAGGGCATGCAGCGCTTCGTCAGCGATCCGTCGACGCTCGATCAGGTGCTCGCACATCTCGAGGAAACGCGTCAGCGCATCTACAAGCAATGAGTTTGCGCAGCGCAGGCGGCCTGCACCTGCGCTGCGGCGAAACGCTTTCAACGAATGCAATGCGCGCCTGAGCGCGCTTTAGCGAGCCGAATCATGTCTGTATCCAACGTTGCGTCGCCGCTCGCGCGGCGACGTCGCCGTGCTGCGCTGTTGTTTCTGACGCCTGCGTGCCTGATGTTCACGGCGTACGTTATCTATCCGATCCTGCGCAGCATCATGCTGAGCTTTTATAACTGGGACGGGGTGAGCCCAGCCACGTTCGCCGGATTCGCCAACTACCTCGAGCTGTTCCACTCGGATACCTTCTACACCGCACTCAAAAATAACGTGCTGTGGCTGGTGCTGACGTTGCTCGCACCGCCGGCCGGGCTCGCCTTCGCGCTGTATCTGAATCAGACGGTGCGCGGCATCCGGCTTGCAAAGTCGCTGTTTTTCGCGCCCTTTGTGATCCCCGGCGTGGTGGTGGGGCTGGTGTTCAGCTGGTTCTACGATCCTGCCTTCGGTTTGCTGAAGCTGATCGTGGGGCACGGCATTCCGGTGCTGGGCAACGAACATATGGCGACGTTCGGCATCATCGTCGCGGCGCTGTGGGTGCAGATTCCCTTTTGCATGATTCTCTTCCTCACTGGCCTCACGGGCATCAACCCGGAAGTGATCGAAGCAGGGCGCCTCGAGGGCGCCCGCGGCCTGAGCCTGCTCTGGCACGTGGTGCTGCCGCAATTGCGGCCCGCTACCTTCATGGCGGTCACGCTGACCGTCATCGGCGCGTTGCGCAGCTTCGACCTGATCTCCGTGATGACGGGTGGCGGACCGTTCGATAGCTCAACTGTGCTCGCGTATTTCATGTATGACCAGGCCATCAAGTATTTCCGCTACGGCTATTCGGCGGCGATCGCAGTCGTGCTGTTCCTGATCATGCTGGTTTTCATCGCCTATCAATTGCGCCGCCTGTTGCGTACGGATCACTGATTCACGGAGCGTCTATGTATCCCTTGCCGATTTCTCACTGGAAGCCCGCCAGTCGCGCGTTTTACAGGTTTTCGCTGCCCGTTGCTCTGGCTGTGTGGCTGTTGCCTCTGCTCGCCGTACTGGTCACGTCCATTCGCTCTTCGGACGAACTGATGCAAGGAAATTATTGGGGCTGGCCGCATCAATTCGCAGCACTGACGAACTATCGAACGGTACTGGTCGACTCGCCGATGCTGCACTATGCGTGGAACAGCTGTCTCATCACGTTCCCGTCGGTCATCGGCGCGATCGTGCTGTCCGCCATGGCGGGTTTCGCGCTGGCGACCTATCCGTTCAAGGGCAATGCGGCTGTGCTTGCCACGTTCGTGGCCGGCAACTTCGTACCGATCCAGGTGTTGATGATTCCAGTTCGCGATCTGACCTTGAAGCTCGGCCTGTTCAATTCGGTTGGCGGCCTGATCCTGTTCCATCTCTCGTTCCAGACCGGTTTCTGTACGCTCTTCCTGCGCAACTTCATCAAGGAATTGCCCTACGAGCTCGTGGAGGCTGCGCGCGTGGAGGGGGCGAACGAATGGCAGCTGTTCTACCGCATCGTGCTGCCGCTGATTCGTCCCGCGCTGGCCGCGCTTGCCGTGCTCGTGTTTACCTTTGTCTGGAATGACTATTTCTGGGCGCTCTGTCTTACCGAGGGCGATCACGCGGCACCGTTGACCGTCGGCGTTGCCGCCTTGCAGGGGCAGTGGACCACCGCATGGAACCTGGTCTCTGCAGGTTCACTACTGGCCGCATTGCCCTCGGTGCTGATCTTCTTCGCAATGCAAAGACATTTTGTAGCAGGCCTGACATTCGGCGCAACGAAGGGCTGAGTCTTGCCGGTTTCGTGCCGGGGCTGCGACACCCGGTGTCCATTCTCTACATTCAGGAAAATTTTATGAAGGTCGGTGTCGACTATTACCCCGAGCATTGGGATTCGGGCGTTTGGGAGGACGATGCTCAGCGTATGCAAGCCGCGGGGATCACGTTGGTGCGGCTCGCGGAATTCGCATGGTCGCGCCTCGAACCGCAGGAAGGCCAGTTCAACTTCGGCTGGCTCGATGAAGCAATCGGGACGCTGGCGCGTCACGGGATTGAAGTGGTGATTGGTACGCCGACGGCAACGCCGCCAAACTGGCTCGTCGCAAAGTGCCCCGACATCTTGCCGTTGAACAGCCAACTGCAGCCCATCTACCCGGGCGTGCGCCTGCATCGCTGCTACAACAGCCCGTCGCTGCGCCGGTACACCGAGATCATCGTCGAAAAGCTGGCACGGCACTACGGCAAGAACCCGCACGTGATCGGCTGGCAGACCGACAACGAGATGATCGGCAACGACAGTCACAGCGACGCGGCGAACAGCGACTTCCGGCTCTGGGTGCAGCGCAAATACGGCGATCTCGACACGCTTAACCGTGAGTGGGGAACGGTGGTCTGGAGCGGCGAATATAGCGAGTGGTCGCAGATTACGACCCCTCTGGGCGGCTCGCCGTACCTGAACCCGTCGTACCTGCTCGACTATCGACGCTTCTGCTCGGATTCCGTTGCCGACTTCAACCGCTTCCAGGCAGGCGTGATACGCGCCCACTGCAGCGGGCAGTTCGTTACGCACAATCTGTGGGGTTATCCGGTCATCAACGACTACTACGATCTGTTCGACAGCATGGATTTCGCGTCGGTGGACTACTATCCGAGCACCGACCTCGCCAATGACAGCAAATCGCGCGTCTATCACGGCGCGCTGACACACGACCTCACGCGCGGCATCAAGCAGAAGAACTTCTGGGTGATGGAGCAGTTGAGCGGGACGCCAGGCTGCTGGCATCCGATGTCGCGCACACCGTATCCCGGCATGATCCGCGCGCACGCCTGGCAAAGCGTTTCGCGCGGCGCGGACGCCGTGGTCCAGTTTCGCTGGCGCACCGCGCGCGTCGGCGCCGAACAGTTCTGGCATGGATTGCATGACCACCACGGCGAGCCGGGGCGGCGGTTTGAAGAGTTCGTCCGCTTCAGCGAGGAAGTCCGGCACGTCGCGCCGTTGCTGGAAGGTACGAACGTCGTCAACGATGTCGCCATGCTGTTTTCGCACGAGCAACTGAATGCGTTGAAGATCCAGCCGCAGGCGGACGGATTCGATTATCTGGACAATTTCAAGCAGATTCACCAGGCCTTCGTGCGGTTGGGAATCGGCACGGATGTCATCAACTGGACTGCTGCGATCAGCCCGTATCGTCTGGTCGTCGCGCCATTTCTGTTCCTTGAAAATGACGCCGTGGTGGAGAAGTTGCGCGAATACGTCGCGCAGGGTGGAACCGTGCTGCTCACCACGCGTAGCGGCGTGAAGAACATGAACAATGTATGCCTCGCGGCGCGCCTGCCCGGGGGATTGAGCGAGATTGCCGGCACCATCGTCGATGAGTACGACCCGGTAGGAAACGATCAGCAAGGCATCCTGTTGCGCGGCAAATCGCAAGCATCCTGTTCGCAGTGGTGCGACATACTCTCGCCGACCACCGCCGAGACGATCGCAACCTATACGACGGAGTTCTTCGCGCAGCGCGCGGCCATTACACGAAATAACTTCGGGCAAGGCGTGGCGTATTACGTCGGCTGCATTCCTGACGACCACGGGTACCGGATCCTGATCGGCGATATTGTGGCGGAACTGGGACTTAACGCTGTCGACGATCTGCCCTCGGGGGTGGAGTTGTCGATTCGCTCGGGCGACGCTCGGCGGCTGTTGTTCGTGCTCAACCTGTCGAAGGAGGCGGCGCAGGTCGAGCTTGCCGTGCCGGTTGTTCGAAGCGTGTTGACGGATCAGCCTGTGTCCCAGCCACTCGTTCTGGAGCCGATGGGTGTAGAAGTCCTGCTTCTTAAGTAAGGCCTCCGATGGGCGTGGGCGGAGCACACCCACGCCCACGTTCATGTCTGCCGGTGGTCCCTGACGACGCCAGCGCAGGGATCCCAGGCGTTTCGAGACGCGATTTTTTGCCCACCACCTGAGCATTATTTCCAGTCCAGGTTTGCTAAGGATTGCCTGACATAATAATCAGCAAAACTTGACGTCAGATCGTCTCCCCTACCTATTCAGGCGCGCCCGCGTTCCACCGTATACATAGTCATGGCAGGCCACACACGCTGCACGGGCAGCACGCCCGTGCCCTTAAGGGACCACACACACCATGGCGACGAACGCAGGCTCACGGATGGGCGCGCTTCTCGTCCAGCTTGCCGACTTCAGGACTCGCTGCGACGCCCGTGTGCAGAAGTGGCTCGGACGGCCGCGCAGACCTTCAGGCGCGCGCTGGCGGACCGGGCATGAGCACGAACAACTCTTCAGAACGCTGATCGAACACTCGCCCGATTTCATCGCCCGCTACAACCGGCGGCGTGAGGTCGTCTACGCGAACCCAGCGATGCAGCAGATTCCTGGTGGCGGTGGCTTTCGCCTGGCGCCGGCAGCGGAGGTCGGCACGCCGGCCGGACAACTCGACTACGAAGATTGCATTCGCGTGACGCTTCGGGCCGCGTCTGCCCGCGAAGCGGAGTTCCAGTATGACGGGCCCAACGGTGATGTCAGATGGGTGGCAGTCAGGTTCGTCCCCGAACCCGGAGAGCGAGGACAGCTGGAAACCGTGCTGGCAGTGGGACGCGATATCACCGATATCGTCCACTACCGGGAAAAGGTCCGGCAACTGGCATTCTTCGATCCGCTGACGGATCTGCCCAATCGCGCCTGGTTGAAAGATCGTCTGCCGGCGGCACTGGCGTACGCCGACGCCGGCAGACGTCAGATCGGTCTGCTGGTGCTGGACCTCGACAGCTTCAAGGAGGTCAACGACGTACTCGGACACGCATGTGGCGACCAGTTGCTGCGCGCGGTGTCGATGCGTCTCCTGCAAGGCAAGCGCGGCGACGACGCGGTCGTGCGGCTGGGCGGCGACGAGTTCGCGATCCTTGCGCCGGTGCACGATGACGATCTGGATCTGGCCATCATCGCGAGCCGGATCTTGATGGCCCTGGCGGAGCCGGTGGTGATCGACGGCAACGAGGTCTTCATGACGGGCAGCATCGGCATCAGCCGCTATCCGCGTGACGGCAGCGATGCCGCGACGCTGCTTCGCTACGCCGATTCCGCCATGTATGCCGCCAAGAGGATTGGCGGCAACCAGTTCTGTTTTCACGATCCTGCCACGACGCGAGCGGCCGTCGAGCGTATGGAGCTGGGCATGGCGCTGCACGGCGCGGCCCACGCGGGCGAGCTGGTGCTGCTGTACCAGCCTATCGTCGGTCTGGGCGACGCGGGCCTCGTCGGCGCGGAAGCGCTGCTGCGCTGGAATCATCCCGGGCGAGGCCTGTTGACCCCGGACATCTTTATCAAGGTAGCGGAAGATAACGGCACGATTGTCGAGATCGGCGACTGGGTGCTCGCCGCGGCCTGTGAAGCCGTGGTCCGCTGGAACGCCGGACGTGCCGTGCCGATGCGCATCTCCGTCAACGTCTCGGGGCGGCAGTTCGTCATGAACGACCTTGCTCGCAGTGTGCAGGCGGCGCTGGCGGCGAGCGGCTGTGCGCCGCAGTGGCTGACGCTGGAAATCACCGAAAGCCTGTTGCTGGAAAACGATCAGAACGTAGGTCGCACGCTCGACGAGCTGAACGAAATGGGCGTGGCGATCGCGATCGACGATTTCGGCACCGGCTACTCGGCCATCAGTTATCTCGGACACTTCCCGATCAGCACGCTCAAGATCGACCGCTCGTTTGTGCGCGACATCGACGCTCGCGGCAAGAATCTCGCGCTAGTCAAAGCGATGATTTCGATGGCGGAGTCGCTTGGGCTGGATGTCGTCGCTGAAGGCGTGGAAACGCAGCAGCAGGCCGATGTGCTTGCCTCGCTGGAATGCCACAGGGCGCAGGGTTATCTGTTCGGCAGACCGATGCCCGAAGTGCAATTCGTCGCCTACGCGCAGTCCGGGAGGGTGGTTTAGGACGCGCTGGGCGCTTCGTCCATGGCGTCGCCGGTGTCGATCATCACGCAGTTGCGGCCCGACAGCTTCGCCGCATACAGCATCTGGTCCGCGCGCTTGAGCAGTACCGTCACACCGGATTCGTCCGGGTCCGCAGAAACGGCAATGCCGAAGCTGGCGGTAATCGAGCAGCTGGTATCTGTCCCAGTGGGCACCCGCGTCTCTGCGATCCGCTTGCGCAGACGTTGTGCGAGATCGAGCACATGCGCGGCGTTGTCGACGCGCACCAGCACGGCAAATTCCTCGCCGCCGATGCGCGCGACAATATCGGAGTCCTGCCAATGCTCTCGGCATAGGCCGGCGATTAGCCGCAACGCGTCGTCTCCGACGGTATGGCCATACGTGTCGTTGATTCGCTTGAAATGATCGACGTCGAACATGACGAGTGCGACCTGCTGCCTGGAACTCCTGACTTCCTCGAACAATGCGCGAGCATGGTTTTCGAAAGCACGGCGGTTGAGGAGATGTGTCAACGGATCGGTTTGCGCGAGGTTGGCCAGTTCCGCAATCAGATACATGCGTTCCTGCTCGAGGCGGATGCGATCGGCGCTGCTTTTCTTGAGAACGCGCATGGCATCGAACATGCCGCGGATTTCCCGGCGGCCGGACACCCGCGGGATGTCCGCGGTCAGATCGTCGCGCGCCAACGCATCAATGATGCGGGTCGCCTTGACGAACGGGCCGATGACGTGACGCCTGAAACCCACGGCAATCGTAATCAGCAACGCGAGCAGCAGGACCTCTGCGAAACTGGTGCCGATGAGTACCAGCAATGCATCGCTGCGGTTGTGGCTCAGTTCGTCGTGGGCCAGCGCGATCACATTGTCGCGAAAGCCGGTAATCGCCTGCATGGTGGCGACGTACTGCTGCGCAAACTGTGCGGTGGAAATGCCCGCGCCACCCGGCCGGGCGGCGAGCGCGCGCACACTGGCGACGTAGCTCAGACCCGTTCCGAAGTACTGGTCGGTCATGCGGGCGAGCCCTTGCGGATCTGCGGCAGCCAGACTGGGTGTTCGGGCGTCGAGCAGCGCCCGCAATTGCTCGATGCGTCCCCGCGTGCGTTCGATGCCGAGTTGTTCGTCCCCGGTAAGAGGTCTGCGCAGGGTGAGGGCACTCGTGAAGTGCGAGCCCAGTTGTCCGGCCTGCTCGCGCAGATCCGCGGTCAGGCGCCCGACGAGCATGCAGTTGAGTGCATTCGGGTCGCCCTTGATCGCCGTTGCCGTATTGATCGTCACGATGGGCATGAACTCGGGGATGATCGCGATCATGCTGTTGACGGCGCCTTGCAACGCGTGGTCGTCGCGCTGCGGCCGGGCGAGGCGCGCGAGCCGGTCGACGTTCGATCGCGCGGCGGCCAGGTCGGTCTGCAGGTCGCTCACGATCGTAAGCTCGGCGGCGCAGCGCAAGCAATGTTTGCGGCGCAGCGAATCGGTCAGCAAGGTGACCTGAATGTCGCTGGCGCGGCGTGCCTTCTGTAGCGCGGCCATCCGTTCCGCTGGAATCGGCAGATCCTCGCCCAGCACCCCATTGCTCGGTCCCCGCTCTGCGGAGACCTTCTCCATGGCGAGCAGGGCGAGGCGGTATGACTGGAAGCTATGCAGCGCCTCGTCGGCCGCCGCGTAGGTGGACCACTCATAGGCGAGCAGCCAGCAGGACAACGCCAGCACCGGAACGAAGACGACAGCCATCTGGATGCCGAAGCGTCGGTCTATCGACATCGAAGGGAGAGCGGTACGTATCATCGTAGGTTCGGCGAATTGGGCCGGGGCCGTGACCCACTAGCTTGCGCGTACCGCTTACGCAGGTAATGCCGGTTACGCAGGGCCCCTCCTGCGTAGTTAACGGCAACCGGGGCCCTTCACTTTACCGATGATTGTGCCAGGGCAGCATCAATCGATGCCGTGAAACACCGCATCGTCCGGGCCGAGATACACCGGCGGACGCCATGCGGCGTCGCGCATCGAGTGCTGCACGAGCTTTTCAACGCCCAGCAGCACCGCGAAAATCGCCATCCGGACCGGAATGCCGTTGTCGGTCTGGCGGAAAATCGCCAGACGCGAATCGTGGTTCAGATCGGTGCTCAGGTCGTTCGCGCCAGGGCGGCTGTCGCGCGGCAGCGGATGCATGATCAGCGTATCGAGCCCGCACACGCTGTCCACCAGCGCCTGATTGATCTGGAAGTCCGGCGTGTAGCCTTCGAACGATTCGTCGGCGAAACGCTCTTTCTGGATGCGCGTGGCGTACACGACGTCGGCGCCGCGCAGGCCCGCGTTCAGGTCGTGGGTCTGCTCGATCACGTGATCGTTGCGCGAGATCTGTTCGACGATATAGCTCGGCATTTCCAGCGATGGCGGCGAGATCAGCGTGAACTTGATGCCGCGATACAGCGCCAGCAGCTTGACGAGCGAATGCACAGTGCGCCCGTATTTGAGGTCGCCGACGAGCGCGATGTGCGAGCCGTCGACAATCTTGCCCAGGCGCGAGAACTCGCGCTGGATCGTGTACAGGTCGAGCAGGGCCTGGCTCGGATGCTCGCCGGGGCCGTCGCCGCCGTTGATCACCGGCACGTTGGTGGCTCGCGCGAATTCGGCCACCGAGCCTTGCTCCGGATGGCGGATCACCAACGCGTCGACGTAGCCGCTCATTACGCGGCTCGTGTCGTAGATCGACTCGCCCTTGGCCATCGACGAGAACGTAAAACCCGTGGTGTCACAGACGGAACCGCCGAGCCGGCAGAACGCCGCGCCGAAACTCACGCGCGTGCGGGTGCTGGCTTCGAAGAACAGATTGCCTAGTACCGCGCCTTCCAGCACGCGGGAGATTTTGCGGCGCCGGGCGATGGGCTGCATGATGTCCGCGACCCGGAAGAGGGCCTCGACCGAGTCGCGCGAGAACTGATCGACCGATAGCAGTTGCGGCTTGCCTTCGAACAGCATCTGGCTGGCGAGCGATTGGGAGTCTACGCTTTGCGTATAGCTTTCACCCGGTTCGCCGTGCACGACGATTTCCGACACGAAACGCTCGACGATCTCCGGCATGGCCCGCGATTCCTGCGAATCGTCCGGCAGCAGCCACGTGTCCAAGGCCCGGCGAGACACGCCGATGCGGCTCGCGAAGGTGTCGCGGGTCATGTTCATGCGGCGCATGGCGTCGCGGAGGAAGGCTTGTTGCGGGACGCTCATGCCGGTCACCTTTGGGTTGGGTTGATGTACGCGGTGCGTATATTAGAACGACGGCATGAGAAGTCAAGGAATTTTGGTTCCAGTGTTACACTGCGGGGCATGGAAACTGGCCACATGCTCCGCTCAACCGCAACCCGCCTCGCGCTCGCGAGCGTGGCGTCTGCCTGCGCGGCCGCTAGCGCCAAAGCCAAAAAACAGCTGCTCATCTGACCGGAGCCTGCTGTTCCGTCAGATGTGCGACGGAACAGTCACCAGGGCCTGCGTTTTATTTCCCCGCTTTTGACCCCCTCGCCACGCTGAACGGAATCGATACGGTCGCGTTCGAGGTTAAGTCATGTCTATCTTTTCGGGTATCTGGGTTCCTGTCATTACGCCGTTCGCCGGCGGCGCTGTCGATCACGCCGCGCTGCGGCGCCTGGTGCGTTTCTATGCAGAGGCAGGCGTAGCAGGGCTGGTTGCGCTCGGTACCACCGGCGAGCCGGCAGCGCTCGAAACCGCCGAGCAGGATGCGGTGCTGGCGACCATCCTTGCGGAAGCCCGCGCGCTGCCGGTGCTGGCCGGCGTGGCCGGCAATCACACCGCGAGTCTGCGCGCGCGCATCGCACAGTTGAACGATCTGCCGGTCGCGGGCGTGCTGATCTCGGCGCCGTACTACATCCGGCCTTCGCAGGCCGGGCTGATCGAACATTTCACCGGTCTGGCCGATCTCAGCGGCAAGCCGGTGGTCCTCTATGACATTCCGTATCGCACTGGCGTGCGTCTCGAACTTGCGACGCTGTTGACGCTGGCCGCGCATCCGCGGATTCGGGCGGTGAAGGACTGCGCCGGTTCGCTCGACACGACGCTCGCGCTGATTCTCGACGGCCGCCTGCAGGTGCTTGCTGGCGACGACATGAATCTGTTCACTACGCTTTGCCTTGGTGGCAGCGGCGCGATTGCCGCTTCGGCGCATGTGCATCCCGAGCGTTTTGTGGCGTTGTACCGTGCGTTAACGGAGGGCCGTCTCGAAGATGGCCGGGCGATTTTCCACACGCTCGCACCGTTGATCGGGGCACTGTGTTCGGAGCCCAATCCTGGTCCGGTGAAGGCAGCGCTGGCGGCCCAGGGACTGATCCGCGACGAACTGCGCGCGCCGATGACACGGGCCACGGAAGCACTGCGCGAGCGATTGCGGCAACTGGTCGATGCGTGAGCGCAAGCTTGCGTGATTGCTGAGGCATCCGAATTTGAGATGATGCTGGACGATGAGAGGGGATAATTTGCGCCCTTGTCTTTCATCCCACGTCGGTCGTCGTCCGACTCATGCTGCATGCCGGTTAGCCTCTTCGCTGTCGTTGTTGTCTCCGTCCTGTCTGCGCGCCGCGCTTGTCAGCGCTCTTGCGAGTCCGCGTGGCAATGCGCGCCGCCGGCGGAGAGCCGTTGATGTCCTCCATTCTCGGTGCCGGTAGCCGGCTGAGTAGCGGGGAGGTCCGCTTCGTTACGCGGCGCGCGGCCCTTGGCATTGCGATTGCGGCGGTCGCAGGCGCTTCCGTTCTGTCGCTCGCCGCAGGGGTGGCGATCGGCATCCATTTACCGTCTCACGATGCAACGGGCCAGGGCGCGCCGGCGATAGGCCGCGTCGAACACGACTATGCGATCGATCAACTCGGCAAGCTCAATGCCTCGATGGCGCAGCTCGAGCCGCGGCTCGAGCGCCTGACGACGCAGGTCGGCGCGCTGCGCGATTTCGAGTCCCGCCTGAACACACCGAAAGCACCGCCGCGCGCGCCGGCTAATCCTGCGGATCAGGACACCTCGGATGCGGACGGCGAAGGCGGCCCGTCGCTGCCGCCGCGGCGCTGCGTCGAAATCGCTACGCGGCCTTCGCGTGGCGATGCGGCTTCGACCCAGCAGCAGCTCGATTGCATGCGTGCGACGCTTTCCGCGCTCGAGCATGAGACGGACGTGCACGAGGTCGCCTTCAGCGCGTTTCCTGGCCGCATGCCGGCCGATGGCGCGCGCTTCGGTTCGCCGTTCGGCAACCGCATCGATCCGTTTACGCATAAGCTCAGTTTTCATCCTGGCGTCGATCTGGTCGCACCGAGCGGTACGCCGATTCTTGCCGCGGCCGGTGGTCGCGTGGTCTATGCCGGTCCGAAGGGCGGCTACGGCAATGCAGTGGAGATCGATCACGGCAACGGTCTCATCACGCGCTACGGTCACGCGTCGCGCATCCTCGTCCACGAAGGCGATCTGGTGCTGCCGCGCCAGCACGTCGCGGACATCGGTACCACTGGCCGCTCCACCGGGCCGCATCTGCACTTCGAAGTACTGGTGAACGGCGCCCCGGTTGATCCGACCGCCTACCTTGCGCTGTTCGGCGCCACGTCCCATGGTTGATCTTCGTTCGGCCCGCGCCGCTGGCAGTCTCACGCAGCGTGCCTATACGCTGCAGCCGGTGCGCTCGCGCGCCGTTCGCGTGGCGATCTGGGCCGGCGTGCTTGCGTGCGGTATTGCTGTGGGCGCTACGGCAATGCGGTGGCGTGACTCGCAGCACGCCGCGGTGCCGGCAGGGTGTGCAAGCGTGCCGGTTTCGCCGGACGCAGTGCAGGCAGAACTGGAGCGCACGCGCCTCGCGCTCGCACAGGAGTCCACGGCTCGCGCCAACGTGCAAAAGACCGCTGACGCGTCAGCTGCCGAAGCCAGCCGCCTGAATACCGAATTGCTGTTTCTGCGCGGCCAAGGGCAGAAGCGCCGCTGAGCGGCCGGCGGCGACGTGCCCACCAACCAGGCCATTGGCCAATCAAGCCGGCCCGTCGCCCGGCCACGCAGCGCGACGAACGTTTCCATTCCCCGTTAGAGATGACCTATGTTTAGCAAGAAGAAACCCACGAGCATTCAGCACACCAAGCTCGCCACCCTGATCGCTCACGACGTGTGCATTACCGGCGACCTCGAATTTAGTGAAGGACTGCGTATGGACGGCCACGTGCGTGGCAATGTCAACGGTAAGGCGGGCACGCAGACGTTGCTCGTGCTGAGCGATCGCGGGTCGATCGAGGGCAACGTGCATGGTTACGACGTGGTGGTGAACGGCAAGATTGTCGGCGACGTAATCGCCGATCACTTTGTCGAGCTGCAACCTAACGCGCACGTCACGGGCAACATTCATTACCAGCAGTTGCGCATGGATTGCGGCGCTTCCGTAGATGGCAAGCTGACGCGGCGCGACCCGGCGCTGGTGCCTCCTACGGTGCTCGGCCGCGAGATGAACGAAACGGAGCCTCACCTCATCTGAGCCGCGGGGCGCAGTGTATCGGCCTATGGGAAATCAGCTCAGATCAAATCAGGCCTCAAGACCTGAAGCAAGGGCCAGGCCTAATCCGGCAGCGCAGCCGACCCGGACAAATTCGGCCCCTCGGGGCGCAGCGCCGGATTGAGCAGACCGGGCCGCTGTGCGGCACCCTTGTCGAGATTAGCGAGCATGCGCTGTTCGGCAAGCACCTGCTGCAAGGCCAGCATGATCAGGCCGATGACCAGCAGCAGATCGCCGGCAAACACGACCGCGTACACCGCCGATGTAGATTGCGGATTGCCCAGTATCAGCGACGCATTGGCCCGGTTCAGCAGTACCAGCGTGAGCGGCACGACCGCGTTGAGGCACGCGATCACGCTCGCGATCGCCACCATCATGCGTGCCGGTCCGAGGTCCGGACGGCGTCTGCGGCAGACCTCATAGAGTGTCAGCGCGCGGCACGGCAAGAAGAACAACGTCAGCAGCGAAGCGCGAACGACGATCGGCGCGTGCAGCAGATGGGCGAGAGAAAACAGCACGCAGAACGCCGCAGTCACCGCTAAAGCAACGCGAAGCGACGTGGTAGCGCCGAACAGTGCGCGTGTGCCCACCCATATGAGGATCCGCGACTGCAGGCTAAAGGTGGCCGTTGCGACCAGCAGCGCACTGGTATTCCAGATCAGATGCAGTCCGAAACATGCAGCCGCCGCACTCATCAGGAAAAATGCGGCCGACCAGAAGCGGAATGCCGCAACACGTTCGAAGATGCGCGAGAGCGCAATTGAAACGATGCCGCTGCACAAGAACGTCATCAGGCAAATCGAATTGAACGTTGCTACGTCGAATTTCATGAAAGCTCCGCCATCCGCTCCTTGAGCAGGTCGCTGAAGGCGTCCGCCGCCAGCGGCCTGCCGAGCAGAAAGCCCTGCATTTCGTCACACATCATGGCTTTGAGCTTGCCGAGTTGCGACGACGTTTCGACGCCTTCGGCGACCACATCCATATCGAGCGAGTGGGCGAGCGCGATGATCGCGGAGACGATCGCCGCGCCTTCCGGACCTTGATCGTCGAGACCGTTGGTGAAGAAGCGATCGATCTTCAGTTGCTTGACGCGAAAGCGCTGCAGATAGGCGAGGCTCGAGTAGCCGGTGCCAAAATCGTCGATGGCGATTTCGAAGCCGCATTCCTGAAACTCGCGGATCATCTCGATTGTTTTTGGGGCGTCCTGCATGGCCACGGTTTCAGTGATCTCGAACATGATCTGGTCGCAGGCCACGTGCTCGCTCTTGACGATGTCCAGCACGGTGCTGACCAGATTCGGCTGCGAGAGCTGACGCGGCGACAGGTTGATCGCCACCTTCATCGACGGCAGGCCTTCGTCGATCCAGCGGCGGATTTGCCGGCAGGTTTCACGCACCACCCAGTAGCCGATCTGCACGATCTGGCCGGAGCGTTCGGCAATCGGAATGAATTCCAGCGGCGGCAGCGTGCCAAGCACCGGATGGTTGAGGCGGATCAGCGCTTCGGCGCCTGCCAGCTCGTTGCTGTCGCCACGGAATTTAGGCTGGAAATTCAGCGTGAAAAGGCCGGTGCTGAGTGCTTCGTGCAATGCGTTCTGGATTTGCAGCGTACGCGTCACCGCTTCGTTCATGCTCGTTTCGAAGAAGCGCCACGTGCTGCGGCCCGCGCGCTTGGCCTCGTACATGGCCGCGTCCGCGTGCTTGAGCAGGGTCTCGACGGTGTCGCCGTCCTGCGGGAACAGCGCGATCCCGATACTCGGCATGACCTGCAGCGGCTCGTTGTCGTTCCACACGCCTTCGCGCATGCGTTCGAGGACGCTCTCTGCGATCAGACGGGCGTCCTGGCGCGCCACCAGATTTTCCGCGAGCACCACGAATTCGTCGCCGCCCAGCCGCGCCACGGTGTCGGTGGCGCGCACGCAGGCTTGCAGGCGCTGCGCAAAGGCGGCCAGCACCTGGTCGCCGACGGAATGGCCGAGCGAGTCGTTGATGGTCTTGAAGCCGTCCAGATCCATGAACAGGACTGCGAAGACATTGTGGCGGCGGCCTGCCAGTTCGATGGCCGACTGGATCCGTTCTGTGAGCGTGGTGCGGTTCGGCAGTCCGGTCAGCGTGTCGAGCGTGGCGAGGCGCACGATCTGTCCGTTCAGGTTGGTTACGGCGCTGGCGAGGAAGGTGGTGCGGGCGTCGAAGCGGGACAGCATCAGCGTAACGATCAGGATTGCGAAGGTGAACAGGATCACGGCTGTCGCGAGCCATTCGGTATTCACGCCTTTGGCGGCACCGCAGATGGCGCCTACAGGAAAGTGCGCCGCTTCCATGCCGGCATAGTGCATACCGCTGATGGCGACGGCCATGACCAGCGCCGCGCCGACACGCCAGCGCGTGACGTTGCGCTCGTCGTCGTTGCGCAGCCGGCGCGCGATCAGCAACGCGGCCATCGAGGCGCCGATCCCGATCGCAATCGATGCGCAGAACCAGACCGGCTGATAGTCGATGCCGGGTTGCATGCGCATTGCCGTCATGCCGGTGTAGTGCATGCCCGCAATGCCGAGACCCAGCAGCACGCTGCCGGTCGCGAGGTGCGTGAGCGTCAGCTGCGCACGCGTCGTGGAGAGCAGCGCCAGATACGACACGCCCACGGCGATGGCGAGCGAGAGTGCGGTCAGCGGGAAATCGTAGCCGAGCGGAATGGGCAGCGACAGCGCCAGCATGGCGATGAAGTGCATCGACCAGATGCCGACGCCCATTGCTCCCGCGCCGCCGGCGAGCCATGCATGCCGCAGGCGTGACGAGGCGAGCAGAGAAATGCGGCCGGTGAGGTCGAGTGCGGTGTAGGACGCGAGGGTCGCTACGACGAACGAGGCGCCTACCAGCCAGAAGTTGTATGTGCCAGGCATGTTTAGTCCAGCCGAATAGGGGGGAACAGCTCAACTGGTTATCGACCGCTGGCAGGATTTGTTTAATTTATTGTGAGGATTTTTTTAATAGATTTTCAGGGTTTGGGAGAGTTTTGAAGAGGTATTTCCTAAGCATTCCCTGACATCAGTTCGAAGCCTTCGTCGAGCCAACCGGTCACACCACCGATCATCACTTTGACCGGCCGCCCCAGCTGGGCGAGACGGATAGCGCCGCGCGTGGCGCCGTTGCAGTGGGGCCCGGCACAATAGGTGACGAATAGCGTGTCGTCAGGGTAATCCACGAGCTTCGAGGCGACGATTTTTCCGTGCGGAAGATTGATCGCACCAGCGATATGTGCCTGTAAATATAACGCTGGACTGCGCACGTCGAGCAGCACGAAAGCGGGTTTCCCTGTGGCGCACGCGGCAAACACATCCGAGCAGTCGGTTTCGAAGCGAAGCGATGCCTGGAAATGGGCGAGGGCGGCAGCGCTGTCGGCTGCGGCGATGGCGGTTACTGGGTCGAGGCTGTCAGCGGGCGACATGAAGGAACTCCTGTTAGCGGTGGATGAGCCTTCATTGTTGCGGATGGCGAGTCAGCGGAGAAGTGGCGTGATCGTCAATCTACGGTAACATCACGCCATGCAAGATCATCTCGTCGCCGCGCTGGTTTACGACCGGCTCTGTACCTTCGAATTCGGCTGCGTTACCGAACTGTTCGCACTCGAGCGTCCGGAGCTCGAGCGGGAGTGGTATCGCTTCGCTGTATGCGCAGTCGAGCCAGGACCGCTGCGCGCGGCAGGCGGTATTACTGTTACGGCGCCGTACTCGCTGCGGCTGCTCGATCGCGCCGCGACGATTGTTGTGCCGGGCTGGCGCGATGCCGACGAATTGCCGCCCGCGCCCCTGCTGGCCAAAATTCGTGCAGCCTACCGGCGAGGCGCACGGCTTTGCTCGATCTGCTCCGGGGTTTTCGTTCTTGCGGCAGCGGGGGTGCTCGACGGCAAAACCGTCACCACTCACTGGCGCTACGCGGACAAGCTGCAGCAACGCTATCCGCAACTGCGTGTACAGACAGACGCGCTGTACGTCGACGAAGGGCAGGTGATGACTTCGGCCGGATCGGCCGCGGGGCTCGACATGCTGCTGCATCTGGTGCGGCGCGACCACGGTAGCGCGATCGCGAACCGGGTGGCGCAGCGACTCGTCGTGCCGCCGCATCGTGAGGGCGGCCAGGCGCAGTTCGTCCCGCGACCGATGCCTCAGGACGAGGGCGGTCGTGTCGCCAGATTGATGGACTGGATCAGGGCGAACCCGGCATTGCCGCATACATTGAGCTCGCTTGCCGGGCAAGCGGCGATGAGTCCGCGAACGTTGCAGCGTCAGTTTCATGATGCCACCGGGATGGCCCCCTACGAGTGGCTGGTGCGTGAACGTGTGGCGATCGCGCGCGAACTGCTGGAGGCGCAAACCCCATTGCCGATGGCCCGCGTTGCACAGATGGCCGGTTTTGGCTCGGAGGAATCGCTGCGCCGGCATTTCCGGCGCATCGCTTTGACGAGTCCTGGAGCGTATCGGAAGAAGTTTGGCGCGGATGCGGGTGATGGGTGAGAGTGGGCGCGCGAACAGGGCCTGTCTAGCGCGGCGATCAGCACGCATGTCGCCCAGCACAATTGCATCGGTATCCGCCAGGGCGATGATGGCTATGGCGTATGGAAGCTAACGAGCCGGGTGCCGATACCGATGCGGCCTGTTCACCCCGTCAACAACTTTCGGCGCGAGTTCGCACATTCGTCGATTTTCTGTCAGCATCACTGGTAGCACCTGAACCTGTGAAAGCACATTCGCGTAGCGGGCGCGTTCATGCAAAAGTTCATGCAGGACGCTCCTTATCGAGTACGTAATTGCCCTCACTTCCACTCATGCTCGGAAAACCTCTCGTCTTTGCTGCTATCGCTGTGCTAGTGCCGTCGTTCGCTGCCGCCCAGGCGTTCGATACCGGCTCGCGCGCCGAGGCGTACCGTCGCTACGTGCTCGCCGGCAAGGACGTGCAGTGCCGCACCAACGCCTCATGCGCGGCGCTCGGTGTTGCAGCGCTAGATGCGGGACGCATCAAAGATGCGCAGACGCTGGTCGACATGGAATCGATGCTGGCCGATGCGGCCACCTTGCAGGCCGAAGAAGAGAACTCGCCGAAGGCCCTCAATTCGGCGCATGCACGCGCCACGATGGCCTTGATCCACGAGGGCGATGTGCAGGCGGGGCTGGGCGCGTTTTCGAATGCCCGTGCGTACTATCGCACTGCCGCAAGTCGCGGCAAGGACGCGCCCGACGATCCGATGCTAAGCCGCGTCGTCGAGGTGGCGCAGCAACGTCTGTCCGGTATCGCAGACAAGCAGGTGGTGCAGGGTCTGCCCGCGTCCGGGGTGAGCTTCGCACGTTATCTGAGCCTGGGCGCATGGAGCACCGTCACACTCGCCCCGGTGAAAGGGCGTCACGGCGTGTATCGGCTCGAGGCACGGTTCGTCTATCCAAGCGTCAGCAATGAAGGTCAGCCGGTGGTCAACACTGGAACCGTCGTGGCAAACGTGCGGTTTTTTGGCGCCATTGCGCGAGTGGTCGTCTCGGAAGAGCCGGTCGGCGCCACGATCGAGGCCACTGCGAAAGCGGGCAATCTTGGCGCGTATGACGGCCACGGGGATAAATGCCTGCTCGAGTTCAGGCTGACCGCGCCTGAGACGCTCGACATCGCGACGCACGGTGCAGTGGCCGCATGCGGCTTCGGTCCGAATGTCGCGGCCGATGGCCGATATTATCTGAAGACAGGCTCTTAAGCCTCGTTCGAGATTCGCAATCCGGGGGAGCGTATGCGTAATGCAATGGACTATCCGGCGGTGGTGTTTGTGTCGACGCTGGTGGCGATGTCCTTGTCGGCGTGGATTGGGGCGAGTCTGCTCAGGCGTGTGAAGGCCCTCACTGCAGAGTCGCGCGAAGACTTCAACGTCGTTCAGGCCGCGACGCTCACGCTGCTTGCGCTCATGATCGGCTTCAGTTTTTCCATGGCAGTGGGGCGATACGATCAGCGCAAGAACTATGAGGAAGAAGAAGCCAACGCAATCGGCACGGAATTCGTGCGTGCGGATTTGCTGCCCGCTGCGGATGCGCAGCAGGTGAGAACGCTATTGGGTCACTACCTCGAACAACGCGTGCTGTTTTACACGACACGCGATGTGCAGGAGCTCGAACAGATCAACACGGCCACTGCGCAACTGCAGTCGGGTTTGTGGGCCGCAGTGCGCGACGCTGCTGGGGCGCAGCCGACGCCCGTCACTGCGCTGGCTGTCGCCGGCATGAACGATGTGCTGAACTCGCAGGGGTACACGCAGGCCGCGTGGTGGAATCGCATTCCGATCGCCGCGTGGGGGCTCATGGTGGCGATCGCGGTGTGCTGCAACCTGCTGGTCGGTTATGGCGCACGCTCGGCCAAAGTGGGCCTGACGCTGCTGCTGGTATTGCCGCTGGTGGTCGCGACATCGTTCGCGCTGATCGCGGACATCGACAGCCCGCGTGGCGGGATCATTCGTGTGAGTCCGATCAATCTGGTGGCCACGGCGCGATCGCTGCGTCCGGGGTGATGACGCCTTGACGGCGGCTGCCCGCAGAACGGGCAGCCGCAACGAGCTTAGTGCGGATGCTCGTCTTTATGCTCACCTTCCGGCTTGTGCTGCTCTGGAGCCGGATGCGGCTGTGCATGTTGCTCCGGGTGCGGTTCCGGATGCGGCGCTGCCGGGTGCGGATTGGCATGAGGCTCGGCCGGATGCGGGTTCGCGTGTGGCGCCTGGGCCGGTTGCGCTTCATGCGGCCTGGGTGCGGCTTCCTGAGCATGCTGTGGCTGCTGGCCGGCGGCGGCTTCGGCAGGACGCTGTGGCTCGGGCTGCGCATGCTGGGCTTCCGGCTGGGCATGCCCGGCTTCCGGTGCATGCGGTGCCGCGGCGCCGGCTTCGGCAGGGCGCGCGTTACGTTCTTCCGGCTGTGCGTGCGGAGCTTCGCCTTGCGGACGCGGTACGCCGTTCTCCTGAGCTGCGTTCGGATGCAACTGCTCCCTGGCTTGCGGCTTCGGAGCGGCGGCATTCGGTGCTGCTGCACCCGGAGCCGCTGCATTCGGAGCATGACCCGCTTGCGCCTCATTGCCGTGCCCAGGAGCGCCTTGCGGACCGACTGGATGAACCTGTGCCCGGTTGATCACCTGGAAGCCTCCACGAGGCGCTGCTGTACCCGGCGCGCCCGGATGTGCCACGGCAGTGAAGGCAGCAGGCGCTGCAGTGCGTACCACCGGTGCGCCGGCCCCCGCCACCTTGCCGCCGCCCGCGGCAAAGCGTTGGGCTAACGTGTCGTGGTAAGCGGCCGGCACGACCGGTGCGCGGGTCGCAACCACCTGACGCTGCGCGAGCGCTGCCGGTGCACCCACGTGAGCCGGGCGCAGCGCGCCGGCAAAGCTCTGCTGAACCGGCGCGATAGCCGGCGCGCCGGCACCGATCTGCGCATGGGCCAGATTCTGCGCATTGAACGGACGCGCTGCCTGCGCAACCGCCTCGCCGCGTACGAACGCATTTGCCGGTACCGCCGTAATGGCGCCCGGTGCGTTCTGGTTGATGTACGTGTTGTGGATGTTGTTGATGATCGTCGTGTTGTGAACATTGGTGATGTTCACGTTGTTGATGCGGTTGTAGTACGTCGGGCTGTAGTGATACGCCGGATGCCACGGCTCTCCCGGCCCGAGTGCAAACCACGCCACGCCGGCGCCTACTGCTCCGCCAATCGCCAGGTCGACACCCCAATGCGCGCCGCCGCCACCACCACCGCCGCCGACGAAGGCCACCAGCGCCGGTGCATACACCGGCGGCTGGCTCACGACCACCGGACCCGGCACCCATGCCCACGCGTGGCCGACATAGGCCCAGCGTCCATAGTGGAAAGGCGCGAAGCCCCACGGCGCGTCGTCCACCCACGTCCAGCCCCACGGTGCGATCCACGCCCAGTGACCTTCGTGATACGGAGCCCAGCCGGCCGAGACAGCTACAGTCGGTACCCACACTTCGCCGTAGGTCGGGTCGCTACGCCACGTACCGTTGGCGTCGAGGTCTTCATAGCCGGGGATTTCGCGTGAGACGTAGCGTGCGGAGACCGAGTTGTCTTCCGCGCGATCGCGGCTGGCGACCCACTGGTCGAACGCATCGGGTGCCGGCACGGCGCCGCCTGCCTGCTGTTGCAGGTTGGTGCCGACAAACTGGATCTGCTGGCCCGCGTTCACCTGGAACGAGCCTCCATCACCGTACACCGTGGCGGTGCCTGCACGCACCGTGACGGTGGTCGAACTGCCGTCGGCTGCAACGTCGACGCGGAACAGGCCTGGCGCGGTGGCGACAAGCGCCACGTTCGGCGTGTCGATCTCGAAGTTCTGACCGCCCGGCAATGCGCGCACGTGAGCGGACAGCGTGCCTTGCGTGACCTTCAACTGCGTGATCGTGTCATTCAGGTTGACGATGTCGAGCGCGGTTTGCTGATCGAGCCGCAGCGCCGTCGAACCGGCATGCAGTTCCGCGCGCGCGTTGGCGTCGGCCCACAACTGGTCGCCGGTCGTCAGCGGCCGGTTCAGTACGGCATAGGACCAGTCGGTCAGGCCGGCGGGTTCCAGCGTCACGGTGCCGGCGAAGTAATTCAAACGTGCGATGCGGTCAGGTGGGTCACCGGCAGCCGAAGCAGCGGGCGCCGTGGGCGAGGGCACCTGAGCGTGGCCCGCGAACGGAATCATGGCAAGAACGGCGGAGACCGTGAGCGCGGTCGCGCGCAGGCGGTGGAAGGTTGTTGTCATTATCGGCTGCTCCGAAGGTTTCATTTTGTCAGGCCCGAAGTCGAAAGCGGCCTTTATGGGTACGTCCAACTGGCTAACGCCGCGAACGTGGGAGCGGATGACATTCGCGGTGTAACCGGGACGCGAGTTTGCAACGAAATGTGAGCGCTGCATAGAGCCCGTTGGACGATCGTAAGAGCGCGCTTTGCGGCGCCAGATTCGATCCCTTGGAGACCTATCGAAAAGCAGGCCGATTTGTAAGGACATGCAACCATTGCGTAATCGGCTTGCTGGTGAGAGCTTGCGATGCAGTGCGACGCAAGGATACGCGAAGGTTCGAACAGTGGAGGACGTACTGCGTGGCGGGGTACGACAGCGGCGCGTCTGGCGTGACCGTGAATAGATTGATTTACAGCGAGCGTGATAGCGCAGGGCGGCAGGCCGCCCTGCGTCGACGGGTCAGTTTGCCGCGTCGGTTGTGCCCGGCGCGTACGCGCGCCGGCCGGTCAGACGTGCGGCGATGCGGCCGAACGCCAGCCATTGCTGGGCGAGCAGGCCCTGGCCGTAAGGGCGGTTATCGCCGAGCGGTGCCGGCAACTGATCGCGAATACCGGTCGGCTCGACCGTGCGATTCCACGATGCCGTGCGGAACATCATGTCCCACCACGGAAACAGCACACCGAAATTGCAGCCATAAGCCGTGCCTTCATGACCATAACCGACCGCGTGATGGCGGCGATGAAAGATCGGGCTGACGACAATGCGCTCGAGTAGCCACCCATACGGCAAGCGCGCATTGACGTGCTGAATGCTCTGCATGAAGTTACTGACTGCAATCAGCACGACAAACTGGTTCGGCTGCACGCCGATAAACAGCGAGATCGCTGCAAAGAATGCAGCCTGGATGATGTCGTCGAGGAAGTGATTGCGGTCGTCGTTCCACAACGACATCTGCTGCTGGCTGTGATGCACCGCGTGCAGTTCCCACCACACGCCGAAGCGGTGTTGCCAGCGGTGATACCAGTAGCCGGCAAAGTCGAGCACCACCAGATAGATCAGGAACGAGACAATCGGCTGATCCGTCACACCTGGCCAGAGGTTGTCGATATCGATGTTCGGAACGTTGTAGATCGAGATCAGGCTCTGCCAGTGATCGAACAGCGGCTGGAGCATGAAAAAGAACGCGATATTGATGATGCCCAGCTTGGCGATCCACGTGTACAGCACATCGGCGCGCAAGGCCTTGCGGTCCTTCCACTCTTCGATGGGGCGCAGCGCTTCGAGCGGACGCAGCGCGAGATACATGACGACGATTTGCAGCGCGCCGATGATCACCCAGTACAGGGCGTCATAGGTGTCTTCGTCGTAACCCATCAGGCCGAAGCGGTAGAAAAACGGCTGCACCACGTCGACATATAGCAGCGTCTGCAGGGCGGACACCATGTTGTCGAGCTGCGCGACGATTTCATGGAACATCAGGATCCTCGTGAATGACTGGTCATGCAATGCATCTTTCAGCAGGCCGTTCGTTTAGTCCGGGTTCGGTGCAATTACCGGTGCGCGATTGTCGAAATAGATGCCGTGCGGCGAGCGGCCCACCGCGATGGTATCGATCAGTTTGCGCGTAGTCAGGTCGATGATGCCGACGTGCTTGGCGAAGCGGAACCCGACCCATAGATAGCGCTTGTCCGGAGTTAGTTCCATGTCGTCCGGTCCGGGCATCAGTCCGGTGATATCGCCGACGTTGGTGAGCGTGGTGTAGTCGATAATGCTGATCGTGCTTTCGACGCGATTCGAGACCACCACGTGCTTGCCGTCATCGAGGTTGCGGAAGTTGTGCGCGCCGCGGCCCGTGTGGATCTTTTTGACGATCTGCTGCTTGCGCCAGTCGACCACGGCCACGTCGTCTTCGCCGGTCATGCCGACCAGCAGGTACTTGTCGCCAGGCGTCATCCACAGACCGGCCGGCTCGTTGCCCACGTGCATTTTCCACAGCACGGTTTGCGTGGGCAGGTCGATGGCGGCGAGTTCGCCCGAGTCCTGCAGCGTCATGAATACGGTGCGGCTGTCGGAAGCGAACGTCATGTGGCTCGGCGTCTTCGCAAGCGGAATGTGCTTGACGAGCGTCATGTTGGTGCCGTCATAGTGGTAGATGTCGGCGCGGTCCATGCGCAGCGCAGCCGTGACAAACCACTTGTGATCCGGCGAGAAACCGAGTTGATACGGGTCCTCGATACCGTCGACGGTGCGCTGCACCGCGCCGGTGTGCGGGTCGACGAACATCAGGTTGTTCGAAATCGAATCGGCGACGATCAGCGACTTGCCGTCCGGCGTGATCATCAGGTGATGCGGTTCTTTGCCGGTCGGCTCGGTGCCGACCACTTTGTGGGTAGCTTCGTCGATCAGCGAGAGTTCGGACTCGCCCGAGTCGAGCACGATGACCCGGTCGGCGGCGTAAGCGGTATTCAGATGGCCGATCAGGGAGAAGACGACCGCGGCGGAAAGGGTGGCTCTCGAAAGAAATGTAACCGGCGAGTAAGGCATTCTGTAAAGTATCCGAAGGTGTAAAGCGACACCGAAAAGCTGTGCCTTCATGGAAGTGCGGCAAAGCCGCACTTCATTAACGTCCTGAGCGCGGTTTTCGATGACGCACGCTCGCGGCAAATGTGAGAAATTAGCACGTGTGGGCCGATCAAATGCCTGCGGATCGCATCTTTTGCGATTCGGGGCAATCCGACGAGGCACAGATGGACGAACGTGTGCGCGACAAAACGGCCTCCGGCACGGTCACCGGGCGCACCACCCTGGCGATCCGCGAGGTGCTCGAAGGGCGCCGCCGCGGCGCGGCCATGGTGTTGCCGTTTGCAGGACCGGCGGTGGTCGTCTCGGTGGCCTATATGGACCCCGGCAACTTCGCGACCAACATCCAGGCCGGCGCCCGCTACGGCTACGCCTTGCTGTGGGTGGTTCTGCTCGCCAACATCGTGGCCATGCTGTTTCAGGCGCTCTCGGCCAGACTCGGCATCGTCACGGGGCGCAATCTCGCCGAATTATGCCGGGAAAATTTTCCTGCGCCGCTCGTATTCGCGATGTGGATGGTGAGTGAAATTGCCGCAATGGCGACCGATCTGGCCGAGTTTCTGGGCGGTGCAATCGGTCTTGCGTTGCTGTTTCATATGCCTTTGCTGGCCGGCATGATCGTCACGGCGCTCGTCACGTACTTCCTGCTGTTGTTCGAGAAGGCCGGTTTCCGGCCTCTGGAACTGGCGATCGGCGCGCTGGTCGGCATCATCGGGCTCTCCTATCTGGCCGAACTCTTCATCACGCGGGTGGCGTGGCCAAGCGTATTCGGCCACCTTTTCACGCCGCAATTGCCGGATGCCGGTGCGGTGACGATTGCCGTGGGCATTATCGGCGCCACCGTGATGCCGCATGCGCTGTTTCTGCATTCGGGCCTCACGCAAAACCGCGCTCCCGCGCGCAACGAGGGCGAACGGGTCATGCTGCTGAGATTCTCCAATATCGAAGTGGTAATCGCCCTCACGATTGCGGGACTGATCAATATCGCCATGGTTATCATGGCGTCCGCGGCTTTCCATGCGGGTCATCCGGAGGTCGCCGAAATCGAAACGGCGTATCACACGCTTGCACCGTTGCTCGGCATTGGCGCGGCAGGGATCTTCCTGCTGTCGTTGATTGCGTCGGGAATCTCGAGTTCGGTGGTCGGGACCATGGCAGGGCAGATGATCATGCAGGGCTTCGTCGGCTTTCAGATTCCGCTGTGGTTGCGAAGAGCGATTACGATGGTGCCTTCGTTTATCGTCGTCGCGTTGGGAGTGAATGCGACGCATGCGCTCGTCATCAGCCAGGTGGTGCTGAGCTTTGCGCTGCCCGTGCCGATGGCGGCACTGATCTGGTTTACCTGCCGCGAGCGGGTGATGGGCCAGTATCGAAACGGCGTGCCGATGATGCTCGCGGCCGGGTTCTCGGGGGTCGTGGTGCTTGTGCTGAACGTGGTCCTGCTGTTGCAAACTTTCGGCGTCAGTGTGCCGGGATTGTCGAGTTGAAAGACGCGTATCCTGCACTGAGTGCTTATAAAAACCTCGCTCTGAAAACCGCATCGAAATGGAGTTGAAGCTGGAACTCATCATCCGCCCAGCCACGGTTGCTGATATAGGTGGCGTCGCCGATGTTTTTCTCCGGGCGCGCAAGGAATTGATGCCGTTTGCGCCGCTCGCGCATTCCGATCTCGCCGTCTGCCGGTGGATCGCAGACTGGTTGATCCCGACGGGTGGCGTCACGGTGGCGACCGACTCGCGAGGGCTGATCGTTGGCATCGCCGCGATCTCCACAGTCGACGGCGTGCTGTGGCTCGATCAACTCTACGTCATGCCGTCGCGAGTCGGCCAGGGTGTTGGCACGAGCCTTCTGGCTGAGGTGAGGGCGAACGCGCGCTTGCCCATTCATCTGCATTGCTTTGCCGAAAACAAACGGGCGCGCGCGTTTTACGAGCGACATGGATTTGTCGCGATCGCTTTTGGTGACGGCAGCGACAACGAAGAAGGATGTCCCGATGTGGTGTATGCGTTGCAGCCGGACGGGACCCAGTTGGCCAATGGCATGGGACCGTCCGGTTGAGATGCAACTGAGAGCCGCAATGCGGCTTTACATGCTGCGGAGTCCGAAACCATCGAGTGCGATGGCCGGTTCGCGGCGTGCGACCAGATCTCCAATCAGACGTCCCGACGCAAGCGCCAGCGTGAAGCCGAGCGCACCCTGTCCCAGGTTCAGCCAGAGGTTGGCAAAACGCGTGCCGTCGATGACCGGCATGCTCTTCGGCGTGGCGGGGCGAAGTCCGCACCACACGGCGGCGGTGTCGAAATCGACAGCACCGGGAAAGGTGGCGGTCGATTGCGCACGCAGCGTCGCTACCCGTTTGAGATCGATGTCAGCGAGCCGGCCAGTGATATCGGCCATGCCCGCGATCCGCAGCCGGTTTCCCAATCGTGCATAGACGATCTTGCGCTCGAAGTCAGTGATGCTGATGCGCGGCGCGGCTGCATCTGCCACAACGGGCGCGGTCAGGCTGTAGCCCTTGAGCGGATAAAGCGGCACACGAATCCCTAAGGCACGAAGCAGCGGTACGCTTGGCGCAGCGTTGGCGAGCACGATGTGATCCGCGTCGAGCCGTTCCTCACCCGCATACGCAGCAACTCTTTGTGCCGAGACCTCGCGCAGTTGCGTGACCGCGGTGCCGAAACGAAAGCCAACCCCGCGCTCGCGCAATAGCTGCATCATGCTCACGCAAAACTGGTAGCAGTCGCCACTGTCTTCACTGGCGGTAAAAATGCCGCCGCACAACTGGCTGCCGAGATGGGCGAGGGCGGGTTCTCTCGCGATGCACGCCTTCGCATCGAGCGCGTCCTGTTCGCAGCCTAGCGAGCGCTGGTAGTCCAGCAGACGGCACGCTGCATCGAAAGCAGCGTCCGTGCGATACACCACTAGCTTGCCCGCGTTCGCGTGTTCGAAGCGTATGTCGGGTTCATGCACGAGCAGTTCATGCATCAGATCGCGGCTGAAAAACGACAAAGACAGCAGCTTGCGGGTACACGCCTCGCTCTGCTCGAGCGTACAGGCACGCACGAACTGCAGCAGCCAGCGCCACTGCTCCGGGTCGGCGCTTGGCCGGAAGCGGACGGGCGAATCGTGGCGCAGCAGCCAGCCAGGCAGTTTGGAGAGGACGCCCGGGCCCGCGAGCGGGGCGACATAGCTATAGGAGAGCTGACCGCCGTTGGCGAAGCTGGTTTCGAGGCCGACGTCCTGGTTGCGTTCGACGACGGTGACCTGATGCCCGTCGGCGCGCAGATACCATGCTGCGGCGAGTCCGATTACGCCGGCTCCGATGACAAGTACATGCATGGCAGTAGGGGGTAATTGGGAGACCCAGGTGAATGAGCAACCATTGTTCCGTAGTGCCGTTGGGGCCGTCCAATACCGATCTGCAGGCGGGTTATAGCTCCGGGTTATAGACAGCCTGTCAGCGGGCCTCAGGTATCGGTCGCTTCGCCGCCTTCGCGCAGGAATTCGATCAGACGCTCCGCGCTGCGCGGCGGCGGATGCTCATGCTGGGTCAGCGCATAGACGTTCAGGCTGGCGTCGATATCGAGGGGCCGCACCTGGATCTCCGCGCCATTGGGCGGATAGTTCGCGGTGAACGAATCGACGAGGGCCACGCCCACACGCGCCTGCACCAGCGACTTCGCGAGCGGGTAGGTCTGAACCGAGATGGCGCTTGCCGGGCTTTGTCCGGCGTCGGCGAGCCAGTTCGACAGAATGGCGCCAAGGTAGTCGTTGGCGTCGATCGTAATGAACGGCTGATTGGCGAGTTCTTTCGCCTGCAGCGGTCGTGTGAGCAGTTTCGCGGACCACCAGCCGGCCGGCGCGATCGCGCACAGGTTGCAGCGGCGCAGCGGCGTGAGCAGCAGGTTCGGATGTGACACCGGACTCATGGTCAGGCCAAGTTCGATTTCGTCGAGCAGCAGGGCCTGCTCGATCTCGCGCGTATGGGAAACAGCAAGTTCACAACGCAATTGCGGAAACGCTTGTGCCCAGCGTGCAACGGCCTGGGGCAACAGATGATGCGCCAGCGCGGGTGTTGCCGCGACGCGCAACGGACGCGCTGCGCCTTGCGAAAGACTCGTGACGAGTCGGCGGATGCGCTTCAATTGCTCGTCGAACGGCGTCAACTCCTGCTGCAGGCGCAATGCCTCCTGGGTCGGCACGAGCTTGCCCTTGCTGCGCAGGAAGAGCGGAAAGCCCACCGTGCGTTCCGCGTGCTGAAGCATCTTGCTGACAGCCGGTTGCGAGATGTGCAGGAGCCGCGCCGCCGCATTGGTGGAACCGGTCAGCATGATGGCACTGAACACTTCGATATGTCGCAAACGCACCCGAGGCTCCTGTGGAGTAACGTGAGGCCCGCATGATGACGCGCCTATAGCCCGAGGTTATATTACAGCGTTTTATTTTCATTGGGCGCAGCACGGCGCGGTTCATATAGTTTGCAGTGAGGTTCGCAATACGGCTCGCAATGAAGCTTGCAATGAACAGAACAACACCGCAGTCCGGGCCACACCGGATCAATCCGTAGTACATAAGGAGGTTGCGTGGAAGCCAGTTTCTCCAGCTCACAGAAGGCGGCGTGCCTGTCGGGGTTGTTCCTTGCCTGGGCGGTGGGGTACGCGGACCGCATCCTCATGAGCACGGCGATCATTCCGATCGGCCACGAACTTTCGCTCGATGCGCGTGAAGCCGGCATGCTGCTCAGCGCGTTCTACATCAGTTACGCGTTGATGCAGCTGGCCGGCGGCTGGCTGTCGGACCGTTTCGGCTCGCGTATTGTCGTGGTGCTGTGCATTGTCATGTGGTCGGTGTTTACGGGCGCTACCAGCATGGCATGGTCGTTCGGCTCGTTGCTCGTCATTCGCTTTCTGTTCGGCGTCGGCGAGGGCAGCTTCTCGCCGGCCAGTTCGGTGACGGTGGCCGAAGTGTTTCCCAAGCCGGAAAGAGCGCGCGCCAAGTCGTTTCTGATTTCCACCGTGTTTCTCGGCAATGCTGCGGGTTCGGGCCTGATCGGGTTGACGGTTGCACGGCTCGGCTGGCGTGGTTCGTTTCATATCCTCGCAGTGGTCGGCATGGGTGTAGCACTGATTCTGTGGTTCGCGCTGCGCAGCGGCATGGCGAGCCAGCGCGAGCGCGCAGCAGACCGTTCACGCGTTTCGTGGAGCGCGTTGCTGCGCACGCCGATGGCATGGAAACTGACGGCAATCTGGTTCTTCACTAGCATGCTGTATGTCGGGGTGCAGTCGTGGATGCCCTCCTATCTGATGAAAGCGTACCGGATCGATCTGCTGCACATCGGTCTCGCCGCGACCGTTCCCAACCTCATTGCGTTCGCCGGGACCAATGCGGTTGGCGTGCTGCTCGACAAGTACGGCAACGGGCGCGAGCGCGTCTTCATGCTGCTTGGCGCGCTGTTTAGCGCGGTATTCTTTGCGCTGATGATCACGACTACCTCGATCGCGCTGCTCGTCATGTACTGGACGCTGTTTCTGCTGGCCTTCAACTTTGTCTATGCCACGGTGTTTTCCGCGCCGTTGCGCCACTTCCCGGAGCATCTGATCGGCAGTGCGACGGGGTTGATGAACTTCGGCGGGCAACTGGGCAATTCGATTGCCCCGGTCGCGATGGGCGCACTGATTGCCGCGAGCGGTGGTTCGTATCTTGCGGCATTCTGGCTGTTGCTGGTTTCCGGGGTGCTGGCGACGCTTGTGTCGGCGACGTGGAACCCGGCCCGCGCCGTTGCGGTTCGTCCGTTGGCGGGTAGTCCGTGAAAGGAGATCCGATGCGTGTGTTTACCGGCAGTCTTGCGACCGAGACCAACACCTTCGCGCCGATGCCGACTGGCCTCGCCGCATTCAAGGAGCGTCGCTATTTTCCAGCGGGTTGCCATCCTGCCGAGATGTCGTCGTTTGGTGGACCGCTGTGGGCTGCACGGCAACGCGCGCAGGCTTATGACTGGACGCTGATCGAAGGCATGGTTGCCTCGGCGCAGCCTGGCGGCACCGTCACGCGCGAGGCTTATGAGTCGCTGCGTGACGAATTGCTGGCCGACCTGCGCGCCGCGTTGCCCGTCGATATCGTGCTGCTCGGCCTGCACGGGGCAATGGTCGCCGACGGCTATGACGATTGCGAAGGCGATCTGCTCGCGCGGGTGCGTGAAATCGTCGGGCCCGGTGTGGTGATCGGCGCGGAACTCGATCCGCATGCTCACCTGAGCGAAGCGATGATCGCGCATAGCGACGTGCTCGTGGCGTACAAGGAGTATCCGCATACCGACATCCTCGAGCGCGCTTACGAACTGGCCGATCTATGCAGGCGTCTCGCACAGCGTGAGATCGCGCCGGTTTCAGCGGTGATCGATTGCGATATGGTCGTGCCGATTCACACGACGCGCGAACCTGGGCGTTCGCTGGTCGCGCGCATCCAGTCGCTCGAAGGCCACAACGGCATTCTGACTGTTTCGATCGTGCAGGGTTTTGCAACCGGCGACGTACCCGACATGGGCACGAAAGTGCTCGTCTATGCCGACGGCGACGCGCAGGCGGCGCAGCAACTTGCGCGTGAACTGGCCGACGATCTGGTGGCGATGCGCGACACGCTGCTGGTGCGCTATCTCGACATCGACACCGCACTCGACCGGGCCACGGTTGCGCCGCGCGGGCCAGTGGTGCTGGCAGACCGCTCCGATAACCCCGGCAGCGGCGCGGCAGGCGATTCCACGTTTATCCTGCGGCGCATGCTCGAACGCGGTATCCGCAATGCGGCGCTCGGTCCGCTATGGGATCCTGTTGCGGTCAGTATTGCGTTCGACGCGGGCGTCGGCTCGCGGCTCGATATGCGCATAGGCGGCAAGATCGGACCGTTGTCGGGCGACCCGGTGGACGGCCGCTGTGTCGTCAAGGCGCTCATGCGCGACCTGAAAATGACCGGCAATGGCGGAACGCCGACGCAAATGGGCGATTGCGCGTTGATCGAGATGGAGGGCATCGAGATCGTCCTCAACACGTTGCGCGGCCAGGCCATGAATGTGGATCTGTTCACGCAACTTCAGTGTGACCTGTCCAGCAAGCGGATTGTGGTGGTCAAGTCGGCACAGCACTTTCATGCGTCGTTTGCGACGATCGCTGAGGATATCCTGTACGTCGGCGCCCCGGGTTCTGCTAGTCCGGACTGGAATGCGCTGACTTATGGAAAGATCAGGTATCCGAAGTGGCCGATTGAGCAACCTGAATCAGGTTCATTGAACTGAGACCCCTACTATGAGCGAGCACACTCCGCGTCCTTTCGACCTGGTGATTCGCGGCGGCACGGTCGTCGATGGCACGCGCCGTCCGCGCTTCGATGCGGATGTCGGCATTCGCGACGGCATGATCGTTGCCATCGGCGATCTGTCCGGGCAAGCCGCGCGTGCTGACCTGGATGCCGGTGGCAAGATTGTAGCGCCGGGTTTTATCGACTCGCACACTCACGATGACGAGTCCGTGCTGTCCGACCCCGAGATGATCTGCAAGATCTCGCAGGGCGTGACCACCGTGGTCACTGGCAATTGCGGCGTTAGCCTCGCACCACTCAAAGCGAACATGGCGCTGCCTTTACCGCTTAGTCTGCTGCAGCAACGCGACCCGTCGACGGCATCCGCTTTTGGGCGGTTTGCCGATTACCTCGATGCGCTACGCGCGGCCCCTGCTTCGGTGAACGTCGCCGCCATGGTGGGACACACCACGTTGCGCGTGATGACAATGGACTCGCTCGATCGCGCGGCCACTGATGAAGAGATCGCGGCGATGCGCGACCTGCTGAGCGAAGCGTTAGACGCGGGAGCAATCGGTGTATCGACGGGTACCTACTATCCGCCCGCAGCGCTAGCACCTGCTTCGGAAGTCATCGAGGTGTGCCGTCCGCTGACGGGCACCGGCGCCGTGTACGCGACGCACATGCGCAACGAGGCGGAAGGCTGTGTGGATTCTCTGCATGAAACCTTTGCCATTGGCCGGGCGCTGGATGTACGTGTCGTCATTTCGCACCACAAACTGATGCGGGAAGCGAACTTCGGCAAGTCGGTTGTAACCTTGCCGCTGATCCGTGCCGCAATGCAGTGCCAATGCGTCGCGCTCGATTGCTATCCGTACACCGCCAGTTCGACGATGCTGCATACGGTCGAGGAAAAACTACAGGGGCGTGTCGTGATCGCGACCAGCGAGCCTTACCCGGAATACTCGGGACGCGAGCTTGCCGAGATTGCCGACGAATGGAAAGTAAGCCGTGTGGAAGCCGCACAGCGTCTGCAGCCGGCAAGCGCGGTCTATTTCAGCATGGACGAGGGCGACGTCAGGAACATCATGGCCTTCGAGGACACGATGATCGGCTCCGACGGCCTCGCTGGCGGCAGCAAGCCTCACCCGCGTTTGTGGGGAACGTTCCCGCGAGTGCTAGGCCACTATAGTCGTGACGTGCGTCTATTTCCGCTTGAAACGGCGGTCTGGAAGATGAGCGGACTGACCGCCAAAAACTTCGGCCTCAAGGATCGCGGGACTATCGAAGTGGGCAAGCATGCGGATGTCGTCGTGTTCGATGCGGCCACGGTACGCGATCGCGCGACCTATGACGACCCTATCCAGACCGCCGAAGGCATCGAAGCGGTGATCGTCAACGGCATGCTGACCTGGCGGCATGGCGCGCCCCGCGGCGCACGCAACGGTCGGGTGCTTACGCGAATGTAAAGCGGGGGGAGCGGGTGTGCACGATGCGGCGTAATGGAGGCACGGGCTCTTCATGATTCACGCATTTTTCGTTCGCTTGTCACGCTAACGACTTTTTCATGTGGTTCTCTGCTCGGCAATCGTGAAGCAGATGAAACGGTCATAAAACGCGGTCAAAATCGGACGTCTGCCGTTCGCCAGGTCCGCTTGACCGGGCTGTCCCCTCCCGCAATACGACGACTATTTTCTATGCCATCTAGAGGTCACCGGGTTTCATGCATCATTTGCGCCTATAACGAAGCACCGCGTATCGCTGCGGTGCTGGCGGTGGCGTCGGTCCATCCGCTGCTAGCCGAAGTCATCGTCGTCGACGATGGCTCGACTGACGGCACGGCCGACATCGTCAGGCGCTTTCCTTCGGTCAGACTGATCCAATGCGCGCAGAACCGCGGCAAGAGCGCGGCGATGGCTGTGGGTATAGCAGCCGCGGAGCACGAGTGGCTTATGCTGCTCGATGCCGATCTGAAGGGCCTGGCACTCGACCACATCAGCGCGTTGGCCGCCCCCGTCCTGAGTGGATGCGCCGACGTCAGCATGAGCCTGCGGCAGAACAGCCTGCTGCTGTTTCGCTTTATCGGCCTTGATTTCGTCTCCGGGGAGCGCGTCGTCAGAAAGCAGTTGCTCGACGAAGCGCTCAAGGAAATCCATGGCTTGCCGCGCTTCGGCATTGAAATGTTCATGAACCGGCGCATCATCTCGCGCCGGCTTTCGATTGCGGTCACGCATTGGCCGCACGTCACGCAGGCGCGCAAGACCGAAAAGCTCGGCTACTGGAAGGGCGTGCGCGCCGAGTGGCGCATGATCTCCGATCTGCTGAAGGTGACCTACCCACTTGCGTTGATTACCCAGACGCTGCAGCTATTTGTCCTGCGGGTCGATCATCCGGGCCGCGCTCGGCTTTCGGTAAGAATCAGAAAGCCGCGCGATACGGCCGCGTAAGGGTCTTTGAGAAAGCGCCTGGCTTTGACGTGGTGCCCGGCACTCTATTGTGCGAGCGGTACGGCACCGCGGCGGCGCCACGCCAGCGCGATAAAGCCTGCAGCGCCTAGCAGTAACGGGCAATAGAGCGTCGCAAAGCGCCACAGCACGAGCGCGGTCGCCATGGCCGCGCGCGGCACCCATGGCGCGAATGCGGCGGCCAGCGCCAGATCGCCGCTGCCGCCTCCGGCAGGCACGCCTGTCCACAGCGCCGCGTGCAATACGACGGCCTGCACCGCCAGCACGAAGCCAAGTGGCAAGCGATAGCCGAGTTCATGCAGGATGAACCACAGCGCGCTGTAACGAAGCAGCCATTGCAAGGTGGTCAACACCAGCAGCGCTGCAAGACGCCAGCGCGGCCCCGTCAGCAGCAGCACCCATTGCCGCCCTACGCTCTGGCGAAAGCGGGTCCAGCGCGCGCGCCGCGCCCGCAGCCATACGATGCGTCGCCCCGCTGCGTCGAGCGCGGCGACGGCGGGGCGGCGGCAGAGCCACAGCACAGCCACGACGATCGCGAGCGCCGCCAGTACGGTGAGGACGGTGGATAACGGGAAGTTCGGCGTCACCTGACTGAGCGGTCCGAGCGCGAGCAGCAACGAGAGCGGCACGGCGGCCGCGAAGAACGTCAGGTCTAACGCCTGGTCCGCGCCGACCACCGTGGTGGCGAGTGCCCACGAGGCTCCCGAACGCTGCAGCAGGCCCATATTCACGCCGTAGCCCGCTGCGCCCAACGGCGAGACGAGAAATGCGAAATCGGTGACGACGGTAATCGTTAGCGTGCGCAGGAAGCGTAGCCGCAGGCCAAGCGCGCCTTGCATCAGATGCAGTTTTCCCGCCTTGGCAGCAGCGCTTAGCGCGGCGCTTGCCGCCAGCACCGCAAAGATCTGCAGGGAGACGCTGCGTAAGCCGGTCAGCACGTCATGCGCGCCGAGGATAAACGGCGCACCCATTGCGAGTCCGACGCCGAGTACGGCCAATGTGGTTGCCGCATGACGTATGTGCAGTCGCGTCATGAGTTTCGCCCAGGTCCCCGCCGGGGGCTCGGAGCGTTGCGCGGAACCGGCACCGCGCGCGTGTTGGTCGTCAGAAGTTGGGGTTCGCAAGGAAGTAGAATAAACATGCGGAAAGCAGGATCGTGACAGGCAAGGTAACCAGCCAGGTGAGTGCGATACGCCATAGCATACCGCCTTGCACACCCTGGCCACCCGCTACCATCGTGCCGGCAATTCCCGACGTAATGATGTGAGTTGTACTGACCGGTAGTCCAGTAAATCCAGCCGTGCCGATCAGCACCGAGCCGACCAGTTCCGCGCTGGCCCCTTGGCCCGGCGTCATATGTTGCCTGCCGAGCCGTTCGCCCAACGTACGTACCACGCGTTTGTAGCCAATCATCGTGCCGATACCCAGGCATAGCGCGCTTAGCACACGAACCCACCATGGCGCATATTGCACCGGCGGGCCCATTTTCTTCAGCAGATCCGTTGCCTGCGCCTTCTCGTCCTTGCTGGCACCGTTCTGCTCGCCGACGTGCTTGAGTTCCGAGAGCACATCGTACACGGCTCCGCGCAGTTGTGCCCGCACCGCCACCGTTTGCGGTGAATTCGCAGAATCGTCGCGGGTCTTGAGTTCGTGCGCCTCGCTGGCCAGTTGCGGGCCGGCGTTTTGCAGCAAGGTCGCGGACTTCAGCGCCTGATCCTTGACGTCGTCGCCATAGCGCTGAATCAGTGGAATTGCGGCTGCCGCGTTCTGGCTGAGTTCGGTCATCTGACCGGTGGCCTGTGGATTGAGCGCGTATGCAGCCGGCAGCAGACCGATGATCGTCAACATGATGAGGCCAATGCTTTTCTGACCGTCATTGGTGCCGTGCGAAAAGCTGACCGTGGTACACGTGAGAACCAGCAGCCCTCTTAGCCACCAGACCGGTGGCTGGCCTTCCTTCGGTGTTTCGAACAGATGACCGCGCCGCACCACGAGCCGCATGATGCCGTACAGTCCGCCAGCCAGCAGCAGGCCCAGTATCGGCGAAATGGCAAGCCCCTTTAGTACGATCACGATCTGCTTCCAGTCCACTCCTTGCGTCATGCTGCGCGCCTTGATCAGCGCGTCGGCTGCCGCGACGCCGATCAGCGCGCCGATGATGCAATGTGAACTGCTATTGGGTATCGCAAACGCCCACGTCAGGATGTTCCAGAACAGGGCCGCCGCGAAAATCGACACCAGCATCGGGACGGCGGGCGAACCGTCCGGTGGCGTCAACACATCGGGCGGCAGTATTTCGACGAGCGCATAGGCGACAGAAATTCCCCCCACCATCACCCCGATAAAATTCATCAGACCGGACCAGATCACGGCCTGGCCAGGTTTGAGCGACTGCGTGTAGATGACGGTGGCGACCGCGTTGGAGGAATCATGGAAACCGTTGGTCGCCTCGAATGCCAGCACCATCACGAGACAGACGACCAGCATGGCGACGACGATGCCGGATGACGGCATGAAGTGAACGAGCATTTGCACTCCCGGAAGCGGTGGGGGGCAAAGTCGCGGATGTCGGCTGGCTGCTCCGTGAGTGCGAACGTTTCATCCTAGGTTGCCCCGATGAACCTTTTAAGTCAGCGACGGTGCGCTGCTTTTGCACCGTGCGACGACTGCGGCAGCACGCGGCATGCCTGCGAAGGGTTCATTTCCGCTCGTGGTGCGGTGCTTACTCGACTGCAATCGAGGGCGGCGCGTGTTCGTCCATCGAATTGACCGCGAGCCGCTGTTCGGATGCTTGCATCGAGTGCAGCGGAAGCGCAACAAACACGCTGATGCGACGCAGAATCTGCCGGAACACCTGTTCGAAGACACGCTTTTGCTCGGCGTCGTCGCTGCCTGCTGCGAGCGGGTCCGCAAAATTCCACTCGCAGAAGATCGGCTTGCCGGGAAACGCGGGCGCATGCGCTTCGCCGGCTTCTTCACACATTGCGATCACCACGTCCATCACGGGTGCATCTGCTTTCGTATAGACGTTCCAGCTTTTTGGCCGCACTCTGCCGAGATCGCCTATCGTGGGGCGTAGTTGTGCAAGCGTGAGGGGGTGCACGTCGTCAGCTGGTTCAATGCCGGCGCTAAACGCTTCAAAACGCTCGCCGCCGAGCTCGCGAAGCAGCGCTTCGGCCATGACGCTGCGCGCGGAATTCGCGCGGCACAGGAACAACACATTGCATTTCCGGCTCATCTGAACTACCCCCGTAATATTCTGGTGACAATCTTTGTTGAGAATTGTGCTGATGGAGTTTTGCGTACCTATGACAACTAACGCTTGAGGGCCGTTTGAATCACTTTGCCAAATCGATGTCGGTGCATTCACAGATGCATCGAAGCGTGGAAGAACTGTCTTTTGCATTTGTTGTTCTGTTGAACCAGCCGCTTGCGAGACTGGAGGCGGCGAATCGCTTCGAGCGATTGTGGAATGAGACCAACGAAGCCGCGAGCGCGAGCCTCGGTACCGAGCGCGCCGTGAGTTACATCGCTCTGCTGAAAGACATGGATACGCGGTGGCGCCGCCTGAGGGTGCTGAGCTAGATCGTGACGTCGAACGCGACGCATGGAAAGCAAAGGGCGAAGTATTAACGGCATCAAGCGAAAAAACTTTAGGGAAATCCTAAAGAAATTGCGCGTATTCAAGATTCGCAATAATTACGTTTTATTCCGCTTTAATTTCTTAGGCGTTTAAATCAGGGCGCTATCTTTAGTCATCGATCTGTCGCATGCGGTCTACGATAATCGTGGCGCCCGACAATTCCGACCAACACAACAAGGTCGGGCAGCTCTCATGAAGAGCAAAAATCACACGCCAGACCTCGGGGATTTGCACAAATGACCATCCGTCATCGCATCACGCTATTGGTAATTCTGATGTTCGTCGCACTGTCCGCTATCGGCGGCTATGCGGTCTATCAGACCCGGCACAGCGCCGCCGAGGTCAAGCAGGTCACAGAAGGGGTAGTGCCTAGCGCGCTCGCCTCGGCCGATCTGGTCTCTCAGGTTAAGGACGTGCAGCTCGCCATCATGACGCTCGTGTATGCGCCGGACGGCAACGTCGTCGCACAGGCTCAGGACGAACTCACGAAGAAGAAAGCGACCTTGCAGCAGGCGCTTGCCTTGCAGGCTCACGACGCCGCCAGCCAGGCGCAGAAGGGTCTCGTATCTCAGGCAGCCGACAGCCTCGAGAACTATTTCTCGGCAATCGACGACACCGCGAAGATGAAGGCCGCCGGCAAGAACGAACTGGCGCAGGCGTATCTGTTCGCTAACGTGGCCCAGTATCGCGACGAGCTCGAAGGCATCGTCGAGACGCTGCGCATCGAGAAGAACCGCGAAAAAGACGAGGCCATCACCACGCTGAACGGTACGCTGGCGACGACCACGACCGCCATTGCAATCGTCACCGGTATTGCGATCATCCTGCTGACATCGATCGGTTCGCTGCTGTATCGCCAGATCACGCGCCCCCTGACCCGCATGCAGGAGATGATGAGCGAGATCGCATCGAGCCAGGACTTCACTCGTCGCGTGCCGGTGGGCCGCATGGACGAAATCGGTCACTCGATCGTGGCGTTCAACGGCATGATCGAGAAGATTCAGGAAAGCTCGCTGCAACTCAAGCAGAAGACCGCGGACATTCAGGCGATGTTGCAGAACATGCAACAGGGCATTCTGACCGTGGTGGAAGGGGCGGTCGTCCACTCCGAATATTCCGCCTATCTGGAAGCGATCTTCGAGACCAACGACATTGCTGGCCGCAGTCTGATGGACCTGGTGTTCGCGGGCACCGATCTCGGCGCGGACGTGTTGTCGCAAGTTGATGCCGCGAGCTTTGCATGTCTCGGCGAAGATGCAATCAACTTTGCATTCAACGAACACCTGCTGGTCACCGAGATCTCCAAGCGCATGCCCGATGGCCGCGTGAAGATTCTCGATCTGAACTGGTCGGCCATCACTGATGACAGCGACACGATCGTGCGTCTCATGCTGTGCATTCGCGACGTCACCGAGTTGCGCAAGCTCGCGGCAGAGGCTGGCGAGCAGAGGCGCCAGCTGGAAATGATCGGCGAAATTCTGGCGGTGAGCGAAGAGAAGTTCCATCACTTCATCGAGAGCTCCGCAGGCTTTATCAACGAGAACGAGCGCATCATTCGCCAGCATTCGCAGGCGGACCGCGAAGCGATCTCGGAGCTGTTCCGCAACATGCACACCATCAAGGGCAACGCGCGGACCTACAACCTGCAGCATCTGACCAACATCGTGCACGAGACTGAGCAGCGTTATCACGAACTGCGTCATTCGGAAGAGGTGCACGCGGCGTGGGATCAGGACAGTCTGATGCAGGAACTGGCCCGTGTGCGCGCCGCTGTCGAGAGCTACGCGACGATCAACGAAGTCAGCCTTGGCCGCAAGGGTGCGAGCCGCCGCGAAAGCGCGGAGCGTTTCCTGATGGTCGACATCGCGCATATTCAGGAGAGCCTGCGTTTGCTTGAAGCCGCGAAGGCCGACGATCTGCACGCTCTCCAGTCGATGCGCCACAACGTGCGTCAGGCTTTGCGCATTCTCGGTACGGAGAGCGTGGGCGAGGCGCTGTCGGGCGTGCTCGAATCGCTGCCGTCGCTGGCGCAGGAACTGGGCAAGGCAACGCCGCAAGTGCAGATTGACGACAACGGCTACCGCTTGCGGCGTGAGGCGGGTGGTGCGCTGAAGAACGTGTTTATGCACCTGCTGCGCAATTCCGTCGACCATGGTCTCGAAACCGCCGACGTGCGCACTGCGCAAGGCAAGCCCGCCGCGGGCGCGATCAATATCGAAGTGGGCATGCACGGGGAAACGGTGCAGATCACGCTCAGCGACGACGGCCGCGGCCTCGCGCTGCAGCGGATTCGCGGCATGGCGCTCGAGAAGGGCTGGATTGCAGCCGATCAGGAGCTGAGCGACGAGGAAATCGCCGAGATGATCTTCCGTCCGGGCTTCTCGACGGCCGATAAGGTTACCGAAGTATCGGGCCGCGGTGTCGGTATGGACGCTGTGCGCGACTTCCTCAGGCGTGAGCACGGCAGCATCGCCCTGCGCTTCACCGACGACCACAAGGGCGCCGGTTTCCGCCAGTTCCAGACCATCGTGAGTCTGCCGGCGAGCCTCGCGGTCGATACCGCGGGCATCCCGACACGCGGCGATGCGGACCAGCTGGAACTTGATACGCTGGCCGATTGAGCGGCTGACTCTTGCCGCTCACTGTAATGGACATTCGGAAGGATTGGCTGTGATTCAACAGGTTCTAGTAGCAGCGCTGGCCGGCAGCGCCGTCACCGCCCTCGTGGCGCTGGCCGCGTACCGCCTGGCGAGCGCCAGGGCGGTGCACCGCTTGCGCGCGGAAGCAGATCGTCAGACGGCAACGCTATCGCAGGCGAGCGCCGCGCAACGCGAGTTGATCGGCGTGCACGAGCAACACATGCAGGAACTCGAAGCCACGCTCGCCCAGTTGCGCGACGAGCTGAAGACGCAGTCGGACAGCGCGGACGCAGTGCGCACGGAGCTGAAGGCCGCGCTCGACAGCAAGGACCAGTTGGGGCACAAGGCCGCTCAGCTTGCGGCGGAAGCCGCGCGCCTCAAAGGTCTGGCGGGCACGTTCGAACGCTGGCATGAACAGATGATCTCGCTGATGACGCAGAACCAGGACATGCACACGAAAAACCACGAGCTGTCTTCGATTGTTCGTCACGTGGTGATCGTTTCGTTGAATGCGTCGATCGAGGCGGCCCGTGCGGGCACGGCAGGCCGTGGCTTCGCGGTGGTGGCGAGCGAAGTGCGGGCACTCGCTGCGCGCTCGGAAGAGCTGTCGAAGAGTTACCGCGACAGTCTGCATAGAAACGACCTGACGACCACGGCGACCTTCCAGGACATCCAGGCAGGCGGCAAGATGATTGCCGCTTCGCTCTCGAGCGTCGAGTCGCTGGCCAACCAGTTTCACGCAACGCTTCACTAGTGGGTATCGACGTGATCAGTGCTCATGCAAAGGAAAGCGTTGAACACATCTTCTTCAGGGCGATCAGATCGCGCCTGACGATGGAGGCGAGCGACGTCTGCGAGATCGTCCCGACGGGTGCGCATGGCGCACACAGCCTGTCCGATGGCAACCTGGTTATCCTGACGATCTCCGGCATTGCGTTCCGTCTGCTGCTGATTCTTCAGTACGATGAAGACGAGCGTATGCAAAGCTACTTCCTAAGAGAAGAGTCGGAGCGACCCTTCCTGGAAATGTTTCTTGAGATCTGCAATCTGTGCTGTGGAGCCGTGAATCAGGAGTTGCTCCAGTACTTTCCGGATCTGGGCATGTCGACGCCTTATGTGCTGAGCGCACGTTGCAGGCCCTATCTGGAGGCGCTCAAGCCGGAGTTTCTGGCGTCGTATTCCGTGTCGATCAACGATGCCGTCAGGTTGGGGGCGACGATCTGCATGTGTGCGCATGCGCCGATCGATTTTGTCGCCGAAGCGAGCGCGCTCGAAGATACTAGCGGTGAACTTGAACTGTTTTGAAACCGGCCTCGACTTATTTTGATCGATGCCATAGGAAATAGACATGTCGAAAATTCTTGTTGTGGATGACTCGAGCACGGTGCGTGACGAGGTAGCCGGCTTCCTGAAGAAAAATGGTCTCGACGTCGATACGGCAGTGGACGGCAAGGACGGCCTCACCAAGCTCAAGGGCAATCCGGGCATCAGACTCGTGATCAGCGACGTCAACATGCCGAACATGGACGGCCTGACGATGGTCGAAAAGATTCGTGGTGAACTCGGCAACAGCACGGTCAACGTCATCATGCTGACCACCGAAAGCAGCCCGGCGATGAAGGAACGCGGCAAGGCAGCGGGCGTGAAGGGCTGGATCGTCAAGCCGTTCAAGGGCGATGCCGTGCTGGAGACGTTCAGGAAGCTGGCAAGCTGATTGACACAGGGTGTGCAGGGGCGCTTAGCCTACGCACGCCTGGATTGCCGCGGCTGCAATGGCCGCGGATTTGCGTCTCTCATTTCCTGGGAGCGCTTTACACCCTCGCCGCGATGGCGGGGTTACGCCATGCCGTAAGCGAAATTCCGTGCGCTTCAGTATCATTGACACCGAATGGCCGGCGATGCGCGCCAGTCTGGAGCGAAAGATGGCGCGCGCGGAGGGCGGCCGAGCGGCCCCAGCCCGCGCGAAACATCAATAAAACACGGAGATTTGCAGTGACATCCGAACAAGTGATCGAGACATGGCTCGCCGAGGAGGCGGAGATTGTGAGCCGGCTGGAAGCGGGACCGGGCCCCGGACTGGCAAGCCCCGAACAGGTTGCCGGCAAGACCGGGCTGGAATTCCTGCAGGCCATGCTGCGCGGCGAAGTCCCCTACGCAGCGATAGCGAAGACCCTGGACTTCACGATTGTGGAAGTCAGTGACGGCGGCTGCGTGTTTCAGGGTGAACCGCGGGCACAGCATCTGAACCCGCTCGGCACGATTCACGGCGGCTGGGTCGCCACGCTGCTCGATTCGGCACTCGGCTGTTCCGTACACACGAAGATGCCGCCTGGACGAGGCTATACCACGGCCGAACTCAGCGTGAACTACGTGAAGGGGCTGACGCCCCGCGTAAAACGCGTGCGCGCTGAGGGCAAAGTGATTCATTGCGGCCGCCAACTGGCAACCGCTGAAGCGCGCCTGGTCGGGCCCGACGGCACCTTGTATGCGCATGCTACGACGACCTGTCTCGTGTTCGAGATGCCCCAGCGATAACGCGCTTCCCTTTACATTGCGAGGATCATCATCGATTCCGAAACATCTCTCCGGGCTGCGGCCCGGCAAACCCAACCGGCAGCTGCGTCCGTACCCTTGTCCTCCATGCAGCCTGTCGTCTCTGTCACGAATCTCTCCAAGACCTACGCTTCCGGTTTCCACGCGCTTAAAAACATCAATCTGTCGATTCGCCGTGGCGAGATCTTCGCGTTGCTAGGACCGAACGGTGCCGGCAAAACCACGCTGATCAGTATCATTTGCGGCATCGTGAAGGCGTCGGAAGGCTCCGTGGTGGTGGACGGTCATGATATTGGCACTGCTTACCGGGCGGCGCGTTCGCTGATCGGGCTGGTGCCGCAAGAACTCACTACCGACGCGTTCGAGACGGTCTGGGCCACGGTTTCTTTTAGCCGCGGACTGTTCGGCAAACCGGCGAACCCTGCGTACATCGAGAAGGTGCTCAGGGACCTGTCGCTATGGGAAAAGCGTAACAACAAGATCATCCAGCTTTCGGGCGGCATGAAACGCCGTGTGCTGATCGCCAAGGCGCTTTCGCATGAACCGCGCGTGCTGTTTCTCGACGAGCCCACGGCGGGTGTCGACGTCGAGTTGCGGCGCGACATGTGGCAACTGGTGCGCTCGCTGAGCGCGAGCGGCGTGACCATCATTCTCACCACGCACTATATCGACGAGGCCGAAGAAATGGCCGACCGCATCGGCGTGATCAACGCGGGCGAGATCATGCTGGTCGAAGACAAGGCCGAACTGATGCGCAAGCTCGGCAAGAAGCAACTGACACTGCAACTCGAAAGTCCGCTGGAACAGGTGCCGCCGGCGCTCGCCGACTATCGCCTCACGCTCTCCGCGGATGGCAACGAGTTGATCTATACCTACGACACGGAACGCGAGCAAAACAGCATCATCGCCTTGCTCAAAGCGCTAGAAGACGCAGGCATTCGCTTCAAGGATCTGCAGACGACGCAGAGTTCGCTCGAAGACATCTTTGTCAGTCTGCTGAGAGGTGATCAATGAACATTTACGCAATCCGCGCAATCTACAAGTTCGAAATGGCGCGCACCTGGCGCACGCTGATGCAGAGCATTATCGCGCCGGTGATTTCCACTTCGCTGTATTTCGTCGTGTTCGGCGCGGCAATCGGCTCGCGCATCAAGGAAGTGGACGGCATCACTTACGGCGCGTTCATCGTGCCGGGGCTGATCATGCTGTCGCTGTTGTCGCAAAGCATTTCGAACGCGTCGTTTGGGATCTACTTTCCACGGTTCACAGGAACGATTTACGAGTTGTTGTCCGCGCCGGTCTCGTATCTCGAGATCGTGGTGAGCTACGTCGGTGCGGCAGCAACCAAATCGATTCTGCTGGGACTGATCATTCTCGCTACTGCCGGGCTCTTTGTGCCGTTGCAAGTGCTGCATCCGTTCTGGATGGTGCTGTTCCTGGTGCTCACCGCGGTTACGTTCAGCCTGTTTGGTTTCATCATCGGCATCTGGGCGGACAGTTTCGAGAAGCTGCAACTCGTGCCGCTGCTGATCATCACGCCGCTGACGTTTCTCGGCGGAAGCTTCTATGCGGTCAATATGTTGCCGCCGTTCTGGAAGATCGTGACCCTGTTCAATCCGATCGTGTACCTGGTGAGCGGTTTTCGCTGGAGTTTTTACGGCTTGGCAGATGTGGACGTCGCGGTGAGTCTCGGCATGACCGCGCTGTTTCTGGCCATTTTTCTGGTTATCGTCGCGTGGATCTTCAAGACGGGGTACCGGTTGAAGAGCTGACGGTCTGCTATGCTCCGGTCCGGCGATTCAGCCTTATCGACCCTGTCGCGTTGCATTAAGGATTTCCTGACCCGCGATTCAGCATCCATGTCGGGCATTTTCCACGCTTCCTGACTGCAACCCGTTGACCGCGCGCCTAGCATTGGATATCGAAATCGTTTATCCGGTTGGTGCGCCATGTTCCCCTATCTGTCCGAGCGCGAAAATGCAGTGGAGCAGATCAACTCGATCTGCATGCATCTGTTCGACACATGGTGTGAGCAGCGAAACGTTACCTCGCTGGCGTATCTGCTGCATTGCTGGCCATTGACCGATAGCGAGCCTGCATCGATTCGCAGGCTCGGCGAGACCTTATGGGAACTGCGCAAAACCCACAGTGAAATGCTAGGTGGCGCGGTCGAGCGGACCTTGCTGAATGTGGCAGATCTGGTGGACGAGGTCCTGTTACACGCCTCGATACCGGATACGCTCGCCATGGCCGGCTGATCTGTATGATCTAACAGGCTGGCAAGCCGGCTAGCGCAGCGAATTGGGATCGAACCAGAGATCCTTGCGCGACAACGGAACCCATGCCGGCAAGTACGGATTCTTGAGCTCGATGACGGTGCGATCCGGCAGTTTGAGATCGATGAGTTGCCGGGCGAAGTGCTGGTTGAAGAACGCGTCGAAGCTGCCGTCTTTTTTCATCTGCTCGAGCCCATCGCGGATGCGGGCGGCGAGCCGCGGCTCCGACTTGCTGACATAAAAGAACTGCGCGAACGGATAGCGGATCAGCAGGTGCCGATCTATCACGAGGCGCGGATACTGAGGGCCATAGGCAAGTACTTCCCCCGGGGCTTCCGTGACGCCCCGTGGAAACAGGTCGAAACGTCCATGTAAAAGCATCAGAAAAAGCGATTCGTAGGTTTGTGCAGTTCTTACGGGCACATGGTTGTATTCATAGACGCGGACGTCGCCCCAGTTGCTTCCCTGGCCGACCGACAGCGTGCGGAGTTGCTCGAGCGTCTGAACGGCGTCGATCTTCGACTGGTTATCCGAGTCGATCAGCGCAACGCGGTAGCCGAGCAGTCCCTTGTCGATCGGGAACGGAACGGGAATCATGTCCTCGTCGAATTCCTTGTGCCCTGCATCGCTGATCATGATGTTGATACGGTCGCCCTTCAGGGCTTCTTCATGCGAACGCGCGACCGAAATGGTTTCGGTGTAGGGCTCTTCGACGTAAGGGCCGTAGGCTGGCGTCGTACGTTTGAGTACTTCCGTAAGGAGTTCGAATGGGTAGGCGTAGCGAACCCGGAATTCATCAGACTTTAGCGGTTTGACGGTATCCAGGGCGAACGCGGGCAGGACGGTCGCAGCGCAGACAAGCAGCCCCGCGGCGAGGCCACGCACCACCGAGAGGGCGCTTCGGCGCCGTGGCGCGCTGCTACCCGGCGCTCTATGGGTAGACCGCGGATCGGCAACGAGTGCAGAATAGGGAAAACGAGAACCAGGGCACTCGCGGGGGAATATGGCTCTCAACACGTTCGGCGCATGGTGGAGTTCGCTCAATCGCTTTCGCCACAGCGTGGTTCTGCGGCTTCTCGCGACGGTATTCCTTTTCAGCTGCGTAGTCACGCTTTTGCTGACTGCGCTGCAACTCTACCGTGATTATGACCGAGGAATCGAACGGGTCCAAAATCGTCTCGCGGACATCGACAGAAGCTACAGCGGCGGCGTCGGCGAGGCGCTCTGGCGGCTCGATCAGCCGCAACTGCAAATCGAGCTGGACGGCATTCTGCGTCTCGAAGATATCTGCGCCGCCGAGGTTATCGAAGCCGGTGCGGGTGCCGCGCCGATGATCGTGACGGCAGGGCGGCGCACGGCTGGTCCGGCAATAGCCCGCGAATTTCCGCTGCTTTACCGGGTGCAGGGCAAGGATCAGCGGATCGGCACGCTCTATGTCCAGGCCACTCTGGCTAATCTGTACCACGAACTGACGCATACGGCGCTGCTCATTCTGGTGAGCCAGGCGGCCAATACGTTCCTCGTTTCGCTGTTTGCAATCTACATCCTGTCCCGGCTCGTGACGCGGCATCTTGCTGCGATCGCGAGCGGTGTCGGCGACTACGACTTTCACGAGACGCCGCAGCCGCTTGGCCTGCAACGGCGGGCACCCGACGCGCCGGATGAACTCGATCGCGTGGTGACGGCGTTCAACGCGATGGGCGCGCGGCTGCATCGTGCGTATCTCGAGGAGCGCGCGGCCGCGAGGGAGCGCGAGGCACGCCAGGCCGCCGAGGCGGCGAATCGCGCCAAGGGCGAATTCCTCGCCAACATGAGCCACGAATTGCGCACGCCGCTGAACGGCATTCTCGGCTACGCCCAGATCTTGCGGCGTGACCCTGCGCTCGGCGAGCGGCAGCTCGAAGGTGTTGCGGTGATCCAGCGCAGTGGCGAGCACCTGTTGACGCTGATCGACGACACGCTCGACTTCGCAAAGATCGAAGCCGGCAAATTGCGCGTCCAGATCGGCGACGTGCCGCTGGCGGGGCTGGTTGACGTGCTGCGCGAGATCATCGGCGTGAAGGCGGAGCAGAAGGGTCTGGATTTCATCTGCGAAATCGCCGGCGATGCGCGTGCCGGCGTGCGTGCAGACGGACAGCGCCTGCGCCAGGTGCTGCTCAATCTGCTCGCGAATGCCGTCAAATTCACGGACCATGGCAGCGTGAGTCTGCATATCATGAGGGCTGAGCCGGGGGCGGTGCGCTTCGAGGTACGGGACACGGGTGTCGGCATGCTCGCTGAGCAGTTGGAGACGATTTTCGAGCCCTTTGAACAGGTCGGCCGGCCCGAGCGCCGGGTTGGCGGCACCGGGCTGGGTCTTGCGATCAGCCGCCAGTTCGTCCGCGCAATGGGTGGCGAGATTCACGTCGAAAGCCGGGTTGGAGAAGGCAGCCTGTTCTGGTTCGAGCTTGCGGCAGCGCTCGCGCTGCCGGACGCCCCGGTGACTGCGCCGCCCGCTCGGGATGTGACGGGCTACGACGGTCCGCGCAGGAAGGTGCTGGTGATCGACGACGTGCCGGTCAATCGTGCGGTTGTCATTACTTTGCTCGAGCGGCTCGGGTTCGACACCGTCGAAGCGGCGACCGGCCGTGAAGGGCTTGAACAGGCCCAACACGAGCGGCCGTCGCTGGTTGTTACAGACATCGTGATGCCCGACATGGATGGCCTCGAAGTGACCCAGCGGCTGCGCCAGTCGCCGGGCATTGCGGATGTGCCGATCATCGCGGTGTCCGCGAGTCCGTCCGGCACTGACGAGAAACGGAGCCTCGACGCCGGCGTGAATGCCTTTCTCCCGAAGCCAGTCGATTTCGACCGGCTGCTTGAGAAGATCGCGGCGTTGCTCGGCCTGGAGTGGACGTATGCAACAGCACCGGCGACGGCACCCGCAACGGCGCAACAGGGCGTGTCGTTGTCCGAAGCGAGTCTTGCCGTGCCGCCGCAGGAAATGAACGAGTTGCACCGCCTCGCCCGGCATGGCGACATGAGGGAAATTTCGCTCTGGAGCGAGCGCGTCGCGGCACTCGACGCACGCTATGCCCCGTTCGCGGAGCAGGTGCGTCTACTGGCGAAGGGCTACCAGTCGAAGGCGATTCTTGAGTTGGTCGAACAAAATCTTGTGCAAAGGCCGGCACCATGAGCGACACAACGGGCCAACTCAGCGAGCAGCCCACCATCCTCATCGCCGACGATACGCCCGCCAATCTGGGCGTCGTCGTCGACAGTCTGACTGAACGCGGCTTTCGCGTCCTTGTCGCGCTCGACGGCGCGGAAGCGCTCGAGCGCGCTCAGTTCTCGCAACCTGATCTGATTCTGCTCGACGTCAAGATGCCCGGCATCGACGGCTTCGAAACCTGCCGGCGCCTGAAGATGGACGATCGCACCCGGGATATCGCGGTGATCTTCATGACCTCGCGTACCGGCAGCGAGGACATGGTCGAAGGATTTTCTGCGGGCGGCGTCGATTACCTGACCAAGCCCGTACACGTAGAGGAAATGATCGCGCGCGTCAGCACACATCTCGCACTGCGAACGATGCACAAGCAACTGGTTGTGCAGAACCGGCAACTGCTCGCGGAGGTGTCGGTGCGTCAACAGGCCGAGGCAGCATTATCGCGTGCGCGCGACCAGCTGGAGGGGCGCGTCGCGCTGCGCACCGCCGAACTGGCGCGAGCGAACCAGAGTCTGCTGGCGCAGGTCGAGGAGCGCAGACGCGCCGAGGCGAAACTGCTGTCGAGCGAGGCGCGTTTTCGTGCGATTGTCGAGACGAGCCCGGTGCCGTTATGCATTACCTCGATGCCGGGCGGGCAGCTCCTCTATACGAACGGGCCGTTCCAGGAACTGTTCGGACTCGACCTGCTCAACGACGCTGCGAATGTCGTGGACTTTTACGCCGATCCGCTGGAGCGCGACAGCCTGGTCGATCATTTGCAGCGCGAGGGGAGTTTTCACAACAGCGAGATTCAGTTCACGCGGCCAGATGGCTCGGTATTCTGGGCGATGGCGACGGCCCGCGTGGCGACCTACAACGAGGCGCCCGCCATTTACGTCGGCCTGAACGACATCACGGAGCGCAAGCGCATCGAACAGGCGCTGCTCGAATCGCGGGAACAGCTACGCGAGCTGTCGGCCTACATGGAAGCGATTCGCGAAGAAGAAAGAAAGCGCATCGCGATGGAGATTCACGACGAACTGGGGCAACTCCTCACGGCGTTGAAAATGGATGTCTCGCTGCTCAAGATGCGGCTCGCCGGCGACTCGGATGCGGCGAAAAAGGCCGACGACATGCGCGAACTGGTTGAAACGACCATCTGGATGGTGCGCAACGTGGCGAGCCATCTGCGGCCCGCTGCGCTCAATTTCGGCATCGTTTCCGCGCTCGAGTGGCTGGTTGAAGATTTCAGCCGGCGTAACAACATTCCCTGCCAGTTTCGCATCAACGGCAGCGAGCCTGTGCTTCCGGATGCTCATGCAACGGCGGTATTTCGCATCGTTCAGGCCTCGCTCACGAATGTTGCGCGCCATGCCCGCGCTACCAGGGCAGACGTTACGCTAACGCGCTCCGCGAACGGGCTCGATCTGCACGTGAGCGACGACGGCTGCGGTTTCGATCAGGAAGCAGCGCGCAAAGGCGATTCGTACGGTGTGCTTGGCATGCGCGAACGCGCCCGCCTGATTGGCGCTTCGCTGCTGATCGACAGTTCACCCGGTACAGGTACCTCAGTTTCGATTCACATTCCGCTAGACGAAGAACCTCACACATGATCAAGATACTTATTGCAGACGACCACGCTATCGTGCGCGGCGGATTGAAGCAGATCATCGCGACGACCGCCGACATCGTCGTGAACGGAGAGGCGGCACAAGGCTCCGAAGTGGTCGAGAAGCTGCGCACGTCCGAGATCGACCTGTTGCTGCTCGACATGACCATGCCGGGCATCAGCGGCGTCGACCTGATCCGGCGCGTGCGTGCCGAGCAGCCGTCGTTGCCGGTGCTGGTGCTGAGCATCCACAATGAAGCCCAGGTGGTGTCGCGGGCCTTGCGCGCGGGCGCGACCGGCTATGTGACGAAGGACAGCGATCCCGAGGTCCTGCTTACCGCGATTCGCAAACTCGCAAGCGGCGGCCGCTTTATCGACCCGAAGCTGGTTGACGCGATCATCTTCGAGACGCACTCGGGCGATGCGCCGCCGCACGAAATTCTGTCCGACCGCGAATTTCAGGTGCTGCAGATGCTGGCGTCGGGCAAAAGCATCAACGACATCGCCGAGGCCCTCGCGCTCAGCGCGAAAACCATCAGTACTCACAAGATGCGTCTCATGCAAAAGCTGGGTCTTGCGAACAACGCCGAGTTGATCCGCTATGCGATCAGGCACGGTCTGGCCGCCGAATAGCCAGCGCGCATTAAATGTCTAAGGATTATTAGGGAAATCCTGAGCGGAGAATCAGCCGATCCGGCGTCCAACATCCGCCACTCCCGATACAGGTGCATTTCCGTTGACCCTACGATGCTTTCATGGGCACCTCGGAGGGGCTATGAGTACTGCGGAAAGGTCGTTGCGTTTTCTGGTCGAGAAGTGGCTTGGTGCGGCCAGCGCCCAACCGCTCCGCGTATTGATGACACAACGTTCGCAATCCGGCCGCATTTGCCGGGTGTGCATCGAAGCGAACTGCCCGAGTGGTCCAGTCACCCTGTTTTTCTTCCGCCATGACGACGGCAGCTGGCATGTTTTTCCGCCAGCGAATCGCCAGCCTGCAATGAGCGTTGGCCGGTTAGCCGCCTGATGGCATGACCAAGGGGAAGGAGAGATCATGGCTTACGACGAATATATCGGACTGCCGCAGTATGTGGTCGACCTGCGCGCGTGGATCACTGCGTGGTACGAACATGCGGTCAAGGTCGGCTTTATCCGGCCGCCGTTTACACTCGACGAAGCGGTTGCGGACCGGCTCGAAGGGTATTTCAAGGTCGGCCTCACACCGGTGGAAGGCGCGGATGTGATCTTCGGCGTGATGCATTGAGCTTATGGTTAGCGGCGCGCGTCGGCGCTGCCGCTAAAGCGCTTTACCATTGCGCAGCGTGGCTGCGAGGCACAGATCGGGGTAGGCCGCGTCGACGCGAATCATGTCGGCATGCACTTCCTCGATGATCCAGTCGCGCAGCGCAGCCACTACCGGGCGCAACGGACGGCTCGCCGGCCACACCAGACAGCAGCGCCGGTCCGTCACGATCAGTTCGTGCTCAGCCGGGATCAGCGCACCGTCGGCCAGCCAGTGCGACAGCACGTTCAACCAGCCCAGCGCGACTCCCTGGCCCAGCAAGGCGGCCTGCACTACGATCGCATAGTCGGAAAAGCTCAGCACGTTCGCGGCCCTGCGCTGATGCTCGGCGAACGCGGCGAAACGTTCCTGCCAGCCGCGTTCGCCGTCATCCATGTTGATTACGGTGTCGTCGTGCGGACTGCCGGCGTCCAGCAACAGTTGCTCGTGATAGCGGCGATTGCATACCGGTAACAGGACTTCCGGCATCACGAGCGCTGAGTGCTCGTCGATTTCTTCGTCGGTCCTGAAGCGCATACCGAGGTCGACGTCGACGAGCGGCCCGCCAATGCGGCCTGAAATCAGCTGGAAACGCAAATCGACGCCCGGAAACGCCTGGTTCAGGCGGTTCATGCGCGGCATCAGCCAATGTGTGGTGAAAGCGGTCGAAACCGAGAGGGTCACCGTTTCGATGCCGGTTGCCCTGGCCTCGATTTCGCGGATTGCGGATTCGATCCCGCCAAACCCCTCCGAAATCTTCCGATACAGGATCTTGCCGTTCTCGGTCAGTTCGATGCCGCCGCGCACGCGCTCGAACAGTTGCACCCCAAGGTGGTCTTCCATGCGCGCCAGCATGCGGCTCACGGCCGGCTGGCTGACATATAGCTCTTCGGCGGCACGCGTGAAGTTGCCGCACCGCGCCGCGGCCTCGAACACGAACAGGGCATTGGCGCTAGGGAGTTTGCGGCGGAGATTGGGCATGACGTGATGTTATGCCTGATCCAACAATTTGGGAATTGCTGACGAAATAACAGCCACGTATATTTTTCTAACCGATGGTCCTGTGGACGGGAAACAAGCATGGACGCAAGAGCGAAAGCAGACGTGTCGATCCGTTCGGCAGCGCGGCGCTACGGTCCGGTGGTCGCGCTCGACGACGTGTCCATCGACATCGCGCCGGGCGAATTCGTTTCGCTGCTCGGGCCGTCCGGGTCGGGCAAGACCACGCTGCTCGGCATTCTGGGCGGCTTCGTGCAGCCGAGTTCGGGCTCGGTATGGGTGGGTGGCCGTGATATTACATTTGCGCCGCCCCATAAACGCGACATCGGCATCGTGTTTCAGAACTACGCGCTGTTTCCCCATATGACGGTCGGCGAGAACGTCGCCTATCCTCTGCGCGCGCGGCGCCAGCCGAAGTCGGGCTGGGCGAAGAAAGTATCGGATGCGCTCGCGATGGTCGAGTTGAGCGGCTATGAAAGCCGGCGCATTGCGCAGCTATCCGGTGGCCAGCGTCAGCGCGTGGCGCTCGCCCGCGCCATGGTATTCGAGCCGCAACTGATCCTGATGGACGAGCCGCTCTCCGCGCTCGACAAGCAACTGCGCGAAACCATGCAGATCGAACTGCGCCGCCTGCACAGAAAGCTGGGCGCGACGATCGTCTATGTGACGCACGATCAGCGCGAGGCGCTGACGATGAGCGACCGCGTTGCCGTGTTGCGCAACGGCCGCCTCGTGCAGGTCGATACGCCGGAGCATCTGTACGACCGGCCGCGCGATGCCTTTGTGGCGAGTTTTATCGGTGAAGCGACGTTGTTGAGCGTGACGCGTGCCGGCGCCGATGCGGTGCTGCTCGGGGCGACCGTGCTGCGCACAGCGCATCCGTTGCCGCGTGCCGAGGCTTTGCTGCTGGCGGTGCAGACGGAGAAGCTGCGCATCCACGACAGTCGTGATGGCAACGGTGCGCAGCTCAACCAGCTGCGTTGCCGCGTGACCGAGGTGCTGTATCAGGGCGAAAGCCTGCGCGTCTTCGCGACGCTGCCGGATGGTACGGCAATCAGCTTGCGCCAGCCGGGCAGTTACCACGCCCGTCTGCAGATTCCCGCGCCCGGCATGGAGATGACCGTGGTGCTCGACCCGCAGGACACCATAGTCGTGCCGGCCTGATTCATGTGCCCGGATTGCCGGGCTCTCTCATCCAGGGTTCACATCAAACTGAAGAGGAATACGAATGAAAAAACTGACCGATTTCAAGGTGCTGACGTTCGATGTCGTCGGCACGCTGATCAACTTTGAAAAAGGCGTGCTGGAATCGGTCCGGCGGCTCGGCGGCGAAGCGGCCCGCAATTTGACCGACGACCAGATCTTCGAACCGTACATCCGTGGCCGCGCGACGTATCCGGGCCGCTCCAGCCACGCGATGGCGAGCGTCTACCATTCGTTGGCGGCTGAACTGGGCCTGCCCGCCGATCCGCAGACGGCCGCTGCTTTTCAGCGCGACGTGCTCGACTGGCCCGCGTTTGACGATTCGGTGGCGGCGTTGCAGCGCCTGCGCCGGCACTTCCGGCTGGTGGCGATGACCAATGCCGATCGCGTGGCCTTGTCTGCGTATGCGCACACGCTTGGCGATCCGTTCGACGACAGCGTTACCGCCGACGAAACCGGTGTTGCGAAGCCGGACCCGCAGTTCTTCGCCTATAACCGCGGACGCCAGTCCGCCTTCGGCTACAAGTTCGGCGACATCCTGCACGTTGCGCAAAGCCAGTATCACGACATCGGCGTGGCTCGCGAGCTTGGGTATACGGTGTGCTGGATCGAGCGCCGTCAGGGGCTGCAAGGGTTCGGCGCCACGCCGATACCCGAGCGCGTGACTACACCCGACTTCAGGTTTGCGACGCTCAAGGCACTCGCTGACGCGGTCGAGGCCGAGGAGCAGGTCGCCGCATGAAACCGCCTGCCGCCCGGCAGTCCGCTGCGTCGCTGTGGTCCGCGATGGGCGGCGCGACGGCGCCTGTTAGCACCGGTACACCGTTGGCCCGCGATCTGGTGACCGAGGTGGCGGTGATCGGCGCCGGCTATTCGGGGCTTTGTGCTGCGTACGCATTGCAAAAACGCGGCGCGGAGACGGTGGTGCTCGATGCCAACCCGGTCGGTTGGGGCGCGAGTGGCCGTAACGGTGGCGTGGTGTCGTCGAAATTCCGCCTCTCGTTTCCGACCATCGCGCGGCTGCATGGCATTGATACGGCGCGCACGATGCATCGCCTCGCGCACGAAGGCGTGCGAGTGGTTGAGTCGCTGGTCGACGAATTCAAGCTTCACGACACGCATTTTCAGCACACTGGCAGCTTGCGCTGCGCGCATACGGAGCGTGCTTTCGCAACGATTCGTGCCGAAGCGGACTGGGTGCGACAGGCGCTCGGCGATACGTCGATGTCCGTGCAATCGCGGGCCGAGGTGGCGCGCGAGACCGGTTCGAGTGCTTTCGTCGGCGGCGTATTGAGCGCCGATGCCGGCACGATCCTGCCGCTGCGCTACGTGCAGGGTATCGCCGCCGGCTTGACGACCCGCAAGGTGCCGATCTACGAGTCGTGTCCGGCGATCGACATGCAGCGCGACGGCGAAGGCGTGCTGATACGCACGCCGGGCGGCACGGTGCGGGCCAAACAGGTGATAGTCGCGACGAACGCGTATTCCAGTCTGACGCCGGCCACCGGTGCTTATCAGCGTACGCTCGTGCCGTTTCGCAGCGCGATCATTGCAACTGAGCGTTTACCCGCCGAACTCGATGCACGTCTGATGGTGGAGCAGCGCAGCTACACCGAAACGCGGCGCATGATGAAGTGGTTCCGTAAGGCAGATGGCCGGATGGTGTTCGGTGGACGCGATGCTTTTGGCAAGGAAGGACAACTCACCGGTTTTGATGCGCTGCAGCGCGCGATGGTCGCGCTGTTTCCGGATCTCGCCAGTGTAAAGGTGGAGTACCGCTGGTCGGGTTACGTCGGCATGACCTTCGATCAATTGCCGCATATCGGGCGCAGCGATGCTGTCACGACATTTTGTCTGGGGTACAACGGAGCAGGTGTGGCGATGGCCAGCCTGCTCGGTCAGCAGGCGGCGGCGCTCGCGCTCGGCGACAAGCCGGAATTGTCGCTGCTCGCAACGAACGGTTTGCAACCGGTGCCTTTTCATGCGTTGCGCTCGCCGGGTGTGCGGATGGTCGCGGCGTGGTATCAGTTTCTCGATGCAATAGGTGCGTGATGTCAGCTCAGCGCGACGCTACCGCGGGGCGAACTTCTGCAGGAGACGGGTGGATGCCTTCTTTCGCGGCCGACAAGGCCGATGCGGCCGATGCAGTCGACAGGGCCAACGCGGCAGTGCGGTATCAGCGCCGCGAGGACCGCACGATGCTGCTGCTGATCGCGCCGGCGCTGATCGTGATCGTCGTGTTGCTGGTGGTGCCGCTCGCGTGGCTTTCCTGGCAATCGATCTATGCCGACGGCTTTACGCTCGAGAATTACCGGCGCATTTTCACCGACAGCGCCTACGGAGCCACGTTCGCGCTTACTTTCAAGCTTAGCTTTATCGTCACGCTCGTTACGCTGCTGCTGGGCTACCCGGTCGCGTATGCGGCCGCCGCGTTGCCGCCGAAACTGAGCGCGCTCGTGCTGGGCCTCGTGATTCTGCCGTTCTGGACCAGCGTGCTGGTGCGCACCTACGCGTGGCTCGTGCTGCTGCAGCGTACGGGGCTCGTCAACAAGACGCTGCTGTCGATGGGCGTGATCGATCATCCGTTACAACTGGCCTACAACCAGTTGGGCACGATCATCGCCATGGTGCATATCCTGCTGCCGTTCATGGTCTTGCCGCTGTACTCGGCAATGCAGAAGATTCCGGAGAATCTCGTGCATGCGGGAGCGAGTCTTGGCGGCTCGCCGTTGCACGTATTTCTGCGGGTGTTTTTGCCGCTGTCGTTAAGCGGCGTGCTCGCGGGCGCCACCCTTGTGTTCATTCTTTGCCTCGGCTTTTACATCACCCCGGAGCTGATGGGCGGCGGCAGATCGATGATGGTGTCGATGCTCGTCAGCCGTAACGTGGAGCTCTACGATAGGTGGGGGGCAGCGAGCGCCGTCAGCGTGGTGCTGCTCGTCTGCGTGTTTGCGATCTTCTACGCTGTGAGCCGCGTGATACCGCTCGAGAAGACCCTGGGGGCGAAATGAAAAGATCCGCATCCGGCAAGCTTGTTTTAGGCGCGGTGGTCGTGCTGATCCTGCTGTTTCTGATCGTGCCGGTTCTGATCGTCGTGCCGCTGTCGTTTTCCGACACGCGTTTTATGACCTTCCCGCCGCCGGCCTACTCGCTGCGCTGGTACGAAGCATTCGTCGGCAGTCCGACATGGATGGCTGCCGCACGCACCACGCTGACGGCTTCCGTGTCCGCGGCCGTGATCGCTACGCCGCTTGGCGTCGCGGCGGCGTATGGGATCCAGAACGGCACCCACTGGAGCATGCGCTATGTGCGTCTCGTGCTGATGCTGCCATTGATGGTGCCGATCATCATCGTTGCGGTCGGGGTGTTCTTCGTATATGCGCATACGGGGCTCGTCAACAGCATGACCGGGTTGATTCTCGCCGACACGATGCTCGGTCTGCCGTACGTGCTGATTTCCGTGAGCGCGGATCTGCGGACCTTCGATCAGACCCAGGAGATGGTCGCCCGCAGTCTCGGCATGAACCGCTTGCGCAGCTTTATGACGGTGACGCTGCCGCAGATTCGATCGAGCGTGATTTCCGCCGCGGTGTTCGTGTTCATTCAGGCGCTCGATGAAACCGTGGTCGCACTGTTCGTCTCCGGTGGCGACAATCAGACGCTCACGCGGCGGATGTTCGTCGCGCTGCGCGATGAAATCGATCCGACGATTGCGGCGATCAGTACCTTGCTGACTGCGCTGACCTTATGTCTGGTTGTAACGATTGTGGTGACTCGCAGGCCGGCTGCACGAGCCTGATCATATCGGCGATGCGTTCGGCGATCATGATGGTCGGGATATTCGTGTTGGCGCAGGGGATCGACGGCATCAGCGATGCATCGCACACACGCAAGCCTTCGACGCCCCGCACCGAGCCGCTCGCGTCGGTCACCGCTTGAGGGTCGTCGGGCGAGCCCATCCGGCAAGTGCCGGATGGATGCCAGGTGCAGCCCACTGAGCGCGTGACGAAGTGGGTTAATGCTGCATCGTCGGCGAGCAGGTTTTCGATCGTGACGCCCTGGGTAATCAGCCGGCGAATCAGCCAGCCACGCAGCGGCCCCGCGACATCGAGCAGTGCGCTGAGCGCGCCACGCTGTAGTGCGTTGAACCTGCCGGGCACTGCGACTTTCGCGACACGCGGCGAATAGCTCGAGGGAAAGATCGTGCCGCGCATCCCTGCCATTGAACTCCCGGCAAGCGTGGTAGCGCCAAGGCGCATTGCGAGCTTCAGGCGCTCGAGGTCGCGCGGGTCGGACAGCATGTTGAATTCGACCGACGGTTCGTCGCGCGGATCCGCTGAGGTGAGTTTTAGCTGGCCGCGCGAGTACGATTTGTTCACCCAGAAGAATATCGTACCAAGCCGGTATCCGATCGAATGCCAGCCGGAGCGGGACAGAATCGCACCGTGCATGTCGCCGGCTACGGTGTCCGGCAAGCGGGAGGAGAAGCGCACAATGGCCTGCTCGTGATGCTCTTCCGGGTACGGCGTGCGGCCGGCGCGCGGCAGCCAGGCGGAAACGGCGATCGAAGGATGCTCCATCAGGTTGCGGCCCACCCCGGGTAAATCGGCCACGAGGGGAATGCCGAGCGCGGCAAGGTCGGCGGCTGGGCCGACGCCGCTGCGCAGCAGCAGCGCGGGACTATGAATTGCGCCTGAGCAAACGATGGTTTCCTTCGCGTAGAGATCTTCTGTCGAACCGTCTTCGTGCCGCAATCGCGCACCTGTCGCACGCACGTCTTCGAAGTGGATGCGCTCGGCGAGGAGGTGAGTGCGGATTGTCAGATTCGGCCGTTTCCGGACTGCGTCGCTCAGATAGCAGACCGAGGTCGGAATGCGCTCACCGTTCTCGCTTACCGCTATCGAGCCGACATAGGTCCCGTCCTGCCATGGGCCATTCTGATCTGCGCGCCGCGGATGGCCGAGCTGTTCCAACGCACCCAGCACGGCTCGAACGAACGGCGACAAGCGAGCCCATTCGGTACGCCGGATGCGCACCGGACCTTGCTGGCCATGCAGTTCGCCGTCGAAGTCGCAATCCGTTTCGAGCTTGCGGAAATACGGCAGGCAGGCTTGCCAGTTCCAGCCATGCGCACCGAGCGCTTCCCATTCATCGTAGTCGGCGGGAGCGCCGCGATTGGCCATCAGCGCATTGATCGCCGAACCGCCGCCTAACAGGCGCGCCTGCTCGTAGCGCCGGGATGTGCCTGTGCTCGTGCCGGCCGCAGTGGTGCCAGGGGCGAACCGCGTAGACATCACCGCAGTAAGCCGCCGCCAGATATTGCTGACGTCGAGATACGCGCGACCGGGATAGCGGCTGCGGATCGCATCCGGCATGCTCGCCTGCGAGATATCCCGGCCGGCCTCGACGAGGCACACGGTCTTCTGCGGATCTTCCGAAAGACGCGCGGCGAGCACGCAGCCCGCCGAGCCTCCACCCAGAATCAGATAGTCGATCACGTGGCGCGTTGCGTCTATTGCATGAACTTGAGCCAGCGGGCACGAGCGGCGATACCGGCATCGGAGGCCCACCATTCTTCGGAGAGTAGGGCCTGTTTCGCGGCATTGGCGGGCGAACTCGGCAGCTCGCTGGCACGTTGCGCGGTGATCTTGCCGGTCTTGAAGGCAGCCGGATTACCCGGCCCGTAGTCGATATAAAGCGGCAGATTAGCCTGCAGATCGGGCGAGAACGCCGCGTTGAGGAATTTCACTGCGGCCGCCTGGTTCGGCGCGTTCTTCACGATGCACAGTTGCGTGTTCTGCAGCAGGCCATCGTTGAAGGTGAAGTCGACATCGGGGTCGTCTTTGCGCACGGCGCTGGCGCGGCCATTCCAGATCATTTCCATGTCGACTTCGCCGTCGTGCAGCAACTGCGCCGATTGGCCGCCCGAGGTCCACCAGACCGTGATGTCCGGCTTGATTTGCTGCAGCTTCTTGAAGGCGCGATCCACGTCGAGCGGATAGAGCTTGTCGCGTGCCACGCCGTCTGCGAGTAGCGCGGCCTCGAGTGTGCCTTGCGGATCGTTGCGCAGGGCACGCGTGCCCGGGAAGTCCTTGACGTTCCAGAAGTCGGCCCAGCTTTGCGGGACTTTCTTGAGCGACTTCTTGTTATACGCAATCACCGTCGAGTAAAACTCGTAGGCCGCCGAGTACGGCGTGCGGTATTTTTCCGGTATCGACGCGGCGTTCGGGATCTTCGAGAAGTCGAGCTTTTCGATCAGGCCTTCCTTGCCGCCGCGCAGGCAGTTCGACGCGGGAGTGTCCACCACGTCCCAGATCGGCTTGCCCGCCGCAGCTTGCGCCTTGATGGCCGGGTACGCGTCGGGCACGCTGTCCTGATTGACGGTGATGTCGAGCAGTTTGGCTGCCGGATCGAGGATGGCCTTGGTCTGCGCTTCCTGGTAGACGCCGCCTTGCGAGACGAAGGTGATCTGGCCGCTCGCAGCCAGCACAGGTGTGCTCAGCAGCGTGATGGCGAGCGACAGAACAGTGACGCGACCTGGCTTCATCATTTTCACGGCGGCTATCCCCAAGGTTGGATGGTTCGTTAGCGAGGCCCGTGTCCGGATGTCATGCCACTTAGGAGTGCAGGCCGCTATCTGCGAAGCGTATCGGCGGCGCGAGGAGCCCGCGAGGCACATTGCGCCGGATACGTCGTGGTCAAAATGTAGGGGACCATTTTCCCGCTCGCAATTCCCGAATTGTTAGAGCGGGCATAACGCTACGTCATGGCTGGAAGAACGATGCGCAGAGGGCCTTGGTCAGCAACCGCATTTCCACTGCGGCGGCTGCAGCGCCATGCCATGCTGGCCCTTGTACGCAGCAACGGCGGGCGGCGTCCAGCCATCGAGCATCTGCGGCGCGAGGCGGTAGATTTCGATGCCAAGCGGGCGGCACACTTCCAGCGGATCGCGCGCGTCAGGTCCCCACATGGGCAATGACAGATCGCCGCCCGGGCAGGTCGACAGCGCGCACAGCAGGTCGATTTCCGCAAAGAACTCCAGGTAATCCCCCTTCTTGGCCGGGCACGCCTTCATGAAGTATTTGTCTTCGAGATTCAGTCCGGTGCACTGAAACACGTTGAGCACATCGTGCACGTCGTATTCGGTCAGGCCGTACGGAGCGATGGCGCGCGTCAGGTTTGAGTGGCAGTGGAAATGAAAGTCCTCACCGGTCAGCATCCGGTTCACATACGGATCGCAACGTGTGCCGAGCAGGTCGTGAACGCGCCCGCCATGTTCGTCGACGCCGTAGTCGGCGAGGCTGTCGTCGGTGATCGTCACCATGGGGCGCAGAAACGGCAGTGTCGACCACAGGCGGTCGAAGGTGCTGACGTGCGCCTGCTGCAACTGGCGCGTACGCGATGCCCACATGCGCTCGCGCGGGTTATGCAGGTTCCACATGTTCAGGTCGGCGACTTGCGGACCTTCGATCGTGACAATCCGGAACACGTGACCGGCCGGCACGCTCCAGGCCTGACCCGAACGGATCGGCACGACGATCGACTCGATCAGCGTGCGCGAGTCGTGTTCGGAGGCAATGCGTTGATAGAAGGCCTTGTCGGGGTCGAGCGCGGAACCCTTGGTGGACTGATAGGCGGCGGGGTAATTCAACATGCTGGTGACTCCTTCATGAGACAGGCCTACGGGCTGCGCTTGCTACGCGCGGCAGCCGTTTTGCGCAGTGGTCGTTGACTGAGGTGTGAATGAGAGGGAAGTGACTCAAAGGTAATCGAGCAACGCATGCTCCGACTGCTTCAGGTAGTCGGCGAGCGCGGCGCTGGCTTCGGCGGTGCAGCCGTTGGCGATCAGCTCGAGAATCTGCTGATCCTTCGCGATCCAGGGTCGCTGGAAGCGGCGCTCGTCGGGAGCGGAAGCGAACACGAGACGCAGTTGCGCCAGGATCGTCGTGAAGAACGTGTCGAACAGCGGGCTGCCGAGCAACTGCACGATGCGCCGATGAAACAGGAGGCTATAGGTGCCGACGCTGCGCCAGTCGCCTTCGTCCGTCGCCGCTTGCGCGTGCATGACGGCTTCGCGCATGGAAGCGATTTCGTTTTCTTCGATCGGGTCTTCGCGCAACAGGGCTTGCAGTTCGAGCGTACGCCGTACCCGGTAGATGTCGCGCACGTCGTGACGCGTCAAGGTGCGCACGATCACACCGCGATGCCGGTAATGCACCGCGAGTCCTTCGCGGCACAAGAGGCGCAGCGCTTCACGCAGCGTGTTGCGCGAGACGTCGTGAATCTGGGTGAGGTCGTTCTCGACGAGCGCCGTGCCCGGCGGCAATTTGCCTTCGATGATTTCGTCGCGGATCGTCGACAGGATCCGATCTGTGACCGATTGCTCGGGCTCCTGGCCGGTGAGGGTGGTAACAGCTGGATGCGAGGTAGGCATACGGTGTTTGTGTTTTTCAGGCAATGTGGACGTCTTTAAGGAAGCTGGCGATCCGCGAGGTCTTGTCCAGCGCAGCCAGTTCGTGCGGTGACGCGTCGCTGACGATCGTACCCGCTTCCATGAACACGATACGGTCTGAAATGCGGAACGCGAAGTTGATTTCGTGTGTGACGATGATCATGGTCATGCCTTCCCGGGCGAGTTCCTCGATTACCTTGAGCACCTCGGTGACCAGTTCGGGATCGAGCGCCGAGGTCGGTTCGTCGAACAATACGATCGACGGCTGCATCGCCAATGCTCGCGCAATGGCGACACGCTGCTGCTGGCCGCCGGAAAGCTGATGCGGATACTTCTGCGCATGCGCGGCCATGCCGACCTTCGCCAGCAACTGCATGCCGGCCTCTTCGAGCGCGGCCCCGTTGCGGCGCCCGTGATAGCGGGGCGCCAGCGTTACATTCTGCAGCGCTGTCTGGTGTGGAAACAGGTTGAAGCTCTGAAACACCATGCCGATATCGAGGATGCCGCGCACGTACTGTGCGTGCGGCACCTTGCCATGCCTGCCGCGGGGCGGCCACAGGAATGCCTCGCCGTGCAGCCGGACTTCACCATCGTCGAGCGTCTCCAGGCCGTTCAGCGTGCGTATCAGCGAGGTCTTGCCGGAGCCCGACGGGCCGATGATCGATACCACTTCGCCGGAGTGCACCGTCAGGTCGATCCCTCCAAGCACTTCATGATTGCCGTAACGTTTGCGGATGCCGATAGCCTCCAGCGCGCGCGCCGTACCGCCGGCTCGCGCTGCACGCGTGACCTTCGCAGCCGCCGGTGTTGACGCGGGCCGCGGCACCTCAATGGCAACGGCGGCGATGCCGGCCTGCTTGCGGCGCGTGACGTCCAGATGTTTTTCCAGCAGCTTCAACACATGGCCGAACACGGTGACGATCAGCACATAGTAGAACGATACGGCCAGCATCGTCTCGAGCACCTTGAAGTTTTGCGTGTACAGACGCTCACCCACCAGCAGGATTTCCGCCAGCGAAATGACCGACACGAGCGAGGTCAGCTTGACGATCGTAATGTACTCGTTGATGAGCGCAGGCAGCGCGACACGAAACGCCTGCGGCAGCACGATCAGCCGTTGCAGTCCGACGAAGCGGATGCCGAGCGCTTTACCCGCTTCGAGCTGGCCTTTGTGAAGCGACAGCAGGCCACCGCGATGGATCTCGGCGATATAGGCCGCTTCGCTGATCGACAGCGCCAGCAGGCCGGCCCAGAACGGATCGGACAACAGGCCGCCGGTCCAGGGCAGGACCTGCGGCAGGTTATAGACGAAGATCAGCAGCACCAGCAGCGGCAGGCTGCGAAACAGCCAGATGTAGGTGCTGCACGCCACGCGTAGCGGCGTGAAGACGGACTGTTTGCCGAGTGCAAGCGCGAAGCCTGCCACAATGCCGATCAGCCAGGTCGCGGCACTCAGTTCGACTACGAGCCAGGTGGCCTTCCAGAAAGCGGCGTCAAACAGCAATGAAGCCGTGTAGTGCCAGTCGAATACCATGAGCTTTCCCCTACGGCGTGCAGCCACGAGGACACGGGCGAGTGCCCGGCCTCAGGCTGCGCGCGGTGTGCCGTTAGTTCTGTGCCGTACCGAGCGCCAGGGCAATGTCATTGCCGGTCGGCTCCGCGACGTTGTACTGCTTGAGTAGTGCCTGGTATTCACCCGCCTGCTTCATCGACGCAAACGCACTCTTCAGCTCGGCGAGCAGCGCGTCATTGCCTTTCTTGACGCCGAGACCGATGACGACCGGATAGAGCGGGGTGGTCGAGGTAATCGCCACGCGTCCGCCAAGCTTGTTGACGGTCATCTGCGCCACGGCCGAGTCTTCGAACTGCGCGTCGACCGCGTGCGCCAGCACGGCCTGGGCCGCTTCCGGCGAAGTCTCGAACTCGCGCACGTCGATTGCGCCGCGACCGGCAGGCGCACAGACCTGTTTCGACACGTCGTTGAGTTTCGGAATCCACGACGCGCCCTTGATCGAACTTACGCGCTTGCCGCAAAGATCTTCCGGCGTCTTCGGGGCGAAGCCGGAATGGCTCAACGCGAGCAGCGAGCCGCCGGTTTTCAGGTAAGGCACGAAATCGATCTGCTTCGCGCGTTCCGGCGTCACATAGAGTGCCGATGCAATCACGTCGAAGCGGTTCGCGTTGACGCCGAGGATCAGGTTGGCGAAGCGCGTGTCGACGAATCCGGGTTTGAGTTTCAGATGCTCCGCGAGCCTGCTCATGAACGCAGGGTCGAAGCCGCTCGGGGTGGCGCCTTCGAGGTAGTCGTACGGCGGATAGGTCAAATCGGCGCCGACGGTTAAGGCGCCAGAGGTGACCGTCGGGATGCCCGTGGCCGCGAAGACATGGGTGGCTGCGCAGACCGCCCCGGTAGCGGTAGCGAATTTCGCCAGTTTCAGCAGGGCGTTCAGCAAAGAATTGAGGCAAAGATGGGCTTTCATGGGCTCTCACTCGTCGGTGTGGTGACAATATACATTGTTCAACAATAAGAAAATAATTGTTGAACAATTAAAGTGCCACCAAGCAGAATGTATGCCAATGAGGTGTGCGAAAGCGGCGAGCGGGTGTGAAACGGCGGACGGACAATGGGTTGGCCGATGGCGAGGAGGGCGGCCGGAAAGCGCCGGTATCGGTGGACGGGGAAGCCGAAGCACCATTTCCGTGCCTCGGGAGAGACACGAAGAGGCAGGCGAAGCGGTTGTGAATCGAAATCGTGCGTGCGGTGACGGTTTCGCGCGACGCTGCAGGTTGGCGCGCGCCTGTTATGAAATCAGCTCGAGTGTCCTGATCGAATTGCTGATACCGCGGGCGCAGTCGATCACCGCTGGCGCGAGCCGCTCCTGCGCCTCGGCGAGCGTCCACCGGCTGGTGGGCGCCACGACGTGCACCGCCGCTACCGGCCTTCTCTGGCTATCGATTACCGGTGCTGCGATCGTCATATCGCCGATGAACAACTCTTCGCGATTCGTCGCATAGCCGTTGCGCTGTGCGTCGGCAAGGCGCTGCCCGATCTCCCCGATATCCGTCAGCGTGTGTGGCGTGTATCCGATCAGATCCATTTTCGCGAGCCGCTCGAGCGCCTCATCGCGCGGCAACGCGCTGAGGTAGGCACGGCCCGACCCGGTGCAGTACATCGGAATCCGGCTGCCGATCGGCATGTGGATTGGTACGAACTTCGTACATACAAAACGGGCTACGTAGACCATTTCGTCGTCGTCGGGCTCGGTCAGATTGGTGGTCTCGCCGGTGACGTTCGTCAGTTCAGAGAGGAACGGGTTGGCCACGTCGATCAACGTGTCGGCCGCCAGATAGTTGAAGCCGATCTGCATCGCGCGCAGCGTCAACTGATAGCGGCGGGTGAGCGGATGTTTGCGCACGTAGCCGAGCTTCTCGAGCGTGTAGATCATGCGCTGGGCCGAACTCTTTGTTATGCCGGTGGCTTCGGCTACTTCTGCGAGCGTCATGGTGCGCCGTTTCGCGCTGAAGGCGCGCAACACGGCCAAGCCCTTTTCCAGCGACTGGTTGAACAGCAGGTCGACCTCTTTGTCCTCGTTCAGCTCGCTCATGTGCGCCTTTGATCCATCTTGTTTTGCCAGGTTGGATACAGTCTATCGTATCGAATATCGATACACACAAATTTCTTTGCGATTTTTTTGATTTGATTATCATGCTTCAAACACCGTGTATCGCTGTGGAAGAGTCGCAGTAGGTTCAAACCATCCCAATCTGGAGATCCGTATGATTCCGCTCGTCAAACGCCTCGCCGGTGCTGCAACCGGCCTTGCTATCGCTTTGTCCTGTGTAATTGCGGTGGCCGCCATTGCGGTGGCCGCCGAGCAGCCGGCTTACACGGTAGGCGCCACGGCAACCGGTGTGCCGTTCACCTTCCTCGACGTGAAGACCGGTTCGATTCAGGGCATGATGGTCGACGCCATCACGGCGGCGGGCAAGGAAGGCGGTTTCCAGGTCAGTGTCCAGCAAACGACGTTCTCCGCGCTGATTCCGTCGCTTACCACCAAAAAAATCGACATCATCTCTGCGGCAATGCTGAAGACGCCGGCGCGCCAGCAGGTCGTCGATTTCTCCGACACGGTCTACTCGTACGGCGAAGGGCTGATGGTCAAGGCAGACGATACCGGGCATTACACGTCGATGGACGACCTGAAGGGCGAAGTAGTGGGCGCTCAGGTCGGCACGGCATTCGTCGATGCCTTGAACAAGCGGGGCATCTTCAAGGAAGTGCGCACATACGACTCGGTGGCCGACATCATGCGCGACGTCGCGCTTGGCCGTATCAAGGCGGGATTCGGCGACCAGCCCATCATTGCGTATCAGCTCGAACACGGTGCGAATCCGCAGGTAAAACTCGTGAAGGAGTATCAACCGGATGTGAAGGGCCAGGTGTGTTTCGTAGTCCGTAAGGGCGACTCGGCGACGCTTGAAATGCTCAATCAGGCCATCAAGAAGATGAAGGCAGACGGTTCCCTGCAGCAGGTCCTGCAGAAATGGCATATGGAGTAACGCCGCGCATCGCTTCATCCAGCCTGGCCGTGTCCGTGCCGCGCGCATCTTCGGTGTAATTCGGGGAGAACCATGTTCCTGCAGAATGCGATCGAGTTCCTGCCAATCCTGCTGAAAGGCGCCATCGTCACGATCGAGATTACCGTTTGCTCGTTCGTATTGAGCTCGGTACTCGGTCTGGTGCTGGCGTTGCTGAAGGTATCGCGCAACCGGGCCGCGTCGGTGTTCGCGACCACCGTGATCAACGTGATCCGCGGGCTGCCGATTATCGTCCAGTTGTTCTACATCTACTTCGTGCTGCCGGATATCGGCATTCAGCTCTCGGCATTTCAGGCCGGTGTTGCAGGGCTCGGTTTCGCCTACTCGGCCTATCAGGCCGAGAACTTCCGGGCAGGCATCGAAGCGATCGACCACGGGCAGATCGAGGCCGCGCAGTCGATCGGCATGCGCAGTGCGCTGATCATGCGGCGCGTGGTGTTGCCGCAGGCGTTTCGTATCGCGCTGCCGCCGTACTGCAACACGCTCGTGATGATGCTCAAGGACTCGTCGCTTGCCTCGACGATTACCGTCGCCGAAATGACCCGTCAGGGCCAGTTGATCGCCTCGTCGACATTCCAGAACATGACCGTGTTTACGCTGGTCGCGCTGCTCTATCTCGCACTCAGCTTGCCGTTGGTGTTTGGCCTGCACCGGCTTGAAAAGCGGCTTGGATTGAGGAAAAGCACATGATCGAGGTCAGGGCGGTTCACAAGCGGTTTCACGATCAGCATGTGCTGAAGGGCGTGTCGCTCGGCGTGAAACAGGGGCAGGTAGTGTGTCTGATCGGACCGTCTGGATCCGGGAAATCGACGCTGCTTCGCTGCATCAACGGCCTCGAGACGTATGACGACGGCTTGATCGAAATTGCCGGCGCGCGCGTCGATGCGCACGCGAAGAACATCCACGAACTGCGTACCCAGGTGGGGATGGTGTTTCAGCGCTTCAACCTGTTTCCGCATCGCACCGCGCTCGAAAACGTGATGGAGGGTCCGGTGTACGTCAAGAAGGTCGCGCCTGCTGTGGCGCGAGAGGAAGCGCAGCAACTGCTCGACAAAGTGGGGCTGTCGCATCGGATCAACGCTTATCCGGGGGAACTGTCGGGCGGTCAACAGCAGCGCGTGGCGATTGCGAGGGCGCTCGCGATGAAACCGCGGGCCATCCTGTTCGACGAGCCGACTTCGGCGCTCGATCCGGAACTGGTCGGCGAAGTGCTCAATGTGATGCGTACGCTCGCGCGCGACGGTATGACGATGATCGTCGTGACCCACGAGATGGGCTTTGCCCGCGAAGTGGCAGAGCGGGTCTGCTTTCTGCACGGCGGCACGATCTGTGAGGAGGGCGCGGCGAGCGAGGTGCTTGAACATCCGCAGCATCCGCGCACCCAGGATTTTCTGCGGCGTCTGTTGTCGCCTCATGACTCCGCTTCATCTTCTCCATCTTCCAGCACTCCGAAATGATTGCAGTCAACGCTGAGATGTCTTTGCCCGACTCGCTCTGGGCGGCCACCGCGACGCCCGCGACTGCTACTCCACCGCTAACTGAATCCGCAACGTTCGACGTGGCGATCATCGGGGCCGGCTATACGGGGCTTTCCACTGCATTACATCTTGCCGAGCGCGGTGTGCGCGTGTGTGTGCTCGATGCCGCGGAGCCAGGGTGGGGCGCATCGGGCCGCAACGGCGGCCAGGTGATCCCGGGCCTTAAATACGACCCCGATGAACTCGTGCGGCGCTATGGCGAAACGGCAGGCAACGCGCTCGTCGAGATCGTGGGCGGCGCGGCCGATACGGTTTTCGATCTGATTCACAGGTATGGAATCGACTGCGCTGCGTTGCGCCACGGCTGGATTCAGCCTGCGCATTCAGCTGCGATGCTCGAGACGGTGGTGCGACGCGCGCGCCAGTGGGAGGCGCGCGGCGCGTCCGTGAGCGTGCTCGATGCAAAAGCCGTGTCGCAACGCGTTGGAACGGACGCATTCGTGGGTGGCTGGGTCGATCACCGTGCCGGCAGCATCCAGCCGCTCAGTTACGCGCGCGGCCTTGCACGGGTTGCGGTCGGGCTGGGGGTGACCGTGCATGGCGGTACGCTCGCGACTTCGCTGGTTCACGAGGGGAACATGTGGCGCGTCGCAACCGCACGCGGCCCGGTTGTGACGGCGAGCCGGGTCGTGCTGGCGACCAACGGTTATACGGGCCCGCTCTGGCCGAAACTGGAGCGAACGGTGATTGCTGCGAACAGCTTCATCGTGGCGACTCGGCCGCTCGCGCCCACGGTGACGGATAGCATTCTGAGCGGCGGCGAAGTCGCATCCGATTCGCGCCGTCTGCTGCTCTATTTTCGCCGCGATCCGCAGGGTCGCTTACTGATGGGGGGGCGCGGGCCGTTTTCCGAACCGCGCAGCGCCAGCGACTGGTCACACCTCGAACGGTCTGTGCAACTGTTGTTTCCTCAGCTCAAGGGGATCGAATACGAATACCGCTGGGCGGGACGCATTGCCATTACCGCGGACTTTCTGCCGCACGTTCACGAACCGGCTCCGGGCCTCACGATTGCACTCGGCTACAACGGACGTGGCATCGCTATGGCGACGACACTGGGCAAGCACCTTGCCGCCCGCTTGTGCGGCGACGCGAGTACGGCGTTTCCGTTTCCGGCTACTCCGATCCGGCCCGTTCCGTTGCATGGCTTGCAGCGTTTCTACATTGCTGCGGGAGTCGCCTGGTACCGCATGCTCGACGCGCTGTCCTGACTGCCGGCCGCACAATGCGTCGAGCGTTCGCTCATTGAAAACATTCATCAGACCAACTACAGTTATCCAGCAGTCTCCGACCGCACGCAGTCCAGGGAGCCGTAGCCGATGGAAAACAAGCACGAGAAATACGCGCGTCTCATCGCCAGTTGCCAGGCGCTCGAACCGATGCGCTGCGGCGTGGTTCATCCATGCGACGAGAGTGCGCTGCGCGGCGCCGTGGATGCCGCCAGGCAGCATCTGTTAATCCCCACCCTGATTGGGCCGGAGCAAAAAATCCGTGCCGTTGCTGCCGCTTGCGAACTGGACATTTCGGGCTACTCGATTGTCGACGCCGAGCATAGCCACGCCTCCGCTGACACGGCAGTGCGCCTGGCACGCGAAGGAGCGGTCGACGCGCTCATGAAAGGCAGCCTGCATACGGATGAACTGATGGGCGCGGTGGTCAAGCGCGAGACCGGGTTACGTACCGAGCGGCGCATCAGTCATTGTTTCGTCATGGACGTGCCTGCGCTTAAGCAGCCGCTGATTGTGAGCGACGCTGCTGTGAACATTGTTCCGACCTTGCAGGACAAGGTGCATATCATTCAGAACGCGATCGATCTTGCCCATGCGCTCGGCGTCGGGTTGCCGAAAGTGGCGATACTTTCGGCCGTCGAAACGGTCAACCCGACTATGCCCACAACGGTTGAAGCTGGCGCACTGTGCAAGATGGCCGATCGCGGACAGATCACCGGCGCGCTGCTCGATGGGCCGCTTGCGCTCGATAACGCCATCGATCTGAATGCGGCGAAGATCAAGCACATCGACTCGCCGGTGGCGGGCCAGGCCGATATCCTGATCGTGCCGGATCTCGAAGCGGGCAACATGCTCGCCAAGAGCCTGACCTTCCTGGCCGGCGCCGATGCCGCGGGAATCGTGCTCGGTGCGCGGCTGCCCATCGTCCTCACCAGCCGGGCCGACTCGCTGACGGCGCGTCTTGCGTCCTGTGCGGTGGCGGCATTGTTTGCAAACTGGAGGCGGGCGCAACCCACCAAGGCGATCTTATGACGTGCGCCGAACCTCTGTTGCACCACGGCTGAACCGAAGTCGGAGGTCGCCATGCAGTTCGTCAAGGCGCTGCTCGAACAGCAGCCGATGTTCGCATTGTTCCTCACCATCGCGATTGGCTACGTGGTGGGGGAAATCAGCATCAAGGGATTTTCTCTCGGCGTAGGGGCGGTTTTGTTCGTCGGGTTGGCGGTCGGCTGGTTTGCGCCGAAATCGGCGCCTGCGGCAATGGTCGGTACGCTCGGCCTCGCGCTGTTTCTGTATGCGGTAGGAGCGCAGTACGGCAAGCAGTTTTTCCTCGGCTTCAGCAGCGCCTATGGACGCCGGGCGAATCTCATTGCGCTCGTCGGCGTGCTGCTATCCGGCGTCGTGAGTCTGGTCTGCATGAAAATCTATCAGCTCAATCCGGGTCACGCGTTAGGCCTGTTCGCCGGCGCAGGCACCAGCACGGCAACGCTGCAGGCGGCGCTCGCGGAGCTCGGTAACGACGATGCGGCGGTGGGCTATTCGGTCGCGTATCCGTTCGGCGTGGCGGGGCCGATTTTGTTGCTTTATATCACCTTCGCGCTGGTGAAGCCGAAGATTGCGGCGCCCTCGGCTGCCGGCATGGAAATACTCGAGGTCTCGCTGGATAACCCGCATTTTGCGGGGAAAACGCTGGCTGAGTTGATGAGCGGTCTGCCTGCGGATGTGCAGATCGTGGCGCGTCGCCGGGCGCATCACAACGAACCGGCCAGGCCCGACCTGGTGCTGGCGGAACATGACTTGCTGCTGATGGTCGGTCCGAACCGCGCCACGCTCGACCTCGCGGGAGAAAGCCTTGGCGAGGCGGAGCCGGGACGGATGGTCAAGGACCGCCAGCACCTCGATTACCTGCGGGTATTTGCATCGCGCCCGGCGGTGGTGGGCAGAACCCTGGCCGAACTCGGCTTGCCGGGTGAAAACGCTGCGGTGATTGCTCATGTGCGGCGCGGCGATGCCGATATGCTGGCGCGCCTGGATCTCGTTCTCGAGTTCGGCGACCGCGTGGGTCTGCTCGCGAATCCCGCGGATTTCGCGGGGCTACGCAGGTTCTTCGGCAATTCGATCAAGGGAACCGCTGAATTCAGCTACATCTCAATCGGCCTTGGGATGGCGTTAAGTTTCCTGCTCGGCGCGATCAGCATCCCTCTGCCTGGCATCGGCAAGATCGGCCTGGGATTATCAGGCGTACTGATCGTAGCGCTGATCCTCGGAAAATTGCGTCGCACCGGTGGGCTGAACTGGACCATTCCGCTCTCGGCTAACCTTGTGCTGCGTAACCTGGGGCTGACGCTGTTTCTCGCCCAGGTCGGCATGGCATCGGGCCCGCGCTTTGCCTCGACGGTATCGCAGACGGGCTTGTTGATGCTCGGCCTCGGCGCGGTAGTACTGCTGGCGCTCGCTATCCCCGTCATCGTGCTGGGGCTGTTCGTTTGCCATATGTCGTTCGATCAGGTGGCGGGCATCGTCGCTGGGGCTTGCGGCAATCCGGCTATCCTTGCCTACGCGAGCAAGCTGGCGCCGACGGATGAGCCGGACATCGGCTATGCGATGATTTTCCCCGGCATGACCATCATCAAGATACTGTTCGTGGATATCGTGCCGGCACTGCTGCGTTGACCGTGATGAAGATCCGGCTTGCGCTCCCAGCGTAACTGGCCTGACCGAAGGTGTCCGAACTGTACCTGTCGTGCTCTTTTTGGAGCCCACAGAATGACGACCGGCCGACCATCCCGTTCAACCTGATCTAGCGGACCAACAGCAATGACCCGACTTCGTCTCACCTCCTGCGGCTACGAATTTATTGCCGAAACCAATCCGGATGCACCGCAAACGGTCGCCGCCTTCCTGAAGCTCTTGCCGTATCGCCAGAAAATCATCCACGTTCGCTGGAGCGGCGAGGGCTGCTGGGTGCCGCTCGGCGATTTCAAGCTCGAAAACGACGGCAAGGCCGTGGGCTTTGAAAATCACACGAGCCATCCGTCGGTCGGCGATATTCTGTTTTATCCCGGCGGCTACAGCGAAACCGAGATCATCCTCGCCTATGGCTCGTGCTGTTTTGCCAGCAAGATGGGACAACTGGCCGGCAACCATTTTCTGACCATCGTCGAAGGCAAGGAGCGTCTGCGTGAACTCGGCACCAAGGTGCTGTGGGAAGGTGCCCAGGACGTGCTGTTCGAGCTGGTCTAGTCAATCGTCTGAGGGAAGGCCGCGAGGCTTGGCGTCAGCCGGGCGTGATACGCTGGTACGGTAGGTGATCGAGCGAGCCCCGCTGGCAGGGGCGAGCGTTCATTTTTCCCGTTCCCACGCGGCGGCAGGCCCTGATTCATGTCCGATACGCAAGTACGTCCACTCCGTGCGTTTGCCGAAAGCCTTCGTCTGGATCAGGTCAATCTGACCGAGCGCTGGATGCGGGCTGTCTTCCATGACACCGAGCTGAGCGATGCCGACCGGCTGACGTATGAGCAGCTCTCCGATCATATCCCGGCCATTCTCGAGGAAATCTGCAGCGCGCTTGAAGATCAGGATCTGGACCAGGTCGAGCCGGCCATCGAGCGCAACGCGCGCAAGCATGGCAAGCTGCGCTGGAAGCAGGGCTACCGGATCGACGAACTGGTGCGCGAGCTCGACCTGTTCCGGCAGATGCTGGCCGGCCAGATTGTCCAGTTCAGCGAATCCCGGCCGTATTTCACGCGGCGTCACGAAGAGCGCGCGCGGCACTTTATCGATGAAGCTGTCAGTTTCGTTACGCTGACGTCGATTCGCGAGGTGGTAACCGAGCGCGACCGCAAGATCGACGATTACACTGGCCGGCTCGAACGCGCCAATCACGAACTCACCCTGAAGCAGAAGCTGGTCGGCGATCTGTACGAGTCGCGCATGCAGATCACGCGCAGCGTCGTGCACGATCTGCGCAACTTCCTGAACGTCTTTTCGATGGCGCTGCAATTGATGTCGCGCGCACCCACCAAGGTCGAAGCGGCGTTGGCGCTCGCCAATCGCCAGGCGGTCGACATGAAGGTCCTCGTGGACGAACTGGTCGAGTATTCCGTTGTGCTTGGCGATACCAATCCGCTTGTCGTCGAGGCGTTCCCGCTGCGCGAACTGTTCGACGAACTGGTGGCATCGTGCGGTCCGGCGATCGAAGCGAAGGGCTTGCGTTTAAGCCCTATCTTCGATGCCGGCTTGAGCACGGTGGTGTCGAACCGGCTCAAGCTGAAACAGGTAGCGCTCAATCTGCTGACTAACGCGTCGAAATACACCAAGGTGGGGCAGGTCGAACTCGCGATGACGACTGATGGCGACGACCGGTGGCGTTTGCGGGTATCGGACACAGGAGTCGGGATCGGGGTGTCGGACCGTGAGCGCGTGTTCAAGGAATTCGAGCGCGCGACTGGGGACGATATTCCCGGTGCTGGGCTGGGGCTTGCGATTGTGCGGGAGTTGTCGCGAGTGCTTGGCGGGCAGATCCGCTTCGACTCCTATGAGGGTGAAGGGACGAGCTTTGAAATTACGTTTCCGCTGCGGCTGGAATCGCCGGACTGAGTACTACGTGTGCATTTGAGGACGGACGCCCTACGCGTCTTTGCGTAGGGCGTCCGCGTTGCAACGCCAATGTCAATGTCGATATCGCGATCAGCTAAAGAGCTTCATCGCTTGCAGCAGCGTATTCACCACGCCCCATGCAAGGGGAATCAACACATATAGCCAGAACACACCGAGCTTGAGTGCGGAAGTAGGTTGGGCAGCTTGATTGGTGCTCATATCAGGTCTCCTTATTGTCCGCTCTTGAGTTGTGCGTCGCTCATGTGGTGCTTCTCGTCCACCCGCTTGACCAGCAGGTTACACACGAAGCCGACCACCAGCAGGACTGCCATGATGTGCACCGTCATCGTATAGGCGTCGGCCTTGGCCACGCCATGTGCGACTTCATAGGCACGGATGTAATTCACCAGCACAGGGCCTGCCACCCCTGCTGCTGCCCATGCGGTCAGCAAGCGGCCGTGAATACCGCCGACGAAAGCGGTGCCGAACATATCCGCGAGGTAAGCCGGCACAGTTGCGAAGCCGCCGCCGTACATCGAGAGAATCACGCAGTAGGCCAGCACGAACAATGCGATCTGCCCCGAGGCGGCAAATCCCGGCACGAGGTAATACAGCACGGCACCCAGCGCAAAAAAGATGAAGTACGTATTCTTGCGGCCGATCCAGTCGGATGCCGAGGCCCACACAAAGCGGCCGCCCATGTTGAAGAGCGACAGCAGTCCGACGAAGCCCGCTGCGGCCGCCGCCGTGACTGTGCTCTTGAAGCTCTCCTGAATCATCACCGACGCCTGGCCGAGAATGCCGATGCCGGCCGTCACGTTCAGAAACAGCACGAGCCAGATCAGATAGAACTGCGGGGTCTTCAATGCCTGATCGATATGCACGTGATTGCGCGAGATCATCTTGTTCTGGTTAGTGACGGGCGGTGTCCAGCCTGCCGGCTTCCAGTCGGGCGCAGGTACGCGAATCGCGAGCGCACCGATCGACATCGAAATGAAGTAGGCGATGCCCAGCACTACGAAGGTTTCCCAAACACCGTTGCTGGTCGCGCTGTGGAAGTGGTTCATCAGCGCGACGGAGAGCGGTGCTGCAATCATCGCGCCGCCGCCGAAGCCCATGATGGCCATGCCGGTCGCCATGCCGCGACGGTCGGGAAACCAGCGGATCAACGTGGAGACTGGCGATACATAGCCGAGTCCCAGGCCGATGCCGCCGATCACCCCATAGCCGAGGTACAGCAACACAATCTGATGCAGCCACACGCCAAGCGCCGATACCAGGAAGCCGCCGCCGAAGCAGCATGCCGCGGTGAACATCGTACGGCGCGGGCCGACCCGCTCGAGCCACTTGCCGCCAAACGCTGCCGACAAACCAAGGCACACGATTGCCAGCGAGAAAATCCAGCCGAGCGTGGTCAACGACCAGTCGTCCGGCGCGGATTGCGTGATGCCGATCACCTTGGTGAGCGGTCCGTTGAACACGGAGAACGCGTACGCCTGGCCGATGCACAGATGCACGGCGAGCGCCGCGGGCGGCACCATCCAGCGCGAGAAGCCTGGACCAGCAACGGTCGCCTGTTTGGAAAAGAAGGGTGCGGAGCCTGGGTTGTTGCGCGGCTCGGTAATACTGCTCATATTTGGGTCTCCGATTACGATTCTTACTTGTTATCGGCGCTCGCGGGCAATGCTTGAGCTTTAAGGCGCGGCATCGCACGGGAGATGCGCCGTGCACATATGTTGTTCAATTTCATATTGATTCAACTTCTGCACGACGCCTGGGCCGTCAAGCAACGATAGGTCTCGCGGATCGCCTTGGCAATATGAGATGAGAATGCATAAGGAATACGCCTGGCATACGGGCGCAGGCGCGTCTCGCTCGCTTCGCTGTAAGGTAAAGAAAGCAAAATGCCGCCCAGGGCGGCATTTTTTCGGGCTGATCGAACCGCGAAATAGCAGGACATTGACGGCGCGCCCGAGGACGGGGCACCGCTGCGGGGTTTTACTGCATCGTCGTTTTAAACAGTACGGCCGGTTTTCATCCGCGCCGCGACCAGCAGCGAGATCAGGCAACCGACGCCGAGATACGCCGCCACCGGATGCCAGGATCCGCCCGCGAGACTCACGAGGCCCACGGCGATAAACGGCGTGAACCCGCCGCCCACGACGCTCGCCACCTGATAACCGACGCCGGCGCCGCTGTAACGGTACTCGGTGCCGAACAGTTCGGTGAACATGGGCTGCTGCACGCTAACGATCATGTCGTGTGCAACGTTGGCGAGCATCACCGCGAAGATCACGATCCATATCGTTGCGCGCGCATCGAGTGCGAGGAAGAACGGCACGGCACTCAGCATGCCGACCAGCGCGCCGACCATATAGACGCGGCGGCGGCCGAAGCGGTCGGCGGCGATTGCGAAGCAGGGAATCGTAAAGCAGCTCAGCGCACCCACCAGCAGGCCGATATTCAGGAAGAACGTGCGCGGCATGCCGAGATTTGCGGTCGAATAGTTCAGCGCGAAGGCGGTCACGATGTACATCGTGAACAGTTCGGCAAGACGCAGCGCAATGATCAGCAGAAACGCCTTCGGATGCGTGAGCAACGCTTGGACGATCGGCAGACGCGCACGCTTCGCGCCTTTTTCGACCACCTTCTCGACGAACTCCTTCGACTCTTCCATGTTCGAGCGGATCCACAGCGCGATCAACACCAGCAGCACGCTGAACAGGAACGGCAGACGCCAGCCCCAGGCGAGGAAGGTGGCGTTGTCCATCGAATGGCTGATGATCGACACGAGGCCAGTGGAGAGCACGAGGCCGACGCCATAGCCGACCTGCACGCCGCTGCTGTAGAACGCCTTCTTTTTCTCAGGCGCGCTTTCGACGGCCATCAGCGCTGCGCCGCCCCATTCGCCGCCAACCGCGAAACCCTGGATGGCACGCAGCGTCACCAACAAAACCGGCGCCCACCAGCCTATGCTGAGAAACGACGGCAGCAGGCCGATTGCGGCAGTGGAGAGGCCCATCATCATGACGGTCAGCACCAGCATGCGTTTGCGGCCGAGACGGTCGCCGTAATGGCCGAAGATAAAGCCGCCGAGCGGCCGGAACAGGAAGCCGACGCCGAAGGTGGCGAAGGCCGCGAGTGTACCCATCGCCGGGCTGACGTGCGGAAAGAACTCGGTATTGAAGACGAGCGCGGCGACGATGCCGTACAGCAGGAAGTCGTACCAATCGACCACCGCGCCGATAAAGCTGCCCAGCGCGGCCCGGCGGGCGCGGCTGACGTTAGTGGCGGCGTCGCGTGGGGCCGCTGTCGATACTGCCGTGGTCATGAAGTGTCTCCTACCTGATATCGGAAGTGCAGGGGTGATCGGGAGGTGGCCAGGCTCTGTGACCAGGTACCGTTTGGTCCGCTGCAGGATTTCCGAAGCATAGAGAGACAGCACCTCTTCGACAATCGGCGTTTGAGGCATATTGCGCGATTGGCGGCCGAGTATGCGCGCATAGCGCGCGTTTTCCGCGTTAACACCAAGAGGGCGAGGAGGGCGGCCGGCGCATCCAGCCGTGTAGTGAGTCCATGCTTACCGCGCAAGCTGCGCGCTATTTGCGCGCGAATACGCCATTCAGCGACGGCCATGGTACCTTGATGTTACAGTAGCAGCGCATAATTGATTGATATACTACATACGGAATATTGATATTTGCGGCATTGCAGCATATGATTGAGTGATCTGCTCATTCAATCGTCTGGAGTTGCAAATGGATGTGGTGTCTTTGGCCTTGCTGGCCGTTGCTGTGGTTGGTTTGGGTTCGGCTGCCACCGTGCTGCTGACTCGCTGGATTCCGCAACCGGTTGCCGTACTCGCGTCGCAACATGGCCGCTTTGCGGGACTTGGCGAACAGGACAGCCCGGCCACACCCGCGCCGCCCTCGGGTGTTCGTGCCAGGACAAATGCGGGCGCCCACGCGGCTGCTCATGTTCAACAAGAGGCGATGAATGTCGTCAGAACTTCAAACTGAAGCAGTGGCCACTCCTTTGACACTGTCATTGCAGCCGATCGGCGTGAGCGCAAGCTTGCGCGATCAGGCCTATGCGATGCTGCGCCAGGCCATTGCCGACGCTGACATCTACCAGTCGCGCGACGAGATCCGTCTTGACGAACGCGTGCTGAGCGAATCGCTAGGCGTCAGCCGCACGCCGGTACGCGAAGCGATGACGCTGCTCGAACAGGAAGGCTTTCTGCGCATGGTGCCGCGGCGCGGCATCTATATTGTGCGCAAGAGCAAGCGCGAAATCGTCGAGATGATCCAGATGTGGGCGGCCCTTGAAAGCATGGCAGCGCGGCTCGCCACGCTGCATGCCACAGACGAGGAAATCGCCACGCTGCGCCACATGTTCGACAATTTCAAGGACACGACGCCGGCGGAGCATATTGCCGAATACTCGGACGCGAACATTGCCTTCCACCAGGCAATTGTCGAGTTGTCGAAGTCGCAGATCATCCTCGATACGATCAAGAACATCTTCATCCATGTGCGGGCTATCCGTCGCATGACGATTTCGCAGAGCGACCGCGCGTCGCGTTCTATCGTCGATCATCTGCGTATCATCGAGGCGCTCGAGAAGCGCGATACCGAGTTAGCTGAGCGACTTGCGCGGCAGCACTCGCTCGATCTCGCTGCATTTGTCGAAGCGAATTGCGACTTTCTGGATTGAGCGGTTAATGGCTGGTGTTTGCCCGCGCTCGCTTCGCCGCGCTTTGCTTCGTCTCGTCTCTATCTCTCCCGTCTGACCTTCAGCCTTCCTCAGTATTTTCCCTTGCCCCGGAACGGTGAATAGCCCGCTTTTTGCGGCGAAAGCCGCTCCAGGTAAGCCTCCCGCGCTCGAATCTCACGTCAATCATCAGGTCGAAATTGGTCTTGCCTGAACGTGATATATCACATACCGTATTGAACAGGCCGCTGACGCTTACGAAGTGCCGACAAGGAGACGACCATGTCTGCAGTTGCTTCATCCCTCAGTACCGCTAAGGGCAGCACGACGGCCGATGACACGCTCAAGCAGAAGACCCGCGACGCCGGTGTCGTCTCGGGCGGCCATCTGGTCGCCAAGGCGCTGAAGAACGAAGGGGTCGACACGATCTTCACGCTATGCGGCGGCCACATCATCGATATCTACGATGGTTGTGTCGACGAGGGAATTCGCATCATCGACGTGCGTCACGAACAGGTTGCGGCGCACGCCGCCGATGGTTATGCGCGGCAGACCGGCAAGCTCGGATGCGTGGTGACGACCGCAGGGCCGGGCTGCATGAATGCGGTGACCGGCATCGCTACGGCGTTCCGTTCGGAGAGCCCGGTCCTCCATATCGGCGGCCAGGGTGCGCTCTCGCAGCACAAGATGGGTTCGCTGCAGGATCTGCCCCACGTCGACATCATGGCGCCGATTACTAAGTTTTCCGCCAGCGTGCCGAGCACGGAGCGGGTCGCGGACATGGTTTCGATGGCTGTGCGCGAATGCTTCAATGGCGCGCCGGGTCCCGCGTACCTGGAAATTCCCCGCGACGTGCTCGACCGCGAAGTCGAGCTGACGCGCGCCGTAGTGCCGCTGCCGGGCCATTACCGGGCGTCGACGAAGTCGATCGGCGACCCGCGCGACATCGAGAAACTGGCTGACATTCTCGTCAATTCCGAGCGTCCCGCGATCCTTTACGGTCAGCAGGTGTGGACCGCGCGCGGCCACAAAGAGGCGGTGGCGCTGTTGCGCGGACTCGATATTCCGGGCTACTTCAACGGCGCCAGTCGTGGCCTGCTGCCGCCGGGCGATCCGCATCACTTCGATCGAACGCGCTCGCAGGCTTTTGCAAACGCAGATGTGCTGATCGTCGTTGGGACTCCTTTTGATTTCCGCATGGGCTATGGCAAACGCATCAGCAAAGAGTTGACGCTGGTGCAGATCGATATGGACTACCGCACAGTGGGCAAGAACCGCGATATCGATCTCGGTCTCGTCGGGGATCCAGGCGCGATTCTCGCCGCAGTGTTGCAGGCGGCAAGCGGTCGTCTTAAAGACGACAAGCGCCAGGCGCGCCGTAAATGGATGGCGCAACTGCAGGACGCCGAAGTCACCGCGACGGAAAAGCTGATGCCGCTTTTCAGGTCCGCCAACACGCCCATTCATCCCTATCGCGTCGCTTACGAACTCAACGAATTTCTCGCGGATGACACGGTTTATATCGGCGACGGCGGCGATGTTGTCACCATCTCGGCGCAAGCAGTGCGCCCGCGCCGTCCGGGGCAATGGATGGATCCTGGCGCACTCGGCTCGCTCGGTGTCGGCACGGGCTTCGCACTGGCCGCGAAGCTCGCTCATCCACACAAGGAAGTGCTCTGCTACTACGGCGACGGTTCGTTTGGCATGACCGCGTTCGATATGGAAACGGCCAATCGCTTTGGCGCGCCGTACCTCGCCGTGATCGGCAATAACTCTGCGATGAACCAGATCCGTTACGGCCAGCTTGCGAAGTACGGCGAGGAGCGCGGCAACGTCGGCAATCTGCTGGGGGACGTGCCGTTCAGCAAGTTTGCCGAAATGCTGGGTGGCTACGGCGAAGAAGTGCGCGATCCGGCGGCTATCGCAGGGGCGTTGCAACGCGCGCGTGAGGCGATTCATCGCACCGGACGCTCGGCGGTGGTGAACATCTGGGTCGATCCGCGCGAGTACGCGCCGGGTACGAAGAACCAGACCATGTACAAGTAAAAACGACGGAAATATTGGAGATACGACATGGGTAAAGCACTCGACGGTGTGCGCATCCTCGATTTCACACACGTGCAATCGGGCCCGACCTGCACGCAACTGCTCGCCTGGTTCGGCGCGGATGTGATCAAGGTGGAGCGGGCCGGTGCCGGCGATATCACGCGCGAGCAGTTGCGCGATGTTCCGGAGGCGGACAGCCTCTACTTCACGATGCTCAATCACAACAAGCGCTCGGTCACGATCGATACGAAGAACCCCGAAGGCAAGTTGGTGCTCGAAGCGCTGATCCAGAAATGCGACGTGCTGGTCGAGAACTTCGCCCCGGGCGCGCTCGACCGGATGGGCTTCACCTGGGAGCGCGTCCAGGAACTCAACCCGCGCATGATCGTGGCGTCCGTGAAGGGCTTCGGCCCCGGACCCTATGAGGACTGCAAGGTCTACGAAAACGTCGCGCAGTGCGCGGGCGGCGCGGCGTCGACCACAGGGTTCGACGACGGCCCGCCGGTCGTGACCGGTGCGCAGATCGGCGATAGCGGCACGGGTCTCCATCTCGCGCTTGGCATCGTCACTGCGCTATACCAGCGCACGCAGACGGGACGTGGCCAGAAGGTGCTTGCCGCCATGCAGGACGGCGTGCTGAACCTGTGCCGCGTGAAGTTGCGCGACCAGCAGCGGCTCGATCGCACCGGTGTGATGAAGGAATACCCGCAGTATCCGAACGGCACGTTCGGCGAAGCGGTGCCGCGTGCCGGTAATGCATCGGGTGGCGGCCAGCCTGGCTGGATCCTGAAGTGCAAGGGCTGGGAGTCGGACCCGAACGCCTATATCTACTTCATCGCGCAGGCGCCCGTTTGGGCGAAGATCTGCAATGTGATCGGCAAGGAAGAGTGGACCACGGATCCCGACTACGCGACGCCTGCCGCACGCTTGCCGCGGCTGAAGGAAATCTTCGCGGAGATCGAGCGCTGGACCATGACCCGGACCAAGTTCGAGGCCATGCAGATTCTCAACGAATACGATATCCCGTGCGGCCCGATCCTCTCCATGAAGGAGCTTGCGGAAGAACCTTCGTTGCGCAAGACCGGCACGATCGTTGAAGTGGATCACCCAGTGCGTGGCAAATATCTGACGGTTGGCAATCCTATCAAACTGTCCGATAGTCCGACGGATGTAACGCGTTCGCCGTTACTGGGCGAACACACCGACGAGGTGATGGCCGAACTCGGCTATTCGCCTGAACAGATCGGCGCTTTGCGCGCGGCTGGTGCGATCTGAACGAGGAGCAGGCTGTGGATACGTGGATGCGCTTTATGTCGGGCGACGGCGAGATTGTGTTCGGCCGAGTCGAAGGTGGTTACCTGCACGAGTATCAAAGTCTGGATCGGCGTGTGCCTACCGGCGAGGTGTTGTCGACGCGGGCGTTGACGCCGCTTGCACCCTGCGCGCCAGGAAAGATCGTCGCGCTATGGAACAACTATCACGCGCTCGCGGCGAAACTCGATAAACCGGTACCCGCGCATCCGCTGTTTTTGCTGAAGTCTGCGAGTTCGGTGGTCGGCGCCGGCCATGCAATACGGCGGCCGGTGAGCTACGCGGGCAAGATCGTCTACGAGGGAGAACTCGGCATCGTGATCGGACGTCGTTGCCGTGACTCGAGTCTCGAGGAGGCCGAGGCGGCGATCCTGGGCTACACGATCGTCAATGACGTGACAGCAGCCGACCTGCTCGGCGAGAACCCGCATTTTCCGCAGTGGTGCCGCGCAAAGGGCTTCGATACGTTTTGCTGCATCGGACCGGCCATCGTCTCCGGTTTCGACTGGCGGGCGGGTAGCGTGGTAACGACGCTTGATGGTGTGGAGCGGCAGAACTATCCGTTGGCCGACATGGTGTTCTCTCCTGCTGAGCAGGTGAGTCTGATCTCGCAGGATCTCACGCTGGAACCTGGCGACGTGATCGCTTGCGGCACCTCGCTTGGCGTGGGTTCGATCAAGGACGGCGCAACCGTGGCGGTGACGATTGCGGGCATCGGCACATTGAGCAATACGTTAGTCGGGACGCAGGACGCCGCTGCCGCCATGGTAGCGGGCGCAGCGAACGCCGCCTGAAAGCGGTCGCAGCACAGCACGCATGAGGGGGAAGCGAATGCCGGATTTACTTACCCGCAGGCCGCACTTCGCTGCAGTGCTTGGCACCGCAACGGGGCTCGCGGCGATGGCAGGAGGATTCGCACGCTATCTCTGCGCGACGTCCTGCGAAAACCTCATGCGCATCGTGTTGTACATCGCTGTGTTTGCCGGAGCATTAATCTTTGCCGGATCGGCGGTTTTGTGGCTGGCCTTGCGCGGCAGGTTCGCCGCACGCATGGCGGTGCATCCGGGCGGCGGCGTGGTCAATCTGACGGCACTCCTGCTCTCGGTGTGGATGGGTTATGGCTTCGTCACCGAGCACGCGCCGACGTTCGGCGTCGCCGTGTTGCTGGCGGAGAGTCTGCTCGCGGCCGCTTTGGGCGCGCATCTGATGGTGAGCGGCGGCGTCGGATCTGGCCGTTACGGGCTTGACGGCCGTTTCGATGAGCGCTCGCCGGTGCGTTGTGGGGTCGTGCAGCGTCGCATCGCGCTCGCAGTAACGGACGGTTTCGAATGGCCCGACGAGCAGATGCCGGCTCTTCTGGACGATGATTTCGCGCGGAAGTGGTCGCTGGTGGATGGAATACGCAATGTGCCTGGCCCCAGGCGTTTCGATGCCCGCCGGCCGGGACGCCGCGCCCGTGACGTTCTCGCGTGGAGTGCTCGGGGCAAGTGTCGCCGGCGTTGTTGCTACCGGGAAGGAGATCGCGCGATCCGTGCGACATCTCGAGAGTAGTGGCATGGCCGGCCGCAAAGCCGGCCGCCAGGATGTGTGAATGCGCCGCGGGAAGGTAGTCGAAGCATTAGAAGCTGCTGTCGCCGAACGGTGCGAACTGGCAGTAGTACTGGGTCTTCTTGCGCAGAATCAGTTGGGCAAGGAACTCAGCGTCGTAAGCCTTGTGAAGATGGGCGTGGTGCCGGTTGATATAAGCGGTGATACGTGCCACTTCACTTTCGAATTCATGAAGCGCATCGAGCGTGTCGCGGTCCCAGCGGAACCTCAGGCCAAGGTCGCTGAAGGCAGCGTTGTAGGCGCTCAGATGTGCATCATCGGGACTGTCCGGGGCAACGCGGGCGGTACGCGTGCTGGCATGCGATACGAACGAAGCGTGACTCATGATCGGACTCCTATGCAAATGAGTGTGGTGATTCGACTCAAGCATAGGAGCGACGGTGGATTCGCAATAGTTAAAGTTTTATTGGAAGTCCATAGCCTATTGTTTATGCACGCTCAATTCCTTCACGCGCGTGATCGTCTCGATGAGTGCGGCGCCTTCCTCCATCAGGAAGCGTTTGAAAGCGACGGCAACGGGCGGCAGGCGCTTGTTGCGCCGATGCACGACGTACCAGTTGAGCATGACCGGAAAGGTCTCGACGTCGAGCACCACGAGGTGGCCCACCTGCAGTTCGAGGCTGATCGTGTGTGCGGACAGGAAGGCAATGCCCATGCCGGCAATCACGGCTTGCTTGATGGTCTCGGTGCTCTTGATCTCCATGGCGATCTTGAGGTTGGTGAGACGGCCGGCAAAACCTTCTTCCATGGAATTCCACGTATCCGAACCGCGCTCGCGAACGATAAACGCTTCGTTCGCCAACTGACTCAACTTGATGTTGCGCTTGTGGGCGAGCGGATGGTTCGGCGCAGCGACGATCACGTACGGGTGCGGCGCAAACGGTTCGTTGGTGGCGTCCATCTCATGCGGCGGACGCACCATGATCGCGAGGTCGGTCTGATTAGTGGACAGTTGATGCAGCAATTCCTCGCGGTTATGCACTGCCAGATTGAGCACGACGCCGGCGTAGCGGCGCGTGAATTCGGCGAGCAACCGTGGGAAGAAGTAGTCGCCCGCGCTGATGACCGCGACATTCAGCTTGCCCCCCGAGACGCCCTTCAACTGGCTCATCGCTTCATCCACTTCGTGAAACTGCTGGATGATCGCGCGGCTGTAATGGAGCATCTCAGTACCGGCAGGCGTCAGGTAGATCTTCTTGCCGAGCTGCTCGAAGAGCGGCAGCCCCGCATGCTCTTCAAGTTGACGCACCTGAGTGGAGACCGCGGGTTGAGTCAGATGCAGTTCTTCCGCCGCGCGCGAAAAGCTCAGATGACGTGCGACCGTTTCGAAGACCTTCAATTGCCGGAGTGTCGCATTTCTCATCGTCGTGGCCGATGTATAAGCGAATATGAATCGACATACTAACAAACTTTAATTATCCGTAATTCAGTGATGACCCTAGCATGAATTTATAAAGCAGAGTGGAGAAGAGTGGCTATCGGGTTAACGCTTGCAGAAAGGCGCTGCAGGGTGAGGCACGTCACCGTGTGCGCGTAATCGATCCGATTTAACCAGGGAATAATCCGGACTTCCGCGCATTGCGATTTAAATGACGGAAATGGGTGATGCAAATAAGAAAATATGCCCGATTGCAACGTTTCGGGTCGCAACTATAAGGTGGGGTGCACACAGCACGGCGAAGTGGCCGGCTGCCCTGAATAGATAGCGGAGACAAGGCGCATGGACGATCTTACTCAGCAAAAGCCGGCCCCTGCCGTTGGCGCGAACCGGTGGTGCCAGCTCGTGATTGGCATGCTGTGCATGGCCCTGGTTGCGAACCTGCAATACGCATGGACGCTCTTCGTGACGCCAATGAGCGTGCGTCACCACTGGGGGGACGCCTCCATCCAGCTCGCGTTTTCGATCTTCATTCTGACTGAAACGTGGCTCGTGCCCATCGAGGGCTGGCTGGTCGACAGGTTCGGCCCTCGACCGGTGGTCGCGGGCGGTGCGGTGTGCGCCGGGCTCGCATGGGTGATCGACTCGTATGCGACGACGCTGCCGCATCTTTATGTGGCCGCGGTAATTGGCGGAATTGGCGCGGGCTGTGTGTACGGTACGTGCGTCGGCAATGCGCTGAAGTGGTTTCCGGATCGGCGCGGCCTCGCAGCCGGGCTCACTGCAGCGGGCTTCGGTGCAGGTGCTGCCGTGACCGTGATTCCCATTGCCAACATGATTGTGCGCTCGGGCTACGAGCAGGCCTTCTTCTTTTTCGGCATTCTGCAAGGTGTCTGCATACTCGGTCTCGCGATGCTGTTGAAGAAGCCCGACACGCGCCAGGTACGCGCACCGAGCAAGAAATTCCTCGTTACCAAGGTCGACTACACACCGGGACAAATGATCAAGACACCCCTGTTCTGGGTGATCTACATTTCGTTTGTCGCCGTCGCGGCCGGTGGCTTGATGGCCACCGCGCAACTTGGTCCGATCGCGAAGGACTGGGGGCTCGCGCGCATTCCGATGAGCTTCTTCGGTATGACCTTGCCGCTGCTGACAGTGACGCTGTCGATCGACAATATTTGCAACGGCTTTACGCGGCCACTCTGCGGCTTCATCTCCGACAAGATTGGCCGCGAAAACGCCATGTTCCTGATCTTCAGCGGCGAAGGACTGGCGTTGCTCGGACTCATGCAATACGGCAGCAATCCGTATGCGTTCATCACTTTCGCAGCCCTTATCTTTTTGTTTTGGGGCGAAATCTTTTCGATCTTCCCGGCAATCTGTGCCGACACCTTCGGCAGTAAATATGCGGCGGCCAACGCAGGCACGTTGTACACAGCGAAGGGTACGGCTTCATTGCTCGTGCCGCTCGCCTCGATCCTGTCCACAACCGGTGGCTGGAATCTGGTGTTCATCGTGTCGGCCGTCGTGACGATCGCGGCAGCCATCTGCGCAAAGTTCATTCTCGCGCCGATGCGCTCGCGCTGGATCGGCTTGCACAACGCGCCTGCCGCTGCCGCCAATGGTCCGTCACGGCTCACGCACTGGCCGGAGCAGACAGGTGAATAACGGCACCGCGCAAATTAATGTAATACCCCAAAAGCAAGGAGTACCACGATGGACACCCAACTCGATCTCAAGCGATACGATCTCCTGATCGACGGTAAGCGTGTACCGCCGAGTAGCGGTGAATACTCGGTCGACATCAATCCTGCTACGGAAGAGCCCATTGCTTACGTGGCGCAAGGCAGCGTCTCCGATGTCGATACAGCGGTGCGTGCGGCGAGGGCCGCACTGAAGGTGTGGAATGCGCTTCGGTCGGCCGAACGTAGCCGGATCTTGAACCGCTTTGCGGATTTGTTGCGGGCTAACCAGGAAGAAATCGCAGCGCTTGAAAGTCTCGATGCAGGCAAGCCGATCTCGGCCGTGCAACGCCAGGATTTACCGGCCGCCATCGACACGCTCGCTTACTACGCCGGCTGGTGCGACAAGATCACCGGTCAGGTGGTACCTGTGCGGCCGGATGCACTGACCTACACGATTCGCGAGCCAGTCGGCGTGGTCGCGGCCATTGTGCCGTGGAATTTCCCGCTGATGATCGGCATGTGGAAAATCGCCCCTGCGCTAGCGTGCGGCTGCACGCTGATTGTCAAGCCGGCCGAGATTACGCCGCTCACCGCCTTGCGTGTGGGCGAACTCGCGCTCGAAGCCGGCGTGCCGCCCGGCGTGCTGAATATCGTCACGGGCAAGGGGAGTGTGGTTGGTAATGCACTGGTGGCCCATCCGGGTGTCGACAAGGTGACGTTCACCGGCTCACCCTCTGTAGGGCGTGGCATCCTGCAGGGCGCCGCCAGCAACTTCAAGCGGGTGACGCTCGAGCTGGGCGGCAAATCGGCCAACGTGATCTTCGCGGATGCGAACCTCGACAACGCGGTGCGTGCGGCGGCATCCGGGATTTTCTTTAACACCGGTCAGGTGTGTTCGGCCGGCTCGCGTATTCTGGCGCATCGCGATGTTTATGACGAAGTGGTCGAGCGGCTTGCGGCGCGCGCGAAATCGATGAAGATCGGCGACCCCACGGCGCGCGAAACTTCAATGGGGCCGCTTATCTCTGCCGCGCAAATGAAGACCGTGCTCGGGTACGTGGAGATAGGCCAGGAAGAGGGGGCAAAGCTCGTGACGGGTGGTAAGCGCGTTGGCGAGCGGGGCTTCTTTGTCGAACCCACTGTGTTTGCCAACGTCGAGCACGAGATGCGTATCTCGCAGGAGGAGATTTTTGGGCCGGTGGCGAGCGTGATCCGGTTTGACGACGAAGAAGACGCGTTACGGATTGCTAACGGTACGCTATACAGTCTCGCTGCAGGCGTGTGGAGTGCCGATATTGGCCGGGTGCATCGGGTCGCGCATGGACTCAAGGCCGGGACCGTGTGGATCAACACCTATGGGTATACCGATGTGCGCTTGCCGTGGGGTGGGGCGGGTGATTCGGGTTTCGGCCGGGAACATGGGGACGTGGCGATCGAAAACTTTACGGAACCCAAGGCTGTCTGGCTTGCGATCGATCAATAGTGTTTCAGGGCCGGTTGCGGAATCGAGCCTGCCAGACTCGATTCCGCACTCCTTAATGGCACTCCTTCTTTAAGCATCGGTGATGCGGAGTACGATTTATGCACCCTGCAACGCCATGCGTTCGCGCAACTTCACCAGCGCAAGTACCACGTCGATAGTCGGAGTGGCCTCGCCGACGAGGCGTCCCATTTCCTGCACGACGGTGAGCAGCGGATCGATTTCCATCGGCCGGCGGTTTTCCAGATCGACCAGCGTCGAGGTTTTATGTGCGCCCACTGCGCCGGCGCCATCGATCCGCTTTTCGACGTCGACGCGAAAGTGCACGCCGAACTGATCGGCGATGCGCTTTGCCTCGAGCATCATGGTGCGTGACACGGCACGCGTACCAGGGTCGCTGGTGAGCACGTCAAGTGTTGCGTGAGTGAGCGCGCTGATTGGGTTGAAGCAAAGATTGCCCCACAGCTTGAGCCAGATTTCATCGCGGATGTTATCGCGGATCGGCGCGTCGAAGCCCGCCGCCTGCATGATCTCGTGAAGCTGCTGGATGCGCGGCGTGCGCTCGCCGCTCGGCTCGCCGATGGGAAATTTCTTGCCATACACGTGCTTGATCAGCCCCGGCTCGACGATCTCAGCGGCGGGGTATAGCACGCAACCAACGGCGCGTTCGGGGCCGAGCCGCGTCCATTGCGTACCGTCCGGGTCGATGCTGGACAGGCGTGTGCCGGCGAACTTGCCGCCGTGCTGATAGAAGTACCAGTAGGGGATGCCGTTGACGCCCGTCACGATGGCCGTGTGCTTGCCGAGCAGCGGTTGCATCGATTCGACCACGCCCGGCAGCGAGTGCGCCTTGAGCGTCACGATCACGAAGTCTTGTACGCCGAGCTCACGGGGATCGGACGTGCACTTGACGGGCGCGCTGAACTCCTCGCCATCCATGAGCAAACGCGCGCCGTGTTCGCGCATCGCGGCCAGATGTGGGCCGCGCGCAATGAAGCTCACGTCCGCTCCAGCACGTGCCAACTGAACACCCATCAGCCCGCCGATCGCTCCCGCTCCGAAGATGCAGATTTTCATGTTTTCGTCCCAGTGGTAGTGAAAAGCCGCTTGCCCTCAGCACGACACGCCCGCAGAGAGTCACGGTTCAAGAATAGGGGGTGGCTACGATTAATGATAGTTAAAGTTTATGCGCTGATCCATTCGCTATGGGTTATGCGTCAAATTGACTCCGACCTCGCCCCCCGTACATCGATTAGCCAGACTCGTTGAGGACTTATCTCAATCTCATTGAGAAATGTCTTATATGCCCATCTGTCTGTGGCGGGCACAATTGCGCCCTCTCGACGAACGAAGATTGGGCGCTCGAGTTCTCGCTGACTGGCGCGGCATAGAGAGACGTAGTTCGACTCCATAAGTGCCATATTAAATTAGTCATCCTGATTTAGTGACGAGTAACGCTTTGTTGCGAGCGTACAGAAACTCTGTTTTTTAAGCGATTGTGTCTCAGGAGTGTCAAGTGCCGGAAAGTGCAGGACGAGCAACCACGAATCATGGCAGACGGTACGGCCAGACCCGGCCTGGCAGCGGTGCGGCAAGGCGGCGGGTAAGAACGCTGATCAAGCGCACCTTCGATATTGCGGCTGCGTCGTGCTTGCTCGTCGTGTTGTCTCCTGCGCTGTTGGTAGTGTCATGGCTGGTGAGGCTTGACGGTGGAAAGGCCATGTTCGGACACACTCGCGTAGGGCAGCACGGTCAGGCATTCAAATGTCTGAAGTTCCGCTCGATGGTGGTGAATGCCGATGCGGTGCTGAAGGATCTTCTGGATCGGGATCCACGGGCACGCATGGAATGGGAGCTTGAATTCAAGCTTAGGGACGATATCCGGATCACGCGCATTGGTCGTTTTCTGCGTCGCACGAGTCTGGACGAGCTGCCGCAACTATTGAACGTGGTGCGAGGCGAGATGAGCCTTGTCGGCCCGCGCCCGGTAGTGGAAGAAGAACTGGTCCGCTACGGCGACGACGTGCGCTATTACCTGATGGCCAGGCCCGGCATGACCGGTCTCTGGCAGGTCAGCGGCAGGAATGACACGGACTACGCCACGCGCGTGTCGCTCGACGTGTCGTATGTGAAGAGCTGGTCGCTTCGTCGCGACCTGGGAATCCTGATCAGGACGGTCAAGGTGGTCGTCACCGGGAGCGGTGCGTATTAAGCGCAAATTTGAGGTCGATATGGGTGTGTTGAGGGTAGTCCGCAATGGCGGTCCGCTATCGCGTGGACGTGTCTCCGGAATTCGGAAGTGGGTGGCGTTGGCACCTTTGTGCGCGACCCTGTGCGCGTGCGCGGTTGCACCCGGCATGCGCATGCAGGAACCGGCACGTATTCCGGCGGAGAGTGGCGATGCTCAGACCACGGAATCCCAATTGCCCGTTCCGGTCACGGATATCTCTATTGCACTGGTCAGGAAATTGCGGGAAGAAGCACGCAGCCTGGATTCGTCTGTCGTCGTGGACCTTCCTGTCGCGGCACACACCGCGTACGTCGTCGGGCCCGGTGACGTTCTGCAAATCATCGTTTGGGATCATCCCGAGCTGGCGGCTGCACTTGGGGCTCAACCTGCCACCGCAGCGCGTCCATCCGATGCTCCCGCAGGATTCGTTATCGATCAGGATGGGACGCTGCAGTTTCCCTACGTCGGTCGGCTGCATGTAGGCGGCTTACGGCCTGAGGAGATCCAGACACAGCTGGTGAACGCGCTTGGCAGTACGTTTCGCAATCCTCAGGTTACGGTGCGCGTCGCTTCGTTTCGATCTGGGCAGGTATACATCGAGGGCGAGATCCACACTCCCGGGTCTCAACCAGTCAACGATATTCCGATGACGCTGTATGACGCGATCAGCCGCGCGGGCGGCTTTATCGATAGTGCAGATCAGAGCCGCGTCATTCTCGTGCGCGACGGCGTCTCGAAGCAGATCAACCTGGCTGACGGTGCAGGACAGGTAGGTAATCCTGCTCAAATCGTCCTGAGGGGCGGTGACCTCGTTCATGTTTTGTCTCGCGAAGACAGCGGGGCGTTTGTGATGGGCGAAGTCAACAAACCCGTTACTGCGCTTCCGAAGAGAAACGGCAAGCTAACGCTTAGTGATGCGCTGTCGCAGGCGGGTAGTTTGAATGCGACAACTGCCGATGCCGCGCAACTCTACGTGATTCGCGGATCGCTCGAGTCGAAGCCGCAGGTGTTTCATCTCGACGCCAGCTCGCCAGTAGCGATGGTGCTGGCGAACCAGTTCGAATTGCAGCCTAAGGACATCGTCTATGTCGACGGTAACGGCCTCGTGCGCTTTAGCCGGGTGCTCAGTTTGTTGCTGCCGGCCATCAACGCCGGTTTGACGGCCGCAGTGGTGGCGAAGTGATCGGGACGATTCTCGTCGTCTGCGAGGGCAACGTATGCCGTAGCCCGATGGCCGAAGCATTGCTCGGCGCGGCACTGCCTGACGTGAAAGTTGCGTCCTGCGGAGTCAACGCGCTGACCGGCAAGCCTGCAACGGCCATTGCCCAGGAGGTCATGCGCGAGCGTGGCGTTGACATCGGAGAACATCGGGCTCGGCAGATCAGTAGAAGCCTGTGTGTGGAAGCCGATCTGATCCTGGTTATGGACCGGGATCAACGCAGATTTCTGGAAGAGCGCTACTCGTTTGCACGCGGCAAGGTCTTTCGCCTTGGCGAGCATGACGATTTCGACATTCACGATCCCTACCGCCAGCCACGCTTCGTTTTTGAGCGTTGCGCGCGGCTGATCGAGGCGGGCAGTGCTCGCTGGCTGACGCGCCTCCAGCTTGTTCGAGCGCGCGAATCGCTGAGTGCGGCCGAACCCGCCCGTACATGATTAACGAATATGAATCAAATCAGTCAAGATCCTCAGCCTCCCATCGATACAAATGGCGATGCCGACTTCGTCGCCATGCTCGACGTTCTCATTGGAAGCCGTTGGTTGATCGCCTCGGTGATGGCCGGTTTTATTTTCCTCGGTGCAGCGTACGCGCTGCTGGCAAAGCCCGTCTACCAGGCGGACATTCTGGTTCAGGTCGAAGACAGTCCCGACACGTCGGCTGCAAAGAGCCTGCTTGGCGACGTCTCGTCGATGTTCGACGTGAAGTCGTCTGCCTCGGCTGAGACACAGATTCTTGCGTCGCGCCTCGTCGTGTCGCGGGCAGTCGACAATCTGCATCTGTTCGTGATCGCCAGGCCGCTACGCTTTCCCGTGATAGGAAACTGGATTGCGCACCGCAACGGTGGTTTGTCGAAGCCGGGCTTCATGGGCTTGGGTGGCTACACGTGGGGCGGTGAGAGTATCGACGTGCCCATCTTTAACGTGCCGGAAGCGTTAGAGGGTGATGCGTTCACGGTGACCGCTCTTGGCGGTGGTCGTTACAGGCTCTCAGGAAGCGATCTCGAGGCAAGCATTGAGGGCACAGTCGGCACGCTTGAGCGCTTTACGACGAGCCGCGGCACGATCGAACTGCGCATCGATGCCATCTCGGCGATGCCGGGCGCCAATTTCAAGGTGGTGCGCAAGTCGAGGCTGCAAACGATCCTCGATCTGCAGGACAAGCTCAACGTCCAGGAAAAGATCAAGCAATCCGATGTGATGGTTGCGAGCCTGCAGGACACGGATCCACAACTGGTCAGCCGCGCGATGAACGAGATCGGCCGCCAGTACATCCGCCAGAACGTCGAAAGAAAGTCGGCGGAGGCTGCGCAATCGCTCGAGTTCCTTAGCGGTCAGTTGCCGCAACTCAAGGACCAGTTGAACGAATCGGAGGCACGTCTGACGAAATTCCGTGCGCAGCATGGAACGGTTGATCTCACCGAAGAGGCCAGGCTCTCATTGGCGCAGACTGCGGACGCCAAAACCCGTTTGCTGGAGCTGCAGCAGAAGCGGCAGGAGCTGTTATCCCGCTTGATGGACCGGCATCCGGATGTCGTCGCGATTGACGAGCAGATTGCCGCACTGGGCGCTTACCGCGATCAGGCAGAAAAGCAGATTCGTCAGCTTCCCGATCTGCAGCAGGATTCGCTGCGTCTCATGCTCGACGTCAAGGTCAGTACCGATCTTTACACGGCGCTCGTGAATAACATGCAGCAACTGCAACTGATTCGCGCCGGCAAGGTGGGGAACGTGCGGCTAGTCGATACGGCGGCGGTTCCGGAAACTCCAGTTAAACCGAAGAAGCTGCTGGTCATGGTGGCGTCTGCCATGCTTGGCTTGCTCGTCGGCTGCGGTACGGCGCTTGCACGCACGATGCTGTTTCGCGGTATTTCCGACGCTAACGAGATCGAGCAGTGTCTTGGGCTGAGCGTCTATGCAACAGTCCCGTTGAGCAATCGTCAGAAAGCGCTCTCTGAGCAGACAAAAAGGGGCGGCCCCGATGTGCTCCTCCTGTCGTATGTGTTTCCGAATGATCCCGCCGTTGAAAGCCTGCGAAGCTTGCGTACCGCGCTCCAGTTCGCGATTGTCGAGGCAAAGAACAATGTCGTGGTGATCGCGGGACCCGCGCCGGGGGCCGGCAAATCGTTTATTTCGTCAAACCTCGCCGCCGTACTGGCAATGGCAGGAAAACGCGTCCTGCTGGTCGACGGTGACATGCGCAAAGGCCGCTTGCACGAATACCTGGGACTCGTCCGTGGACGCGGCTTATCCGAACTGATAGAGAGCAATGCGCCGTTTGACGACGTGCTGCATTCCAACGTGATCGACGGACTGGATTTTCTTTCCACAGGCGCGCTGCCGAAGAATCCCGCAGAGCTGCTCCTGAATAGTCGCCTGGCGAAACTGATTGAAGCGTTCTCGAAGAGCTACGACGTTGTCGTTATCGACTCGCCACCCGTTCTCGCGGTGGCCGATACGGGCACGCTGGCCTCGATGGCGGGTACGACCTTCCTGGTTGCGCGCGCAGAGGCAACGAGACTGGGTGAACTGACCGAGTCTGCCAAGCGTTTGGCTCAGAACGGCGTTCGTCTGAACGGCATCGTGTTTAACGGTGCGAATCCCCGCCTGGAACAGTCCCGATTCGGCTCGAAATATGGCGGCTATCGCTATGTCGCGTACGAATACGGAGCCGATCAGGATGCTTGAGATGAGCGCTCTGTCATGATCAAGGCGAAAGACTCCGTTGTGTCGCTGATTGGCGTGGTAAGTGCTCAGATCGTGCTTTTTCTGTGCATCTCGCTGATCGGGCGTTCGAGCGGACCGGAGGTGCTGGGACATTTTAACTACACGCTCGCGCTCGGCACGTTTGCCGGGACGCTGCTGGCGTGTCGTTATGAGCTCGCTTGCGTCAGCGATAGCCCGCAGCAATCCTTCAACGCGCTTGTCAATGTGACTAGCCTCAGCGCAGGCGTCATTCTCATTGCAGTGGCGATCAGCTTCGTTGCTGGGCGCTCCGACCCGTACATCGTTGAAGCCTTCGCGTTTGCTTACTTCATTCAGCAGGCCGCCGGCGCCTATCTCAACAGCATGCGGCGCTATGGATGGATAGCGGCGTGCCGTTTGGCAGTGAACCTTGCATTTCTGACGTGCCTGGCTGGAAGATGGGGGGTGCTCGCAACTAGAGGACTGGACGTTTTCGTTGCCTATACCGTAGTCAATGTAGTGGTCGCAGTCCTGATGCTCGCCTGGATTCTTCTGCGGGGAAAACGACGGGGGTACGAGTTTCGGGTGTCGCGCGAGTTCTTTGTAGCGAACAGTCGATTCGCAAAATATATCCTGCCTTCAACCGTGTGCGGATCGGTGTCGACTTACGCATTGGCGATCGTCATCCCACATTGGTTTGGCGCCGAAAGCGCGGGGTATTTCGCCGCGGCCTATCGGCTGGGGTGTTTCCCTGTCTCGTTGATCGGTCAGAGTCTTGGCGGCGTGTTCCGGCGCGATGCGGTTTCGGCTATCGCTCAGGATGACTTACCAGATGCCTTGTCGAAGGTGTTTCTGGCTTACGCGCGATCGCTCGTGGTGCTTGCATTGCTGTACGCAGTTGGCGGCGCTCTGCTCTTCGGGCCGCTTGTAAAGATGGTGTTCGGCAATCGATGGGACGGAGCGATCGGCTTCTATTACGACCTGATTCCTCTTTTTGCGTTTCAGATGATTTATGTGCCGTTGTCCCAGGTATTTCTGGCCGTCAGACAGCAGCGAACCGATTTCCTGTTTCAGTTGTCGTGCGGCGCAACGCTCATGAGTGTGCTGTTCGCGGCCCGTCTCATGAATCTGTCGGCACACGCGAGCATCCGGAGCTTTTCGCTAGCCGGCGCCATGTTGATGATCTGCGGCATCGCGCTGACATTCAAGGTGGTGAGCGGCAGCGTCTCACGTGTTCACGCTTCGACCTGATTTCCACAAACATAGTAGAAAAACGGACCATGATTGCTTTTGTTGTTGATTCGATGGAGCGCTATTACTTCGCGAGAAGGTTGGTGAAGGCTGTCGGTAAAGAACTGGATTTCCTGTTTCTAACGAGTGAGCCGGTTGCGCATGTCCGGCTCTCGTTGTCGGGTTTGCGCTCGATCTATCTGCGCAAGACGGGTTTGCTGCGCTCCAGTCCCAATGAATGCCCGACAGGGACCCAGTATGCCGCCGCCATTGAAGTATTGAATGGGCACGTTTCCATGGAACGCGCACGACGCGATGCTGCTGCGATCTGCAGCAGCGTTTCCAGGGCGTTTCGTAGATTCGCGGTTTCGCAATGCGTCATATGGAACGGTCAGCAACTACTCGGTCGAACCATTGGTAAGGTTTGCGAACAGCATGGCGTGCAGCGCAAATTCCTCGAGATATCCAATCTCCCGAACAAGCTGTTCGTCGATAGCCTGGGAGTCAATGCTCTCTCGACTATCAGTGCAGATCCCGCGGTGATCGATGCGTTGCAGATGCCCAGTGAAGACGAACATCGTCGCTGGCTCGTGGATTACGAGCAATACAAATCCAGGCCGTTACCTCAGTCGCAAACGTTCGTGAGTCGCAAGGCTGTGGCCGTGCTCAACTATGCGTTGAAGTTCGCCACACGAGGTGTCGCCAGGACTTCGTTGCGTACCATCCGGATCGGAAGCAGCAAGGCAGCGCATCGGCAGGCACAGAACGTTTCGCCGAAGGACCTGTCCGCGCAGCCTTACGTGTTCTTGCCGCTGCAGGTTTCCGGCGATACGCAGATCAAACTGCACTCCGATGTGAACAATGTTGGCGCGATTGAGATTGCGTCCGGGTTGGCAGCGAAGGCCGGGGCTCGACTGCTGGTGAAGCTGCACCCCGCGGAGAACGATGCCGCGATGATCGCGGAAATTGTGCGTCTTAAGAACGCTTACTTATTCGATCTGGTCGCGGCGCCTACGACGGAACTGATCAGGCATGCGCAGATGGTCGTGACCATCAACTCGACGGTGGGCCTCGAAGCGCTGCTGTACGGGAAGAAGGTCGTATCGCTGGGGAGATGTTTCTACAAGGACTTCGATCAGGCAAGGCTCCGCAAATACATTCATTCGTTTTTGATTGACGGCATCGACTATTTTGGTTCTGGTGAGATTTCTACGCTGTCGGCGCGAAATGTTTTTGCCCGGGCGGTATAGAAATGAACGATTTGTCGGCGTTGAATCGCGGCTTGCGCGGCCGTACTGAACTGAGCACAGCTCGATGTGCTGTGTTGATCCCTCACTACAACAACCCCGAGGGGCTGCTGAAATCGTTGTCCTCTATCGGGAAAGACGAAGCGGTGGATGTCTGGGTGGTGGACGACGGCAGCCAGCGAAAACCCGATGAGACTGCTGCGAAGAAAGCATTTGACGGACGCATCAGGTTTGGCTATTTGCCACGAAATCAGGGTATTCAATTCGCGCTGAATGCGGGACTGCTCGAGATTGAACAACACTATGAATATGTCGCCAGACTGGATTGCGGAGATACGTGTGCTCCCAATCGCTTCCGCTTGCAAATGGAGTTTCTTGATAATAATCCGAAAATCATGCTGTTGGGGAGTGCGGTCACCTTCGTAGACACCGAAGGCGAACCCCAATACACGCTGACACTGCCGGTGAAGGCCCGAAAAATCCGACGTGCCATGCATCTGAATTGTGCCTTCGTACACCCCGCAGTGATGTGGCGATGCTCGGTCATGAGCAGACTGGGTAGCTATCCGATCGACTATCCGATGGCCGAGGACTACGCCTTCTTCTGGAAGTTTGTCAGCAGGTTTGAGACGGCCAACCTGCAGGCCGCGTTGGTAAGTTGCGAAATCAATCCGAATGGGCTCTCAATTAGCAGGCGCAAGCAGCAATTGCAGTCTAGATTGCGTTTGCAATTGCGGCATGCCCGCGCCAATGCGACGACCGTATATGGCGTGATTAAAACGCTGGCGTTGATGGCTATTCCGTATTCGATGGTGCTCTGGTTGAAGCGGCGGTAGCACAGATAAATCCGGTCAGAACTCGAAAGTAGTCAATTGCCGCGCATTGAACGCGGCAACTTCGGTTAATCCATTAATTCGTCAATAACTGACGCGTCCTCGGTAATTAGGGGCTGCGGCGGTGCAACGCCTTTGCGCCGACGGGGCATTGACGACTGCCCGTCTAAAACTGGAAATATGTTCGAAATGTTGTCTCAGCCCACGCAAGGGAAAGCCCTAAAGATTGTTCAGCTACTGGAGTCGAGCGCAACCGGAACATTGTCGATGGTTTGCATGATCGCAAACCGGCTCGCGCAGGAAGGCCACCACGTGCATGTGATCTACTCGGTTCGGAAAGATACGCCTTCCGATCTCAGGGCGTTGTTCCACAAGGACGTCGTGTTGCGGCATATCCAGATGAAAAACTCGCGTGTGCTTTCGGTTCTCGCGGATGTGCGCGCCGCATTGAAAGAGGTTGAGCCCGACATCGTGCACTTGCACTCATCCTTCGCGGGCTTCCTGGGTCGGATCGCGGCGATGTTTTCGTTCCGCAAAACCGCATTCTTTTATAGCCCGCACTGCATTTCCTTTATGCGCAGAGATGTTTCCATGCTCAGGAGACTGTCGTTCGCGGGCCTTGAATTGATTGCCTGTCTAAGGAGGTGCCTGTACATCGCCTGCTCCGAGAGCGAGCGCCTTGCAATACGAGCCTATCTGAGACGGCCGGTCGTGGTGATCGAAAATGCGGTTGCTAGCGTACCGGCTGCGAGTCCCGACAAAACGAGGTATGACACGATGGCTCGTGGGTGTATCGTTACTGTTGGTGGGATTCGGGCGCAAAAGAATCCGCGCCTGTTTGCCGAGATCGCCCGCCGGTTTAAGGGGCGTGGCATGCGGTTCCTCTGGATCGGCGATGGCGATCAGGCGCTCAAGGATGAGCTGCTGGCCGCAGGCGTCGAGGTGAGTGGCTGGCTGGGTCGAGCTGAAGTCATGGATTGTCTCCAGCGAGCCAGCCTGTATCTGTCTACGGCGTCGTGGGAAGGCATGCCGGTGTCGGTTATCGAAGCCATGCTACTGAGGCGGCCGGCCGTTGTCTTTGCCTGTGCGGGAAATGTAGACGTCGTGCGCCACCTGGATACCGGGGCGATTTTCAGAACCGCGGACGAGGCGGTCGAACTACTTGCCAGGCTTGCCGAAGATGAGATGCTTCGGGAGGCTATCGCGGCACGCGCTCACGCGGAGGCGCAGGCACGATTTTGCGAGGACAGGTTCTTCAAGGAACTGATACCGGTTTATATTGCGGGTCGGGAAGGGCATTTGCGGAGGGGCGGTCCCACGCGTTTGCGTGCGTGGCTCGAATCGGCATTGCCGTGACTTACCCAACAATCTGGAGAAGAAAGTGAAAGTACATATTGGTTCAGGCATCGACATTGGGAACAATCTGCCGTTCGTGCTGTTCGGCGGACTCAACGTTCTCGAGAACCTCGATCTCACCCTTGACGTCTGCGGCCAGTTTGTAGAGACCACGCGGAAACTCAACATCCCGTTTGTCTTCAAGGCGTCTTTCGACAAGGCGAACCGGTCGTCGATCCATTCTTATCGCGGCGTGGGCCTCGATGAGGGACTCACCATTCTCAGCGCCGTGAAGGAGCGCTTCGGCGTCCCTGTGATCACCGACGTTCATGAGGTCGAGCAGGCGGCAGCGGTCGGCCAGGTTGCGGATGTGCTACAGGTTCCGGCATTTCTGGCGCGCCAAACGGATCTCGTCGTGGCGATTGCAAAGACCGGTAAGCCGATCAACGTCAAAAAACCGCAGTTCATGAGCCCCACGCAGCTGAAACACGTGGTGACGAAGTGCCGCGAGGTGGGTAACGACCAAGTGATTCTTTGCGAGCGTGGCAGTTCGTTTGGCTACGACAATCTCGTGGTGGACATGCTGGGTTTTCGCCAGATGGCGGAAGCGACCGGTGGATGTCCTGTGATCTTCGACGTAACTCACAGCCTGCAGAATCGCGATCCGCTAGGCGAGGCATCGGGAGGCCGTCGGCGTCAGGTGCTGGATCTGGCGAGAGCCGGTATGGCAGTGGGTCTGGGTGGCCTGTTCCTGGAGGCGCATCCTGATCCGGACAACGCGCGTTGCGATGGGCCTAGCGCGCTGCCGCTCCATTTGCTTGAGGCGTTCCTCACGCAAATCAAGGCGATTGACGATCTGGTGAAGGGCATGCCCGTGTTGGACATCCGCTGAGCGGACGCGAGTAGTCATTGGCAAGCGCGAAGGCTGGGCACTTATTTCGGGTGCCTTGCTTTCAGCCGGGGGCTGGTGCCGGGCGTTGCATAAGCGTTTTTCTGAAATCCGGAAATCTCATAAAGCTAATGTAATTCGAGTTGTGCTGGCTCTGTGCGCCGCCTTGAGCGTCGTCAAACGCCATACGGATTACGGCAATGATGTCGTTTCCTTCGATTTGCCAGTCGACGTACTGGAAGCCGTGCTTTTGGCGATCCGGGTGTTCCATCAGCACGCGCCGGATAGTCCAGTGGCGCAGGTCGGGTGACGATATCAACGCCAGCGTGTTGCGGACCCGTTCGAGGTTTTCGTGTCCGTTGTTTTGCAGCACGGCGTTGGTGAGCGACCAATAGAGCTTCGTTCGTGCATCGAACCGGATCGTGAATTTCTTGCCGCCGCCGGGCATGTCGACAAAATCACGGGCTGGATCGAAGGAGAGCGCGTCTGCGCCAGCGGTCAGAGAAACCAGCGCGGCTTTTTCTTGTCCCTGCCTGCTGTTCACGCGCATCACGACGGACGGTAGAGCTTGCCCCGTCGACACCATATTGCCCTCTTCCCACGAAAGGAAGTCGCCGTTCAGCCACCTCTTGTCCGATCGGAGATGGGTCGTACTGCTCCAGGCCGTCGTATCGAGCAGATCGGCGTCGACGGGGGCTGACAGGACGACTTCCCGCAGGTCGCCGCCCTCGGCGATTTCGAAACTTCTCCAGATGCGCCCATGATCAACCAGCACCGGTACTGGCGCCGTAACGTAACGGCCCGGCATGGGGAAGCGACCCGTCGATGCGTCGAGTGGCGTCGTCCATGTCGCCCCTCCATTGTGCGAGCGTCGAATCACGGGTGTGCCCATGGAACGGTCGGTGCCAAACAGATAGAGCGCGCCACGTGCAACGAATATCGAAGACCAGTACTGCCCCGATACTTGTCCCAGGCTCTTCCAGGTGACACCTTTGTCACGGGAAGCAAAGAGCGAAACTTGATCTTCTTTTGAACCGGGACCGAACGTGTCGTGAGACACGATGTAGGTGCCGTCCGGGAGTACCGCGAGAGAGGGCGATCCAAGAAAGATCTGTGTCGACGCGGCGCTGTGGGCAATGATCCGGCCAGGTGGCGATTCGGGCGCGACCTGAGCGACCGAGACGCCGACGGCCAATGCGGACAGAAGGATAGCCAGGATCCACCGTGTCATTGTCGACACCGAATCTGTGCCAACGAACCGAGCGAACCGAGGTAGAAGCGTTTGCGTCTCCCCGGATGCCTTCCCATCGGAATTTCGCGTGACACAATGAGGAACAGCAAGAGTGTGAGCCACAGCATTCCGTGGAGGAAGTGGTATTTGAATAGCAGGATCGGGAGTAAATAGAGCAGGTATCGTCTTCGTCCGTGGCCATTGAACAGGGCTAAAAGCGAGCCAAAGAACACAGTGGCGCCCACCGCTCCCGCACTGAAGATCATGTACACATAGAAGGAGCTATCGCGAACTTCGTAACCGCGCAAATGGGTTTTCCCGACGTTGTTGCGTTCGTCCCAGAACAGACCGTTGCCGAACATGCCCGAAACGGAATCGCGCACGGCCAGTTCGTTAAAGACGAGCGTTCGGCTGGCGACTGCGTTGTAATCTTCCGATTGATTGACACGTCTGTCGTAGACCGTGTAGAGCGGAGGGGTACATAAAACGGCGACTAGAATCGTCGCAATTTTTAATCGAACCGAGACACGCCCAAGGAATAAATGCACGATACAAAGCATCGCGCATACGATGATCGCGGCAACCGAGAAGCTCAGCAATGCAGTAAAAAAGGCGAGGCATGTGGCGAAGGTCAACTGGCGTTTCGCCAGCAACAGGACGATACCTGGCGGGACAACCGTCATGGCATAAAACGATGGCTCCGAGAACAATCCCAGCGCGCGGATGGGTATCAGGCTGTCACTTAGCGTCTTGGTTTCATAGAGCGCTTCAGCACTGCCTTCGCGAACGTAACTGTCGAAGTCAATGAAATGGCCGGTGAGCAGATAGTACGTAAGCTGGAAAATAAAAAATGCAGCATGAACGTAGATCAGGATTTCGCATGCGCGCGTCAGCGACCCAAGTGTGAGGATCTTGCTGCGGAACATCCAGAAGATCAATGCGATATAGGTCTGGATAAAAATGAACTTGATGAAATAGTTCGGATAGAAGTCGCCAAACGCAGACTGGATAAACGACAGGCAAAGAATGGTCGCCCAGTATGCGAGAACCGGCGCCAGGCCGATCTGCCGCGCCAGCAAGGTTGGCATCTTCAGAAACGCCAAAGCGCCTATCAAGACGTATGCACATGCTGCTGCTCGAACACTGAACGCGCTAAGCGAAAAGAAAGCGATGCTCGCGGCAAATAGAAATGTAGACACGCTAGCGCGCCGCATAGAGATACCCTGCTTCGTTGCCCGTCCTGATGGCGGGGCGTTACCTAAAACAGCCGTTCACAAAGAACTGGCGAATAAGACTCGATGGCCGTTTGAATCGGTGCATGGTGTCCATACGCAGCCGCCGACACTAACAGCATCGAGCCGATCGCGAATGGCCGCAGGCGCGAGGGGAGTACGGGTGTGTCCTTCCAGCGTACAAAGATCACGGTCACCACCGCGCCCAGAGCCCAACCCGCGATAACTTCCGAAGTCGTGTGTGCCTGATCGAAAACGCGGGCCGTGCCGATCAATGCAGCCAGCAGGAATCCCAACATCAATGCGGCGCGCGTGCCCGTGCTCGTTCCGCTGCGCGAGGCAAGCAGGAACGCCATTGGCCAGACTGCCGAGGCAAGCATGGTGTGGCCGCTTATGACGCGAAAACCTATCGCGGGGATTTGCACGCCGCATCCGGCATAGAGAATCTTGGTCAATCCGACCATCAACATGCCGGCGCAAAGCGGTGCCAGCCACGCGAGCGCGGCGCGCCAGCCAGACAAGGACATGGCTAGCCATGCGCAGCAGGCAACAGCAAGGGGTAGCGTCATGGCTGCGTCGCCGAGATCGCTAATGGCAGACCACATTTCAGATCCTCGGATACTTGAGAAGGCGTATTGGCCTGCGTGTGACCGGTAACGATGCTGTACGGGAAAGAGCGAGATTTTGCGGCAGAAACAATTTGGTTGGAATGGGACGTGTCTGAAATGCCGTGATCCTCCTGCGGAAAGCAGAGGCTGCCTGCCCGGCAACCGCTGCTTTGAATGGTCGTCTACTTCTCACCTGAGCTTTAATGCTTGCTCGCCCCACCTCGACAAGAGCGCTGTTTTCGCGCGTTTTGAGACAAGCGTTTTACGGAGAGATTTCTTCTTTCCCTGAAATCGAATCCATATTTTTAGCAAATTGACCTTGCGATCCTATATTCGGATTATTGAAAATGATAATTTAATCCAAAAGTAAAGCTGTCATTTCTGCGTTTAGTGCCGCTTGAACGGGAAGCGTCGGCGGTCCATTCGCCGGCAAGTCCGAATTGACTGGATAGCTTATATTCCACTCCCAATCCACCATGCAGTCGCGTGTCCGGCCATGAGCCCGTAAAGCCGAGTCGCGCATACGGCATCAGTTTGCCGACGGGAACACCCAGTTTGGCGTCGAGACCACCATCCTTCCCGGTGGCCGAGCCATGGTGGAAATCGGTGAACACCTCGGCGCCGAGCACCAGGGGGCCGGCATCGAACGCGTAGCCTGCGACTAGTCCGGGAAACGTTGTGTCGTGCCTGGCTGTGGCTGCGACGCCCGAGGCGTTGGAGCGGTTCTCGCCAAGTTTGAAGCCGACATACCCTCCGGAGAATTCGCTGCCTTGGGGCTGGACTGCCTCGGGGGCGGTACCGGCATGAGCCTGCGTGAGGCCGGTCAGAATAATCGCGAGCGTGGTGGTGCAAACGGTGTAAAAAATCTTCTTTGTCTTCATTAGTGAAACGGAAATGTAAATGTCAATTTACGTGAATCCCGTTTTATTTTATAAATGTAATTTTTTTTAAAAATCAGGATTCACGGTTTGCCTGTGGAATTCACGGGCGTGTGAGAGGCTAATTGCATGATCCTGAGCGTCAAATAAGAGTAATCCGAAATGGAATTTGTGTTAATCAAGTGTAAATATTGATCTGCATTAAAGCGCCGTGACGAATCGCTTGAACGTGATATTTGTCGAGGCGCGTGGATGAACGGTGGGTGTCTACGATCGATGCGATCGCGCGGCGTATCGGGGCGCGGACGCCGAACAGATAGGACAAGTCGAGACTATTCCTATTTTTCTGACCTTCCTCTGTCAGTAGACTTTCGATTCCTGTTGCCGGGCTGTGTAGTCCGATGTCAGAGATGCCCTACACGGGATCTGCCATCTTTTCCGCGCGGCTACCAAGTGTCGTTACACCGTCGCCCATGCCCCGCAGCCTTCTTTTCGACTGCGAGAGTTCTCCATCATGTGGCTGTATCTACGTAACATCCTTGTCCCCGAGCCGGTTCATTCCACCGATGCGAATGCGTCGCCCGATCTCAAACGCACTTCTCCAATGGGTGTTGCGGCCAGAGTGTTCATGCTGAGCAGCGCGTTGGCTGCTACGCTGGGCGCGCCTGTCGAGTCGCGTGCGGTTTCAAAGCCACCCGGTCAGGCGTCAGTGCCGGGCCCAAACCAGCCTGCAGTGCAACGACCGCTGCCGGGCACGCAATCCCCGACTCCGGACGGCACAAACCGTCTGCCGGCCTCCGATGGGCCAGTCACATCCGTGATGCAAATGGCATTCGATGGCTTGCATAACCTGTCGTTCCTTCGCGACGATCTGCATTCGCGCCCAACGCTTGTCCTGTCGCTCGACGAGCCGGTGCTGATGAAGATGTGCCGGCTCAGCCCTTCCGTGTGCGTCCCGCTGGCTCCCTCTGCGGGTGCCCACGAATGGACCGGGCGGGTAGCCGTCGGTACTGGCAAGACGGCCAGCCTCGCCGACACCTCCGGGTCGCGTGCCGCCGATGTTGCTCATCCCACCACCCTCTCAGGCGTCGCCCCGTTGGAGATGCCGCCAGCGCAAACGAACACCTACGCGGGGGAGATCAAAGGTGGTTTGCACGCAGCGTGGACGCCGGTGGGCCTACCGGCGGATCTGGTCGTGCAACTCAGCCGTATCTTTGCGGGACGTCTGGACGCCACTCAACCGGCTCAAGCGGGCGACTACTACCGTATTGCCTATGAACCGGTCGACGGCAAGCCGGCCAGCGCGGCCGGCGTACGCATCACGGCGGTCGAGTTGCGACTCGCGGGTCAGACTCATCGCGCGGTCTGGTTTGTTGCGCCAGGAAGGGTAGCTGGCGACTACTATTCGTTCGACGGCCAGCGTCTGACCGCCGAACCGTTCGCCATGCCATTGAACTTCGTGCGCGTGAGTTCGCCATTCGGTTACCGCATTCATCCGGTGACCGGGCAGCGTCTGCTGCATACGGGCGTGGACCTCACTGCGGCGCCCGGTACGCCGGTCGTTGCTGCCTCCGCAGGCACGGTGCAGTTCGTTGGTTACGACAGCGGTTATGGCAATCATGTCGTGCTGCGTCACACGCAGGGCTATACCTCGTACTACGCGCATCTATCGGCGTTTGCCAAGGGACTGAGGGCAGGCATGCAGGTCAGCCAGGGACAGTCGTTGGGCGCAGTCGGAGAGACGGGAGTCGCGACTGGTCCGCATCTGCACTTTGAGGTTCGCCTGAACAACCAGCCTACCGATCCGCTCAAGCTGACGAGCCGTTCGAGCGCGGTGCCGCTGGCGGGTCGCCAGCGTGCCGCGTTCGATCAATTGGCGAGTGTCGCACTTGCCGGGCTTCCCGCAATGCCGGGCGATGTGCGCACGGCCGCGAATACGCCGTTTCCTGTGCGATGAGTTTCCCCAGCCACCTGAACTGAGCATCGCTGTGTTGACAGCCTTGGAGGTTTCCGGGGCGGGCGCAACTGTTTCGTTTAACGACACGGTCCGATGACACAACCATGACAGCACCGGCTTTGCCGGTCCGCTGTTTTCTCGCGGCAGAGCACCAGGCCGCGCAAGAAAGGGGCTGGCGCCTGGTCGAGGCGCCAGCCCCTTCTGCTATCCGGCGCGAATGCACTTGCGCCCGCGTTGCCCACAGGATTTAATACGGCAACGCAATGGCGCTTGCCGGCGTGGCAGTGGGGCGATCTTCGAAGAACACAATGAATAGTGCAATCCGGCGCGTTCGCAGTTAAGGCGCGTCGGCACGGCAGCCGGTGTGGACTGAGAGCCACGCCGGTTGCGGCGAGTCACCATAACCGGAGCGGAGCATGAAAGCCAGCACCATCGCGGAACGGGAGGCCAGCGGCCGGGCAGCGCGCGAACATTCGAAGCGCTCGAGTCATCGCGCGACTGGCGATGTCCACCGCAACCCGGTCGATCTTCTCAAGCAAAGCAGCGAAGGGCGGGTGCAGAAGCTGGTGCCATTGCGCTACGGTCGCATGGCCGTTTCGCCTTTCACGTTCTTTCGCGGCAGTGCGATCATCCAGGCTCACGACCTGAGCCGGACGTCCGACACGGGCATCGTGATGCCGATCTGCGGCGATGGCCATCTGATGAACTTCGGCGGTTTCGCGACACCGGAACGGCAACTCGTCTTCGATCTGAACGACTTCGATGAGGTGGCGCTCGGTCCGTTCGAATGGGATCTCAAACGCCTGACTGCCAGTCTCGTGGTGGCCGCGAGGCATATGCGCCTGAGCCGCGGCTTCTCCGCCGAACTGGTGATGACGGCGGTCAGCGAATACCGCGATCGCATGATGCAGTATGCGCAATGCGGGGCGCTCGAACTGTGGTACGAGCGCATTACGTTCGAACACATGGCCGAAACCGCGTTGACGCCGGAGCGCCGCCGCACCGTCAGGCGCGGCATGGAGAAGGCGGCTGGGCGTACTCAGGAGAGCATGCTCGACAAGATGTGCGAGCACGTGGGCGACCATCTGGTCATCCGTGACGCGCCGCCCGGGCTATTTCATGTGCACGGCGCCAATACGATGTTCGAGGCTGAAGACGACTGGTTCACTCTGGGCGACTGGCGCAAGCTCATCGGGCCCATGTACGGCGAGTACCTGAAGACGTTGACGCATGACCGGCGCGAACTGCTGAGCCACTTTACGGCCCAGGATCTGGTGTTCAAGGTGGTGGGCGTCGGCAGCGTGGGCACGCGCTGTCTGGTTCTGCTGAGCACCGATCATATGGGTAAGCCGCTCTTCCTCCAGATCAAGGAAGCGCGCCAGTCGGTGGTCGCCCAATACTTCAAGGGACAAACCTTGCAGCACGATGGCGAGCGCGTCGTGCGCGGGCAGCGCGTGCTGCAGGCAGCGAGCGACATCTTCCTCGGGTGGGCTACCGGCCCGTCGAGCCGGCATTTCTATTTCCGGCAACTGCGCGATATGAAGCTCTCGGCGAATATCGAGCTGTTCGATAACGACCTCCTGCTGGGGTACGCGAAGTTGTGCGGCTGGGTGATGGCGCGTGCTCATGCGAAGGCGAGCGGCAAGGCCATTGAAATCAGCGCCTATATCGGCCGCGGCGATCAGTTTGGAGAAGCGCTGACCGACTACGCACTCGCCTACGCAGACCAGGTCGAGAAAGACTACGACGTCTTCATGAAAGCCTGCCGCAACGGCGAGCTTGAAGCGCGCAGCGACGAGGACATGGCGGCGGATTTCCGTATGTAGTCCCTGGCAGTTCAGTTGAGCGGCGTGACGTCGCTCAACTGACCGAGAAGTGCACCCGCACGTCCTGATCGCTTTCGACGGGGTGGCCGTTTTCCATTGCCGGGAAAAAGCGCCAGCGGTGCAAGGTTTCCAGCAGAATCTGATTGAGCCGCGGATTTTGCGTAGGCTTCACCAGTTCGACTTCGAACGTGCCGTCGGCATGTACCTTGAAGTGAGCGAGCGCCGTGACCTGATAACCCTGCTCCCGCAGGTCGTCCGGCAGTACCGGCATCGGTTGGGATAGCAGGCGTGCTTGCGTGCTGCCAGATGGCGGCGCGGGCGTGGCGGCTGCTGTGCTGTTCGACGGCGCGGCAGCGTTGCTTGCCGTGGCCGCTGCGGGTGCTGCCCGCGCGGATGTGGTTGACGTTGCGGATTGCTCGGGTGTTGCCGGCTCAATCGGGGAGTGCGCCTCTTCGTGCGGCTGCGGTGGTTGCCTTGGTTGTGTTGGACTACTACGCGGCGGCTGGATCGCGTGCGTTATCGGCGCCGGGGTGGTCTGGGTGCGCTTCGCGACGGGCGGAGAGGGCGCCGCCTGTGCAGGTGCGGCTCGTTGCACGGACGTGAGCGGCGCAGGCACCGGAGGTGGCGCAAGTTCGACAAGACGCATGTCGATCGTCGTCGGCGCATGCGTGTGCGGTGGAGATTCATGGGTGGTCAGCCAGCCCACGGAGCGCGCCAGTAGCGTCAGACACAGCATCCCAGCCAGCACAAACGCGACCGCAAAACGCGTGTCCTCGCGATCAGCAAGCGCCAATAGCCGTTGCAAGCCGCTATTCACGATGCACGGCGACCAGAAAGTGCTCGGCTCCAGCCTGGCGTGCGGCCAGCATGGCCTGCACGACGACACCATGCGACGCGTGATCGTCGGCGGCGACCACCACGTTGGCGTCGGGACGCAACAGGCGCGCGATCGTCGGCGTGACCTGATCGAGCCGCACGGCCTGCTGATTGATAAATACCTGATTGGCCTCGTTCACCGACAGCGTCAGCGGCTTGTCCTGGGTCATCTGTTGCGCGCGTCCTTGCGGCAGGTTGATCCGCACGGCGTCCAGACGCTGCATGGCCAGCGAGGTCAGCATGAAGGTCGCCAGCAGAAAGAACATCACATCGATCATCGGAATGATTTCGATGCGGCCGCGCTTCGAGCGGCGTGAGCGCCGCAGTTTCATGACGGAAGGCCCGCGCTTTCGCTAGCGAGGCGCAGGTCGCTGAGCGACTCGTTGGCGAACGATTCGAGTTCGTCCATCAGACGATCGATACGGCGCGAAAAGAAGTTAAACGCAAACAGCGCGACGAGAGCGATGACAAGGCCAATCGCGGTGGCGATCAGCGCCTGCGCGACGCCGCCGGTGACGCCCGACGGATTCACCAGGCCATCGCCGCCGATCAGTTTGAACGAATGCATCATGCCGACGATCGTGCCGAGCAGTCCGAGCAGCGGCGCCGCCGTCACGATGGTCTCCAGCAGCCACAAGCCGCGGCTCATATCACGCTCGATCTGCGCGGCGGCAGCCTCGACCCGCGTTTCGATGCGCCACAACGGAGTCCGCGGGTCGCGCAGCAACTGGCCAATCCGGCTGAATGCGTGCTGTTTTGGCAGGCTACCGGGAAGCTGCGTGAGGTCCACCAATCCGGGCATGCTTGCAAACCGCCAGAACGCATATGCCCGGTCGAGCGTGATGGCGAGCGCGACGATCGCCAGCACCGTCAGCGGATAGATTACCCAGCCACCGAGGCGTGCCGCGTCGGCGAGATTGGTCCAGTCGTTCATGGTCAGGCTCCTTCGTGTTTCTTTACTGGCGTCAGCGCTATCGGCACCGCTCTCAGAACAGCTTGGTGATGCCGGCGTAAATCGCGCGCTGCGGACCGAATTGCGGAGCTTCGACACCGATGCCCGAGCCGTCGCGCAGTTCATACACGCTGTTGATTGCATTGATCACCACGAGGCGGACATCGAACTTGCCGACGATCGGTTCGTTGAAATGCTGGATCACGGCCAGATTGAGCTGTCCGTACCACGGCAGCTTGTCGGTGTTCGCAAAGCCGCTGCGCAAGCCGCTGCCCACGATCGCGTCGGCAGTGAACGTGGTCCTCCCCAGTTCATAGGCACCACCGAGCGACACGGTCACGCGCTGATCGTGGTCGAGGAACACCCAGTTATTGGCGATATACGCGAGTTCGGCCGCGGAGAAGTTGAACTGCGCCGAATCGACGTCCTTGCCCTGGGCCTTGCTATACGCGAGATTCAGATACGCGGAGACGTTGCCCTGCTTGTAGTTGGTGGTGAATTCGAGCCCATACACGCGGCCGTACTGGTAGTTGAACGGCGTATTGATTAGCGCGGTGCCGAACTGTCCTTCGTCGAGCAGGTTTCTTGCGATCTTGTAGTAAGCGTCGAGGCCGATGGTCAACGCGGGCGTGATGCGCTGCGTCACGCCGATGTCGAAATAGTCGCTGCGCTCGGGCTGCACCGGGCTGTCCGCGGACACCTCGCTCTGATTGGTCGTGCCGACGAAACGGGAGACCGTGGTAGCAGAGACCAGTTCGAAATCAGGTGGTGTGAAGTAGCGCGAATAACCGGCATGCAGCGTGGTGGCGTTGGTCGGCTCGAATACGAGGCCGATACGCGGACTCAACTGGCTGGCGTGCACAAACTCGTCCATGCCGTCGTAACGCAGACCGTAGTTCAACGTCAGCTTGCTATTGAGCTTCCATTCGTCCTGCAGGTACGCGCTATACAGATAGCCCGTGTTGGCACCCGCGTCGTTGATGTTGAACGGGACGTCCGAGCTCTGATTGCCGTTGGCGTCGGTGGGGAACACGGAAACATTGTCGCTGAAGACGGCGTGCTCCTGCTCGACCCACACGCCGCCACGTAACGTGTGTGCGTCGTTGAGCCGGAACGTCGTATCGGCCTGCACGCCCTCGGCCTGGTTGCTGCGGAAGTCGGTCGAGGCCACCCCGTTGAACATCAGATCGCCGATGGGGTCCGGATTGAACTGGGTCCGCGTATAGCGCGTGAACAGCGACACCTGATAGTCGAGTGCGCCGCCATTGGTGCCCTGCAACGCTAGTACTCCGAAGTTGTTCAGCTCCGACTGCGTTTCGTTCAGATCGGCGGAGTTGAAGGTCGCGTGGCCGGCGAGCGCGAAATTGGTCGGCAGGCCTGGCGTGTTCGGCAGCTGGAACTGATTGGCGGCCGTGCCCGCCATCAACGTCACGCGAGTGAGCGGATTGATGATGTACGACAGATAGCCGAAGCCGTTACCTTGGCGCGTGTGATCGTGTATCGGACTACCGTCCGCAGTCGGCGCCTCGATGCCGAGGTTGTTTTCGCCGAGCGAGCCGGTGAAGAAATAGCTGAGCGCACCTTCCGATCCGTAGACGTCGGCGCTGCTCTGCAGTGTCTGATGGCTGCCGCCATAGACATCGACGGAGCCGCCGTTGCCGAGATCTCCCGACTTCGTCGTAATGTCGACGATGCCGGCCGTCTTGTAGCCGTACTGCGCCGGCAGCGCACCGGTGATGAGGTTGACCTGATCGACGATGTGCGTATCGAGCGACTGCCCAAAGCCGCTGATCGGTTCGGGGATGATGATGCCGTTGATCCGGTATTGCAGGTCCGCGTGATCGCCGCGTACGTGGAGCTGGCCATACGAATCGTTGGCGACGCCCGGCGCCTGCAGCAACACCTGGTTGATAGGCGTGTTGTCCCCTTGCGGCAGCGCCTGGATGTCCGCTTGCGTGAAGCGGTAGACGCTCGCGCCGACGTCCGGTTGCAGGCCGTTGCGGGCCTCGTTGAGGCGCTGCGCCTGAACATTGACGTCGATTGCGCTGCCTTTTTCGAGCGCGACTTTCAGCGCGGGAGGCGTGTTGCCGTCGACGGTGGCGATGCTGGTATTCGACCCGAAGCCTTTCGCGTTGACGGTGACCGCGTAGGTGCCGGGCTGGACGTCGGACAGCGCGAAACGGCCGTCGTGGCCGGTGTGCGTTTGCGCGAGCGTGTGGCCGTCGGCATCCTGAATCGACACCGCGGCGTTGTCGACCGCGTGTCCCTGCGTATCGGTGACGGTACCGGTCAACGGGGCGCCTGCGGAGGCGGCAAGCGCGTGCAGCGAAACCGTCTGCGCAAACAGCAGCAACACGGCACGCGAGATGAGTATGTGATGTTTCATGTTCTTGTTGTGCGAGTGGATGATCCTCTTGTCGCGCCGGACTGGCCGTACTTAGCGGTAAGCGCCGTGTTTCAGGCGTGGGTCCGGTCTGCGAATTTCGTGATGTTATAACATAACAAATTGTTTGTGCAATCGCGGATTCGAATCTGTGGCGGGGAAGAACGCACACATCGAAATACCTGCTGCGCGATCCGACAGCAAATCGAAGCCAGGTTGAAAGGAAGGGCCATCTCGTGCAACGACGAGACTTGACCCGATCAGCGAGAGCGGCTCACGCGTTGTCGCATCACGGGTAAGGCCGTCTGGCAGATAACCCGTAACTGCTCTACATTTCCATGCAACGCAGGTCGACGACACTCTCGCCGGGAGACGCCATGACAGCAGTCAACAGGATCTGGCAACTGCTCTTCGGCAAACCGCTCGATCCCCTGGATCCCCGCACCCGTCATGCGATCGCCGTTACGCCGATCCTGGCCTGGGTTGGGCTAGGTGCCGACGGTTTGTCTTCGTCGTGTTACGGGCCGGAAGAGGCGTTTCTCGCACTTGGCCAGCATACCCAGCTTGCGTTGTTGCTGGCCTTCGCCACTGCGGCGACGGTGTTCATCATCGCGCTCGGCTATAACCAGGTCATCGAACTGTTCCCGACCGGCGGAGGCGGCTACAGGGTCGCCACGGCGCTGCTGGGACCGCGCCCAGGACTCGTGTCAGGCGCCGCGCTGCTGGTCGATTACGTGCTGACGGTAGCGACCTCGCTGGCAAGCGGTGTGGATGCTTTTTTCAGTCTGCTGCCGGTCAGTGCACAGGAGTTCAAGCTCGCTACCGAACTGATCCTGATCGTGCTAATGACAGGTCTCAACTTTCGCGGTATGCGGGAATCCATCATGGTCCTGCTGCCGATCTTCATGGGCTTTGTAGTGTTGCACCTGGGGTTGATCGTCTACGGCGTCGCCGTACACGGCAATCATCTGGCCGCGGTCGTGCCGGACGCGGTGGCCGAAGCGCATAGCATGTCGCATGGGCTCGGACCGCTGGTGGTCGTGGCGTTGCTGATGCGTGCGTTCTCGTTGGGCGGCGGCACCTACACCGGTCTTGAAGCTGTATCCAACAACGTCAACATGCTGGCCGAACCGCGCGTGCCGGCGGGCAAGGTCACGATGTTCTACATGGCCACCTCGTTGGCATTTACGGCGGGCGGCATCATCCTGCTATACATGCTGTGGCATGCAACGCCAGTGGAAGGGCAAACGCTTAACGCCGTGGTGTTCGGCAGCGTGATCGATCACCTCGGCCTGGGCTCGGCGTTCGCTCGTCATGCCTTGCTGGCCGCCGTGCTCGCTTTCGAAGCGGGTCTGTTGCTCGTGGGCGCGCAAACCGGCTTTCTCGATGGTCCCGCGGTGCTGTCGAACATGGCTGCGGATTCATGGGTGCCGCGCCACTTTCGCGATCTGTCGACGCGCCTCGTGCGGCAGAACGGCATTGTCGTAATGGGCGTTGCGAGTCTGGCGATCCTGATGTGGACGCACGGCAACGTGGACATCCTCGTGGTGCTGTACAGCATCAATGTGTTCCTGACTTTCAGCTTGTCGCTGCTGGGCCTGTGCACTTACTGGTGGAAGCATCGTCGCGAAAGCCGGAGTTGGGTGCGGCACTTCGCTCTCTCGGCGCTTGGACTGGCTGTGACGAGCACGGTGCTGGTGATCACGCTGATCGAGAAATTCACCGCAGGAGGTTGGCTGACCGTGCTGGTGACAAGCGCCGTGGTGGCGCTGTGCTTCCTCATCAGACGCCACTACAGCGATACGCGCGCGCAACTCGCCAAGGAGGATGCGTTGTTCTCCGGCGCGCCGCCGGCGCTCTCCGACGCCGCCGCGCCACTCGAGCCCGATCCCTCGCTGCCTACCGCTATCCTGCTGGTCGGCAAGCATCGCGGCGCGAGTATGCATGCGCTGCTGTGGGTCAACCGCCTGTTTCCTGGCCACTTCAAAAACATCGTGTTTCTCGCGGTGGGCGAGGTGGACGCGAAGAGCTACGAAGGCGAAGAAAACCTGCAGCGCTTGCAGCAAACCATCACCGCATCGCTGGCGTACTACGTCGGGTTTTGTCGTCAGCATGGCATCGCCGCCGATTATCGCGTCGCCTTCGGCACGCATCCGGTGATCGAATTCATGAAGCTGGCCGATAGCACCATGGACGAGTTTCCGAACAGCGTGTGCTTCGCCAGCAAGCTGATCTTCAAGCGGGTCAACTTCCTGACCGCATGGCTGCATAACCAGACCCCCGTCGAAATCCAGACGCGCCTGCATCAGCAAGGCAGACAGATGGTGCTATTGCCGATGAATGTCGGGTGAGCGTCAGGTGAGCGTAAGCGGACAGGTGCGTCTCGCCGCCGCCGAAAGCGCAGACGTGGTACGTTGGCGGACAGCTTATTTCCAGGGAGACGGGGGGTGACGGCTACAAACAAGATCGCGCTGGTCACGGGCGCGGGCAGCGGCATTGGCCTCGCGACGGCACGCAGGCTTCTTCAGAACGGTTACAGCGTGGTGCTGGCAGGACGCCGGCAGGCGCCACTCGATGCGCTAGCCGACGAGGCGCGGCAACGCGGCGAGGATGCGCTCGCTGTCCCGTGCGACGTGAGCGACCCCACGAGTGTCGCCGCGCTGTTCGACGCCATCCGCGAGCGCTATGGACGCCTCGACGTGCTGTTCAACAACGCGGGACGCGGTGGACCACCGGTTGAGATTGACGAGCTCAGCGTCGAAGACTGGCGCGCGGTGGTCGACATCAATCTGAACGGCGTGTTTTTTTGTACGCGCGCGGCTTTCGGCATGATGAAAGCGCAGAGCCCGCGTGGCGGACGCATTATCAACAACGGTTCGATCTCGGCGCATGCTCCGCGTCCGAACAGCATCGCCTATACGTCGACCAAGCACGCCATCACCGGTCTGACGAAATCCGTTTCGCTCGACGGCCGCAAGTACGACATCTGCTGTGGGCAGATCGACATCGGCAATGCCGCCACGGAGATGGCCGCGCGGATGGCGACAGGCGTGCCGCAGGCCAACGGCGAGATCGTGATCGAGCCGCTGATGGATGTCGAACTGGTTGCCGATGCCGTATTGCATATGGCGAACCTGCCGTTGTCGGCGAACGTGCAGTTCATGACGATCATGGCGAGCAAGATGCCGTTCGTCGGGCGCGGGTGAGGGAGCGTGGAGCATGACTGACGCGCGGCTCGCAGCACGCCACGCACCGGATCAACTTATACTGTTTGATCCCATGTCACCCGGATTCAGCCGTGCCTCAAGCTTCGCCGAAGGACAAACTGCGCGACAGGCCGCAGAACGACCCGCTCGACGATCCGCCCCCGGTCCCGCCTGTGCGTCCCGACCTCGACGATTGCTGTCATAGCGGCTGCAGCCCCTGTGTCTTCGATCTGTACGACGACGCCTTTGACCGGTATCAGGCGGCGCTTGCCGAATGGCAGGCTCGGCAGCCGCTCAAACCTTGCCAGCCGAAAAGCCGCTCATGACCGATCTCCAGCCCGCCCTCATCGAAACGCCCGCGCTCGACGATCTGCATGACTTCGTGCAGCGTCATCCGCGTCTGTTCGTGCTGTCGGGCGCGGGCATCAGTACCGATTCCGGGATTCCCGGCTATCGCGACGAAAACGGCGAATGGAAGCGCTCGCCGCCGATCACCTTGCAGGAATTTCTCGGCTCGCTGGCGTCGCGGCAGCGTTACTGGGCCCGCAGCATGATCGGCTGGCCGGTGGTGGCGCAGGCCAAGCCGAACGACGCGCATCGTGCGCTTGCAAGGCTAGAAGCCGCCGGACACGTGCCGACGCTCGTGACGCAGAACGTCGACGGGCTGCATCAGCGTGCGGGCAGCAGTGACGTGATCGAACTGCACGGCAGCATCGGCGCGGTGACGTGTCTCGATTGCGGCACGCGGCATGCGCGCTCGGCGATCCAGCAGACGCTCGAAGCCGACAACCCGGCGCTGCTCGATGTGGTCGCCGAACCCGCCGCCGACGGCGACGCTCACCTCGAATGGCACGACCTCGGTGGCTTCCGCATTCCGGCATGTCCGAATTGCGGGGGCCAACTGAAGCCTTCGGTGGTGTTCTTCGGCGAGAACGTGCCGCGCGCGACCGTCGACGACGCCACACGCGCACTCGAAGCGGCGGACGCGATGCTGGTGGTGGGTTCTTCGCTGATGGTCTATTCGGGTTACCGCTTCTGTGTCTGGGCGCAAAAGATGGGCAAGCCGATTGCCGCGATCAATCTGGGCCGCACGCGCGCCGATCCGTTGCTGGCGCTGAAAGTCGCAGCGCCGTGCGCGGAGACCCTGACCGCGCTGGCTGCGCGTCTCGCGCTCGACTGAGGCGCCTACCGGCGGTCCTTTATCCGGATGGAGCCCGGATATGGCCCAGATTGCGCCTCGATTGGACCTCGATCAGTCCCAAAGCATGCCCGAATCGCCCCCGGATCGTCGATAATGGAAAGCCGTTTGCCGCGCCGCAGGTGTCTCGCTGTGCGAACGTCCGCGACGAACCCGCTTTGCACGAAACCAGAGGAAGAGCTTCGCATGGGCCAGAGTAGCGCGCTAAAGCGCGAACTCTGGCCGACAGCCAAAGCCTGACTCTGTTCGACACAGGAACGCCCATGCTGACGACCATCGAACAACTCGAGACGATCTACGGCCAGCCGCACGAGCGCGCGGTGCGCAAAGAGATTCCCTACGTCAACGAGGACTACCGCGCATTTATCGAGTTCGCGCCGTTTGTCGTGCTGGCCACCGCCGGGCCGGAGGGGCTCGACTGCTCGCCGCGCGGCGACGCGGCCGGTTTCGTACGCATCATCGACGAACGGACGCTGGCGATTCCCGATCGTCCCGGCAACAACCGCATCGACAGCCTGCGTAACATCATCGTCGAGCCGCGCCTCGCGCTGCTGTTCGTCGTGCCGGGTGTCGGCGAGACCTTGCGGGTCAACGGCCGCGGGCGTATCTCCGATGACGCGGCGCTGCTCGAAAGCTTCGCAGTCGAAGGGAAGCTCCCGCGCACCGTGCTGCTGGTCGACGTCGACGCCGTGTATTTCCATTGTTCGAAGGCGCTCGTTCGCTCCAGACTGTGGGATCCGGAGCGCCATGTGGAGCGCTCGCGCCTGCCGAGCGCCGGCGCGATTCACCGGCGTATCAACGGCCAAACTTTCGACGCACTCGCCTACGATCTCGAACTGGCCGAAAGAGTGCGTACGACCCTGTACTAAGATCCTGCACCCCATGAGCAACCCATCCACTTCCGACGCACGTCAGCACGCCCCCGCCGCCGAACGCAATCGCGATCCGATCCTCGCCGTCCTGCGGCAGGTGTTGCCGGCGAGCGGCCTCGTGCTTGAGATCGCCAGCGGCAGCGGCCAGCACGTGACGCACTTCGCGGCGGCGCTGCCCGACCTCGTCTGGCAACCGAGCGATCCCGACGCCGGCTCGCGCGCGTCGATTGCTGCGTGGACCGCTCATACCGGTCTGACGAATATCCGGGCGCCGCTCGCATTGGACGTCGAGCATGGCCCGTGGGGCATCGATTCAGCACAGGCGTTGATCTGCATCAACATGATTCATATTTCGCCATGGACTGCCACCCAGGCGTTATTCGACGGAGCGGCCCGCTTGCTGGGCAGCGGCGGTGTAATGTATCTATACGGGCCGTACCGCCGTCACGGGGCGCACACCGCGCCCAGCAACGAAGCTTTCGATCAGCAGTTGCGCAACCGCAATCCCGCGTTCGGCGTGCGCAACATGGAGGCCGTGGTGGCGCTCGGCGAGGCGCAGGGATTCGTCTGTAGCGAGCCTATTGCGATGCCTGCCAACAATTTCAGTCTGGTGTTCACGAAACGCCAGGGCGCGACTCGAATCTGAACCGGGAAGCGCACTAACGAGCGGCAATCGGCCATTTCTTTTATGCTTTCATCCTCGACGCCCCGTCGGCGGCATTTTGGGCGCGGCGTCTCGACAATTCGGAATCTGGAGAATTCAAATGGGCAAACAGGCAATCGGCGTAGTGGGGCTAGCGGTCATGGGCCGCAATCTGGCACTCAACATCGAAAGCCGCGGTCATGCGGTGTCCGTCTTTAACCGCAGCCGTGAGAAAACCGATGAACTGATCGCAGAATATCCCGATCGCAAGCTGGTGCCGACTTACACGCTCGAAGAGTTCGTCGAGTCGCTGGAAAAGCCGCGCCGCATTCTGATGATGGTCAAGGCGGGCGCAGGCACCGACGACACGATCGCCTCGCTCAAACCGCTGCTGGACAAGGGCGACATTCTGATCGATGGCGGCAACACGCATTTCACCGACACGATCCGCCGCAATCAGGAACTGGCCAAGGCCGGCCTGCATTTCATCGGCACGGGCGTCTCGGGCGGTGAAGAAGGCGCGCTGAAAGGTCCGTCGATCATGCCGGGTGGCCAGCGTGACGCGTACGACCTGGTTGCACCGATCCTGACAGAAATCGCTGCCAAGGCGCCGGATGGCGAGCCGTGCGTGGCGTATATGGGCCCGGACGGCGCAGGCCACTTCGTGAAAATGGTGCACAACGGCATCGAATACGGCGACATGCAACTGATCGCCGAAAGCTATTCGGTGCTGAAGCAGGTGGTGGGCCTGTCGAACAAGGAATTGGGCGAGGTCTACACCGAGTGGAACAAGGGCGAGCTCGACAGCTACCTGATGGAAATCACCTCGAAGATCTTCAACAAGAAGGACGACGAGACGGGCAAGGATCTGGTGGACGTGATTCTCGACCGCGCCGCGCAAAAGGGTACGGGCAAGTGGACGAGCCAGAACGCGCTGGATCTCGGCGTGCCGCTGCCGCTGATCACCGAGTCGGTGTTTGCGCGCGTGCTGTCGTCGCTGAAGACCGAGCGTGTCGCCGCGAGCAAGGTCATCAAGGGACCGGAACCCAAGGCGTTCGACGGCGATCGTGCCGCTTTCATCGAGTCGGTGCGCCGCGCGCTCTACTTCAGCAAGGTGATCTCGTACGCGCAGGGCTTCGCGCAATTGCGGGCGGCTTCGGAAGAGTACAAATGGGATCTGGACTTCGGCACGATCGCGAAGATCTTCCGCGCGGGCTGTATCATCCGCGCCCGCTTCCTGCAGAAGATCACGGACGCGTATTCGAAGGACAAGGCGATCGCCAACCTGCTGCTCGACCCGTACTTCAACGACATCGCTTCGAACTATCAGGGAGCGTTGCGTGACGTGGTGATCGCTGCGGTGAAGGCGGGCGTGCCGGTGCCGACGTTTGCATCGGCGGTGGCGTACTTCGATGCCTATCGCTCCGAGCGTCTGCCGGCCAACCTCGTGCAGGCTCAACGCGACTTCTTCGGCGCGCATACCTTCGAGCGCGTCGACAAGCCGGGCAGCTTCCACGCCAATTGGTCCTGATCGTTACGATGTAGGACAGCGGCGCCGCCGGACCTGGACATCTGCTGCGCCCAACAGCCCGGGCGCCCTGTTAAGGGGCGGCCCGGGCTGTTTGCCAATCAACGGCCCGGCAGATGCGGCACGCCTTCATTGCTGGTCAGATTGAGTTGATGAATCTGCCGGTGTGCCTTGTTCAATTGCGCCTGCGCGGCGACGCGCTGCGCCTCCAGTTGCGCGACCTCCTTGCGCACCTGATGCATCCGCCCCGACACTGCCTGCTCCTGCACGCTATTGCGCTGCAAATCGCAGCGCAGGCGTTCAGCCTGGGCTTCAGATTCCGCGATCATCCGTGCGAGCTGTTCGTTCTGCGCAGCCAGTTGCGCACGACGTGTCTCGCCCTCCGAGAGACGCGTGGCCTGTTCTTCGAAGTGATGGAAAGCGGCCTCGGCGGCATCCAGGTCCGCGGCTTTCAGCGCACGCCAGAGTGTGCCGTTCTGATACAGCGCCACGTAATAGGCCAGCTCGCGCGCATGGAACAACAGGCTCACCGAGTAGTCGAAACTTCGGAACACCCGGAACGGCGTTAAGGCTTCTTCCTCGGCTAGCCATTCGATTTCCGCGCTGTCGGCCATTTGTACCGGCCGGCCGCTTGTCTGGGAAGGTACGACCGGAACGGGCCTTAAGGTCGTGACAGGCCGCGGTGGCTCGGCAGGTGTCGAAGCGGACGGACTGGGCGAACTGCTGACGTTTGCCGCTGGCTCGTCGTCTGACGAGGTGGTGTTGTCGTGGGCCACCTGGACAAGGTGGGATGGGCCAGTGGCGAGCAGTGCACTGCGTCGGTTCAGGAGACTTTTCACGGCAGTTCCTCAAAGTGACTCGCCCGAAACCGCGAGGCGGCGCCGACAGTGCAGCATGCCGGGCTACCAGGCGGTGCGTGCGGTGAACGAAAACGGAGGGGCGCAGCGGCCAGAAGCCGCCAGCCCGCAGCAGTGCGACTCAGTGCAGCGTGCGCTGCCGGCGCGCGAGATCGCCGAACAGCTCGCTGCTGGGTTCGAGCGCGAGAAGCCACGACTCGTCGTAGCCGCTCAGGTTGTCGAGCGCTTCGCGCAGCCGCTCCAGCGCGACCGCAGGAAGCTCGACGCTGGCCTCGACGCCGCTCGACAGACGCGCGATGCTGGCCAGTTGCACCAAGGCATCCGCCGCTTCGGCGACGTCCGCTGCGAACACAAGGTGAGTATTGAGCAGCTCGACCAGACCCGGGGATGTCGCAACATCTTCGACGTTTAACTGCACGGCCAGAAACGTGGCTTTGTTCATCCCCGAGCTCCTCACGGACTGTACATGGCGGCGAGCGGTTCGCCTGCTGTGCGTTGCGTCAGCAAGACCCAGTATAGGCGAGGCGGGGAGGGATTCAATGCTCACACGAATTCTCGCCCGCTCTGGACAACGTTCTGCAGCGTGGCCGGCAGGCTGCGCACCCTATAATGGTGCGTGCGGATTCTCCCCTGAGGACCGTTTTATGTGCAGTGCAGCATGCCGTGTGGCACACGGTCTGCGTGGACTATCCGGTTGGCATATCCATCATGAAGATTATCCGCAGCAAGACATTTACGGCTGAGCGCCCATGGGGCGCACTCGATATCGCCAACATGCGTGGCATCACCACGCGGTTGCACTGGACGGATCAGCCGTACAAATGGCACGTCAACGACGGCGAGGAGGTCTTCGCCGTTCTGGACGGCCGGGTTGAGATGCGTTACCGCGAAGCGGGCGAGGAGCGCTCGGCGATGCTGGAGACAGGCGATGTCTTCTACGCATCGGTCGGGACCGAACACGTTGCGCATCCGGTGGGCGAGGCGCGCATTCTCGTGGTCGAGTCCGAGGGTAGCGTTTGACGTTGGCGGGCCTCATGTTTGTCACGCCGACGCTTGAAGATTGATTGACTCACGTGCCGAGGATTATCAGATGACAGAAAAGTCGCAACGTGCAGCTACACAGGTTCTGATTGCTGTTTCCATCGCGGCCGCGCTCAGTGGTTGCACGACGATGCCGTGGGGCGGAACATCCTACGACAATACTTCGGGGGGGTACCAGACCAACGGCGCGCCAACCGGGGCGGTGGCCGCCGGCTACTATCGCGTGAATCCTGGCGACACGCTGCCGGGCATTGCTGCCGCTTATGGACAACGTCCACAGGATCTGGCGCGCTGGAACGGCCTTCAGCCCAACGCCAGCGTGACGGTGGGTCAGGTGCTGCGCGTGTCGCCGCCGCCGCCGGTGCCGGGGAACCCGGCGCCAGGCTCGGGTGCAGTGGCGCAGCAGGGGCAACTGGTGTGGCCGCTGCGTGGACCCGTGCTCAGACCGTTCATGCCGGGTAGCACCAAGGGTATCGTGATTGGCGGCAGGATCGGCGATCCGGTCAAGGCGGCCGCCGCGGGACGGGTCGTGTACGCGGGCACCGGCATCGAAGCGTATGGGCCGTTGATCATCATCAAGCACAGCGACTCGCTGATTACGGCGTATGGCCAGAACAGCACGTTGCTGGTCAAGGAAGGTGATGCTGTCACGCAAGGGCAGACCATCGGCGAGGTGGGGGCGGATAGCCGGGGCATCGGCTCGATCCAGTTCGAGGTGCGTCAGGACGGACACCCTGTCGATCCGCTGAACTGGTTGCCGAAGACGGGCGGTTAGTGCGCGGTCGTTAGTGGCATAGGAAGCGGGCGTCAACCATAGCGTGGGTGGCTCGTCCGCTTGCCATCGCGCCTTAAACGCCGCTTGCAATTTGTCTGTGGGCCATGCGCTGTTTTCGACCGGTTTTCAGCGCCTCCATAATTGAATACACTGGTCGATTATCACGTCGTCGCCCAGGCCGGGCGCGAGCCGAAATTGGCGCGGGCCATGGCGCCCTCACACAGGAATTCCACATGATCGATTTGCGCAGCGATACCGTCACCCGTCCGAGTCAGGCGATGCTGGCGGCCATGATGTCCGCCGAAGTTGGAGACGACGTATGGGGCGACGACCCGACCGTGTTGCGTCTGCAAGCCGCTGTGGCCGAGCGCGCCGGCAAGGAAGCGGGCCTGTTCTTTCCGAGCGGCACACAGAGCAACCTGGCCGCGTTGATGGCGCATTGCGGACGTGGCGATGAATACATCGTCGGTCAGGCGGCCCACACCTACAAATACGAAGGCGGCGGCGCAGCGGTGCTCGGCAGCATCCAGCCGCAGCCGATCGAAAATGCCGCAGACGGCTCGCTGCCGCTCGACAAGATCGTGGCCGCCATCAAACCCATCGACGATCACTTCGCGCGCACGCGGTTGCTGGCGCTGGAGAACACGATCGGCGGCAAGGTGCTGCTGGCGGGTTATGTGGCCGAAGCGGTGCAACTCGCGCGTGAGCACAAGCTCGCGACCCATCTCGACGGCGCGCGCGTCTTCAATGCCGCGGTCGCATCGGGCCAGCCGCTGATAGCGCTATGCGCACCGTTCGATTCGGTTTCGATCTGCTTCTCAAAAGGATTAGGGACGCCGGTGGGGTCGGTGCTGGTCGGCAGCAAGGCGTTGCTGGAGAGCGCTCACCGTTGGCGCAAGGTGCTCGGCGGCGGCATGCGTCAGGCGGGCATTCTGGCGGCGGCCTGCCTGTATGCGCTCGATCACAACGTCGAGCGCCTCGCCGAGGATCACGCGAACGCCGCGCATCTGGCCGCGGGTCTCGCGCAGATCGATCAGGTCAAGGTGCAGTCGCAGGCCACCAACATGGTGTTCGCGCAGTTTCCAAAGCAACATTGCGCGCCGCTCGAAGCGTGGCTGAAGGAGCGCGGCATCCTGACCCAGATGCTGTACGCGTCGCGTTTCGTCACGCATATGGACGTGTCGCGTGCGGATATCGATACCTTCCTGGCCGCGGTGAAGGGATATTTCACGGCGCATTGAAAGGCCGAACGGCGACCGCCGCTTGCTCCACGGCGACCGCTTATCCAATACTCCGCACGGCTATCGCCACCGTCACTTCGCCGACGTCTGCGCACCCCCCGCCGCACGATGCGATGGAGCGAACAGCCGCAAGCCACTGGCGATACTCGCCGCGCCGGCAAACACCGCACCCGCCGACAATGCTAGCGTCGGCCCATGGCGCCCGGCGATCCCAAAGCTCAGCGCCACCAGCGCGGCACCTGTCGTCTGACCCAGCAGGCGCGCGGTGGCGATGATGCCGCTCGCGCCGCCGCTGCGCTCGGGCGGGGCGCTCGCCATCAATGCCTTCAGGTTCGGCGACTGGAAAAAGCCGAAGCCCGCTCCGCACACCGCCATCCGGATGCCGATATCGAGCACCTGCGGATGCGCCGGCAAAAGCGCAAGCGAGACCATGCCCGCAGACAGCACCGCCAGCCCGATCGCGCCCAGCAGACCGGGGGGATAACGATCCGACAGGCGTCCAGCGAACGGCGCAGCCAGCGCAACGACCACAGGCCAGGGCGTCATCAGGAAGCCGGTCTCGACCTGGGTGCGATGCAGCACGTCTTCGAAATAGAACGGTAGAGAGACGAACGCCAGCCCTTGAGCGGCGAATGAACAGATCGCGGTCACCGCCGATAGCGCGAACACCGGCAGCTTGAACAGATCGACGGGCAGCATCGGCGCCGGGTGGCCGGCTTCACGCTTCATCAACAGCAAACCGAACACGACGGCAACCGCCGCAGCAATCAGCACATATTGCAGCGGCTCACGCTGCGCGGCTTCGCCAAGAGCGAAGATCAACGCGGCAAACGTGATCACGTTCAGGACGGCGGCGACCCGGTCGAAATTGTGAGTGCCGCGCGTGGTATGGGGCAGGGCCGGCATCGCGAACACCAGCGCGCCGATCCCAAGCGGAATGTTGACGGCGAACAGCCACGGCCAAGTGCCGAGCGAGAGGATCAGCGAGGCCACCGTCGGCCCCACCGCGAACGACACGCCGACCACTAGCGCGTTCAATCCGAGCCCGCGCCCGAGCCGGTGGGGCGGGTATAGATCGCGAATCAGCGCGGCGTTGACGCTCATGATCGCGCTGGCGCCCAGGCCCTGCAGCACCCGCGCCGCAGCGAGCAGCGGCAGCGTGCCCGACAGCGAGCAGGCGAGCGACGCAACGGTGAACACGGCGATCCCACTGAGATAGATCCGCCGATGGCCAATGATGTCGCCGAGCGCCGCAAGTGGCAGCAGGGTCGCGACTACCGCGAGCTGATAGGCATTGATGATCCAGACCGATGCCGCGGGCGCTGCGTGCAGGTCGGCGGCGATAGCCGGCAGCGCGGTATTGGCGATCGCCGTATCGAGCGTGGCAAGCGCGACGGCCAACATGAGCGCCGCCATCGCGCGGCGGTTGCTGGCGGACATCGGCGCGTCGCCAGGCGGGGCGTAGTCGGGGGAAAGCGGTGTGTTCACGGACGAGGGACAGGCTGTTCGGGTGGCGAGCGGGCAGGCGCGAGGCGATGAAGCGCTCGCCTTCCGGGACCGATGCAACCGCGCAGATCAAAGGGGCGCGCGGGCGCTTGACTGATGCGATGCGCCGACACGCTACGGATGAGCAGATTGTTACAGAGCGGGCAAAATCCTGCTGGCAGATACGCAGGGTGGCGCTTTTTACGGAATGGGAACCTTGGCAGTGAAACGCAACTAACGGTCAAGCCAGCACAGCGACCACAAGCACCGGCGCTTATGACTTCCGTAAGCCTTAAGCGAAAGAAGCCAACAAAATCGACAGCTTACGAATATGCGCCTTGAATGCCTCAGTCGTATCGCGCTCATGCCCCGAGCTCAAATGCGGCGCTTCGGCCAGTTCAACCTGCTGCTGGAATTCGTCGGCGATCTGGCGCCGCGTCTCCGGAGGAAGTGCCCGAATCAGCGAGACCAGCAGCAGTTCCTGGGCGTGGAACATTCCGAGCATGGATTGTGCGTTCATCTCGACCTCCGTTGTAGCAGGATGAAGAGAGCGGGCGCAGTGCATGCCTGCGCTGGCCATGCCGTCGTGGACCTGCCTTCTTCTTCCTCCATACTAGTGCAGGCAGGCCAGTCGATTGAGGCGCGCTTGCACCGTATGTGTGCTTAACTTGCTCTTGCGCGGCTTCAGCAGTCGCAGCAGGCATGTTGCGTGCAACACCGGTGGCCCGGTGTCCCGGTGACGGGATGACGGAAATGTCCTACTCTGCATATTTACCCGCCTGACCGGCACGCGCCTCCCGTCCGTCATCTGTGCGGTTTGCGTGTGCTGTGTCGCAGCACTTACCGGAGGCCTCAATGACAGCCGTGGATCTGGAGTTCGACCAGCTCAACAGCACTGTCGATGCGCTACGGCGCTCAATTTCAAACCGCATGATGTACGGCGTCGGTAAGGACGCCGTCACTGCGCGTCCCCATGACTGGCTGCACGCCGCTGCGCTTGCGGTGCGCGACCGGCTGGTCGCCCGCTGGATGAAGACCACGCGCCTGCAGTACGAGCAGGATGTGAAGCGCGTGTATTACCTGTCGATGGAATTCCTGATCGGCCGCACGTTCACCAATGCGCTGCTTGCGCTCGGCATCTACGAGCCGATGCGCGAAGCGCTCGCGGGCCTCGGCGTCGACATGGAAGCGTTGATCGAGATGGAGCCGGACGCGGCGCTCGGCAACGGCGGCCTTGGCCGTCTGGCGGCCTGCTTCCTTGATTCGATGGCGACGCTCGGCATCCCCGGCTTCGGCTATGGCATTCGCTACGAGTACGGCATGTTCCGTCAGCAGATCGTCAACGGCGAGCAGGTGGAAGCGCCGGACTACTGGCTGCGCGCGGGTAACCCGTGGGAATTTCCGCGCTCCGAGATCCAGTATCTGGTTCACTTCGGCGGCCGCACGGTGCAGCGCGGCGACTACGTCGAATGGATCGATACCCAGCATGTCAACGCGATGGCGTATGACACGGTCATCCCTGGCTACGCAACGAGTGCGACGAACACGCTGCGCTTGTGGTCCGCGCGGGCGTCGGAAGAGCTCGATCTGTCAGCGTTCAACCGTGGCGATTACCGCAGCGCCGTCGACGCGAAGACGATGTCGGAGAACGTTTCGCGCCTGCTGTACCCGGACGACTCCACACCGGCGGGCCGCGAACTGCGCTTGCGGCAGGAGTATTTCTTCGTCTCGGCGACGATGCAGGATCTGATTCGCCGCTATCAGCGCACGCATAGCACCTTCGGACGTTTCGCCGAAAAGGTCGCGGTGCATCTGAACGACACCCACCCTGTGCTGGCGATTCCCGAGCTGATGCGCCTGCTGATCGACGTGCATCACGTGCCTTGGGACAAGGCGTGGGGGCAAATCCAGCAGATGTTCTCGTACACCAACCACACGCTGATGCCCGAAGCGCTGGAGACGTGGGATGTCGAGACGCTGGCGCGTCTGTTGCCGCGCCATCTCGAAATTATCTTCGAGATCAATGCGCAGTTCCTCAAGCACGTGAGCGAACAGTCCGGCCACGATGCCGAAATGATCCGGCGCATTTCACTGGTGGACGAATATGGCCAGCGGCGCGTGCGGATGGCTTATCTCGCAATTGTGGCAAGCCAGAAGGTCAATGGCGTCTCGAAACTGCACTCGCAACTGATGACGCGCGATATCTTCGCCGACTTCGCGCGCATCTACCCGGAACGCTTTACCAACGTGACCAACGGCATCACGCCGCGGCGCTGGCTGGCGCAGGCGAGCCCGTCGTTGTCGTCGCTGATCGACGAGCAGATTGGTACCCACTGGCGCCGCGATCTGTTCGAGCTCGAGAGGCTGCGCGATTTGCGCAACGACAGCGCGTTTGTCGACGCGTTTCGCGAAGCGAAGCGGCAGAACAAGCTGCGCCTTGCGCATCACCTGGCGCACCATACGAAAATCTCGTTCGATCCGAATGCATTGTTCGATCTGCAGGTGAAGCGTATCCATGAATACAAGCGGCAGCTTCTGAACGTGCTGCATGTGATCGTGCGTTACAACCAGATTCGCGCGAATCCTGAGCTTGACTGGGTGCCGCGCGTCGTGATGTTTGCGGGCAAGGCGGCCTCGGCCTACCGGATGGCGAAGACCATCATCAAGCTGATCGGCGATGTCAGCGAGAAGGTCAACCATGATCCTTTGATCGGCGATCGCCTGAAGGTGGTGTTCGTGCCGAACTATGGTGTGAGCGTCGCGGAACTGATCATTCCGGCTGCGGATCTGTCTGAGCAGATTTCGATGGCGGGTACGGAGGCATCGGGTACCGGCAACATGAAACTGGCGCTCAACGGCGCGCTGACGATCGGCACGATGGATGGCGCCAACATCGAGATTTGCGATGCGGTTGGGCGGGAGAATATCTTCATCTTCGGTCATACGGCCGACGAGGTCGACAACCTGCGCGCAGCGGGTTACAGACCGCGTCAGCTATATGAGGAAAACCCCGAACTGCGCATGGCGCTCGACCAGATTCGCACGGGCTTTTTCTCGCCCGACGATCCGCTGCGCTTCTCGGACATTTTCCATACGCTAGTGGATTGGGGCGATCACTACATGGTCCTGGCGGACTTCGCGGCGTTTGCCGAGGCCCAGAAGGAAGTGGATGAACGCTTCCGCAACCCGCGCGCATGGACCGAAAGCGCGATCGAGAACGTGGCCGGCATGGGGCAATTCTCGTCTGACCGTACGATCGGCGAGTATGCACGGGAAATCTGGCATGTGAAGCCGCTGGATATGTCGTAATGAGTCAGCGCTGTGCCGCGAGGATGTGTGCGGCACAGCGTCAACTGAACTGTTGTTAAAAGACGCGCCGCGCGTCTCTAAGGGCAGATCAACGTGTGCGCGTAGCAGACGCGAACTTAACGTGCAGGCGTCCAGCAACCATCTCTTCGCCGTCCGCGATGACCATCGTTTTGATGGTCATGTTTCTGTCGACCACAAACGGGCTGATGAACAAATTCGTCCCGATCGAAATTCGCGACGTCGTGTCTTCCGCGTCAGTTCGTGCCTGGATGTCGCGCTGAATTCCTGCAAGCGTTTCGGACGGAATCGGGTTGTCGATCAAGACACGGTCGCCCTCGCTGATCTGGACGGTCAGAGAGTGGAAGGGATGATCGGTATCCGTGATCGCAAAGGCTACGATGCAAAGCTTGGGTAGGACCGTCGGATTGGCGGGCACTAAAAGATCCCCACCGTAGAGCCCCATGATTGAAGTCTTGAAGCCTATTTCAACTCGTACGTCGTCGCAGAAATGACAAAAGGCATAGCGGGTCATTACTTCTCCGCGAGTGATTCAGCGACTGCCTGCTCGATCAAAGGCCGAAGCTCATCCAGTGTGATGCCCAACGCGTCGGCCAACTGCACGGCGGTGGCGAACTGTATTTTACCTTGCCTGCTTCAATTTTTGCGATGTGAGGTTGGCTCGTGCCGAGTTTCTCGGCGAGTGCCACCTGAGAAAGCCCCTTGCTGAGGCGCATCTGCGAAAGCGATGTTGGTGTTCCATAAAACTCGTTGGCCAGTCGCTTCCGTGCCGCAGACAAGCGGGAGGCGTACTCGGGATTGGCTTTTTCGCGGGCTGACAGGATGTTCGCGGCAGAGACTGCGCCGGGTCGCCGCGGACGTGCTGCTGCCTCACGGGCGTCGATCCAAAGTGCCAATGCCGAGGCGGACGACTGACACGTTTGAGCATCGCTAGTGACGAATAACGAGTCCCATGAACTCGTACTCGTCGCAAATTCGGCGGGTGATGTGGTGATCTGGCTCATAGTTGTAGGCGCTTCTGCGCAACTCTTCGTGAGATTTGTGGAATTGGTCGTCGCCGACTCATTCGCTACAGAATCCAGACAGAAAACGCTTGCGACACTGGCGATTCACGTTCCCTCACGGCGCCAACGTCTCCGAAGTCTTCACCGCATGCAGCCCCAACTGCCCGTGCTGGAAATCAAGCAGCACGTCAATGTTCTGCATTGCCGTCAGCCCCACCACGATCCGGTTTCCCTCACGGCGCCAACGTCTCCGAAGTCTTCACCGCATGCAGCCCCAACTGCCCGTGCTGGAAATCAAGCAGCACGTCAATGTTCTGCATTGCCGTCAGCCCCACCACGATCCGGTTCGCACCCGGCTTCGTCTTGGCGATCGTGATCTGCGCGCTCTCATAGCGATGTCCCCACGAACCGACGCCAAGCCCCACGTCGTAGTTACCTTGCGCGAGCACGTCATTCTCCTCGCCGTCGCCGGTCCAGTTGGGCGCCTTGTCGGTCTCTACGCGAATCATCTCGGTACTGCCGGTCGAGAACACCACCGGCGCGCAGAAGCGCATCTTGTCGGCGATCTGCACGCAACCCGCCGGCCACTGCAGTGCACCGGCTTGCGACACTGTCATCGGAACCATCGTGAAATTGTGCGTGAGGCCCGGCGATGGGCTCAGGATCACAAAAGGTTTGTCGAAATTCGCATGCACCAGATAGCGCTGACCGAGATTGCCCGGCAATGCCCGCAGCGGATTCGTGCAGCAACCGTCGAACGGTTGTGCGGCGCCGGCGCCGAAGACACCTGAGAACGCAAAGCCGAACTCGCCCGTGTAGCCATCCATGGCGAGGCAGTGTTTGTTGTTGCGCTGACAGCGCACGTCGTTGACAGTTTGTGCGCTCACTTCAACCGGTTTGGTGCCAATCACGCTAACGGGCAGCCTGACAGACGGTCCGGAAACCTGGGCGCCATTCGCAAACGTCATGGACGTCGTGGCGCCCGTGACCGGATAGTTCGTTCCCGGCAACACCTTGGAGAGCACGCGCACGCCCTCGGTGCCGCTGTCGAAGGCCATGTAGACGGCTTTGCCGTCGAGCTGAACCGGCATGCCGAGCCGCGCGTGACCTTCATCGGCACGTTCGACATGCAGCGGGATCAGCACGCCGTCATTGCCGCCGTTAATTAGCGTGGCTGCGGGGGCGGGAGGCGTCGGAACCGGAAAGGTGACGCTGCAACCACTCAGCGAAACGACGCCGCCAGCAAGCGCCGCGACTGTGAAAGCACTCAGGAGATGGCTGCGAATGAAGCTCAGGGAATTTCGGGACAGCAGGGACATGGGGCACACTTTGCAAAAGAGCGTGTCCCAGACGGAGGCGGTGCATCGTAAACGGTGAGGCGAGCCGCAGTGACGAACTGTCGCGAAGGCCCGTCGCCTTGTGGGCGGTGGAATGGGGCGCTTGCGGAGCCTGCGGGAGGGAACGCGGGATCAACAGAACCGCAGACTCTACCCGCCTCCCTATACCGAAATGAAGAAAAATGTAACAGCTTGATCCGGATCAACGACCCAGCGAAAAATCACGTGGTTGGCGGATCACGCTTTCCACCGCGCGGCCGAGGATGGCCCGGTCCAGCGCGCGGGCTAATGCGCCGATCACTTCATCGAGGGTGCGTGAGATGACTTCTACGCGAAAGGTGATGCGCTCGTTGCGCTTGTCGATGGTCACGACATAGAGCCGCAGATTCTTGCCGAGCGCGGCTTGCAACGCCCGCCTGCCGGTTGTCGAAGAGGTGCCGGGTACCGTCACATCGAGGGTGACGAGAGGTACACGGACTGGTGCGGAGGGTGCGGAAGAAGCAGGTGAGCGCAAACCTCGCGGGGCGACCGTAGCAGGCGTGGCGGTGGACTGTAACATCGTGGGGCGCCGCCACGGAGGTCGGCGGCGTGTTGTGGAGACGAGTCCACTTTAGCCGCGCGAGTCTCAAGCGAGTGCAAAAGCTCGCCGTGTTCAGGTTAATTTTGTGTTAACGGGGGAGGGTCGGTGCAAACGGCGAGCGTCGTCGCTTTTTGCCGCTGCTTCTACCGCCGCGTTTATCACCTGATGCCGCCAGGTCAATCTTTCGGAGCCTGAGCCGGCGCTGCCGCCATCGTTTCCCGAACGGTCTGCGCCACCCGTTCGACGAACTCGAGATCGACGCTCGAAAGCGCCTCGCGCTCACCGCTGCTGGTCTGGACCATCAGACGATGCGTGACGTCCTGGGTGATCCACGTGAGCCAGCCCACCACCACCAGCATGATCCCGCAGACAATGCCGACAGATGAGCGGAACACGCCGCCGGCAATCGCGCCGATCAGGCCGATCACCGAGATCGCCACGGGCAGGATCTTGTTCTTTTGCACGGTAACGACGCGCACGCTCTGGATCTCGCGCAGCGGGAAAACCTGCCCGGCGGAGGAGAGTGCATTGCGCGTGACCGAGACGCCACGGTCGTTGAAGGGGATTTCCATCAGGTTGAATGCAAGCGGTAGCAAAGGGCGCAGGGTACCAGAAGCGGGGCGCGAGCAGGAAGGGGCGGGGTGACGCAGACGGTTACTTAAACGTACAAACGCCCGAACGAAGTGCCCATGACAGGCGCCTTCGTTCAGGCGTTTGCTGTTCTCACGGTACGTCCCGGGGGCGTGCTGCCGCCCGGGACGCAGATTCCGCTTAGAACTTGACGCGGATGCCCGCGCGAACTGCCAGCTGCGAGTCCGTACCGGAAACCGGCAGGTAGCTGCTCGTGCTCACGCCGATCTGCGATTGCAGGGCGGCGCCGTTTGCGGCCTTGCCCTTGGCGTCCTGATACACGCCGAGCAGGTACACGTCGGTGCGCTTGCTCAGTGCATAGTCGACGCTGGCGTCGACCTGGTTCCAGTGACCGTTGGTCAGATCTTTCGCCTGCATGTACGTGTAGCCCAACGCGCCCGTCAGTGCCGGCGTGATAGCGTACTTGGCGCCCGCTTCATACGCATTGAACGTCGTCATGTGGCCGACGATCTGCTCGATGTTCGTGTGCGTCCACAATGCCCACAGCGTAGCCGGTCCGATCGAGTACTTGGCGCCGACGCCAGCCGTAGCCAGGTCCTTCGCAACGCCTGCCGCACCCGTAACCGACGATGCATTGGCGAGCGTCGTCGAGAACGACGGTGCTGCCGAACCCGGGAAGCGGATATCGGTGTACGCGGCGCCGATACCGAACGGGCCGTTGTTGTAGTTCAGGCCGAAGCTGTAGGCCGACGACGAACCGCTCGAACCCGGCGAGCCTTCAAACGCGCCAGCCTGATTCGAGAAGCCGTACATCGCACCGAACGTCAGGCCGTAGAAGTTCGCGCTGGTGAACTTGACCGAGTTGTTGATACGGCTCGACGTGAGCTGATCGATATCGTTGATGTGGTAGCCGTAGTTGCCTGCGACGGTCTCGCCGCCGTTGGCATACGCGCCGCCCAGATAGTCGGTGGAGAACGAGTACTGACGGCCGAACGTGAGCGAGCCGATGGTGTCCTTCGTCAGGCCGACGTAGGCCTGGCGGCCGAACAGTGCGCCGCCTTGACCCAGCGCGCCCGTGCCCGAATTAAAGCCGTTTTCCAACAGGAAGATGGCCTTCAGACCACCGCCCAGATCTTCGGAGCCGCGCAGGCCCCAACGGCTGCCTTGCGAGACGCCGTCACCATATTGATACAGACTTTTGCCGCCAGTGCCTGCATGGTTCACGTAGGTGACACCTGCGTCGATCAAGCCGTACAGGGTCACGCTGCTTTGTGCGTGAGCGGCGCCAGCGAACGCTGCGAGGATCGCGGTGGCTAAGACTTTCTTGTTCAAGAGATTCTCCGGTTTAAATGATGCAATCGCGCGAGAAGCGAACGCGCGCCTGACTCTTTTGGCCGGTCACGCGATGGCGTGAAATGTAAGGGAAGGGGGTGAAGGCTCTGTGACAGACATGTAATAATTGAAATCGTCGTACAAATGCAACAATTCAATTTCAAAACTTGAAATAGTCCGGCGCTTGGGCGTCGTTTGTGCGTATACCCTGAGTGCCTTCGCGGAGGGCGGCGAGGAGGGCTGGTGAACCACGCGACTCTTCTATTATCGGTCTGCGCGATTGGTAATAGTTAGGGTGACTAAGTTATGCAGGGCGGCTGAGTTAGCCAATGAAGCAGCGGTGGCATCGCTAATGCCACCGCTCTCTCGCTGGTCAGTTCACACGGTCAGTTTGACAACAACGATCCCGAACGAAACGCCTTGGCCCCTGCAATACGGGCGAATTCCAGCCCGGCGGTCGCAAAGCGCGACAGGTGCCGCGCGTACATCACACCGGCCACGCTGCTCCTGAGCGTCACGACGCGATCGGTCAGCGGGTCGACAATATCGGCGATCTCATGGCCGACGTCGACCCAGGTGCCGACTTCAGTGCGGTACACCAGTACGCCGCTGATCGGCGCGACGATCGGTTCAGCGCCGGCGAGCGGCGTAGCAGCGAACTCGAGCGCGGGCATCGGCGCCGCCGTACCGTCGATCACGCCGCGGTGCGTCAGATACTCGATGATCGCCTGCGCGTCGTGCTCGGCGAACTCATACGAAACGTTGCGCTGGCCGCGCAGTTCGATTGTCACCGATACCGAGCCGTTCGGAATCGGGAAACGGTCGCCGTAACGGCCGCGCAGATCGGACCAGCAGAAGCTGTGGATCTCGTCGAACGGATTGCCGACCGAATTCAGCGCCAGCAACGACGCCTTGGCTTCCAGATAGCGCGCGAGCGGCTCGACCTCCGTCCACAGGTCCGGATTGGTGTAGATGTGCATGGCCGCTTCCCAGTCGCAGTGCAGGTCGAGCACGACGTCGGCGTCGTACGACAGCTTCTGCAGCGCGAGGCGATGCGATTGCAGTTCTGTTTCCGGCTTGATTGCGTCGAGCGCCTCGCCCGTCGCGGTGCGGATCGCCTGGCGGTTGTGCTCGACGTCGTCGGTCAGGCGCGCTTCGATCACCGGCAGGACGAGGGCCGCCAGATCATGAAAGTTGCGGTTGAAGTTCTGCGCGGTGGTGGCTTCGAAGCGGCCCATGTGATGGCCGAGAAAGTGCTGGTTCAGGCCGATCGGGTTTGCCACCGGCACGATCACCACCTCGCCTTTGATCTTGCCGGCGGCCTCGAGCGCTTCGAGCTTGCGGCGCAGGGCCCAGGACACCAGCATGCCGGGCAGTTCGTCGGCGTGCAGCGAAGACTGGATATAGATTTTTTGCCCGCCGCCGGGACCGTAGTGAAAACTCGTCAGGTTGCGTGCGGTGCCGAGTGTCGGGGAAATCAGCGGATGGGTTAGCGTTTGCATGGTCTCTGAAGCGCGGCGACCTCGCGGGGAGTCGCGCTATGTCGTTGATTTCAGTTTGGAAAATCGAATTTTGCAGCGGCTTGCAATGCGTCGGGCATGGCCGGCGCCGCGAAGCGTAATCGCTCGATCTTAGCCGATAAGCGAACGCAATGTGGAGTAGCCCACCAGCGCGAGCGGTGATTGCACGCTACCCCAAACGAAACGGGCCCCGCCTGGAGCGGAGCCCGTTTGAGCCACTTCGCGGTGGCGCGGCCAGCCGCGCCAGCTGCGATCAGCTGCCGTACACGTCGAACGTGAAGTACTTGTTCTCGAGCTTCTTGTACGTGCCGTCCTTGATGATGTCGGCAATCGCCTTGTCGACCTTGGCCTTCAGGTCGGTGTCTTCCTTGCGCATGCCGATGCCTGCACCATTGCCGAGGACCTTCTCGTCGATGATGTCTTTACCGGCAAACTCATAGCCTGCGCCACGCGGGGTCTTCAGGAAGCCGATGTCCGCTTCGACCGCGTCTTGCAGCGATGCGTCCAGACGGCCCGACAGCAGGTCGGTGTAGACCTGATCCTGGTTCTGGTACGAGATCACCTTGGCGCCCTTCGGCTCCCAGTAGGTCTTCGCGTACGTTTCCTGGATCGTGCCTTGTTCGACGCCAACCGACTTGCCCGCCAGCGATGCCGGCGTCGGCTGCAGACCCGAGCCCTTCTTGGTCACGAGGCGCGTCGGCGTGTTGAACAGCTTCGACGAGAAGGCGATCTGTTCCGCACGTTGCGGCGTCATCGACATGGACGACAGCACGCCGTCGAACTTCTTCGCCTTCAGCGCCGGGATCATGCCGTCGAAGTCGTTTTCAACCCATACGCATTTTGCATTCAGACGCTTGCAGATTTCATTGCCGAGGTCGATGTCGAAACCGACGAGCTTGCCGTCCGAACCCTTCGATTCAAACGGGGGATAGCTGGCGTCGACACCGAAACGGATGGTGGTCCAGTCTTTCGCATGTGCGCCAATCGAGACGGTGGCAAGCAGAGCAACCGTCAAAGCCGCTAGCAGTTTTTTCACTGTTTTACTCCTCGGTGGTAGTTCGTGTTACTCCCGCGGACGGTTGTGCCGCCGCGAGATAGTGCCCGGCGCGACTCACGACCGGGCAGGTTGACCGGCTGCGGCCCAGGCGGCCAGCAGCGCGGGCAAAGCTTATCAGGTCAAAAAGTTTACGTACTCAGTGAAACACCGGATGGCGTCTTGACAGAGCGAGAAGAGTTTGCGTGCGGACTGCGGTTAAATCAAGTGGGCTAATTGACGTACGTTCAACTAGCCGCCGGTCATACCCGAACGAGGAGCGTCTCATGCGCGATGCATGAAGTGCGTGAAGCGCGGACGACGAATTCCAGGAATTTGCTAATTGAATCAAGGACATTCGGGCCGTGAACAGGCTGCGTGAGCGGATGTCTGCCAAGCGTTGATGCCGCTCATGCGGGCTTTCTCGCCACGGCTCGCGTGGCAGCGACGCTTCGAGTGAATCGGGCGTGTGCGTGTGACCTACGTGGCTAAAAAACGCAAATACGTGACGCAAATGAGCAAGTTTGCGTGCGCGCGCCCATCGGGCCGCACGCGTGACGATCGCGCCAACAGATTTGTCCACCATTCTCGCCGGCGGATTGAATACGGCATGTTCAACGTTTAAGCCACTGGGCGATCCGCCTCTTCAGACTTCGCCGTGCCGCAACGGGTGCCGGAGCCTGTGCGTAGCGTGGTTGCCACATGGCGGTTCCAAACCGCTCTCCACGGAGGTAACAGCTCCACACGTTCAACGTCGCAAAACGTGTCGGAGTCCGGAGCATCTCGTTCATCCAGTCTGGATCGTTCATCGCGGGGTTAGCCGGATTGGCCACAGTCCTTACACGATCCGCGCCCCCTCGCGATAGGTGGCGCGGGGCACCGGCAATGTATCGAGCATCGTCACCCGTACGAAGTCCGCCCGTAGACCCGGCGCGATCGCACCGCGGTCGTGCAGCCCCGCCGTGCGCGCAGGCTCGGCCGACACGGTCGCCATGGCGCGCGGCAGCGTCCAGCCGGCCTTGTCCACCAGGTCGAAGACGGCAGTGAGCAGGCTCGACGGCACGTAATCGGACGACAGGATGTCGAGCAGATCAGCCTTGGCGAGTTCCAGCGCGGACACGTTGCCCGAATGCGAACCGCCACGCACGATGTTCGGCGCGCCCATGATGGTGGAGATACGGTACTCCCGTGCGGTTTCGGCGGCGATGCGGGTGGTTGGGAATTCCGCCAGCACGATGCCCTCGGCTGCGGCCTGTGCGACGTGCTCGACGAGCGTGTCGTCATGGCTCGCTACCGGCACACCGAGGGTTTTGCAGCGCGCGACGATCTCGCGGCGGTGCGCATCCGCATAACGCTCCTGCTCGTCAGCCAGTTCGGCCAACGCGGTTGTCACATGCTCGTCGGTGAGCTTGCCATTGCGTTCCTGGAAGCGGCGCCATTGCTCGCGGTCGTGCCACTGCCGCTGACCCGGCGTGTGATCCATCACGGAAGCCAGGCGCAGCAATGGATGCTTGCACAACGAGTCGAACACTTCGACCACGTCGGCGGTGGCAATCTCGCAACGCAGATGCAAAAAGTGCTCGGCGCGCAGCAGATTCTTTTCATGGAAGCGCGTGAGAGCCCGCGCGCATTTCGTTTGCAGATCGCGGCCACGGATGCCGGCATTCGAGCGTGTGCCGATGGCGAGCGCGTCGAATACGGTGGTGATGCCCGCAGCGGCTACTTGTGCATCGTGGATCACGAAGGCCGCATCTGTATTCCATTCCACGCCCGGACGCGGCACGAGATGTTTCTCGAGATTGTCCGTATGCAGTTCGATCAGACCCGGCAGCAGGAAATCGCCGTCCCAGTCTTCTGCTTCGCGTGCCGAGGTGGTGCCGCGTTCGACGTCGTGGATCTTGCCGTCTTCGATGCGCACCACGCCGGTGAATACTTCGTCTCGCGTCACGATGCGAGCGTTCCTGATCAACATCGACATGCTCCGTAGTCAGTCTGCTGGTTTCACTGCTCAGTGTAGCGCCGCTTGATGACGCAGCGGTGGCTGAAGTTCGAGGCGGCGTGTCGCCACCTTCGCGCGCGTGTCTTCATCGTGAAAGATACCGACAATGGCCGCGCCGCGCTCGCGCGCTTCGATGACCAGATCGGCGACCACGTCGCGATTCCCGGCATCGAGCGAAGCTGTGGGCTCGTCGAGCAGCAGTAACGGATGACCGGCGATCAGCCCGCGCGCAATGTTCACGCGTTGCTGCTCACCGCCGGAAAACGTGGCGGGCGCGAGCGACCACAGCCGTTCGGGCACGTTCAGACGCGCCAGCAGCGCGGCGGCTCGCTCGAGCGCTTCTTCTTCCGCCACGCCTCGCGACACCAGCGGTTCGGCAACGAGCGTGAGCGTGGTGACGCGCGGAATGACCCGCAGAAACTGGCTCACATAGCCGACCACGTTGCGCCGCAAACGCAACACGTCATGCGGTTCGGCGCCGGTAAGGGCGACGTGCTGCGCCTCGTCTGCATCCGAGCGGATCGCAATGGAGCCTGAACTCGCCAGATAGTTGCCATACAGGCAGCGCAGCAGCGTGCTCTTGCCGATGCCAGACGGCCCGACCAGCACGACGCATTCGCCCTGCTCGACGTCCAGCGAGACGCCCGCGAGCGCATCGATCTGCACACCGCCCTGGGCATGCAGCGTGAAGGTCTTGCGGATATCGACGGCGCGCAACATCAGCGCTGGGTTGTCGATAAAAGCGCGTTCAGACGCGCGTGATTCGATGGATGACATCGTGAACCTCAAACCGGCAGGACGGAAGAAACCAGCGTTTGCGTGTATGGGTGTTGCGGATCGTCGAGCACCTGATCGGTCAAACCCGATTCGACCACTTCACCACCTTGCATGACCATCAAACGATGCGCGAGCAGACGCGCCACGCCGATATCGTGCGTGACGATCAGCACCGACAGATGCAGCGTGCTGGTGAGTGTGCGCAACAGGTCGAGCAGACGCGCCTGCACGGAGACGTCGAGACCGGCGGTGGGTTCGTCCATGAACACGAGGCGCGGCCCGGTGACGAGATTGCGCGCGATCTGCAGACGCTGCTGCATGCCGCCGGAAAACGCGGCGGGAAATTCGTCGATGCGCGTTGCGTCGAGTTCCACTCGCTCCATCCATTGCGTCGCGGTAGCGCGAATCTGCCCGTAGTGGCGCGCGCCGACCGCCATCAGCGGCTCGCCTATATTGGCGCCCGCGGATACGCCGCTGCGCAGGCCATCGCGCGGATTCTGCTGGACGAAGCCCCATTCGGTGCGCATCAGCAAACGCCGGCGCGGCTCGGACATGGCCAGCAAGTCGAGCTTTTCGCCGTGCGTGGCGTGATAGTGCAGCGTGCCGCTATCGGCCTCGGTTCGCAGCGCCAGCGTGTTCAGCAAGGTCGTTTTGCCCGAACCCGATTCGCCGACAATACACAGCACCTCGCCCGGATACAGATCGAAGCTCACGTTCCTGCAGCCGTTACGGCCGCCGTATTGCCTGGTGATGGCGCGGGCGCTCATCAGCGGTGTGAGGCGTGCGGTCATGCGGATTCTCCTTCGGCGTGCTTGACGAGCGCGCCTGGCGCGTCGCTTTCGCCCGCCTCGCCAGTCTGCTGTTCGCGCCGGTCGTGGCAGTAGTCGCTATCCGAGCACACGAACATGCGGGTGCCCTGATCGTCCACGATCATCTCGTCGAGAAAGCTTTCTCTCGATCCGCACAGCGCGCACGCATGTTCCCAGTGCTGGATTTCGAACGGATGGTCATCGAAGTCGAGACTGCGCACTCGCGTGTACGGCGGAATGGCATGGATGCGCCGCTCGCGGCCCGCGCCGAACAGTTGCAGCGCGGCGTTCATGTGCATCTTCGGATTGTCGAACTTCGGGATCGGCGAGGGCGACGTCAGATAGCGCTCGTTGACAATCACCGGATAGTCGTACGTCGTAGCGATCCCACCGTGATGCACGATGTCTTCGTACAGCTTCACGCTGATCAGACCGTAGTCGGCCAGCGCATGCAGCTTCTTGGTTTCGGCGGTGCGCGGCTCAAGCCGGTACAACGGCTCGGGCATCGGCACCTGATAGACGAGAATCTGCTTGTCGGTCAGCGGCGTTTCGGGAATGCGGTGACGGGTCTGCACAATCGTCGCTTCCGACGTGCGGCGTGTGGTCTTTACACCGGTGGTGCGCGCAAAAAAGCGGCGAATATTGACCGCGTTGGTGGTCTCGTCGGAACCCTGGTCGATCACCTTGAGCGTGTCGTCGCGGCCAATGATCGCAGCGGTCACCTGAATCCCGCCCGTGCCCCAACCAAAAGGCAACGGCATTTCGCGCGAAGCGAACGGCACCTGATAGCCAGGTACTGCGACGGCCTTCAGGAGCGAGCGGCGGATCATCCGCTTGGTCTGCTCGTCGAGATAGGCGAAGTTGTAGCCTTCGGCCGCGCGGTCGTATGGCGCGCCGCCGGCAAGTTGTGGATCGGGCGCGTTCATGCGGCTTGCTCCTGATGATCGTGGCCGTTAGCGGGTTGCAGCGTCTGCGGCGTTTCTGCGGGTTCTGCTGCCGATTTCGCCTGCGTCGCTTCTGTAGCCGGTTCCGCTTCCGCAACTTGTGCCGCATGTTGCGCACGCAAACGGCGCACGAGTTCGAGTTCGGCCTGGAAGTCGACGTAGTGAGGCAGCTTCAGATGCTGGACGAAGCCGGAGGCTTCGACGTTATCGCTATGCGACAGCATGAATTCGATATCCTGGGTCGGCGATGCGAGCGTTTCGCCCAGCTCTTCGGCACGCAACGCACGGTCCACCAGCGCCATGGCCATCGCCTTGCGCTCCGAGTGACCGAAGGCGAGACCGTAGCCCTGCGTGAAGGTGGGCGGAACCTCGAGGCTGCCGGCGAACTGGTTGATCATCTGACATTCGGTAATGTCGATCTCACCAATCTCGACGGCTTCGCCCAGTTCATCGAGTTCCATCTCGACGCTGATCGAGCCGAAACGGATTTCGCCCGCGAACGGATGCGAGTTTGCGTAACCGCGCTGCGTCGCATAACCCATAGCCAGCAGGAAGCCTTCGTCGCCGCGCGCGAGATTCTGCAAACGTGTTGCACGGTCTGCCGGAAACGAGAGCGGCTCACGTGTCAGATCACCGGGCTCCGCTGAGCCGGGCGCAGGCCTTTCCTGTTCGATCAGGCCTTCCTTGTTGAGCAGGGAGACGACCCGGGGCATCGATTCGGGCCCGGTGTCGCCGAGCGCTGCACGCTGAGCGGCGGCCGTAGCAGCAGCGCTGTGTGAAGCGTTATCAGTATTCCCACCGTTTGCCTGTTCGTCAGCCATCAACGAGAAATCGAGCAAACGCTGCGTGTAATCGTAAGTAGCGCCGAGCAACTGCCCACCCGGCAGATCCTTGAAGGTCGCCGAAATGCGGCGCTCGACCACCATCGCTTCGCTGTCGAGCGGCTGCGTATATCCGAAGCGCGGCAACGTCGTGCGATACGCTCGCAGCAGAAAGATCGCTTCGACGAGATCGCCGGCGGCCTGCTTGATGGCGAGTGCCGCGAGATCTTCGTCGTACACCGAACCTTCGGTCATCACACGGGCCACCGAGAGCCGCAACTGTTCGCGGATCTGCCCGACGCCCAATTCGGCGAGCCGCGTATCGCCGCGGCGCGACTTGTCGAGCAGACGCCACGATGCTTCGATCGCGCGTTCTCCACCTTTGACGGCAACGTACATCAGTTCACCTTTGCATGAGTTGTGCGCGGCAGACCGATCAGCGTGTTGCCGCAGACGAGGTAGCAATCGATGCCGCACGGAAACAGCGGCGCGAGGCTGGCGCGCTCGCGCCAGAAATGTTCGGGCAGCCCGAGCGGCGAGATGGTGGCCGTGCGTTCGATGCCAGGGCCGCTCAGCACGACGCTGGGTCCACCGGTCAGCGCATCGACGCGGATCAGCAAGGTCACCGATTGCTCCGGCGTTTCCGCCGCACCGAGCGAGAAGTGTTCGAGTTCCGGCAACAGCGCGGCGTCATGGATATACGCAAACGCAGCGTCGTGCACATCGTCGACGAGCGGTGCGCCGGTATGAAAGCGCAATGCCGAGGCCAGCGCGGCGTCCGGTTGCGCGAGCCATACGGGTGTCGAGTAATCGCACAGTGTCAGAAGCGCCGCTAAAGCAGCCAGTTCGGCGCGCGAGCGGTGTGTGCCGGATGCCTGCGATGCGGGCAGCACGTTCTCTACGACACCTACCGTGCCCGGCCGCGATAGCGCATCGAGCAGCGTGCGGAACACCGCCTGGGTGTCGTGCACCGGATCCACAAAACCAGGGGCAAGCGTGGAGAGGGCAATCTGTGAGGAGTTCATCGCGTTTTTTGTCAGGTTGTCCATCAGTCGCCCCGCACCATGGTGAAGAATTCGACGCGTGTCGACGCGGCTTCGTCTCGCCGTGCCGCGCGCTTTTCGGCGAGCTGCGCGGCGAGCGGTTCGATCAGTTGGCCATGCAGCCGCGCGTGCTGCTCAGGCAATTGCAGTAGCGCATCGGCCAGCGCAGCGAGTTCGGCGCGACGCCGGTCGCGGCCCAGATGACAGGCCACGCCCACCGGCGCCTGCTCGGCCGGGCTGCGCAAGCGCAGCGTGGCGCGGGTGACGGTGGCTTCGCCGAGATTGAAGGCGTCGCCGCTGCCGCCGACGCGACCGCGCACCATGGCGAGACCGGTTTCGGGCGGCCGTAGCCAGTCGAATTCCGGCGGACTCGCGCCGTCCAGCGCGTGGCTTAGTGCGGCTTCAAGTTCGGCGCGCGGCGTATGGGCAAGCACGGCCATCCATGCGCGCCGCATGGCGGAGGAGGGCGTGGCGGAAAAGGCGCTCATCGAGGTTCCTATTGGTCCGGCGAGTAGACATTTGACCATCTATTCGTCTAAACGTCTAGACGTTTAGAGGTAAGATGGTTGTGCTTGCAGGACGCTCGTGTTTTCATATTTCCATCACGGCTTGCGCACTACAATGCACGTCACAATGAATATTTGAACTGAAGGGAATGACAGCACCATGACATCGAACGACACCGCTACGCCGGGCAAACAGCTCGAACGGGGCGCGGGCGTTGCCGTGTGGCGGCAGATCGAGCAGATCCTCGCGGCCGAGATCGCGGCCAGTGGTTTCGGCGCGGAAGGGCGCCTGCCGAGCGAAGGCGAGCTTGCCAAACGCTTTGACGTCAACCGTCACACGGTGCGTCGCGCCATGCTTGGGCTGGCGGCGCTCGGCCTCGTGAGTGTGGAGCAGGGGCGCGGCACGTTTGTGCAGCCCGGCGCGATCGACTATACGATTGGCCGCCGTACACGCTTCACCGAGAACCTGCGCCAGCAGCATCACGCGGCGGCCGGTGCCATGTTGTCGGCGGCCCGGGCGAAGGCCGAACCGAACGTCGCCAAGGCGCTCGGCTTGCGCGCCGGCGCGGCGGTCTACCGGATCGAGTCGATGCACGAGTCGGACGGCGTGCCGCTGACCTTCGCACGCAGCTGGTATCCGGCTGCGCGTTTCGCGGATCTGCCCGACGTGCTTGAACGCACCGGAGGCATCACGAAGGCGCTGGCCGAGTTCGGCGTAACCGACTATTTGCGTAAGTGGAGCCGCATCGGCAGCGTGCTGCCCGAGCCGGAAGTCGCGCGGCGGCTGAATATCAACCGGCAGCAGCCGGTGTTGTGGGTCGAGAACGTCGACGTCGACGTGGAAGGTACGCCGATCAAATATGGCGTGACGCATTTCGCGGCGGACCGCGTGCAACTGCTGGTGGAAAACGACGTATGAGCGACGCGGCGTGCAAGGCGAACGAAGCGTTCGAATGGTCTGGGCAGGCGCGTTTCGCGGTGTATTACGCGCCGTCGCGCGATTCCGCGTGGTGGCTGGCTGGTTCCGAATGGCTCGGCGGCGATGTGGAGAGCGGTGCTCCTTACACGCCGCCGCAACCGGCGGCGCTCACGCGCAGCGTCAGCGAGCTGACGAAAGCACCGCGCCGCTACGGCTGGCACGGCACGCTGGTCGCTCCCTTTCGGCTTGCTGACGGTGTCACGCCGCGTGGGGTACTTGACGATGCGCGTCGTTGGGCGCAACAGCAAAAGCCCTTTGTCTTGCCGGTGGAAGCCGCCACGCTTGGCGATTTTGTCGCGCTGCGGCCGGCTGAGCCCATGGGCGAAGCCAGCATGCGCGAGTTGGCCTCGAGCGCTCTGCGTACGCTCGACGGTTTGCGCGCCAAGCCTTCCGCTGCGGACCTGGCGCGCCGTCTCGCTACGCCGCTGACCGATCGCCAGCGCGATCTGCTCGTCGAATGGGGCTATCCATACGTGTTCGACGAGTTCCGTTTTCACATGACGTTGTCCAGTTCGCTCGAAGCCGCGCACGAACGCGCGGCGCTCGTCGCGTGGTGGCATGACAGGATTGCTGCGCTAGGTCCGCTGGTGGTCGACAGTGCGGCGCTGTTCGTCGAACCGGCGCCGGGCGAACCCTTCGTGCTATGGCAACGTCTGCCGTTTCAGACTGAGGGAGTGGAGCAACAGTGAATGGCCGTCTGATCTATGTGATGGGCCCGTCCGGCGCCGGCAAGGATTCGCTGCTGGGCTTCGCCCGCAAGCGTGTCGTAGGGGAGCCCATCCTGTTTGCGCATCGATACATTACGCGGGCCAGCGGCAACGGCGAGGATCACGTCGAGCTGACCCTGGAGGAGTTCGAAGTGCGCTCCGCCCTTGGTCTTTTTGCGCTCGAATGGTCGAGCCATGGGCTGCGTTACGGCATCGGCATCGAGCTCGACGCGTGGCTCGAGCAGGGTTGCACCGTGGTCATCAACGGTTCGCGCCAGCATCTGCAGCAAACGCTCGAGCGTTATCCATCGGTCGACGTGGTTCATATCGACGCTGCGCCTCACGTGCTTGAAGCACGTCTCGGCGCACGGGCACGCGAAAGCGCGCAACAGGTCGCGGCACGTCTCGCGCGGCGGGCACCGTTTTCCTTGCCGGATGGCGTGCACATGACCACGATCGACAACTCCGGCGCGCTCGAAGACGCCGGCCACGCCTTCGTCGAAGTAGTACGCGGCGCTGTCGCCTTCGGACTTTGATTTCCCAGCAAGGGCATACTATCGTCGTCGTCAGTTCGCCGTATTGATTGCGGCGCTAAAACCATTTGGAGTCCACGATGAGCGAAGCATCCCATCCCGCCGGCCAGTTCACTGAAGTCGAACATCTCGCGCCTGTTGCCGAGAGCCTGCGGGAAATCCGCCACCACATTCATCATCGTCCGGAGCTGGCCTACGAAGAGGTCGCGACGAGTGAGCTGGTGGCCGGCAAGCTCGAACAATGGGGCTGGCAGGTGACGCGTGGGGTGGGGCGCACGGGTGTGGTCGGCACGCTCAAGGCGGGCGACGGCAAGCGCAGCATCGGCATTCGCGCCGATATGGACGCGCTGCCGATCGTCGAAGAGACCGGCCTGCCGTACGCGAGCGGTAACCACGGCAAGATGCATGCGTGCGGCCATGACGGTCACACCACCATGCTGCTCGGCGCTGCGGAGCATCTCGCGAAGACGCGGCGGTTCTCGGGCACGGTACACGTATATTTCCAGCCGGCTGAAGAAAGCGGGATCGACAGCGGTGCGAAGAAGATGATCGAAGACGGTCTGTTCGAACGCTTTCCCTGCGATGCGGTGTTTGGCATGCACAACCATCCGGGCGCGGAACCGGGTGTATTGCTGTTTCGCAAGGGGCCGTTCATGTCTGCGGGCGACAAGCCCATCATCACCATTGAAGGCGTTGGCGGGCATGCCGCGCGTCCACACATGACGGTGGATCCCGTGGTCGTAGCGGCCAGCATCGTGATGGCCTTGCAGACCATCGTGGCGCGCAACGTCGACCCGTCACAGGCCGCCGTTGTAACGGTTGGCTCGATGCATGCGGGCACCGCAAACAACGTGATCTCAAGTACAGCCAGGCTGGAATTGAGCGTGCGTTCGTTTAATCCGGAAGTGCGCGCGCTGTTGAAAAAGCGCATCACTGAGCTGGCCGAGAGCCAGGCGGAAAGTTATGGCGCGAAGGCGGTGGTGGAGTACATCGAAGGCTATCCGGTGGTAGTAAATTCGGATACCGAAACGGATTTCGCCATTGAAGTGGCGCGCGAACTGGTGGGCGACGACAAGGTGGTCGCACAGACGGACATGCTGATGGGCAGCGAAGACTTTGCGTTCATGCTGCAAAAGCGGCCGGGCACGTTTCTGCGCATTGGCAACGGCGTGGGCGAGGACGGCTGTATGGTGCACAACCCGCACTACGATTTCAACGACCGCAACCTGACAGTGGGTGCGGCGTACTGGACGCGGCTCGTCGAGCGCTATCTGGGCCAGTGAGCGAGTCGTTGGATACCCTGACTTTAACGCTGCGGGACGCGGCAGATAGAGCGGTGGATAGGGTAGTGGACTGAGGCGAGCGCGGGTGAGAACACAGCGGGTGCGACCACCTACCCGCGCCGCGCCACTAGGTCCGACACGTTTTGCGCCGCCTGCTGCAGCGGCTCCAGAAAAGCCTTCACCATCTGCTTGGCGGAATTACGCTGTGCATTGCCGCTGATGTTCATCGCCGCGATCACGCGCCCTTGCCGGTTGCGGATCGGTGCGGACAACGAAATCAAGCCGCCTTCCAGTTCCTGATCGACGATCGCCCACCCCTGACGGCGCACCTGGGCGATGATCTTTTTCAACTCTTCCTTGTCGGTGACCGTGCGCGCCGTGTGAGCGTACAAAGGCGTGGAGCCGAGCGTGGCGTCGAGCGCTTGGTCGTCGAGCGCAGCCAGCAGCACGCGGCCCATGGACGTGCAATACGCCGGCAGGCGGCTGCCGATCGACAGGTTGATCGTCATGATCTTGTGGGTGGGCACGCGCAGCACATAGACGATCTCGGTGCGATCGAGCACCGCCGCCGAACAGCTTTCGTGGACCTGCGCCGAAAGCTCTTCCATCACCGGTTCGGCCAGATTCCAGAACGGCATCGACGTCAGATAGGCGAAGCCGAGGTCGAGAATCTTCGGCGTCAGGCGGAACAGGCGCCCCTCGGTTTCGACATAGCCGAGCGTCTGCAGCGTCAGCAGAATGCGTCGTGCTCCTGCTCGGGTGAGACCGGCCGCGGCAGCAACATCGGTTAGCGTCTGCTCCGGCCGTTCCGCGTTGAAGGCGCGAATCACCGCGAGACCGCGTGCGAACGACTGCACGTAGGAATCGCCCGGTCTGTCCGGAGCGTCCGCCGCGTCGGGGGCGCTGGACGGATCGGCAGGAGACGCTTGGGGGGCTTTGCTCATGGGCCTCTTCAGGAATGCATGGGGTAAAGGATGGGCACGCCGCTGGCCTGCGCAGCGAAGTTGGGCCAACGGTGCGTTGCCCGGCCGCGCGCAGGCGCAGAAAGCCGTGAAGATAGCTTATGCCCTGCGTTTCGCCAACCTCGCCGATTTTGTTTCCTGGCGGAGCTGAGCCGAATGCGGCGTATCGACGGGCGATTTGCACAAGGCGGATTATCGGGCGGGGCGGGTGATCCGCCCAGGGTTTTCGCGGATGCAGCCGATGGCATAAATTTGTATGATGACCCTATAACATGATCAATCGGGACTCGCATGTTCGAGAAGATTCCCGCCCGTGCCCTCAGCGACACGGTCGCGCAGCAACTGCTCAAGCAGATCGATAAAGGCACCTTCGCGCGCGGCGGCAAGCTTCCAACGGAAGCCGTGCTGGCCGGGCAGTTCGGTGTGAGCCGCACGGTGATTCGCGAAGCGATCTCGCGCCTGAAGAACGAAGGTGTGGTCGAGCCGCGTCAGGGCAGCGGGGTCTTCATCGCGGCACACGGCGCGATCCGGCCGTTGCGCATTGACTACGCGGAAGCGGTCGAGACCGGCTCGGTGTTGCAGATTCTCGCGTTGCGCCGGGCGATCGAAGCCGAGGTCGCCTCCGAAGCCGCGATGCGACGCAGCGACGCCGACATGATGTCGATTGACGCCGCGCTGGCGAAGATCGATGAGGCGGCGGCCGAGGGCCAGGACGGCGTTGCCGAGGACGTGGCCTTTCATCGCGCAATCGCCGTGGCCACCGGAAATCCCTATTTCCTCAAGACGCTCGCGTTTCTGAATCAATACCTGGAAGCTGGGACCGTCGTCACGCGCCGCAACGAGTCGTTGCGCGAAGACTTTTCGCGCCAGGTGCGCGATGAACACGCGGCGATTGTCGCCGCGATTCGCGCAGGCGATCCGATGGAAGCGCGCAACGCTGCCCGCACGCATATGTACAACGCAGCCCGCCGTCTGGCAGAGGCTGGCATTTGCTGAGCCTTGAGCCTTGAGCATTGATGCTCGAGACGCGAGCGCGCAGCGGTACATGCCGTTGGCGCGGCCACGTCGAACCATACGAATTTCACTCGGAGTAGAGCATGTCCAGAAACGTTGGAGTCATCGGCCTCGGTGCAATGGGATTGGGCGTCGCCCGCTCGTTGCTGCGGGCAGGTTTTCGGGTGCACGCGTGCGATCTGCGCAGTGCCGTGCTTGAGAGTTTCGCTGCGGACGGCGGCGTGGCCTGTGCAAACCCTGCTGAACTGGGGGCGCAGTGCGAGGTGGTGATCACGCTGGTGGTCAACGCGGCGCAAACCGACGCAGTGTTGTTCGGTGAGCGCGGCGCGGTGGCCAGCATGAAGCCTGGCAGCGTAGTAATTGCGAGCGCAACGGTTTCCCCTGACTTCGCCCTTGACCTCGGCAAGCGCGTCGAGGCCGCCGGTCTGCAGATGCTCGACGCGCCCGTCTCGGGCGGCGCAGCGCGAGCCGCGTCCGGTGAGATGACGATGATGACTTCGGGACCTGCTGCGGCCTACGCCGCCTGCGAAGACGTGCTAACGGGGATGGCCGGCAAGGTTTACCGGCTGGGTTCCGTGCATGGGCTTGGCTCGAAAGTGAAGATCATCAACCAGTTGCTCGCGGGGGTGCATATTGCTGCCGCCGCGGAAGCGATGGCGCTCGGCTTGCGCGAAGGCGTCGACGCCGACTCGCTGTACGACGTGATTACGCATAGCGCCGGCAATTCGTGGATGTTCGAAAACCGCGTGCCGCACATCCTCAAGGGCGATTACACGCCGCTCTCCGCGGTCGATATTTTCGTCAAGGATCTCGGTCTCGTGCTGGATACCGCGCGCCGTTCGAAATTTCCGCTGCCGCTCTCGGCTGCGGCACATCAGATGTTCATGATGGCTTCGTCGGCGGGGCACGGCGGCGAGGACGACTCGGCGGTGATCAAGATTTTCCCCGGCATCGACGTGCCGGCGGCGAAGTCGTAGCAGGAGCGCTGTCATGACGACTTTATCTTCGCAGCCGCTACTCGGCTGCATCGCCGACGATTTCACCGGCGCCACAGATCTCGCCAACATGCTGGTGCGCGGCGGCATGCGCACGGTTCAGAGTATCGGCGTGCCGAACTCCGATGAACCGGTGGAAGCCGATGCATTGGTGGTGGCGCTAAAGTCCCGCACGATCCCAGCCGCCGACGCGGTCGCGCAATCGCTCGCCGCGCTCGAGTGGTTGCGCGCGCAAGGTTGCCGGCAATTTTTCTTCAAGTACTGCTCGACATTCGATTCGACCGATGCGGGCAATATCGGTCCGGTGGCCGATGCGTTACTTGATGCCTTATCCGGCCCTGCCGGGCAATCGCACGGCGCCGCTGACGCTTTCACGATCGCCTGTCCGGCGTTTCCGGAGAACGGCCGCACGATTTTCCGCGGTCATCTCTTCGTCGGCGACGTGTTGCTCAACGAATCCGGCATGGAGAACCACCCGCTCACGCCCATGACCGATGCGAATCTGGTGCGCGTCCTGCGGCGGCAGACGGAGTCGAAAGTTGGCCTCGTTCGCTACGACAGTGTGGCGCAGGGTGTTGCGGCGGTACGCGAATCGTTTAACGCATTAAAGCGGGACGGCGTGCGCATGGCGATTACCGATGCGCTCTCCGATGCAGATCTGCATACACTCGGCGAAGCGTGCGCCGATCTCAAGCTGATCACGGGCGGTTCTGGCATTGCAATCGGGTTGCCGGCAAATTTCCGCCGCGCTGGTTTGCTTTCAAAGACCGCAGACGCAGGACAGTTGCCTTCAATCGAGGGTCTCTCGGTGGTGCTGGCGGGTAGCGCTTCGAAGGCGACCAACGCGCAAGTAGCGGCCTGGCGCGAAAGCCGTCCGGCCTTTCGGATCGATCCGCTGGCGGCTGCGCGCGGCGAGCCGGTGGTCGAACAGGCGCTTTCGTTTGCGCGCCAGCATTTCGCGGAAAAGCAACCGGTACTGATCTACGCGACTGCGACGCCCGATGAAGTGAAGGCTGTGCAGCGCGAACTCGGTGTCGAGCAGGCCGGACACCTGGTTGAAAGTACCTTGGCGTCGATCGCGCGCGGTTTGCATGAACTAGGCGTGCGCAAGTTTGTGGTGGCGGGTGGTGAAACTTCGGGGGCCGTGGTTCAGGCACTCGACGTGCACACGCTGCGCATCGGCGCGCAGATCGATCCAGGCGTACCGGCCACCGCGACCACGGGCGATGTGCCGCTGGCACTCGCACTCAAGTCCGGTAACTTCGGCGCTACCGATTTCTTTGCCAAGGCCTTGCGTCATCTCGACGGGGCGGCGTCATGACGTTAGGAATCCATAGCGGTGAAGAATCGAAGGTCCGCGAGGAAATCTGCGCCACCGGCGCAAGCCTGTATCAGCGCGGCTATACCGTGGGCACCGCCGGCAATATCAGCGCGCGTCTCGACGACGGCTGGCTGATCACGCCGACCGATGCCTGCCTCGGCCGGCTCGATCCTGCGGAGATTGCCAAGGTCGACCTGGCGGGCAATGCGGTTTCGGGCGGCAGACCTTCGAAGACGCTGGCCTTGCACCGCGGCATCTATGCCAGCAATGCGGAAACACGCGGCGTTATCCATACACATTCGACGCGCCTGGTGGCTTTGACGCTGGCGGGGGTGTGGAGCGAAGCCGACGTCCTGCCGCCGATCACGCCGTACTACGTCATGAAAGTCGGCCACATCCCGCTGATCCGCTACCGCCGTCCGGGTGACCCGCAGGTGGCCAAGCAGATTGCAGCGCTCGCCGGCACGGTACGCGGTGTGCTGCTGGAGCGGCTCGGGCCGGTGGTGTGGGAGCGCTCGGTGGCGCAGGCGTCCTATGCGCTGGAAGAGTTCGAGGAGACGGCGCGACTATGGCTGATGACTAACCCGCGCCCGGCACCGCTCGATGACGCAGCGCTTGAAGAGTTGCGTAGCGTATTCGGCGCGCGCTGGTAGCGCTCAGCGCGCGTCGTGCACGCCGGGTTCGGTGCGCCGCGCAAAATATTTACCTATCAGCGAAGCGCGTGGAGCGCTTCGCTGTTCCCCAGAAAAGGAGTTGCTGCAATGCCTCGCTTCGCTGCCAACCTGACCATGATGTACACCGAGCACGGTTTTCTCGACCGTTTTGCCGCCGCGGCGCAAGACGGCTTCAAGGCCGTGGAGTTTCTGTTTCCCTACGATTTTCCGGCCGAGGAACTCAAGCAACGCCTCGCCGATCACGGCCTGACTCAAGCGCTCTTCAACGCGCCGCCGGGCGACTGGGCGGGCGGCGAGCGTGGGATTGCATCGCTGCCGGGCCGCGAAGAAGAGTTTCGCCGCAGCTTCGATACCGCGCTCGACTACACCCGCCAGCTCGGCAATCGCTCGCTGCATGTGATGGCCGGCCTGATTGGGGCGGATCAATCGCGCGAACGGCATCGCGAGGTGTATCTGCAGAACCTGGCGTATGCCGCCAGGACTGCGCAGGCCGATGGGATCACGATCGTGATCGAGCCGATCAATACGCGCGATATCCCTGGCTTCTTTCTCAATCGTCAGGACGACGCACAATCGGTCTGCGCGGAAGTGGGCGCGCCCAACCTGAAGGTGCAGTTCGACTGCTATCACTGCCAGATCGTCGAGGGCGACCTTGCATTCAAGCTGAAACGCGATATGGCCGGCATCGGGCATATCCAGATTGCCGGTGTGCCTGAGCGGCACGAGCCGGATATCGGCGAACTGAATTATCCGTATCTGTTCGATCTGATCGACAAGCTCGGCTACGACGGCTGGGTCGGTTGCGAATATCGGCCGCGGGCAGGGACGTCGGAAGGCCTGGGGTGGCTCAGGAACTATCAGGGACGGCAGACATCATGAAAGTACTGATCACCGGCGGCGCGGGGTTTCTCGGTCAACGTCTCGCACGCGAACTGTTGGCGCGCGGCGAACTGAAGGGACCGGACGGCCAGCCGCAACCGATTACCGAACTCGTGCTGCTCGACGTCGTCGCCGCTAGCGGATTCAGCGACAGCCGGGTGCGCGCCGAAGTGGGCGATATCGCCGAGTCCGACGTGCTTGAGCGCGTGATCGACGAGCAGACTTCAGCCATCTTCCATCTGGCCGCGATTGTCAGTGGGCAGGCCGAGGCGGATTTCGATCTCGGCATGCGCATCAATCTCGATGCCTCGCGTCTGCTGCTGGAAACTTGCCGGTTGCGCGGGCATCGGCCGCGCGTCGTGTTCACGAGTTCGGTCGCCGTGTACGGTGGCGATATGCCGGACGTCGTGCGCAACGATACGGCGTTGAATCCGCAGTCCTCGTATGGCGCGCAGAAAGCGATTGCCGAGTTGCTGCTGAACGATTACACGCGGCGTGGCTTCGTCGACGGTCGGGTGTTGCGCCTGCCGACCATCAGCGTGCGCCCCGGCAAGCCGAATGCTGCGGCGTCGTCGTTTGCGAGCGGCATCATTCGCGAGCCGTTGAACGGCGAGGCGGCGATCTGCCCGGTGGCCGGCGGCACGCGCCTGTGGTTGCTTTCGCCGCGCAAAGCGATTGCCTGTCTGATCGCGGGGCTCGAAATCGACGCCGCCGCGCTCGGCAACCTTCGTACGGTGAATTTGCCGGGTATTTCGGTCAGTGTCGATGAGATGGTCGCCGCGCTGCGCGAAGTCGCAGGTGATGAGGTGGTCAAGCGCATCGAATGGCAGACGGACCCACGCATCGAGAAGATTGTCGGCAGTTGGCCAGGCCGGTGGGACACCGCGCGTGCGGAGCAGCTCGGCCTGAAAGGCGAGTCGAGCTTTGCAGATGTGATCCGCAGCTACATCGAGGATGAGCACATTCAGCCTCGTTGACAGGCGACAAAGCCTGATTCTTCCGATGTTTGTCTCCCGTTGGCAAACCAGCCGCACTTGACACGGTTTCCGCACCACGCCTATCATCAGGACTGAATGTTCGATATGCGATCCATTGTTCGTATATAGAACAATTCGGAGTCGGCCGACGCGGTTCGCTGCTATCCTGATTGGGCTAGTGAAGGGTTTGCGGCACGTCGCGTCGCGGCATAAGCTCCGAATGACCCTTCCGCTCGCTGCGACGGGTGGCCGCGAACGCGGTTCCACCCGCGCGACGCGCCAGCCGCGCCTGTTACGGCGAGGCAAGCGGTGCAAGTATTCAACTGGAGACATCACATGACTGAAGCTTTCCTGTGCGACGCGATTCGCACGCCGATTGGCCGCTATGCGGGTTCGTTGTCGTCGGTGCGTGCCGACGACCTAGGCGCTGTGCCGCTCAGGGCGCTGATGGAGCGCAACAAGGAAGTCGACTGGAACGCCATCGACGACGTGATCTACGGCTGCGCCAACCAGGCCGGCGAAGATAACCGCAACGTCGCGCGCATGTCACTGCTGCTGGCGGGTTTGCCGCAAGACGTACCGGGTTCCACCGTCAACCGGTTGTGCGGCTCGGGCATGGACGCCGTCGGCATCGCGGCGCGCGCGATCAAATCGGGCGAGGCGGCATTGATGGTGGCGGGCGGCGTCGAAAGCATGAGCCGTGCGCCGTTCGTGATGGGCAAGGCAACCAGCGCCTTCTCGCGCCAGGCCGATATCTTCGACACGACAATTGGCTGGCGTTTCGTCAATCCGCTAATGAAGCAGCTTTACGGTGTCGATTCGATGCCGGAGACCGGCGAAAACGTCGCAACCGACTACAAGGTGAGCCGTGCGGATCAGGACGCGTTTGCACTGCGCAGCCAGCAGAAGGCCGCGCGTGCGCAACGCGACGGCACGCTTGCGCAGGAAATCGTCTCGGTAACGATTGCGCAGAAGAAGGGCGATCCGCTGGTGGTGTCGCAGGATGAACATCCGCGGGAAACCAGTCTCGAAGCGCTTGCCAAATTGAAAGGCGTGGTACGTCCGGACGGCACCGTAACAGCGGGCAACGCCTCAGGCGTGAACGATGGCGCCGCGGCACTGCTGCTCGCGAACGAAGCGACGGCCAAGCGGTTCGGCCTGACACCGCGGGCACGTGTGCTTGGTATCGCGACCGCTGGCGTTGCACCGCGCGTGATGGGCATCGGCCCGGCGCCGGCCACGCAAAAACTGCTGGCCCGCCTGGGCATGACGATCGATCAGTTCGACGTGATCGAATTGAACGAGGCGTTCGCGTCGCAGGGGATCGCGGTATTGCGTACGCTGGGTGTCGCGGACGATGACGCTCGCGTGAATCCGAACGGCGGCGCGATTGCGCTTGGTCATCCGCTTGGCATGAGCGGCGCGCGGCTCGTGACCACGGCGATGTATCAACTGCAACGCACGCAGGGCCGTTTCGCCCTCTGCACGATGTGTATCGGCGTCGGTCAGGGCATTGCGATCGCGATCGAACGCGTCTGATTCTTTTAGTACGTTGTAGAAACCCCATTCGTTGGCGAATGGGGCTTTTGTTATTGCGGCCCGCATTCGTCCTGTCTTCGTGTCGAGTTGCATGGATAATTGTCGAGTTTTGTCGCGTGGTTCGAGTTGCGCAAAAACTATCGGCTATGCTGAGAGGTTACCAACAGCCTCGCAGCGGCTGAAACTCCGTCAGCGCCGGACAATTTACTCATGCCTTTCCGTATCCTGCTCGTTGAAGACGATATCCGCCTGTCCGCGTTAGTGGCGGGCTATCTGCGCAAGCACGACTATGAAGTGGAGGTCGTGCTGCACGGCAACGAAGCGGTGCCCGCCATTCTCAAACGGCAGCCGGACCTGCTGATCCTCGACGTCAACCTGCCGGGCAAGGACGGTTTCCAGATCTGCCGCGAGGCGCGCGAGCAGTTCAACGGCGTGATTATCATGGTGACCGCGCGCGACGAACAGTTCGACGAAGTATTGGGCCTCGAATTCGGCGCAGACGATTATGTCCACAAGCCGGTCGAACCGCGCGTCCTGCTCGCTCGCATCAAGGCGCAGTTGCGCCGCGTTTCGGGGCGCGCCACGGAAATCTCCGGCCAGCCGGAGCGCTTTACGTTCGGCAAGTTCGAGATCAACCGGGCTGCCCGGATGGTGACGCTGCCCGACGGCACGCGGCCCGATCTGACCTCGGCGGAATTCGACCTGCTGTGGGCGCTAGTAAGTTGTGCAGGCGAAGTGGTGAGCCGCGACGACCTGATGCGGCAATTGAGAGGCATCGAGTTCGACGGCCTCGATCGCTCCATCGACGGCGGCATTTCCAAGCTGCGCCGCAAGCTGCATGACGATTCCGGCACGCCGCAGTGTATCAAGACGGTGCGCGGCAAGGGCTATCAGTTCAGCAAGGTGGCATGGGAGTAACTTGGCAACCGGGTTGCAAATAGCCTCGGAAGAGCCCCGGACTTGCCTTTGAATAGCCGACAAAACTCCACATAGACCTGTTTCAAATCGACAGTCGCGCGCGCGTTGCGTAGCTAGTATCGCAAGCTTGTTCATTTACGAGCTGCGTCATGTCCGCCCGCGTCTTACCTCTTTCCAGACACGCTGTATTGATGATCCATGGCCTGGGCGGGACGCGGCACGACTTCGGCTCACTCGATCGCAAGTTCGAGCAGATCGGCTGCGATGTGTATCTGCCGTCGTTGCCGGGACACGGTTCGCGTCCCGATCAGTTGAGCGGCGTCAGCCTGCGCGACTACATGCAGTTGCTTAGCCGCACGTATCGCGATCTGATCACGCGCTATGAACGTGTCGACGTGGCGGGCATCTCGATGGGCGCCTTGCTCGCGGTGATGCTGAGCGCCCGTGAGCGGATGACGCACGGCCGCCTGATCCTGCTGTCGCCGCCGCTCTTCCTCGACGGATGGGGCGGTTCGCGCCTGCGTCCGCTGCGTTACCTGATGTATTGCGTGCCGGGACTGCGTCATCTGATTCGCGTGCCGGAGGGTGAGCCGTTCGGCATCAAGAACGATCGTATCCGCAACCTGATTCGTCGCGCGCTGAAAAAAGGCAGTGGCGTGCACTATCCGTACGTGCCGCTCGCAGCGATTGCTCAGGTGGACTGGATGCGTTTTGCAGTCAGACGCGCGCTCCCGCAGGTGGCCTGTGAAACGCTGGTGATGCACTCGGAAGAGGACGAAGTGACGAGCATCCGTTCTGCGGAATTCGTCTGCGAACACCTCGGTAGCCGCGATGTCACGCTCGTGCGCCTGACCGACAGCTATCACATGATCACACTCGACAACGAGCGCGATACCGTTGCCGACCACACGCTTGCCTTCCTGCAGCGTCCCGCTATGCTAACGTGAGCCGCGCGCACGCCAGAGGAACGGATGGACTGGACGGCCTCCTGCGGCCGGCGCACCTTCTTTCCCGACGTTCGTGATCATGAATCCTGCCGCACCTAAACTCTCTGCTTTCCGCTATTGCAAATGGCGCTGGCTGAATTTTCGCCGCTCGTGGACGGATACGCGTGCCGACCGCATGCCGAGCTGGTCGCGGCTTTATCTGCGTGCCTATCTTCGTTTGCTGGGGCTCTCGCTGGTGGTGGCTGCGATTCCGTTGCTCGGCCTGTCGTTCGAGCTGACCGCCGCGGTCGTATGGCGCGGCTTCGTGGCGTTGCCGGGTGGCATCGTGCCGGTCCTGGTCGTGGTGTTCGGGGTGCCGGCCGTGGTGGCGTATCGCTGGATGCGTCCGGTGTGGGTCGATCTGGTGATGGTCCGCGAACGTGCGATCGATTTCACCGGCGGTCGCTTCAACACCCGGGCACGGGAGTCCTTTAGCACGATCATCGGCCCGCTGGCGCGCACGCTCAACGCGCTTGCCGAACGGATGGAACGGCTGATCGCCGCGCAGCGCGAACTGACCAATGGCATCTCGCACGAACTGCGCACGCCGCTTGCACGGGTGCGTTTTGCATTGGAGGTGTTGCGCGAACCGGGCTCCGCCACCGAGTACGAAAGCGCGCTGGCAAGCATCGATCAGGACGTCACTGAACTGGACGAACTGATCGACATGAGCCTCACCTACGCGAGGCTCGAATACAGCTCGCTGCAGTCGAATCTCGAACCAACCGTGCTCGCCTTATGGTTCGACAGTCAGATCAACGACGCGGCCTTGCCTTACACCGATAATGAAATCGTCCCGCGCGTCGAGATCGACGCGGCGCTGCGTGTAGTGATGGACAAACGCCTGATGTCGTACGCGATGCGCAATCTGCTGCGCAACGCCAGCAAATATGCGCGCAGCCAGATTCTGGTCGGACTGGCTGTGCGGCACGGCAATGTAGAGATCTTTGTCGAAGACGACGGCGCTGGTGTGCCGGAAAGCGAGCGCGAGCGCATCTTCGACGCCTTCGTGCGGCTCGATCGCCACACCGGCGGATACGGTCTGGGGCTTGCGATCACGCAACAGGTCTTGCGCGCGCACAAAGGCCGCATTGCGGTGACGGACCCATTGACGCTGCCAGGCGCGCGTTTCGAAATCAGTTGGCCGGTGGGTACGGCGCAAGCTGCCGCTTAACGGCCACCGGACTATTACCGTTCGCTTTCTTCTTTATACCTATCAATACGTGTGGCCGAGCTGGATGTAGAAGTTGTTGCGCCCACCCGGTGCGAATGCCACACCCAGATAGATCGGTCCAAACGCCGTAGTCGCGCTGGTAAAGAACGTGACGCTGCGTTTTAGCGGTCCTCCGCCGTATTGAATCTCGCCGTCCCACACGTTGCCCGCTTCGAGGCTCATGCCTGCGAATAACGCATGGAATGGCGATGCGGTGAACGTCGTAAGCTCGTTCATGTACGTGACCTGGCCGTACAGCATCGAGTTGCCAGCCAGTTGATCGGCGGCATACGCGGACAGATGCTGGAAGCCGCCGAGCGTGAAGCCGAACGGATTGACCGGGTTGACGTTCTGGAAGTCCTTGCCGGCCTCGATGCTGGCGTTGAGGCTGTTGCGCCCATAGCTCGCGGCCACCAACGCTTTGCCGTAGGCCTCGGTAAAGCTGTTCTGCGATTGCGCGAAAAGCGAACGTTCGCCGCGCAGTTCCAGGTAATAGCCCTTGCGCGCGAAGAGCGGGTCGTCGAGCTGGTCGATCACGAGACGCGCGCGTGCCGTAAACTCGCGGCCGTAGATGTCGGGATACGCCAGCGTGAGATTATTATTCTCATCGTAGTACTGCAGATTGTATTGCGGCGACGCGAAGCCGTGTGCGTACGCAACGCCCAGCCGGAAATCACCGAGGTTCGCAAGCGGCAGGCCGAAGTCGAGACCCGCGCGTTCAGTCTGCTGCTGGTATTGAGTGAGCTTGATGTAAGGGTCGTCCTGATAGATATTCGCGTAGCTGCGCTGAAACTCCACATACGGCGCGACGTAATAGCCAAACGAATCCGAGAGCGGTTGCCGCAGCTCGGCATGCAACGCGAGCATATCGCTGCCCACCGTGCCGTCGATCAACCCCTCCAGTCCCGACGATGTCAGCCACGGCCGACGGTATCCCATATGCAGGCGGAAGCCGCCGACGTCCGAAGAACTCGCCGACAGGCCGAGGCCGAACAGCAGGAAGTTGGGTCCCCACGATTTGTCGTGGGCATCGATCACGAGCGTGTTTTCGTCACCGTCGCTGACCAGTTGCTGTGTCACGCTTTCGAAATCGCCCGCCGTAGTGAGGGCCAGCAGGTCCTGGTTGAGCGCCTTGGGATCGTAGACGTCGCCGGCATGGACGTGCAGCGCTTCGACGATGCGCCGCTCGGGGATCGGGCCATGCGACTTGACGACGATGCGCGTGATCCGCACCGGCTTCACGACAGGCGTCATATGCGCGGCACGCCACGCCGCGTAATCTTGCGGCGACAGGGCGAGATGCTGCAGCTTCGGTAGTGCTGCGCGAGCAGCGGCTTCGCCGGCTGCGATTGCTTGCGGGGCGTTGGCGAAGTCAGTGAAGCTAAGCGATCCGAGGGATGGCGTGATCAGTACGTCATCCGCATCGAGCTGTTTGCGTTGTTGCGCGACGTTCTGATGAATCAGGATGCCTATCATCTGCTGCATGACGTCGGCGGGCGAGGCGAGCGCGTCGAGCGAACGCAGCGGCGACCCGATATCGACCGCGATCACCACTTGCGCGCCCATGTCGCGTGCGGTTTCGATGGGCAGGTTGCTGACAATGCCACCGTCGACCAGCGTGCGGCCGTCCACCACCGTCGGCGCGAACAGGCCCGGCAGGGCGATGCTGGCGCGGATGGCTTGCGGCAGCGAGCCCTTCTCGAGCACGACCTTCTCGCCTGTTTGCAGATCCGTGGCGATGGCGCGGAACGGAATCGGCAACTGGTTGAATGAGTTATTGGCCGACACCGCCGAGGTCCAGTCCTGCAGCAACGCCTGCAAACGATTGCCTTGCACGAGGCCGGGCGCCAGCCTGAAGCCGTTAGCGTTGAAGCCTAAAGCGGGGCTGCCTGCGTAGAGCTCCTCGTCTTCGCGTTGCGACTGGGGCAGGTCGGCGCGCTCGACCACATCGAAAGCGATGTCGGCCAGGTTCACCTGGCCGAGGCGGTTTTGCATTTCCTGCGCGGTCATCCCGCTCGCGTACAGGCCGCCGACCACCGAGCCCATGCTGGTGGCGGCGATACAGTCAACCGGAATGCGATTCTCTTCCAGTACCTTTAGCACCCCCAGGTGGGCGTAGCCGCGCGCGCCGCCGCCGGACAGCACAAGGCCGACGGCGGGGCGGCCAGTTGGGCCGCCGTCAGGCGTGCAGGCGGTGTCCGCCGCGCGGGCGGACTTCACGAAGGAGGTAAGGGCGAGCGCCAGCAGTGTGGCGGCGCAAAGCAGTCGGGTGGGGGCATGGCAGAGCCTTGTATATGCCTTCGTTAGTGGTTTTTTTGGGCTCGCCAACGCTGGGATCATGCGCTTCACAACTGTAGGAAAAACCGAGAGATTACATGGTTTTACAGTCGAGTACTGAGGTTCCTGCGGGGGGCGGCGCGCCGGGCGCGCGTTTTTCGTTGTTTCCGCCGTCGAAGCGCTGAATCCAGGGAGCAGCGATTGTCTCCGCTTACTGCGCGGCGGACATCGCCAGTTCGCCTGAATAGCGGGAAGTGAAGAAGAATAGTTGGTTATACGAAGCAGTATTTGAAGCCATAAATTTGTTTGACATTGTTTTAACGATTGTTGTCTTGCAATGCTTTTTAACATTGGTCATTATTCTGACCATAACTAACGCTGTTGACGTTTTAGCTTGCCCGGTCTCCCTGAGGCTTGCACGGCGAAAAGTTGCCGGTGCGAACCGTTTAGGTAGGAATACAGATTAAATAGAACGATCGTACGATGAAGCTTGTAGCATGGCAACAACTCGGGGATGGTGAAATATGGAAAGGCTCGATGACCTCCTCCTGTTTGCTGAGGTGGTTCAGAAAGCAGGGTTCGCGGCCGCTGCGCGCAGTCTCGGCATGCAGCGTTCCAAGGTGAGCCGCCGCGTGGCAGAACTGGAGCAACGCATGGGTGTGCGTCTGCTCCAGCGCAACACGCGTTGCATATCTCTGACCACCGCCGGCGAACAGATCTATGGTCACGCGCGCAAGCTTGCCGATGAGGCGCGGGCAGCCTTTAGCGTCGCTGCGGAAATGAATGGCGAACCGCGCGGCGTACTGCGCATCACTGCTCCGGCCACGTTTTCGGCAGCGGCCTTGATGCCGGTGATCGCCGAATTTTGCCGCCTGTACCCACAAGTCGACCTGCTGATCGACACCCGCAACTGGGTGCCCGATCTGGTAGCAGAAGGTTTCGACCTCGGGTTTTGTGCGCAGACCGGGCCGCTTGCCGACTCGAGCCTGGTAGCCCGGACCATTGGCGACGTTCCTATGATCATGGCCATCAGCCCGGCCCTGCTGGAGCAGTCCGGGCAACTATCGCATCCCGACCAGTTAGCCGGATTCAGACTGTTCGCGCGTGCAGCTCAGGCTGGCGTGAAAACGCTCCGGTTCCTTCATCCGAAGCATGGCGGGCACGCCATCGAATACACGCCGCACGTGATGACGGGAAGCGTCGCGGTCTTGCAGGCTGGAGTCGTCGCAGGGATTGGGGCGGCCTGTATGCCGCGCCATTTGTGTGAAGATGCGCTGCGTGCGAACCGGCTGGTCGACGCGTTCAAGGTTCAGGCCGGGTGGCAACCGGAACCCGCAACCATGTATGCGATGCTGCCTGCGCGCCGTGGCGCGACCGTATCGACACGTCTGTTTCTGGAGTTTGCCCTTCCCAAACTCGCACTGGCTTTGCGCAACGAACTGGATTCCGTGACCCAAGTCGTGGCGTAACCGGTACACCGCTCCCCCACCGCGCCACCTGGTTTTGCCCCTCTCAAGGCAGCTACAATGCCCTCTGAAATCAGTCGTCCGCTTGCCATGCCGCAGTAAAACGGGTCTGGCCGACTCTCCGGGAATAAAAGCGACGTACCGGCAGTCTGCTAGTTATCGGTTACGGATAGGGGTTACCGCAGGGATTTCACAATGGCCGATCCAATCATCGCCAAGCGGTTCGAGGCGCTGCTATTGCCTCATATGAATTCGGCCTTCAACGTTGCGCGTTGGCTGACCCGTAACGATCAGGACGCCCAGGACGTGGTCCAGGAGGCGTATCTGCGGGCTTTCCGCTATTTCGGCGGATTCCGCGGCGATGACGCGCGTGCCTGGTTATTGAGCATCGTACGTAACACCTTTTACACGTGGCACCAGCAGAACCGGGATCATGCAGCGGACACCACGGAATTCGAGGAAGAGATGCACAGCCTCGAAGAAAGCAGCGGGGCCGGACGGGACGACAGTCCCGAAGCGGCGCTGATTCGCAGCCAGAGCCAGAAGCGGGTGCACCAGGCGCTGCGCAGCTTGCGTCTGGAATTCCGGGAGGTAGTCGTGCTGCGGGAGCTTGAGGAATTGTCATACAAGGAAATCGCCGCCATCGTGGGTATCCCGATGGGAACCGTGATGTCTCGCCTCGGGCGCGGCCGACAGCAGCTTGCGGCGCTGCTCGCACCGACAGATCAGGAGGCGTGATGGATCACGAACAGGCGTTTGAATTACTGCCGGGCTATATCGACGAGGAACTGAGTTTGTCCGAGGCGCTCGAGTTCGAGCGTCATCTGGCCAGTTGCGAGTTGTGCACGCAGGCCTATGAGCAGCAGCGTCAGGTCAGCGCGCGGCTACGGGAATCGGACATGCGAATGGACGCACCACCGGAACTGGTGCGCCGCATCCAGGCTTCGCTGCCGGTGCGCCGCTCCGTATGGCAACGGCTGGGCGAACGCTTCGGCGGGCGTGGTGTTTTCGGCGGTGCATTCGGCGTTGCGGGAGGCGGCAATGGTGGCGTCAGGACGCTTGGCTGGGCGCCGCTCGGTGCGATGGTGGTGAGTCTGGTCGCATTGACGTGGAGTGCCGGGCTGTACTACACCATGCCGTCCGGCGATACGCGTCTGACCGAAGAACTGGTGGACAGCCATGTCCGCTCGCTGCAGTTCGATCATCTTTATGATGTGATCTCGACCGATCGGCACACCGTCAAACCGTGGTTCGACGGCAAGATCGACTTTGCGCCACCGGTGGTGGACCTCGCGCAGCAGGGGTATCCGCTGGTGGGCGGCCGGCTCGATTATCTGAACGGACGCTCGGTCGCTGTGATGGTCTATCGCTACAAGTTGCACCCGATCAATCTGTATGTCTGGCCGGGTAACGATGCGGGCGCGACACCGCATATCTACGAGCGGCAGGGCTATCACCTCGCGCACTGGAGTGCCGCGGGAATGAACTACTGGGCCGTTACCGATGCGGGCGACGCCGAACTCAACGGTTTCATTACCGATCTGCGCGCACATTCCGCTTCCTGACGAGGCCGCTAAAAAAATAGTGGCGAGTCGTGGAATAAGACGTACCCCGCTGCAGTCTCCTCATTGAATCCAGTCAGGACGACCGTCGGATGATCCGGCGGTTCGTCTCCTGAACTTTAATCGTGAGGTGACCATGTCATTAGATCTTCCATCCGATCCGTCGCGCCGTGGCGCGTTGAAGTGCCTGGCCTTCGGGGGCGTGGGTACGCTGTTTGTACTGGCTGGCGGTATCCTGACGCCCGTTGAGCTCGCGCTTGCCGCCAGTACCAAGGATTCCTCAGCGGTTTCCGGCGTGCCGCTATTCCTGCAGATCAGCGACACGCATATCGGCTTCAACAAGGAAGCCAATCCGGACGTAGCGGGCACGCTCAAGCAGACCATCGAGTTCGTCAATGCCATGCCGGTCAAGCCGGCGCTGACGATCCACACGGGCGACATCACGCATCTTTCGAAGCCGGAGCAGTTCGACCTCGCGGCCCAGTTGATGTCAGGTCTGAATATCACCGAGTTGCATACGGTGCCCGGCGAGCATGACGTGACGGACGGACCGGGCACCGAATACTTCAAGCGCTTTGGCCAGGCCTCCGACAACAAAGGCTATTACAGCTTTGACCATAACGGCGTGCATTTCATCGCTCTCGTCAACGTGATGCACTTCAAGCCGAACGGTCTCGGAGGACTCGGGGACGACCAGCTTGCCTGGCTCGAAAACGACCTGAAGGGGCGTTCTTCCAGCACGCCGATCGTCGTGTTCGCGCATATGCCGCTGTGGACGATCTATGAGCCGTGGGGCTGGGGAACCGGCGATGCCGGGCAGGCCATGAGTTATCTGAAGCGATTCGGCTCGGTCACAGTGCTGAATGGTCATATCCACCAGATCGTGTCGAAGGTGGAGGGGAACATTACTTTCCATACCGCGCGCTCGACAGCTTACCCGCAACCTACCGCGGGTGAGGGGCCCGGACCCATGCCTTTGACCGTGGCGAGTGATCAGCTTCCGCACATGCTGGGCGTGACGAGCATCAAGATCACGCATCATCCGCTCAAGGCTAGCCTCGACGACGCCACGCTTGTCTAAACCCATCGACCGATACTGATATCAAGGACGAAATCATGATAAGGAATACTATTCAAGTATCACTGGCTGTGTTGCTCGGGGCGATCCTGCTACTGGCTGTGTCCGCCGGATTTTCTGCCACTCAAGCGGAGGAGTCGAATGCCGTGGTGATCAAGAACTTCATGTTCTCGCCGATGGCGCTCACCATCAAGACCGGCACGACGGTAACCTGGAAAAATCTCGACGGCGAACCGCACACCGTGGTCAACGATGCCGGGCTGTTCCGCTCCGCCGCGCTCGATCAGAACGACACCTACCAGTTCAAGTTCGATAAGCCCGGGGTGTATCAGATCTTTTGCGGCATACACCCCAACATGAAGGCGACCATTACTGTTCAGTAAGCACGGGCCAGCGGTGCTGTGACGCGCCGCGGCTCGGCTTCAAACCTTCCACATCGGATATTTCCTTAGAATCCCTCTTTACCCTTCAGCACTGGTCAAAAAGCGTCGATAACACAGAGATGCGGCGGAACCGGGAGCGATGGTGAAAACATCGCGCGGTCCGCCGCGGTTTCGATCGCCAACGTCGTTGCGGTAAGGGATGCTGGCGCTCAAGCCAATAGTCCAGCCGGGCAAAGCAGGGAAAGCACAGTGGAATTACGACACCTGAAGTACTTTATGGCGGTCGCTGAAAACCAGAGTTTCCGTATGGCCGCCGAGCGTATTAACATCACGCAGCCGGCGATTACCCGTCAGATTCACGACCTGGAGGAACTGCTGGGCGCGCGACTGTTCGACCGGACGCCGCAGGGTGTCAGGCTCACGGCGGCGGGCGAGCTATTTTTACCCGAAGTTCGCAAGTCGCTCGGCATCCTCGAATCGGCGGCGCGTGCAGTCAAACTCGTTGCTTCGGGATTGCGAGGCACTTTGCGGCTTGGGGTCGTCGAGAATGCGAGCTGGGACGGTTTCGTGCCGGACGCGTTTAATCGCTTTCAGCGCGAAGCACCGGAGGTGAGCCTCCATGTAGCACCGCTCAATACGCCGGAGCAGGTAGACGAGATCCTCGCCGGTACGCTCGACGGCGGCTTCATCTACTCCTATGGGGAGCTTCCTCGTGAACTGCGGCTGGTGCAGCTCGCCGTCAATGACGTGGTGGCCGCGGTTCCCCGAAGCTGGAATCTTCCGGATAACCAGGCAATCTCGGCACGAGACCTGAACGGTCGACCGATGATCTGCTTTCCCCGACAAACCTATCCCTCGTATTACGACAGACTGCTCGGTGCCTGCGACGATCTTGATCTAACGTTGAACGTGGTGCAGGAAGTACCGACCGAAGCCGCGATTCTTTCGCTGGTGTCAGCAGGCATCGGCGCGGCAATTGTCAATTCAGCGAATCTGGGGCGTCCGCCGGCGCGCACGCAGTTTCTGCGCTTCACCGATCTATCAATCCGGATGCCACTGGCGTTCGCCTATATCGACACGAACCCGAACGCTGCATTGCAGCGCCTGCTACGCGTGTTTGACGCGACTCTGCAGGCTGGCGAAAGCGATTAGGTCCGTTGACTATAAAAAACGCCATGTAAAGCCGCTGCCGGCGTGCGTCACCTCACCTGCCGATGTGCCGGAAAAATGCGGGGTGAACACCGTAGCGCCCGTGTCGGCTGCCCGCTCCAACACCCACTCGCGCGATGCGTTCGCGCGTGACTTGTCGGCGCAGAACATCGAACTCCAGGCGGGTCGGTAGACCTGGATTGCGTGATGCCATACGTCGCCGCTAAAGAGCGCGTGCGCACCTGCCGATTCAAGCTCGATCGACATATGTCCCGCGCTGTGCCCTGGAGTCGAACAAAAGCGGATGCCGGGCAGATATTCTCCACCCTCCGGGCCAATCTCCTCTGCGAGTCCCGCCTCGATTACCGGCAATACGCTGTCATCGAAAACCATCCGCCGGCTTGCGCCAGCTGCCGTGTCGAAGTGTTGGCGCTCTGCGCTCGAGAACACGTAGCGCGCGTTCGGAAAGGTCGGTACCCAGCGGCCATCATTGAGCCGAGTGTTCCAGCCGACGTGGTCCACATGCAGGTGGGTAAGAAGTACGAAATCGACTTCATCGGGTGTGACGCCAGCGCGCGCCAGCCGCTCGAGGTAAGGCGTATTCAGTTGATGAAAGAGGGCGCTAAACGGACGGTTTTTGTGATTGCCGCTGGCGGTGTCGATCAGAATGACTTTGCCGCCTAACCGAACTACCCATGTATTGACGCTCAGAATGAAGTGTTCCGCCGTAGCGTCAATGTGCCCGTCTTTGAGCCACGTACCATGCTCCTCGATCACCGCAGGGTCGAAATCGGCGAATAGCGTTTGGGCCTTGAAAGGAAAGCTTTGCTCGAGGACGCGGGTAATCGTCGCATCGCCAACGCGGTAGATCTTCGATGGTTCATCCATGCCGTGCCTCCGTGCGGGATTCAATAGGGTTGCAGAGCATCGCAAACGCACCGGCGAGCGCGATGACGACAATCGTCAGCATTCCCGCCTGCATGCCGCCAGTCAATGTTTTAACGTAACCGATGATGATCGGGCTGGCGAAGCCGCCAAGCGCGCCGCAGATGTTGATGAAGGCAATGCCTCCCGCCGCCGCTGCGCTGCCCAGGTAGCCCGCTGGCAGTGCCCAAAGTACCGTATATGAAGCCCAAAGCATGGCAGTGGAGAGTGTGATGGCAGGTAACGCTATTCCGAGTTGATGCGGATACAAACCCGCGACGGCAAGGGCGACGGCTCCCACGATGCTGGCAATGGCGCTATGGCGGCGGCGCTCGTTACGACGATCGGAACTGCGGCACAGCCATCCCATCGCCGCAATCGCGGCGACGTAGGGAATGGACGACCACAGGCCGATCTCCGTCGTGCTGGCAACACCGGCGGTCTTCAGAATGGTCGGTAACCAGAAGCTCACCGTATAGATTCCGGCGATCACGCAAAAGTTGCTGAACGCGAGTGCGAGTACCTTGGGATCGGCTACAACGCTTCGCAGCGAGAGATGCCGTGCTTCGCTCGCCGCACGCCTGATGCGTTGCGCAGCGAGATCGGCGTCGAGCAGTGCTTTCTCCTGATCGGACAACCAGCGTGCCTGCTGCGGGCGATCATCGAGAAAGAAAAACGCCACCACACCCAGTATGCAACAAGGCAGACCTTCGACGATGAACATCCATTGCCAGCCTGCGAGGCCACCGGCACCTGCCAGCGACGTCATGGCCCAACTCGACAAGGGGCCGCCAATCACACCGCCAATCGGACCGGCCCACATCACGACGGCCATCGCACGTGCGGTACGCGTTGGCGCGTACCAGTACGTCAGATACAGCACCATCCCAGGCGCGAAACCGGCCTCGAAGACACCAAGCAGGAAGCGTAGCGCGTAAAACGCGTGGACGTCGCGCACCAACAGCATCGACGCGGAGGTCAGCCCCCACAGCACCATGATGCGCGATAACGTCTTGCGTGCGCCGATCTTCGGCAGAAGCAGATTGCTCGGAATTTCGAATAGCACGTAGCCGATGAAGAAGATGCCCGCAGCGACCCCGTAAGCGGCATCGGAAAACGCGAGCTGATTCTGCATCTGCAACTTCGCAAAGCCGATATTGATGCGATCGAGATATGCGAGCATGTAGCACAGCGTCAGAAACGGCAGCAGACGCCATGTGATCTTGCGATAGAGTGCATCGCGCCCGTCGGCGATAGTGGCTACAGGGATTGCGGACATGGCCGTCTCCGTGGTCAATGCGTGTGGCCGCCGGAAACGTCGTCGCTTGCTACGAGCGCGACGCAGTCGCCAGGTTCGACGCTCGCAAACGAACGGACAATGACGACTAGTCCCGCGGTGTCGAACCTCAGTTCGACGGGGGCCGCCCACGGTGCGTGCGGATCGAAGATGCGCCCGGCCAGGTCGCCGGCCTTTACCTGGTCGCCGAGCTTGAATGCCGGTTCGAAAATGCCGCGCGTGTCCGCAAAAACGTAATGCTTTTTGCCGTCGACGCGCAGCCAACGGGTGTCGTAACGCGGCGGGGGCAGCGAGTTGTCCGGGCAGATGCCGAGCGTCGCCAGCACGCGCTGCACACCCTCTTCGACGATCGCAAGGCCGGACGGATTCAACGTAGCATAACCACCGAATTCGCCGCACAGAAACAGCTTGCCGTGCCGCTCGATGGCAGCTCCATAGGTGCGGTCCTCGCCGAGCAGATCCATCACCATTGCATGGGGAGCAGCAAACGCCTCGACGATGCGCCGGTATTCGCGACGGCGCTCGGCATCGGCAGGCGGGGCCACCAGTAGCGTCGGTAAGTGATCGAACGAGGCTCCGCCTGCATGAATGTCGAACACGAAGTCGGCGCGCGGAAACAGTTCGGTATCCACATAATGAGCGATCATCTCCGTGACGGAGCCGTCGCGACGGCCCGGGAAAATGCGGTTCATGTTGGCGCCATCGATTGGCGAGGTCCGTCGTCCAGCGAGAAACGCTGGGAAATTCAAGCCCGGTACGATGATAAGACGGCCGTTGATCTGCATCGAAGGCAGACGCTGCAACAGTTTCATCAGCGCAATAGGGCCTTCGTATTCGTCGCCGTGATTACCGCCAGTGAGCAACGCAGTGGGCCCGTTGCCGTGCTTGAGGACGGCGATCGGGATGGGGATGTGTCCATAGCCGGATCGGTCCACGGAATGGGGCACGTCTAGCGTGCCCGTCTGAAAGCCCTCTTGCTCAAAATCGATGTCCGTTGAAATGCGGGAACGGTTGTTTGCCATCATTCGTCTCCTGAATGTTTGCATGCCGCGCAGGTCCGGCTGCGGCGGCGATGTGCGTACTATCGGAAATCGAGAGGCTTTATGCCAATGCCGATGACTGGCTGGCGCGATGCCTTGGCGGCATCGGTCCCGGGTATTCGAAAAATCATCAAAACCCTTGACACCGTGAATTTGACTTCTTAAATTCGCTACCACTGAGCCGTCGTGTTGTCCGGCGGCTCCACGGCAACGTTGCCGTGCTACACATGAAAGGCTATGCAGCCCCCGAACTTGCGTCCAACGCTGGTTCGGGGGCTTTTTGCTTTGGGAGACCGATTCGTGACATTGCAGCAAACCCCCGCAGAACGTGGCTTGGACGGCTTCGTTATTGCATGCATTCAGATGGAGCCGCATGTCGGCGCCAAGCGCGATAACGTGGCGCGTTCGATTCGTCATATCGAATCCGCAGCTAGGAGTGGCGCATCGCTGGTGGTGTTGCCCGAACTGGCAAATAGCGGTTATGTCTTTGCCGATCGGGACGAGGCGTTTTCGCTAGCCGAGGAGTTGCCGAACGGAGAGACGGCCCAGATCTTTACGGAAGCGGCGCAACGACTCGGCATTCACATCGTTGCCGGAATTGCCGAACGGGCAGGTGAGCGTCTGTACAACTCGGCCATCTTCACCGGGCCGTCCGGGCCGATTGGCGTTTACCGGAAACTACATCTCTGGGGCGACGAAAAGCGCTTTTTCGAACCGGGCGACCTCGGCGTTCCCGTCTTCGATACCCCGTTGGGGAGAATCGCGATTGCGATCTGCTACGACGGCTGGTTTCCCGAGACATACCGGCTCGCGGCCACGCAAGGCGCGGACCTTGTCTGCGTACCGACGAACTGGGTGCCGATGCCGGCACAACCAGACGACCGCCCCGCCATGGCGACGACGCTCGCCATGGCGGCGGCGCATAGCAACGGTCTCGCGATTGCCTGCGCAAACCGGATTGGGACCGAACGTGGTCAGCCTTTCATCGGCCAGAGCCTGATTGTCGGAGGCGATGGGTGGCCTTTGGCGGGGCCGGCCAGCAGCGACCAGGAAGAACTGCTCTACGCCGCAATTGATCTGAAGCGCACGCGAGCCCAGCGCACGCTTAGCGCCTCCAATCACGTCCTGCGCGATCGTCGGGCCGACGTCTATGACCCGATGCTTGGCACAGGCTGGCCATCCTCAAGCGCGTGAGACATCGGACAGTGCATACCTGCTCCTTCCAAACCAGCAATACCACTACCACTACGACCACCTCTACGAAGGAAACGCCATGAGTCAGTTCAAGAAGCAGTTTCTGGTTGGCATCATCGCGGCAACCGCCGCAGCGGGCGCATGCACGACCGTGCTGGCCGCCGACCCCATCAAGATCGGGGTTGCGGTCGGACTGTCCGGCGCAAATAGCGTGGTAGCGCCCGCGGTCGTGCAGTCCTCGCAACTTGCGGTCGAGCAGATTAACGCCGCTGGCGGTATCCTGGGTCGCCAGGTGCAACTGGAGATTACCGATGACGCGTCTGGCGCAGTCGGCGCACAGAAGGCCTACGACACGCTGGTTTTCCAGAACAATGTTGACGCAATCATCTCAATGGAAACGAGTGCGGCGCGCAATGCGGCGTTACCTATCGTAGCGCGCGGCAAGAAGCCGTTCATCTATACCTCGTTCTATGAAGGCCGCTCGTGCAGCCCGTGGATGTACGTCAATGGTTGGGTGCCGGAACAGCAGGTGGCGCCGGTCGTCGACTACTTCGTAAAGAACAAGGGCGCCAAAACGTTTTACCTGGTCGGTAACGATTATGCGTTCGGCCGGGGAATGCTGGAGTTCACTAAAAAGTACATCGAGCAGCACGGTGGCAAGGTGGTCGGCGAAGAGTATCTGCCGATCGACGGCACGGACTGGACGCCGATACTCTCGAAGATCCGCTCCGCGCATCCCGATGCGCTAATCAGCGCGACGGCCGGCGGCGCGCCGAACGTCTCGCTGGCGAAGCAGATAAAGGGGGCGGGGCTGACGTTGCCGTACGGTAATCTCGCCATCGACGAAGGGACCGCGAAAAGCATGGGCGATGCCGCTACGGGCACTTACATGTCGGCGTCCTATCTGACGAGTATCGACAACGCGGGCAACAAGGCGTTTCTCACTGCCATGGACAAGCGTTTCGGCAAAGACCTCAAGACTCCAAACGAATTGTCCGAACCTCAATACGAGGCCTTCTTCCTTTACAAGGCCGCAGTCGAGAAGGCCGGTTCGACCGATTCCTCAAAGGTCATCAAGGCACTGGATCAGGTGTCGTTCGACGGACCCCGCGGCCCTGTGACGATGGACAAGAGCCGTCATACACCGCTTGCCATGCGCCTGGGACAGATTCAGGCCGACGGTTCCGTAAAAATCCTGCAATCCTTTCCTGATGTAGATCCGGGTGCACAGTGTCCCAACATCAAGTGAACGCCGGGCGGATGTGACTGGAGACAACAATGGTCCTCGCATTGGATATTTTGACGACTGCCGCCGTGCTGTTCATCGTCACGGCGGGCTTAATGGTGATTTTCGGCGTGATGAAGATCGTCAACTTTGCCCACGGGGCATTGCTGACGATGGGTGCGTACTCGAGCTTCGTCGTTACGCAGTTGAAGCTCAACCCTTGGCTCAGCGTGCCGTTGGCGATCGTGGTGGGTACCGCTGTCGGGATGCTGGTGGAGCAGGTGATCGTGCGCCCGCTCTACAAACGCCCGCTTGACGCAATCCTCGCTACATGGGGCCTCGGAATCGTGATTGGGCAACTGATCGTGATGGCCTTTGGCCGGGAGGTCCAGTTTGTGGAAACGCCCTTGAAGGGGGCGATTTCGATTGCCGGCACCGACTATTCCGCCTATCGCCTCCTGCTGATTCCGGTCGCTCTGGTCCTGTGCGCGCTGATGACAGGCCTGCTTGCCGGCACGCGCTTTGGCGTCAAGACCCGCGCAGTCATCATGAACGAGGATCTGGCACGAGGGCTGGGTATTCACTCGGGTCGCATCCGCTTTATCACGTTTAGTCTCGGCGCTGCTTTGGGCTCGCTGGCCGGCACGCTGATTACGCCGCTGTCGAGCGTCGATCCCGACATGGGACTTGTCTGGCTGGTAAGCGCCTTCATGCTGGTCATGGTGTCAGGGTACTCGATGCTTAGCCTGCTGATTACGTGCCTGGTATTCGGAGCGTGTCAGGTGCTTGTCAGTACGTTTGTCAGTCCTGTGCTGGGCGGCCTGACCATTGCCGTGCTGGCCGCGCTTACGCTGCGCATTCGTCCGAAGGGGTTCTCCCATGGTTAAGCTCGATGCGGCGGCCAATCACCCGGACAATAGCGCCGCGTCGACGGGGACGCTTGCGCCTAAGCGGCGCCGTCCTCGTGGGCGCGGCATCGTTCTGTGCGGTGCGTGCGCTCTTCTATTGCTGGCTGTAGGTCCGTTCGTGTTCGGCACGTATTTGCTGAACATCCTGATTCAGGCATTCTTCTTTTCGATAGCCGCCATCACGGTGGATATCCTCTGGGGCTACACGGGTTATCTAACGTTCGGACAGGCTGCTTTTTTCGGTCTCGGCGCATACGCGGCTGGGCTGGTCTTTACTCACGGTGGTTTCTCTACTGGTTATGTCGTACTGGCGTTGGGGGCGGCTATCGTCGTGGCTCCGGCCGTCGCGCTCGTGCTGGGCTGGCTTTCGTTCTATCGCGGTGCTTCGCCGTTTTTCGCTACCGTGATGTCGCTGGTCTTGCCGATCGTACTCAGCCAGTTGCTGCTGTCAGGTGGCGAGTGGACGGGATCGAGTTCCGGGCTCACCGGCTACGAGACTTTCGATCTCTCGTTGCCGGCCTGGTACTGGATCGCCGGAGCGGCCTTGCTGAGCGTCGCAACGCTGACCTGGATATTCGTGCGCAGCGACGGCGGCCGCGTGCTGGCAGCGATCCGTGATAACGAGTCGCGCTGCTCGTACCTCGGGATCAATACGTCGCTGCTCAAGATCGCTCTGCTGGTGGTGGCCGCGATTATCGCCAGTCTTGCAGGCTTCGGTTATGGATCCTTTAGCGGGGTCGTCGCGCCGGAGTTGACCGGATTCGTGCTGGGTACCCAGATGATCATCTGGGTCGCGCTTGGCGGCAGGGGAACGCTGTGGGGGCCGGTCATCGGCACTCTCCTGATCAACGTCGGCACAGCGTATCTGAGCAGCAGCATGCCGTTTGCGTGGCAACTTATTCTCGGAGCCGCGTTTGTGGCGGTGATCGTACTGTTGCCGCAAGGGCTAGTACCAGCGCTTCTGAAACCGTTGCTTAGGTTTGCTGACAACGTTGCTGAACCGGAGATCGTCGAGCGCGCTGTTAAAGCGGAACGGCAGCAGGCGCCGTCCGAACCCATGCTGCAATTGAACGGAGTCGCCAAACACTTTGGCAGCCTCAAGGTGCTGCAGGGCATTGACCTTGAAGCTAACGCGGGTGAACTGGTCGGCCTCATCGGTCCCAATGGAGCCGGCAAGACGACGCTGATGCGTTGTATGAGCGACGGTGCCGAACGCTCTGCAGGGACAGTCGTGCTGTGCGGCAACGATATCCGGCAACTGGCGCCGGAGCGGTGCGTGCATTTCGGATTGGGACGGAAGTTCCAGAACGCAAATGTGTTCGAGAGCCTGACGGTGGCGGAATGTTTGAGGATCGCGAGCGCGATCGTCGAAAGGCCTTCGCTCATCCGGCGCTCGGCGACCCTCGCTTTACCGCCGTATGCGATCGAGGTTGTCCGTACCACTGGACTCGACCGGAAGTTGAGCGCGGTCGCAAAGGATCTGTCGCACGGCGAACAGCAGGCGCTGGAGTTGGCAATGGTGCTCGCGTTGGAACCACGGATCGTGCTGCTCGACGAGCCCACCGCCGGGTTGACCAAGACGGAGCGCACGCAGATCGGCGACGTGCTGGCCGCATTGGCTCACCGGTATCAGCTTTGCTGTCTGCTGGTGGAGCACGACCTGGACTTCGTTGCAGAGGTTGCCACTCGCATCGTCGTCCTGCATCAAGGGCGCATTGTGATGCAAGGCTCCTTCGACGAGGTGGTCAATTCGGAACTGGTCAAGACAATCTATGCCGGGACGGCGCAGGGTACGGGACCGGTCAGCGATGGTATGCACGGGGAGGCGTCATGAGCCAGAACGCGCTGGAACTCCGGGACGTGACGAGTGGATACCGGAGCTCAGTGGTACTTCGCAATCTATCGATGACCGTCGCCAATGGCGAGGCTCTCGCGCTGCTCGGCAAGAACGGCATGGGCAAGACCACGCTGCTCAAGACGATCATGGGCTATCTGCCGAAGAAGACGGGCGCAATCAGCGTACGCGGGCAAGACATCACCCGCATGGCGCCCCATCGGATTACACGCGCAGGCATCGCCTATGCGCCGCAGGAACACGCCTTGTTTCAGGATCTCAGCATTCGTGACAACCTGCGCATCGGGCTTGAGAAGGCATCGGTGTTCGAGGAGCGATTTGCGCAGATCGAACCGGTTTTCCCGGTGTTCACGAACCGGCTGAAGCAGTTCGCGGGCACGCTTTCCGGCGGCGAACAGAAAATGTTGCTGGTTGCCCGCGCACTCATGATGCGCCCGTCGATCATTCTTCTCGACGAAATCACAGAAGGGCTGCAGCCGACTGTGATCGACCGCCTGGCCGACGCGTTGCTATGGGAACGCAAGCAGCACGGCACGACGCTGCTGCTGATCGAGCAGAACGTGCCTTTCGCGTTGAAAGTCGCCGACCGCTATGCGGTGCTGAAGCAAGGCGAAATCATCGACGACGGAAACGCGAAGGATGAGACCGCGGCGGCATCGATCTTCGAACATCTGCGCGTCTGACACGGCACATTTTCTGAGGCATCATGAGTGCTATGGAAGCAAACCGCTGCTCGACCGGCTAAAGTAATACAAGGAGGAACCGAATGCCGACGAACTCGCGACACCCAGACGCCTCGCCATCGGCCGACGCTGGTTGGCGCATCGGCGTGCTGTATTCCCGCACGGGCGTTACCGCTGCGACGGAATCGGAACATTTCTTCGGTACCGCATTGGCGATCGAAGAGGTCAACGCCGCAGGCGGCGTCGACGGGCGCCTGCTGGACCCTGTCGTGTACGACCCAAAGAGCGATCCGGATGAATATCGCCGGCTGGCCACCCGGATGCTGCAGGAGGACGACGTCACGGTGATTTTCGGCTGTTCGACGTCGTCGAGTCGAAAGGCGGTGCTGCCGGTAATCGAGCGCAACAATGCGCTGCTCTGGTATTGCTCCATCTACGAAGGCTTCGAGTATTCGCCGAATGTGATCTATACCGGCGCCGTGCCGAACCAGAACAGCATGCAGCTAGCCGCCTATCTGCTGCGCAATCACGGCCGCCGCTTTTTCCTGGTGGGCACCGACTACGTCTATCCACGCGAGTCGAACCGGATCATGCGGGATATGGTCGAGCAGCACGGCGGTGAAATCGTTGAGGAAATCTATCTACCTAGTGACGCAGATCCGGCGGCGCTGAGAGAGGTCGTGCAACAGATCAAGGCGGTCGGACCCGACGTGGTGTTCTCCACCGTGATCGGCCGCGGTGCGCGGAATTTTTATCAGTTGTACCGCGAGCACGGTATCGATCCGGCGCAGATTCCGATCGCCAGCCTGACAATGGCGGAAGGCGAAACGCGGATGATCGGCCCTGAACTGTGCGGCAGTCACATCATCTCCGCGAGCTATGTCAACACGCTCAACTATGCAGGCAACAGGCGTTTCCTGAATTTGTGGCATGCGCGTTTCGGAGATCAACCGGCCAGCTTGTGGTCGGAGATGGCCTACAACCAGGTTCATCTCTTTGCGCTGGCGTTGGCTCGCACCCGAAGCCTCGACACTGCAAGACTGGTGGAGGCGATTCACGAGGTCGAATTCGATTCGCCTGAGGGTGTGCTGAAAATCGATCCGGAGAACAACCACGCCATCCTGACTCCGCGCATTGCGGTGTGCCGGCCGGACGGCTCGTTCGACATCGTCTGGGAAGGGCGCGGCCCGATCAAGCCCGATCCCTATCTGACGTCGTACGGCTTTGCCGAATTCTGGCTCGACGGAGAACGGGCATGAGTTCGGGGGCTCGTCGGCTATTTGACGATTTGCGCACGTTGCGCGTCCTCGTGATTCACCCGCCCGGCGACGATCGCAGCGTTCTCGAGGAGCAGTTGCGGCGGATCGGTTGCCCTGTTCGCGTGCTATGGCCGTTTCCGTCTCAACTTCCTGCGGATGTCGACGCGATATTTTTTCTCGTCGGCCCTGAGACGCGAAGTGCAGGAAACTGGTGCGCGGCCGATACCGAGGCGACGCTAATTGCGTTGTCCGACTACGAGAATCCCACCGCACTAAAGATGCTGCTGGATACGCAGGCACATGGCGTGATCACCAAACCGTACCGCTCCACCGGTATTCTCAGTACGCTGGTGCTTGCGCGCGCAGCGTCCGGTTACCAGCAGCGGTTGCACAACAAGATCAGCAAGCTTGAAGAGGCGATCAAGGCGCGACGCCATATCGAACGCGCGATTCGCATTCTGATGGAGGCGCACCGGTTAAGCGAAAGCGAGGCGTACGAGCATATGCGTTCGCGGGCGACGGGACTCAGGGTGACGGTAGGAGAGATCGCCACGATGGTGATCGATGCGCATGAGGCGATGGAGAAGCTTGGGCTGGGGAAGGGAACGGCGTTTTGAGCTGGCGTCGTTCGCCATTCAAGCCCCACCTACCTCAATGTCCGTCGGACTTCCCCCAGACGATCGCTTCCGGATGACGCTCCAGATAATCGGAGAGGGCATTGAGCGAGACAAGCGTGCGGCGCAATTCGGTCAACGCCTCGTGAACGTCGGACTGCATTGGAGAGTCCTGCTGCAGCGTGGCATTGGCCGCATTGAACGACTGCGTGGCTGCCGTGAGCGTGGTGCGAGCCTGCGGGATCAGCTCCGTGTTGACCTGCTGAAACAGGGTATTCGCGTTCACTAGCGCCTTGTTCAGATTGTTGCCAAGCTGATCGAAGGGCACGCGGTCCAGCTTGCTCACTATGCTGGCGAGCTGGTCCTGAAGCTCGTCGAGCGTACTGGGTACGGTGGGGAGTTCGACCGGGCTGCGCCGGGTGTCGATGCTGGCAGCCGATACATGCGGGAAAAAGTCTAACGCCACATAGCGCTGGCCGGTCAGGACGCTCCCCATGCGCAATTGTCCACGCAGACCTCGGGCAACCATTTGACGCAGCAGCGCCCTGCCGGCTTCGCTATCGCCCTTTCCGATCGCTTCCCGGTAGCGTTGGCCGAGCCGGTAGGGGTACAGATTGAGTGCTACCACCATGTCGAAGCTACCACGCGACCGGTTGAAGTCGACGTCGATCGCGCTCACCCGGCCCAACTCGACGCCGTGAAAGTCGACCGGTGCGCCGACCGATAGTCCGCGCACCGATTGCGTGAACCGCAGACTCACGGCTGCGGCCGGTCCATCGTCGGCACGATGCATCGCGTCCTCGCGGTTGGCGGCAAGATCAAATGCGGTGCCATCAGCAGATTGCGGCTGGGCAACCTGTGATCGGGGCAAATCGAAAACGACGCCTCCTGAGAGGATCGTCGCCACCGACTGGGTGTCGAGTTTCAAACCGTTGGAATCGAGGCGCAAGTCGATTCCGCTCGCATGCCACCATTGCGTGGCGGCAGTAACGTATCGATCGTATGGCGCTTTCACGAAGACATCGATGTCGACCTGGGCGCCGTCTCCGGCTAGAGCGTAGCCGATCACCTGTCCAACCTGTACGTGCCGGAAATAGACTGGCGCGCCCACATTGAGCGATCCAAGTGATTCGGTATGCAGAACGAATCTCCGGCCGTCCTGGCCGCTAGTCATTAAAGGGGGTGTTTCCAGACCGGCGAATTCTTTGCATCGTTTTGAAGAACTGCCGACATCGGCGGCGATATAAGAACCCGAGATAAGCGTCGCCAGCCCGGAAATACCGGCTGTGTCAATTCGCGGACGGACGACCCAGAAGCGAGTGCCGCAAGTTGCGAACCGACGGGCTGAGGCATCAAGCTGCACGGCTGCGAGCACATGTGTGCGGTCGTTTGAGAGTTGCAGTCCCGTCAGTTTGCCTATTTCGACATCCCTGTAACGCACACGGGTTTTGCCAACCTCGAGCCCTTCGGCGGTGAGGAAGCTGACGTCGACCTCGGGACCCTGTTGCATGAACCGAGGAACAAGGAGCGCCAGACAAAGCAAAGCAGCAGCAAGCGGGACGAGCCACACGGCCGAAGTTAACGGACGACTTCGCATCAGAAGCCAACAACCAGCGTGATATAGACGAGTGACGCGAAGATCCCGGCCAACGTGCCTAACACGTCTCTGGAAGCTACGCCGCGGGTGAAATGAACCGGAATGCCTACCACCAGGTACGCGATCGAGAACACGATCGCGACCATCAAGGGCGGAGGCGCTAGTGACACAACAGCATTGGCAAATGCGCGCATGCACGGACCTCGTAAAGGAGCGGTGCAACCGGGTTTCGACTACGGCGAGTTCCGATGACCCGTATTTCCGGCGGGGGGCGCGCGTCGAGAGCCCGCCGCACCACGCTCGCTTTTGCGACTTTCGAGCCGTTAATTGAGTTGCGCCACCAGCGCATCAGCACCCTTGTCGAGACCGGTTTTTGCCGCACCGAGCGAACCGAAGGCTGCCGGCAGATTCATGGCGTTTGGATACTGCTTCGAAACGTATGCTTTCAGCAGATGACCGCTTTCGCTGTCATAGACTTCAACTGCATAGGAAACCGAACCACTGAATGCGCCTTGACCACCGCGGACTGCCTGCACTCCGTTATACAGATTGCCTGCAAGGTCGAAATGCATGGCCTGTCCGACGAGCAACGTCGTTTTTTCGGCACCGGTCAGCGTCAGCTTGACCCGCAGGGTGTGAGGGCTGGCCTGATTCGCGGCCTCGAATCGCCTGGTCAGTTTCTCCGCGAATGTCTTTGCCATGTAGTCGGCGAGCGCTGTCTTGTCGGCGTCTTTCATGTCGCCAAACTGGTTATCGCTGCCTTGATACACGATGACAGGATCGAGCATTACTTGCGTGTAGCGCGACCAGGTCACCGGGGATGTGTACCGGTAGGGAATCTTGACCGAATCGTCATCCCGGTTGCGCTGCAATTGTGACGAAGAGGCGATGCCGTTGTAGGCGACCGGCTGCACGCTGGCGCATGCCGCGAGAGTCAGCGCCGCTGTGACAGTGAAAAGAAGCGGGACGAATTTGTGCTTGAACATGCTGTGTTCCTGAAAAGGCAGGTTGGGCGCCGACTGGCGTTTGGTTGGGGCGAGAGCCGATGTGGCCGCAGAGTACCATCGCCATTATTAAATGTAAACCGTCTATCCGGTTTGTTTAGGGTGTAACTGAGAGCGTACAATTCCACCGCTCGCACGAGCGCCTGCTGGGCGGGGCCCCGCGGGACGGCTCACTGAGATTGAGTTACTGCACCGGATTACTTGCCAGACCTGTTCGTGACGCGGCGGCCTTAGGGGCATGCCGAATCGTCGCGACGCCATCAGATTTGAAAATGGACAACCAGACCCGTTCGGAGATTTCCCGCAAGAAAGCGATTGAAGCCGCGCTGACCATTCTTAGCCGTGATGGCGTGGGCGGACTGACATTCGATTCGTTGTCACGCGAAAGTGGTATCAGCAAAGGTGGATTGCTGCATCAGTTCCGTACGAAGCAGGGGGTGCTCAGCGCATTGCTGGAGCATCAGCGGCTTCAGTTCGAGCAGATTGCGCGAGACTATATGGCGAGCGAGGGCGCGGCCAAGGCCGAACCGACGCTGGCGGCGCAGATTGCGATTTACCGGGCGGCCGTGAAGCAGCCGCATTCGGTGGCACGGGCGGTTCTGGCGGCGCTTATCGAGAGTCCGAATTTGCTTGAAGAGAGCAAGACGAGCGATGAAGTGAAAATGAAGACGCTGCATGCGGAGGCGAGTGATCCGGATTTGGCGTTGTTGCGGTATTTTGCTGCTAGCGGGATCGCATTTCATTCGTTGTTGGGGCTTTCGCCGTTGAGTGATTCCACCAGGGATGGGTTGTTTGAGAGGTTGCTGGACGAGGATCGGTGGAAGGGTTTGCCGGCGGCGCCTAAGGGGAGGAAGAAGGGCGGCAGGTGAATCCCGCGCTAAGCCTTCCTTCAGCTATATTGCTAAAACGAAGAAAGAAACAAAGCGCATGCCATCTCCAATAACCTTGCAAACCACACCGGCGTCGCCATGCAGGCTCTCAGTTTCCTACCCGACAGCTTCGCGGAATACGAGGATCTCAAGACGATCCTCGACGCCGGCAGCGCAAGCTTCGACATCCGCACGGTTTGCGAGGCGCGCGTCCACGGCAGAACCTTCCCCGTCCTGACCGCAAGCATCGGCTCAAGCGATCCGCAAGCCCCGGCCATCGGATTCTTCGGCGGCATCCACGGATTAGAGCGCATCGGTACGCAACTCGTACTCGACTACATGCGCTCGCTGCTCTCACGTCTCGAATGGGACGAACTGCTGGTGCGGCAGTTGCAATCGGTTCGTCTGATCTTTATGCCCATCTGCAATCCGGGCGGTATGTGGGCAGCCACGCGCGCCAATCCGAATGGCGTCGACCTGATGCGCAACGCGCCGCAAGATGCCGATGAACGCGTGCCGCTGCTCGCGGGTGGCCAGCGTCTCGGTGCCTGGTTGCCGTGGTATCGCGGACGTCGCGGGGCACCCATGGAAGTCGAAGCCGCCGCGCTGCTCAAGCTGGTCGACAGCGAACTGACCTCGCGTCCGCTTAGCTTCGCGCTCGATTGTCATTCGGGTTACGGCTGGCGCGATAGCATCTGGTTTCCGTATGCGCGTACCCGCAAACTGATGCCGCATTTGCCGGAAATGTACGCGCTCAAGACGATGTTCGAGCGTGCCCATCCGCATCACGGCTACGCGTTCGAGCCGCAGAGCCATCAATATCTGCTGCACGGCGATCTATGGGACTACGCCTACGACCGCGCGCCGTCGGAGAGCGTATTTCTGCCGATGACGCTCGAACTCGGCTCATGGCTATGGATCAAGAAGAATCCGCGTCAACTGTTTTCGCGGCAAGGCATGTTCAATCCGGTGAAAGCGCATCGCACCGCGCGTGTCCTGCGGCGTCACGCGAACCTGCTGGACTTCCTGACCCGCGCCGCCTTTGCGTGGCATCGCTGGCTGCCGCAGGGCAACGGGCGCCAGCAGCTTCTGCACAATGCGATTCAGCATTGGTATCGGACGGCGGGTGAATGAGTACGTGGATCCTGCTGCGTGGACTCACGCGTGAGACGCGTCACTGGGGCCGCTTCCCGGCCATCCTGCGTGACGCCGTCAAGACCGACAGCTTGCTGCAGCTCGATCTGCCTGGCAACGGCGCACTTGTCGATCTACGTGCGCCGGCCCAGGTGCCCTCGATGATTGAGTTCGTGCGGCAGGCGGTATTGCAGAGCAGCGTGCCCGGTCCGTATCGCGTGCTGGCGATGTCGCTGGGCGGGATGGTGGCGACGGCATGGGCGCAGCACTATCCTGAGGAGATCGACCGGCTCGTGCTGGTCAACACGAGCATGCGGCCTTTTAGCAGCATGACCGAGCGTCTGCGCCCCCAGGCGTGGCCTCGTTTGCTGCGCGTCGCGGCCGGATGGCGCGACGCCCGTGAGGCCGAGGCGATTATCCATCGGCTGACATGCAACGATTCGCAGGCGCTGGCGGACGATCTTGCCGCGTGGGCCGCGATCCGCGAGAGCGCGCCGGTGAGCCGGGGCAATGCGCTGCGCCAGTTATGGGCCGCGGCCCGCTTCAGCGCCGGCGATGCGGTGCCGCGCTGCGCGACCCTGATCCTGTCGTCGGCGCAGGACCGGCTGGTGAATCCGGTGTGTTCGGCGAAGCTGGCGGCGGCGTGGGGTGCGGCGCATATCCAGCATCCGTGGGCGGGCCACGATCTGCCGCACGACGATCCGGTGTGGACCAGCGAGACGGTCGGCGCCTGGTTGCCGGAGATCGTGGACGCGACGGGGAAGAGATTCTGAAGACGGCAGTCAGCATGGCGAAGATGAAAGCGCCATGCCGCTTGTTTGCCGCGCTGCGGCCTCTACGCGCTAGCGTTACCGGTCAGCCACGTTCAATACCAGCTTGCCGAAATTTTCCCCTGAGAAGAGCTTCAGCAGCGCTTCGGGGAACGCGGCGACACCGCCTGTCACGACGTCCTCCTTCGACTGCATGCGGCCGTCAGCCAGGTAGCCCGCCAGTTCGGCGATGGCCTCCGGATAGCGGGATGCATAGTCGAACACGACGATCCCCTCCATACGCGCCCGGTTGACCAGTAGCGACAGGTAGTTCTTCGGTCCGGCGGCGGGCGTGCTGCCCGGATTGTTGTACTGGCTGATGGCGCCGCAGATGATAATGCGCGCACCGCGTGCCAGCCGTGTCAGCACGGTGTCGAGAATGTCGCCGCCCACGTTGTCGAAATAGACGTGCACGCCGTCCGGGCAATGCTGCTTCAGCCCGTCGCGCACCGAGGACGGAGACGCCTTGTAGTCGATGCACGCATCGAAGCCGAGTTCGCGCACGACCCATTCGCATTTGGCCGCGCCACCGGCGATGCCCACCACCCGGCAGCCCTTGATTTTCGCGAGCTGGCCAACCGTTTGCCCGACTGCGCCGGCCGCGCCGGAGACGACGACGGTTTGGCCCGCCTTCGGCTCGCCGACATCGAGCAGTCCGAAATATGCAGTCATCCCGGGCATGCCGAGCACGTTCAACCACTGCGTGGGGGAACCGAGCCGCGGATCGATTTTGAAAAGGCCGAAGCGTTGCGCGTGCGCGCCGTCGATGCGCGCGAATTCCTGCACGCCGAGCACCGCGCTCACCTGGTCGCCGGCTGCGTACGCCGGATGTTTCGATGCGACGACGGTGCCGATACCGCCGGCACGCATCACTTCGCCGATGCCGACCGGCGCGATGTAGCTCTTGCCCTCGTTCATCCAGCCGCGCATCGCCGGATCGAGCGACAGCGCGAGTGTTTTGACGAGCAGCTGGCCGTCGGCCAGTTCGCTGTCAGCGGGCACGGCCTCTTCGGTGAAGCGCCAGTTCTCCGCTGTCGGCAGGCCGGCCGGTCGCGAGGCGAGACGGATCTGGTGGTTGACGGTGCTCATATTGATTCCTTGTGATCGCCGGGTGCCGGCTATTTTCCAGCCGCGCTCGCGTGGCGAAAGGGGCGATTCGGCCACCGGCTGGGTGATTTCTGGACGGCCCGGGTAAATCCCCGGTTCACAGCCGGGAAGTCCGTTGCTAAGGTCGGGAGCCAATTTTCAATCATACGCATCATACCGGGGTGCACAGGTGACCGGGATCTTGCAGCCGGCGACCTGCTATCTTCACCTGGCCGCAATCCGGCTTCAATGAGGTCTACCCGATGATCGAGGGTCTGCAGCAGCGATTCGCCCATGTCAACGGTATCAGAATGCACTACGTCGAAAAGGGCGAGGGTCCACTGGTGCTGCTTTGTCACGGCTGGCCGGAGTCGTGGTACTCGTGGCGCTGGCAGATCGATGCGCTCGCTTCCGCCGGCTACCGCGTGGTGGCGCCGGATCAGCGCGGCTACGGGCAGACCGAGGCGCCCGAAGCGGTCGAAGCGTACGACATCCTGCATCTGGCCGGCGATCTCGTCGGTCTTGTCAACGCGCTCGGCGACGAGCCGGCCGTGCTGATCGGGCACGACTGGGGCGCGGCCGTTGCCGCCCATGCGGCGTTGCTGCGGCCCGACCGGTTCCACACGCTCGGGCTGCTGAGCGTGCCGTATATGCCGCGGCGGGCCAGGCGTCCGGCGTTGCACTTCCAGCAGATCACGCAGGAGCGCCACTTCTATCAGGAGTACTTTCAACAGCCGGGGCGCATCGAGCGGGAACTCGAGGAAGACATTGGCCGCGCGTTGCTCGGCATTCTCTATACGGCATCCGGAGATGGCGTCAGGGCGGCGCCGTCGGTCAATTTCGCGTCCTTCGACAAGACCACGCGGCTGGTCGACAATCTGACGCTGCCGGATGAGCTGCCGTCGTGGCTGCCCGAAGCGGCGCTGAAATTCTTCGTGGCGGAGTTCGAGCGCAGCGGTTTTCGCGGGCCGATCAACTGGTATCGCAACATCGACCGGAACTGGGAACTGACCGGGTTTCTCGACGGCGCGCGGATCTCGCAGCCTACGTTGTTCATCGCAGGGGAGCTTGATGGCGTGCTGAAGATGGCTGCGAAAGATTTCGAACAACTGGAACTCAACGTCCCCCGTCTTCGGAAGAAGCTCGTAATCCCGGGCGCAGGCCACTGGATCCAGCAGGAACGGCCGGCGCAGGTGAGTGAGGCGATACTGGAATTTCTCGCGGCAGAGCGGGCAGGGCAATCCCAGGCGGACTGATGGACCTGCCCGCAGGACTGAGCGGCTTCGAGCTTCGGCCCGCAACCCTTACGGCACAACCGGAGGTATGAGCGCAGTTCGAGGCGACGGCGCGCGTAGACTCAACGATCTTCCTTGTACTTGACCTGTATTTGCCGCTCCGTGCGTCCGGTAAGCCAGTATGCTTTTGTCGACATATCAGGTGTGCTCGCGCTTTGGGCGGCCATGCTAATCTGTCTGAGGAATAGCTTCGCCCAGCCTGACCGGGCTTACTGGGCTCACAAGGAGATCACTGCATGTTTTCACGAATCGCCTCGCGCCGTTCCCTGGCGCGTGTCTTTACAACCGCTTCGCTGGCGCTCGCCTGCAACGCCGTCTGCCTGAGCGCAGCGTTCGCCCAGGCCACCATTCCTGCTTCCCTGACCCCGGGCGAAGCGACCCATGTCGTCGCAGCACTCAAGGCGAGCGGCACGCAGATCTACACGTGCAAGCGCGACGCCAGCAACAATCTGTCCTGGGCGTTCAAGGCGCCGAGCGCCGAGCTGTACGACGCATCGGGCACACTGATCGTCACGCATAGCGCGGGCCCCTCATGGGCTGCAGCGGACGGCAGCAGGATCACCGGCGCGGTACTCCAGCAAGCGCCGAATACCGATCAGGCCGGCAGCATCCCTCTTCTGCTGCTGCGGGCGACTAATGCCGGTGGCCCTGGCCTGCTTTCTACGGTGCGCTACGTGCAACGTCTCGACACGCATGGCGGTGTCGCGCCAAGCGGACCCTGCACGCAGGAAGGACAGGAAGGGCGCAGTCCATATATAGCCGAATACGTGTTTCTCGGCTGAGACCTCGCAATCGGTTTGCCACTTGGGGCAACACCTTAGTAAGCGTTCATCTGAAAGTCGATGTGCGGATGCACATTGACTTTCAACTATCTGGCGCATAATTCGTATCACGATGCAGTCGATTGCCGCCCGCTGTGGAGGAGATCATGCAAGCGAAGAACGAAGAATCCGTTGCGCACCTGCTGAACGACGTCATCGAATTCGCACGCGGGCGATTGCCCGAACCGACATTCGCAATCGTCGAACCCTTTCTGCGGCACTACTACGATTTCGTCGACGCGGACGATCTGCAAAGTCGCGCAATCGCCGACCTCTACGGCGCGGCACTCGCGCATTGGCAAACCGCCCAGCGCTTCGTTCCCGGCAGCGAACGATTGCGCGTCTATAACCCGATTCTCGAACAGCACGGCTGGCATTCCGATCACACTGTCATCGAGATCGTCAATGACGACATGCCGTTCCTTGTCGATTCGGTGTCGATGGCGGTCAACCGGCTCGGGCTTGCCTTGCATTCGGTCGTGCACCCGGTGTTCCGCATCTGGCGCGGCGCCGACGGCAGTATCGTGCGCGTCGGCCAGGGTGCGGAAGATGCGGCCGACACGCAGTCGCAACTCGCGTCCTTCATCCACTTCGAAGTAGATCGTTGCGGCGACGCCGCCAAGCTCGACTCGCTCAGGGACGATATTGCCAAGGTCTTGGGTGACGTGCGTGCGGCAGTGGAAGACTGGCCGAAGATCGTTGCAATTGCGCGCGGCACCATCAAGGACATGAAGTTGCGCGACACCGGCGTCGAAGGCGCGGAAGCGCGTGCCTTCCTTGAGTGGATGGTGGACGACCACTTCACGTTTCTCGGGCAGCGCGACTACGAACTGGTTTCGCATGACGTGGGCTTTGGCCTGCGTCCACTGCCGGATTCGGGCCTTGGCATTCTGCGCGATGCGCTGCGGCCGGTGGGCGCCGTCGATGTCACGCCGTTGCCGGCCGCCGCCGCACAGATCATCACGGGTCCCTCGCCGATCTTTTTGACCAAAGCGAATTCGCGCGCCACTGTGCATCGGCCCGGATACCTCGATTACGTGGGTATCAAGCTGACCGGCGCGGACGGCAAGATCATCGGCGAGCGCCGTTTCATCGGGCTGTATACGTCGACGGCGTATATCGTATCGGCGTCCGAAATACCTATCGTGCGCCGTAAATGCGCCAATATCGTGCGTCGCGCCGGCTTTTTGCCGAAGGGGCACCTCGCGAAGTCGCTGGTGACGGTGCTGGAGACCTATCCGCGCGACGAACTGTTTCAGGCCGAAGAAGACCAGCTCTACGACATCGCGCTTGGCGTGCTGCGTTTGCAGGAGCATCAGCGCACCCGCCTGTTCGTACGGCGCGACCGGTTCGATCGCTTCGTGTCGTGCCTCGTCTTCGTGCCGCGCGACAAGTACAACACCGACTTGCGGCGCCGCATTGCCAACCTGCTTATGGAGGCATTCAACGGCGCCAGCGTCGAGTTCACCCCCTTGCTTTCGGAGTCGACTCTCGCGCGGATTCACTTCGTCGTGCATGCCGAGCCTGGCGCGATGCCGGATGTGGACACCCGCGAGCTCGAAGCACGGCTCGTGCAGGTGACGCGCCGCTGGCAGGACGATCTGGCCGATGCGCTGATCGATGCGTTTGGCGAAGAACAGGGCAACCGTCTGTTGCAGCACTACGCCGATTCTTTTCCGGCCGGCTACCGCGACGACTATCCGGCCCGCACGGCGGTGCGCGATATCGAACTGATCGAGCGGCTTCAGGGCAGCGAGCGCATTGCCATGAACCTGTATCGGCCGATCGAATCCGGCCCGCGTGCGTTTCGTTTCAAGGTGTACCGGGCGGGGCATCCGATCGCCTTGTCACGCAGTCTGCCGATGCTCGAGCATCTCGGCGTTCGAGTCGATGAAGAGCGTCCCTATCTGATTGAAGCGCTGAACGCGACGCCCGCATGGGTTCATGACTTCGGCCTCGAACTCGCGGACGACGCCGAATTCGATATCGAGCGTGTGAAAAACCTCTTTGAGGATGCGTTCCAGCAGGTCTGGACCGGTGAGATCGAAAGCGACGACTTCAACCGGCTCGTGCTGCGTGCGCAACTGGCGGCGCGTGAAGTGACGATCTTGCGTGCCTATGCGAAGTATCTGCGGCAGGTCGGTTCGACCTTCAGCGATGCCTACATCGAACGCGCACTGACCGGCAATCCCACGATTGCCCGCAAGCTCGTCGAACTGTTCGTGGCGCGCTTCGACCCGTCGCTGGGCGACACGCGCGAGCAGCGTGTGGAATTGCTGCTCAAGTGGATCGATAGCGCGCTCGACCAGGTGCCGAATCTTGACGAGGACCGCATCCTGCGGCAGTTTCTCGGCGTAATCAAGGCCACCCAGCGCACGAATTACTACCGGCTCGACGAGCAGGGGCGCCCCAAGCCCTATCTATCGTTCAAGTTCAACCCGGCGCATGTGCCAGGCTTGCCTGAGCCCAAGCCGATGTTCGAGATCTGGGTGTACGCACCGCGCGTCGAAGGCGTGCACCTGAGAGGAGGGCGAGCCGCGCGCGGTGGCCTGCGCTGGTCCGACCGGCGTGAGGATTTCCGTACGGAAGTCCTCGGCCTGATGAAAGCGCAAATGGTGAAGAACGTGGTGATCGTGCCGGTGGGCTCGAAGGGTGGCTTCGTCGTGAAGAACCCGCCGCCGCCCGGCGACCGCGAAGCGTGGATGCGCGAAGGCATCGCCTGCTATCAGACCTTCCTGCGCGGCCTGCTGGATCTGACCGATAACCTGGCCGGCACCGATATCGTGCCGCCGCCCGATGTGGTGCGGCACGATGGCGACGACCCGTATCTGGTGGTGGCCGCGGACAAGGGCACCGCCACGTTCTCCGACTATGCGAACGCAATTTCTCAGGAGTACGGATTCTGGCTCGACGACGCGTTTGCTTCGGGCGGCTCGGTCGGCTACGACCACAAGAAGATGGCAATCACCGCGCGCGGCGCCTGGGAATCGGTGAAGCGGCATTTCCGTGAGATGGGCGTCGACACCCAGACCATGGACTTTACGGTGGTGGGTATCGGCGATATGTCCGGCGATGTGTTCGGCAACGGCATGCTGCTGTCGCCGCATATCAAGCTCGTGGCCGCGTTCGACCATCGCCATATCTTTCTCGACCCGAACCCCGATCCGGGCGCCAGTCTGGCCGAGCGTGGGCGCCTCTTTATCCTCGAGCGCTCAAGCTGGGCCGACTACGATCCGACGCTGATCTCGGCCGGCGGTGGCGTATTTCCGCGTACGGCCAAGACCGTTCCGGTATCGGCTGCGATGCAGGCCATACTTGGCATTAATGCCGCCGCGCTACCGCCGAACGAACTGATCCGCGCGATTCTGCAGGCGCCGGTGGATCTGCTCTATAACGGCGGCGTCGGCACCTACGTCAAGGCGAGCCGCGAGACCCATGCGCAGGTCGGCGACCGCACCAACGACGCGTTGCGCGTGAACGGCGCGGATCTGCGCTGCAAGGTGGTGGCGGAGGGCGGTAACCTGGGACTCACGCACCTCGGGCGGATCGAGTTCGCATTGCGCGGTGGCCGCATCAACACCGACGCAATCGACAATTCGGCCGGCGTGGATTGTTCGGATCACGAAGTCAACATCAAGATTCTGCTCGGCCTCGTCGTGAAAGATGGCGAGATGACCGAAAAGCAGCGTAACGCGCAGCTTGCCGACATGACCGACGAAGTCGGACTTCTGGTCCTGCAGGACAACTACTATCAGACCCAGGCGTTGTCGATCGCGGGCCGCTACAGTATCGAACTGTTCGACGCCGAAACACGTTTCATGCGCTGGCTCGAACGGGCGGGGCGTTTGAATCGCGTGATTGAGTTCTTGCCGACCGACGAGGAAATCGCCGAGCGCCAGGCGGCCAAGCAAGGCCTGACCTCACCGGAGCGCGCGGTCCTGCTTGCCTACAGCAAGATGTGGCTGTACGACGCGCTGCTTGAATCCGATATGCCGGAAGATCCGTTGGTCAGCAGCATGCTGATCGACTATTTTCCGAAACCGTTGCGCCACCGCTTCAGGGAGCCGATACAGCGCCATCCGCTAAGGCGCGAGATTCTCGCCACGTATCTGACTAACGCGCTTGTCAACCGCGTGGGCTGTGAATTCGTGCACCGTCTTATGGAAGAGACCGATGCGCAGCCGGGCGAGATCGTGCGGGCCTGCATCATGGCGCGCGACGTCTTCGATCTGGACGACGTGTGGCACAGCATCGATGCGCTCGATAACCGCGTGGCCGACGATGTCCAGGCGCGCATGTTCGTCGAGGTAGCGCGACTCGTGGAGCGAACCGCGCTGTGGTTCTTGCGGCAACTGCAATCGGGCGCCGTCGTCGACGTGACCGATCTGCTGGCGCGTTGCCGCGATGCCGCGCAGCGGCTCGCGTCGCAATGGCCTGCATTGCTGCCCGCCGCCGATCTGGAAGCGCTGATGGAACGGCAGCGGATTCTGGTGGACGCCGGCGTCGACAGCGAACTGGCGGTGCGGGTGGCGAGCGGCGAAATCTCCGCGGCCTTGCTCGACATTGCCGAGGTGGCCGCCACCTGCGGCAAGAATCTTGAACTCGTGGCAGGCGTGTATTTCGCGCTCGGCACGCAGCTCAACTATGGCTGGATCGCCGAACGCGCCAACGCGCTGCCTGCGCCGACGCATTGGGACATGCTCGCGCGCGCCGCTGCGCTCGCCGAACTGGCTCGCCTCAAGCGTGCCCTGACGACGAGCGCGCTGGCGGGCGCCACGGAATCGTCGACGCCGGACGAACTGGTCGAACGATGGCAAGCCCAACGTGCGGCGCCGCTCGAGCGATATGCGCGACTGGTTGCCGACCTGCGCGCATCGGGCGGTTCGAGCCTCTCGGTGCTGCTTGTGATCGTGCGGGAAATGGCGCTGTTGGAGCGGACCTGAAGGTGGCCGGCAACGGCGAGGTAAGGCGGCGGCGAGGGGCTCGTAGACGGGAGTTGGACGCATGGCACCCTGATTGCCCATAATAGCGACTCTTGCCATTCCGCCTTGAACCCGCCATGACCGATCACGTAGCATCGAATCCCGCTGTGCCGCGCCTCACGAGCCTTTCGCATGGCGGCGGCTGCGGCTGCAAGATTGCGCCGGGCGTGCTGGCCGATCTGCTCAAGCGCAGTGTGCCGCTACCGGCGTTTCCCGACCTGCTGGTCGGCACCGAGACCGCCGACGATGCCGCCGTGTACCGCCTGAACGATGAGCAGGCGATTATCGCCACCACCGATTTCTTCATGCCGATTGTCGACGATCCGTACGATTTCGGCCGCATTGCGGCGACCAATGCGCTCTCCGACGTATATGCAATGGGCGGCAAGCCGATTCTCGCGCTCGCGCTGGTCGGCATGCCGATCAACGTGTTACCGCACGACGTGATCGCGGCGGTGCTGCGCGGCGGTGAAGATGTCTGCACGCAGGCGGGCATTCCGGTGGCCGGTGGTCATTCGATCGATTCCGTCGAGCCGATCTACGGTCTCGCCGCGCTGGGCGTGATCCATCCGCAGCGCGTCAAGCGCAACGCGGGGGCTCGCGCCGGCGACGTGCTGGTGCTGGGCAAGCCGCTCGGCGTGGGTGTGTTGTCCGCGGCCCTGAAAAAGAACCAGCTCGACGACGCAGGCTACCGCGAGATGATTGCGAACACCACCAAGCTGAACCGCCCCGGGACCGATCTCGCTGCATTGCCGGGCGTGCATGCACTGACCGACGTCACGGGCTTCGGCCTGCTTGGACATACGCTAGAACTGGCGCGCGGGGCGGGGCTGAGCGCCCATCTGCGCTATGCAGACCTGCCGTGGCTCACCGGTGTCGAAGCGTTCGCGGATGCGGGCGTGATTACCGGCGCGTCGGGGCGTAACTGGGCTTCGTATGGCGAGAGCGTCGGTTTAAGCGCGGGACTGCCGGAGCGCGCTCGCGCGTTGCTCACCGATCCGCAAACCTCAGGTGGTCTGCTGGTCTCCTGCACGCCGGAAAGCGTCGATGACGTGCTGGCGATTTTCCGCGCCGACGGCTTCGATCGTGCGGTAGTGATTGGTGAGATGCGCGACGGCACGCCGCGCGTCGAGGTGGCGTGATCGAACGATGAAAGAAGAATCGCCGAAAGCCATTTTTTACGCCCTCGCCGCAAACATCGGGATTGCCGTTTTCAAGTTCGCCGCTGCGATCTTCACGCAGTCCGGCTCCATGTTCGCCGAGGCCATTCACTCGAGCGCCGACTGCGGCAATCAGCTTCTGCTGCTGTTCGGTCTGCGCGAGGCGCGCAAGCCGCCCAGTCCGTTGCATCCGATGGGCGCCGGGCGCGAAATCAATTTTTACTCGCTGCTGGTCGCCTTGCTGCTGTTCTTTGTCGGCGGCGCGTTTTCCGTCTACGAGGGCGTGCACCGGCTGTTTGAGCGCGAACCGTTGTCGCACGCTTACCTGGCGCTGGCTGTACTGGGTGTCTCGGTCGTGCTCGAATCGTTGTCGCTTGCGGGTGCGGTCAGGGAGATCCGCAAGACGCATCCGGACAAATCCATGTGGCGCTGGTTTCGCGAAACGCGCGAATCGGATCTGCTGGTCGTAGCCGGCGAGGATATCGCGGCACTGATGGGTCTTGCGATTGCATTCGTGGCCGTTTTGCTGACGATGATCACCGGCAATCCGGCCTTCGACGCATTTGGCTCAATCGGCGTTGGCGTATTGCTGATGGTGATCGCGTGGCTCGTGGCGCGCGAAGTGAAATCGATGATCGTCGGCGAGTCGGCGAGTCCGGAAGTGCGGCGTGCAATCGAAGCTCATCTGCGGGCGCGGCCCGAGATTCGCGGCATCATCAATCTCATCACCCTCCAATGGGGCCGCGAAGTCGTGGTCGCGGTGCAGGCCGAGATGATCGCGTATCCGAGCGGCCGCGCGATGGTCGACGCGATCAATGTGATCGAAGCCGATCTGCAGGAAACGTTTCCGCAGGTGCGCTGGGTGTTTTTCGAGCCGGACGTGCCGCGCGATCAACGGGGCTGATCGTCAGTCATCCTGCCAGACACGATCAGCCCCATCCAGGCTAAGCGCGAAGCGAGCACGCACGCGGCACGGCGCCGCGTGCAATGCCGTGCCGTGGCTTACTTGAAACCGGTCACTTCGTGGGGCACGTATAGCTCTTCGAGCTGCTTGATCTCTTCCGCACTCAGTTTGAGCGAAAGCGCCGCAACCGCATCGTCAAGGTGATGCGCTTTGGTTGCACCCACAATCGGTGCACTGATCACGCTCTTTTGCAGAACCCATGCCAATGCAACCTGCGCGCGAGGCACGCCGCGGGCTGCCGCGATCTCCCCAACCCGTTCGACGATGCGGCGGTCCGCGTCTTCCGTCTTCGCATACAGCGTACGGCCGAATTCGTCGGTCTCCGAGCGCGCGCTGCTGGTGTTCCAGTCACGCGTGAGACGTCCGCGGGCAAGCGGGCTCCACGGAATCACGCCGATTCCTTCGCTGGCGCAGAGCGGCAGCATCTCGCGCTCTTCCTCGCGATACAGCAAGTTCACGTAGTTCTGCATCGTTACGAAGCGGGTCCAGCCGTGTTTTTCGGCAACGTGCAGTGCTTTCGAGAACTGCCACGCATACATCGACGACGCACCGATATAGCGTGCCTTGCCCGCTTTCACGACGTCGTGCAGCGCTTCCATGGTTTCTTCGATGGGCGTGGTGTAGTCCCAGCGGTGGATCTGATACAGGTCCACATAGTCCGTGCCGAGACGCCGCAGGCTCGCATCGATTTCAGCCATGATCGCCTTGCGCGACAGGCCCATGCCGTTTGCGCCGGCATGCATGCGGCCGTGAACCTTGGTGGCGAGCACGATCTCGTCGCGCTTGGCCATGTCCTTCAGCGCGCGGCCGACAATCTCTTCGCTGGTGCCGTCGGAATAGACGTTGGCCGTATCGAAGAAGTTGATGCCGTGGTCCAGCGCCTGCTTGATGAACGGGCGCGAATCGCTCTCGCCGAGTGTCCACTCATGGTTGCCCCGGTCCGATACACCGTAGCTCATGCAACCGAGGCAAAGCCGAGAGACATCGAGGCCTGTGCGGCCCAGTTTCACATACTCCATGTCACGCTCCTGTGTGTAATGCCGATGTGTTGTACGGACTTTCAAATGCAACAAGCGGCGCGACCGCATACATGATGCGGTCGCATGCCTCTTTTAAGCATATTTGAAAATCGCCGACACTGCAGTGCCACAGGCAGGCAAGAGCTAAACGCGGGTGAACGCGGGCGACCGGCCCTCAGTGCTGCGTCGAGCGGAACGGCGTCCAGACTGGCGTATCGCTGTCCCAATGGTCGAGTTCGGATGGATTCATGATTCACTCCTGTCGATTCGTTTGCGGTGCACGATGGCGCTGCGACAGAGTGAACTGTAGGCTTTCGCGACGCGCGGATAAACGGCGGATCGGCGAAATGAATTGTTGTGAATTCAGAACAATGGCGGCAATCGCGGTGTGGAGGCCGCGATTGCCGTCATCTGTATTGCGGGGCGGATCAGGCGACCCACTCCGTGATTACCGGTGTATCGAGCGTAGGCGCGGACTCGCGCTCCTCGATGGTGCGCTTCGAGCAAGGCGTGTCGAGACTGCCGCGGCCGCTCAACAACGGGCAGCGGTCGAATAGCTCCGCAATCCAGTCGACAAACACGCGCACTTTCGGCGACAGATGCCGGCTGTGCGGATAGACCGCGGAAATCGGCATGGGCATCGGCTTGATCTCGGGCAGCACCTCCACCAGTTGGCCCGACTGCAGATGCGGCAGCACCATGAAAAGCGCCGGCTGAATCAGCCCAAAGCCTTCGAGACCACAGGTGACGTAGGCATCCGCGTCGTTGACCGACACCGTGCCCTTCATTTTTACTTCGACTTCCTTGCCGTCGACCTTGAAGGCCCAGTCGATTACGCGGCCAGTGCGGCTCGAAAAATAATTCACCGCGCTATGCGACTCGAGATCGTCGAGCGTAAGCGGTGTGCCGTACTTCTGCAGATATTCCGGCGCGGCGCACGTCACGCCTTCGAAGATGCCGATCCGGCGCGCAACCAGCGACGAATCCTGCAGCGCGCCGACCCGCACCACGCAATCCACCCCTTCTTGCAGCAGATCGACCGGGCGGTCGGTCAGGCCGAGTTGCAGGTCGATATCCGGGTAGCGAGTGTGGAATTCACACAGGGAAGGGATCACCAGCAGCCGGCCGATCGAGCCCGGCATGTCGATGCGCAGCTTGCCGTGCGGCTTCTTGTTGCCGCTCTGGAAACTGGTTTCGGTTTCTTCTACGTCCGCGAGAATTCGCACGCAGCGCTCGTAGTACGCCGCGCCGTCCGGCGTGAGCGACAGGCGCCGCGTCGTGCGGTGCATGAGCCGTGTGCCGAGAAACGATTCCAGATTCTGGATGATGGTGGTGACCGAAGCGCGCGGCAGGTCGAGCGTCTCCGCGGCACGCGTGAAACTGTTGGTGTCGACGACACGGGTGAACACTTGCATGGCCTGGAGACGGTCCATGGCTAACCTCCAAGAAGGGGCTGGCGGCGCGCAGCGCCAATCGAATAGGCACGGATTAGCCCGGTTTCGCCGGGCGCCGAATTCGATTGTTTGGGCGTACCGAATTGTGTTGCCGGATTATAGGCATTTATTTAGAAGTCTGCCGAACCCACAATTCGCACCATTCCAGTTCTATGCGTATTGCGCCGTTCGACATGAATGCATTCAAACCGCCGTACTCCTCGCCGTACACCTTTGTACCGCTTGACCTTGCTCAGGCGGACGATGTCGGTTCGGCACATGCGGCGCTCGACGTGACGGACGTGACGATTGAGGGGCACGCGCAGGACATCAAGCTGCGGCTGTACCGCCTGACGGGCAAAACCGCACTGCCAGTACTGCTTTATTTTCACGGCGGCGGCTTTGTGCGCGGCTCGCTGGACGATGCGGACTTCCCCGCACGCTATTTCGCAGAGCACCTGCCGGCGCTGGTTGTCTCGGTCGGCTACTCGCTTGCGCCGCAATTTCCGTTTCCCACGGCGCCGGAAGACGCACACCGCGCTGCGCTGTGGGTGCAGACCCGCGCACGGGCGTTCGGCGGCAACACCAAACATATCGGCGTCGCGGGACATGACGCGGGCGGCCAGATTGCCAATTGCCTCGCCTTTATCTCGCGCGACCGTGGCGACGTGCGGATTTCGGCGCAGGCGCTGTTCGGCCCGATGCTCGATCCGAGTCTCACGCGCCTTGGCGACGAACAGCGGCTTGGCTCCGATATTACCGCCAAGGAATGCGCAGCGTGCTATCGCGCGTATCTGCCGCAAGCCTCGCAGCGTATGCATCCGTATGCCGCGCCTCTCGAGTCGTCACGGCTTGCAGGCTTGCCCGCCACGCTGATCGCGACTGCGCAGAACGATGTGCTGCACGTCGAGGCCGAGAAATATGCCAGCAGCCTGATCGATGCAGGCGTGGCGACCCAGGTGGTCCGCTATCCGAGCGTCTCGCATGCCGCGCTCGCCGACCATCCGGAAGCGCTGCAGGAGGCTGTGCGCTTTTTCCAGTGCCGCCTCGCAGCGCGCACCCAACGATAAACGTATTTCAATCAACAAACGCCGGGAGCCTTTCATGTCTATTTTTTCTCCTTCGCGCCACCGTCTGGCGCTAGCGGTTCTGACCGTTGTGATCATTGCCGGGCTCGGCACATTCGGCGCGATTCGCGTCGATGCGAGCTCGCCCGCCCACGCCGCGCCGACCATCGTGCCGGAAGTGGACGTGGCAGCCGTGATCCAGAAAACCATCACCGACTGGCAAAGCTATTCGGGGCGCCTCGAAGCGGTCGAGAAGGTTGCAGTACGTCCGCAGGTGTCGGGCACGATCGTTTCGGTGAACTTCAAGGATGGCGCGCTGGTGAAGAAGGGCGACACGCTGTTCGTGATCGATCCGCGCCCGTATCAGGCCGAAGTAGACCGCACCGCCGCGCAACTGGCGGCGGCGCAGGCGCAGGCGGGTTATACGCAAAGCGACTGGGAGCGCGCACAGCGCCTGATCGGCGATAACGCCATTGCCAAGCGCGACTACGACGAGAAGCAGAACGCCGCGCGTGGCGCGAGCGCCAACGTCAAGGCAGCGCAGGCAGCGCTCGAAACCGCGCAGATTAACCTTGGCTACACCAAGGTTATTGCGCCGGTGTCGGGCCGCGTGTCGCGTGCGGAGATCACCGTGGGCAACGTCGTCTCGGCCGGCGCAGGTTCGCCGCCGCTGACGACGCTGGTGTCGGTGTCGCCGATCTATGCATCGTTCGATGCGGACGAGCAGACGTATCTGGAGTACATCGGCCGCGAGAAGGACGGCACCAAAGTACCGGTGCAACTGGGCCTCGCTGACGAATCGGGCTACTCGCGCAACGGTGTGATCGATTCGGTCGACAACCAGCTCGACACCTCGTCCGGCACGATCCGCGTACGCGCGCGCTTCGACAATCAGGACGGCACACTGATTCCGGGTCTGTACGCCCGCATCAAGGTGAGCGGCAGCGCGCCGCACGCGGCGCTGTTGATTGACGACGCTGCAGTGGGCACCGATCAGGACAAGAAGTTCGTGTTCGTCGTCGACAAGAGCGATCAGGTCGTGTACCGCGAGGTGCAGCTTGGCGCGATGCAAGGCGGCCTGCGCGTCGTCAAGTCGGGTCTGCAAAACGGTGACCGGATCGTCGTCAACGGAACGCAACGTGTGCGGCCGGGCGAAACGGTACGCGCCCATGCTGTGCCGATGAACGGCGACGAAGATGCGGACAGCGCGTCGGTAGCACAAACGCAGGGTCATGCGAAAGCGCAGGGCAATTCGTGAGCTTGGTGCTTAACGATTGCTGCTTGCGCGCCGCATTCCAGCGCTTTAATTTCAAGAGCCTCTCATGAACATATCCAAATTCTTCATCGACCGGCCGATCTTCGCGGGCGTGCTATCGGTCCTGATCCTGCTGGCGGGCGTGATTTCGCTCTTCAAGCTGCCGATCTCCGAGTACCCGGAAGTCGTGCCTCCTTCGGTGGTGGTGCACGCGCAGTATCCGGGCGCCAACCCGAAGGTGATTGCCGAAACGGTGGCGTCGCCGCTCGAAGAGCAGATCAACGGCGTGGAAAACATGCTGTATATGCAGTCGCAAGCGAATAGCGACGGCAATCTGACGCTGACGGTCACCTTCAAGCTCGGTACCAATCCGGACCTCGCGACGCAACTCGTGCAGAACCGCGTCAACCAGGCGCTGCCGCGTCTGCCGGACGACGTGCAGCGTCTGGGCGTGACGACGATCAAGAGCTCGCCGACGCTGACGATGGTGGTCCACCTGATCTCGCCGAACAACCAGTACGACATGACGTATCTGCGCAACTACGCAGTGCTGAACGTCAAGGACCGGCTGGAGCGTATTCAGGGCGTGGGCGAAGTGCAGCTGTGGGGCTCGGGTGACTACGCCATGCGCGTGTGGCTCGATCCGCAGAAAGTGGCGCAGCGCGGCCTGACCGCAACTGATGTGGTTAACGCGATCCGCGAGCAGAACATTCAGGTGGCTGCCGGTCAGATTGGTTCTTCACCGTCGTTGCCGGGCACACAGTTGCAGTTGTCGGTGAATGCGCGTGGCCGCTTGCAGACCACGGGCGAGTTCGGCGACATCATCGTCAAGACCGGCCCGGATGGCGCGGTGACCTATCTGCGCGACATTGCCCGTATCGAGCTGGCTGCGTCGGAATACGGCCTGCGTTCGCTGCTCGACAACAAGTCGGCGGTGGCGCTCGCCATTAACCAGGCGCCGGGCGCGAACTCGCTCCAGATCTCGGACCAGGTGCGCGCGGAAATGAAGGAACTGAAGGAAGACATGCCTGCAGGCGTGGATTACCAGATCGTCTATGACCCGACGCAGTTCGTGCGCTCCAGTATCGAGGCCGTGATTCACACGCTGCTCGAAGCGATTGCGCTGGTCGTGATCGTGGTGATCGTGTTCCTGCAGACGTGGCGTGCGTCGATCATTCCGCTGATTGCGGTGCCGGTATCGATCGTGGGGACGTTCTCGCTGCTGCTGGCGTTCGGCTTCTCGATCAACGCGTTGTCGCTGTTCGGCATGGTGCTCGCGATCGGGATTGTGGTGGACGATGCGATCGTGGTGGTGGAGAACGTCGAGCGCAATATCGAGGCCGGGCTGAGTGCGCGCGATGCGACGTACAAGGCCATGCAGGAAGTGAGCGGGCCGATTATCGCAATCGCGCTGACGCTGGTGGCCGTGTTCGTACCGCTCGCGTTCATGACGGGTCTCACGGGTCAGTTCTACAAGCAGTTCGCGGTGACCATCGCGATCTCGACGGTGATCTCGGCGTTCAATTCGCTGACGTTGTCGCCGGCACTGTCCGCCATGCTGCTGCGCGGCCATGGCGCGAAGGAAGACTGGCTTACGCGGGGGATGAACCTGGTGTTCGGCCGCTTCTTCAAGGGCTTCAACAAGGTGTTTCATCGCGGCTCGACCGGGTATGGCAAAGGCGTGCAGGGCGTATTGCGACGTAAGGGCGGCATGCTCGCCGTCTACGCGATCCTGCTCGGCGCTACCGTACTGATCACGCGTATCGTGCCGGGCGGCTTCGTGCCGGCGCAGGACAAGGAATACCTGATCGCGTTTGCGCAGTTGCCGAACGGCGCGTCGCTCGACCGCACCGAAAAGGTGATCCGCGATATGAGCGCGATCGCGCTGAAGCAGCCGGGTGTCGAAAGCGCGGTGGAGTTTCCGGGCTTGTCGGTGAATGGCTTCACCAATAGCTCGAGCGCGGGCATCGTGTTCGTCACGCTCAAGCCGTTCAAGGAGCGCGGCGACAAGGCGCTCTCCGCCGGTGCCATTGCAGGCGCGTTGAACCAGCAGTACGGTGCGATCAAGGATTCGTTCGTGGCCGTGTTCCCACCGCCGCCGGTGCTGGGCCTCGGTACGCTGGGCGGCTTCAAGATGCAGTTGGAGGATCACGGTGCGCTGGGTTACGCGGAGTTGAACAAGGCAACGGAAGCGTTCATCAAGAAGGCGGCGACTACGCCTGAACTGGGCCCGACTTTCTCGAGCTATCAGATCAACGTGCCGCAGTTGAACGTGGACCTGGACCGCGTCAAGGCCAAGCAGCTCGGCGTGCCGGTGACGGACGTGTTCGACACGATGCAGATCTATCTGGGCTCGCTGTATGTGAACGACTTCAACCGCTTTGGCCGCGTGTACCAGGTGCGGGTGCAAGCGGATGCGCCGTTCCGTCAGCATGCCGACGATATCGGCCAACTGAAGACGCGTAATGCCGCGGGCGAAATGGTGCCGCTGTCGTCGCTGGTGACGGTGACGCCGACGTTCGGTCCGGAAATGGTGGTGCGCTACAACGGCTATACGGCTGCCGACATCAACGGTGGACCCGCTCCGGGCTATTCGTCGGGCCAGGCGCAAGCCGCGGCTGAACGGGTGGCTGCGGAAACCTTGCCGCGTGGCGTGAAACTCGAATGGACCGACCTGACGTATCAGCAGATCATCGCCGGCAATGCGGGCATGTGGGTGTTCCCGATCAGCGTGCTGCTGGTGTTCCTGGTGCTGGCCGCCCTGTATGAAAGCCTGACGTTGCCGCTCGCGGTGATACTGATTGTGCCGATGAGTCTTTTGTCGGCGTTGACCGGGGTCTGGCTCACGCACGGCGACAACAACATCTTCACGCAGATCGGCTTGATGGTGCTGGTGGGGCTGGCCTCGAAGAACGCGATCCTGATCGTCGAGTTTGCTCGCGAACTCGAACACGACGGGCATACACCGCTGTCCGCGGCGATCGAAGCGAGCCGTATGCGGCTGCGCCCGATCCTGATGACGTCGATCGCTTTCATCATGGGCGTGGTGCCGCTGGTGCTGTCGAGCGGCGCCGGTTCGGAAATGCGCCACGCGATGGGTATCGCGGTGTTCTTCGGCATGCTGGGTGTGACACTGTTCGGTCTGATGCTGACGCCGGTGTTCTATGTGGTGCTGCGTACGCTTGCAGGCGGCAAGGTTCACGTCGCGCAAAAGGACTCGCCGCATTACGCGTTGCCGGTCACGGACGCTTGAAGAGGAAAACAATAATGAAGCAATATCAGTCTTTGAGCGGTTGGGGCCGCGCTGCAGCGAGCGGTCTGCTGCTGGCGCTGCTCGCCGCCTGCTCGGTCGAGCCGACCTATAAGCGTCCCGATGTCGACACGTCGGCGGCGTTCAAGGAAGCGCCGACTATCGCGCCGCAGGATGCGGGCACGTGGAAGCCGGCTCAGCCGGCTGACGACGCGCATCGCGGCGAATGGTGGCAGATTTTTGGCGACCCCAAGTTGAACGATCTGGAAGAGCAGGCCGCAGCGGCCAACCAGGATCTGAAGGCAGCGGCGGCACGCGTGCAGCAGTCGCGGGCGTCGTTGCAGGCGGCACGTTCCGACTGGTTCCCTAAGTTCGATGCGGGCTTTGGGCCGACGCGCGAAACCGCGTCAGCGGCTTCGCAGTTCCTGCCGCAGAGCAATGGCTCGGAGACCACGACGCTGTGGCGCGCGCAAGGCACCGCGTCGTACGAGGCGGATCTGTTCGGCCGGGTTGGTTCGAATGTGAACGCGACTCAGGCAGATGCGCAGCAGAGCGAAGCATTGTTCCGTTCGGTGCAGCTTGCACTGCAGGCTGATGTTGCGCAGAACTACTTCCAGTTGCGTGAGCTCGATACGGATCAGGATCTGTACCGTCAGACGGTAGCGTTGCGTGAGAACACGCTCAAGCTGATCCAGCGGCGTTTCAACGAAGGCGACATCAGCGAACTGGATCTGGCGCAGGCGCGTAACGAACTGGCGAGCGCACGTGCGGATTCGGTGGGCATCGCCCGGCAACGTGCCGCGTCCGAGCATAGCCTCGCCATTCTGCTTGGTAAGGCGCCGGCGAACTTCTCGTTCCCGGAAACGCCGCTTGTGCCGGTGGCCGCACGCGTGCCGCCGGGGCTGCCTTCTGCGTTGCTCGAACGTCGTCCTGACGTGGCGGCGGCTGAGCGTGCGATGGCTGCGGCCAATGCACGAGTCGGGCTGGCGAAGTCGGCGTTTTTCCCGAAGCTCGATATCACCGGTGCGGCTGGGTTCGAATCGGCCACGTTGGGCGATCTGTTCATGTGGTCGAGCCGCACGTTCCTGCTCGGGCCGTTGGCGGGTACTGCCTTGACGGTGCCGCTGTTCGACGGCGGCCGTCGCAAGGCGAACCTCGCTCAGGCGCGCGGCAAGTATGACGAAGACGTGGCGCAGTATCGTCAGCAGGTGCTGGAGGCGTTCAAGGAAGTCGAAGACAACCTCTCCGATCTGCGCCTGCTCGACGATCAGATTCAGGCGCAAAACGATGCGGTCAACGCATCGCAGCGGGCTTCGCATCTGTCGCAAACGCAGTATCAGGAAGGACAGGTGAGCTACCTGGATGTGATCGACAGCGAACGGCAGGTTCTGCAGACGCAGTTGCAGGCGACCCATCTGGAAGGCACGCAGGCGGTGTCGACGGTGAACCTGATTCGTGCGCTGGGTGGCGGTTGGGGTTCGGATGTTGCGGCTTCCGGTGTGCCGGGGGCGGCTGCGCCGGGTGGTGCAGGTACGGCAGATGCGAGTTCCACTGCTCCTGCTGCTGCCCCCGCCGTTGTTGCCGCTGTGAAGGATGCGCCACAACAGCTGGCAAAGCAGTAATGGCCTAGCCTTGGTGGTTGGTAACACGAGTACTAGCGCATCGAGGGGCTGAGCAGCGCGCTCAGCCCCTTTTGTATATCGCCTGGCGCGATTTCCTTTCCAAAATCGCTTCGTAGACCGCCGTCTGCGTGGCGTCTATCATGATTCGCACCTCATCTGGAGAGAGGCGATGACCTGTCAACCGTTCCGTTGTCCGCGCTGATCCATCTGCGCGTCACGCCTTTCGAGCCGCGTCAGCGGCTCTGATCCTGCTATCCGCTTACCTGCAGCATGCATTGATGCACGCTGCAGCGTTCGCTTGCGCCAGGCAAACACTTCATTGAACGGGTCCGTCATGAGCTTTTCTGTTTCCAACTTGCGCCGGCTGTTGCTTGCGCCGCGCGCGTCGTTTGTGCGCTTGAGCGGTGTCGTCATGATGGCGCTGACGTTTGCGGTTACAGCGTCGAGCGTCTACGCTGCCGACACGCCGACGCTAACAATCGGCATCGCCACAACGCCCCAAATCGGGGCTTTGCAGGAGGCGGCGCGTGAAGCCAAGGCGCAAGGGCTCGATGTGAAGATCATTGAGTTCACCGACTGGAATACACCGAACGCGGCGCTCGCCAACAAGGATATCGACGTCAACTACTTCCAGCACATTCCGTTTCTGGAGAATGCGAAGAAGCAGGGCGGCTATAACTTCGTGGCGATTGCCCCCGGCACGATCATGAAGATCGGCCTGTATTCGAAGAAGGTCAAAAGCTTCGGTCAGCTGAAGGACGGCGCCACCGTCGCGATTGCCAACGATCCGGTGAACGGTGGCCGTGGACTGCTGTTGCTGCAGCGTGCTGGACTTATCAAACTGAAGCCGGGCGTCGACTATCGCGCAACGACGCTCGACATTGTCGACAACCCCAAGCATCTAAAGATCGTCCAGCTCGAAGCGTCGCAACTGGCGCGCTCGCTTGGCGACGTGGATCTGGCCGAAGGTTATCCAAGCTTCATCAAGCTCGCCGGCACCGCAGACCCGAATAGCGCCTTGCTGTTCGATGGCGTCGAAAACAAGATCTTCGCGATTCAGTTTGTCGTGCGTCCGGAAAGCGCAAACGATCCGCGTATTCTCAAGTTCATTTCGATCTATCAGCACTCGCCGCAAGTGCGCGCTGAGCTCGACAAGGCGTTCGGCAATCTCTACGCGGTTGCGTGGTAGTCGTACCGGCCTGCGCCCGCTCGTGATTTAAAGCTTTAGCAAGGACGGATACGATGCCTTCTCTGTTCGACACGCCCGGTTTTATCGCGGCCGCGCCGGCCTGGTCCGCGCGGCCGGCATCGCCTGAGGCGCAAGGTCCGGCGGTGGTGTTCGACCGGATCGGCAAGGTGTTTGGCAACTCGCCCGGCACGGCCCCGGCGCTCGCCGATGTGCAATTGCAGGTGGCGCGCGGCGAGGTGTTCGGCATCATCGGTCGCAGTGGTGCGGGAAAGTCGACGTTGCTGCGGCTCGTCAACGGTCTGGAAAAACCCACGTCCGGGACGGTTAGCGTAAATGGCGTCAGCGTGGGCGAACTGGATGAGCGCGGCCTCGTGGCCTTGCGGCGCCGCACGGGCATGGTGTTCCAGCATTTCAACCTGCTCTCGGCCAAGACGGTGCGTGAGAACATCGGCTTGCCGCTGAAGATCGCGGGTGCCTCGAAGGCGGCGATCGAGCGTAAGGTCGATGCGTTGCTCGAACTGGTCGGACTTTCCGAAAAGCGTAATGCCTATCCGGCGAGTCTGTCGGGAGGGCAAAAGCAGCGCGTTGGGATTGCTCGCGCGCTGGTACACGACCCCGATATTCTGCTGTGCGACGAGGCAACCTCGGCGCTCGATCCCGAAACGACTCAGTCGATTCTGGCGCTGTTGCGCGATATCAACCGGCGCCTTGGGTTGACGATCATCCTCATCACACATGAGATGGAGGTGATCCGCGAGGTTTGCGATACGGTGGCCGTGATCGAGCGCGGTCAGGTGGTGGAGACGGGGCCGGTGTGGCAAGTGTTCGGCTCGCCGCAGCACGATGCAACACGGGCATTGCTGCGCACGCTGGTGCACGATCTGCCTGCCGATCTCGCCGCGCGTGTGAAGCCTTTACATGAGGTGACGGCGGGCGAAGCGCGGGTCCTGCTCGACGTGCGCTTTACCGGCGCGGACGAACGCGAACCAGATCTCGGCGCGCTCGCTCACGCTTTGAGTGTGGACGGTGGCCGCGTGAGCTTCGTGCACGGCGGCATCGACCGGATTCAAGGGCATGCGCAAGGACGCCTTGTGGTGACCGCGCAGATTCCTGCTGCGGCAGCGGTCCCGGAGTTGGGCGATGGCGCACATGGTGCACACGGCGATCGCGGTGCCGACACGCCCGCTGTCCGCGCGCAGATTGCCGCTCTTGTGGACCGTGCACGGCAGCATGCCAATCACGTGGAGGTGCTCGGTTATGTCTGATATATGGCTCTCCGAACTGGCCGGAGCGATTCGCGACACGCTCGTGATGGTCGGCGTGTCCGCCGTGATTGCGCTGTTGGTCGGCATCCCGCTGGCGCTCGTGCTGGTGACCACCACGCGCGGTGGCATCTTCGAACGGCGCTCGGTCAACACGACGCTCGGCGCGCTCGTCAACGCATTCCGCTCGACGCCGTTCATCATCCTGCTGGTCGCCTTGCTGCCGCTCACGCGTCTACTCGTTGGTACTACGATTGGAGTGTGGGCAGCCATCGTGCCGCTCAGCATCGCCGCGATTCCTTTTTTCGCGCGCGTCGCGGAAGTGAGCCTGCGCGAGGTCGATCGCGGTCTGATCGAAGCGGCGCAGGCGATGGGCGCGCAGCGCCGTCATATCATCTGGCATGTGCTGCTGCCGGAAGCACTGCCTGGCATTCTCGGCGGCTTCACGATCACGATAGTCGCGATGATCGGTTCGTCGGCGATGGCCGGTGCGGTCGGCGCCGGCGGTCTTGGCGATCTCGCGATTCGCTACGGCTATCAGCGCTTCGATACCACGGTAATGGTGACGGTCATCGTTTTGCTGATTGTTATTGTCACGGCCGTGCAGTTCGTCGGCGACCGCTTTGTGCGTCGGCTCGGTCATCGCGCATAATGCACAGGTATCCGACACCTGGTTTGGAGTTTGCATGAACGAGTTGGACCATCCCGCGGCGCGTGACCCGCAGGCGTCATCGGTGCCACACGGTCTGTCGAGCCTGCTGGAAGCGTTGCGCGCGAGCGCAGCGGAGCGTGACCGCCAGGGCGGTCACGCGGCGCAGGAGAAACAGTGGATTGCCGAGGCAGGTCTGCTGACGATAGCCGTGCCGCGCGAATTCGGCGGCACTGGCGCGGCCTGGCCCAAAGTTTACGAAACGATCCGTTCGATTGCGCGCGTCGATAGCGCGCTCGCGCATCTGCTGGGTTTTCAGTGCCTGCAGGTGGTGAGCGTCGATGTGTGGGGCAATCCGGCGCAACGGGCGCGCTATCTGCGTGGCACCGTCGAGGGCCGCTGGTGGTGGGGCAATGCCGTCAATCCGCTCGACACGCGACTGGTTGCAAGCGCAACCGCCGACGGCGGTTTCCGTCTCAACGGACAGAAGGGCTTCTGCTCGGGTACGCGCGGCTCGCAGATGATGACCGTATCGGCGCACGATCCGCAGACCGGCAAGCCGATTTTCGCGGTCATACCGACGACGCGCGATGGCATCACCGTCAACGAAGATTGGGACCCGATCGGTCAGCGGCAGACCGATAGCGGCAGTGTGTCGTTTGCGAACGTGAAGGTCGAGGCGGAAGAAGTGCTGCACCGCTCGGAAACACCGCCTACACCGCACGCCACGCTACGCACACTGGTGTCGCAACTGGTGTTGACGAACCTGTTCGTCGGCATTGCGCAGGGCGCGCTCGAGGAAGCGCGTCAATACGTGAACAAAAATGGACGGCCCTGGATTACCTCCGGCGTCGACAAGGCCACGGACGATCCCTACCTGATCGCACGATTCGGCGAGATGCGTTTGCAGACAGTCAGTGCCGACGCGTTGGCGGAACGCGCCGCGCGGGCCCTCGACGACGCCTGGAACAAGGGCACCGAACTCAGCGCCGAAGAGCGCGGCCGGGTTGCACTGGCCACATCTGAAGCGAAGATTCTCGCGCACCGGGCCGCCCTTGAGGTGAGCCAGAACCTGTTCGATGCGTGCGGTGCGCGCGCCACACATGCGCCGCTCGCGCTCGACCGCTTCTGGCGCAACGCTCGCGTCCATACGCTGCACGATCCGCTCGACTACCGGGTGCGCGACGTTGGCCGTTACGCGCTTAGCGGCACATTGCCGGACGTTTCTTTGTACACTTGAGGTCGACTGCGGCGCCCGTTGGCGGGTGCCGTTGCTACGTCAATCTCAAGAGGTCGCCGGCTTGCCATTTAATTTACCGACTACGGCCACTGCGCCGTTCTGTCCGTCCGAAGTCCAGGGAACCGTCGCCGTCGCGCAGGGTGCGCCGCTCTGGAAGCGGATCATGCAGTTCGCCGGCCCAGGCCTGCTGATTTCAATCGGCTACATGGACCCGGGCAACTGGGCCACCGATATCGAAGCCGGCTCGCGTTACGGTTACAGCTTGCTGTTCGTGGTGGTGCTGTCCGGTCTCGCGGCAATGGCGCTGCAGTGCCTCAGCATGCGGCTTGGCATCGCCACCGGTCAGGACCTCGCGCAACTGTCGCGTAGCCGCTACTCACCGGCCATCGCCCGGGTCCAATGGCTGCTGGCCGAGGTGTCGATCATCGCTTGCGATCTTGCCGAAGTGCTCGGCGGCGCGCTCGCGTTTCATCTACTGTTCAAGTGCTCCCTGACCACCGGCGTGATTTTGACCGCGTTCGATACGCTGATCGTGCTCGGTCTGAAGGGAAAAAATTTCCGCGACCTCGAGGCCATCATTCTTGGGCTGATCGCCACGATCGGCATTGGTTATATCGTGCAACTGGTGCTCGTGCATCCGCACTGGCCCTCGGTGATGGCAGGGCTCGTGCCTTCGTGGCACGCCATCAGCACGCGCGAACCGCTCTATCTCTCCATCGGCATCCTCGGGGCGACCGTGATGCCGCACAATCTGTATCTGCATTCGTCCATCGTGCAAACGCGCGCCGTAAAGCGCGATTCGCGCAGTATCGCCTCGGCTATTGGTTTGTCACGCCTCGATACGATCGTCTCGCTGGTGATCGCGCTGCTGATCAACGCGGCGATCCTGATTCTCGCCGCCGCTGCATTCAATGCGACCGGGCACAACCAGGTCACGGAAATCGAAGATGCTTACCGGCTGCTTGCGCCGATCGTCGGTACGGGTTTCGCGGCTGTGCTGTTCGCCATCACGCTGCTCGCGTCCGGGCAAAGCTCGACGTTTACCGGCACCGTCGCCGGGCAGGTGATCATGGAAGGCTTTCTCAAGCTGAAGATCCCGTGCTGGCAGCGCCGCTTCATTACCCGCGCGCTGGCGCTGATCCCAGCCCTGATCGGCGTGCAGACGCTCGGCAACGGCGCGGTCGGCACGCTGCTGGTCGCAAGTCAGGTGGTATTGAGCCTGCAGTTGCCGTTCGCGCTCTATCCGTTGATCCGTATGACTAACGATCGTTCGCTGATGGGCGAGTTTGCCAATCGTCTGCCGACCCGGCTGCTCGCGTGGGCGCTGTTCGTCGTGATTACGGCCGCGAACCTGTGGCTGGTGGTGCAAACGGTGGGATGGATCAGCTGAGCGCGCACGTTTCCGCGCGATCGGGAGATCGTGTGACGTGTAACAAAGCAGATGAGATGCGGCGAAAAACCGGATGAGATGCGCTACCAGAGGTTGTAACGGCCTCTGGTCGACACAATGATGCCGGATGCGAAGGCGAGGCTCGAATCTGCTGGATATGCAGCAGGATGAACCGTCAGCCGGATAGCCGGCACAAAAAATCGGTACAAAACAAACCGACCGGAAATCAGTCGGGTCAGGCAGCTTCCGCGATCTGCGTAGCTTCCATTGCTTCCAACGCTTCTTGCGCTTCCAGTTTGGCTGCAGCAGCGGCTTTCTTGGTCTTGCCGGCGCGCGACGGCGGCTGGCAGGCGCCACATACTACGTTGTGCTGCAGATCGTGCTTGTGCGCGACAAACTTGCCCGTGCAACGGCAGCACGGTGTGAGTTGCAGGATCTTGGCGTCGAAGAAACGCACCAGCGTCCACGCACGCGTCAGGTCCAGCACCGGTTCCGTTTCACTGTGTTTGCAGTGTTCCAGATACAGGCGGTAACCTTTGGTCAGCGCATCCAGATGCGAGCAACGCGCTTCGTTCTTCAGGAACAGGTACGTGTTGTAGAACAGCGAAGCATGAATGTTCGCGAGCCACGTCATATACCAGTCCGCCGAGAACGGCAGCATTCCCTTGGGTGGCGAAACACCCTTCACCTCACGGTAGAGGCGAATCATGCGGTCGCGCGACAGCGTCAATTCGCTCTCGAGCACTTGCATGCGTGCACCGAGTTCGATCAGCGCGATTGCGCGGAATACTTCTTGTGCATCTTCCGTCAGGCTTCGCTTGAGCATCGCAGTCACTCCGGTTAAGCGAATTGCTCTGCTGGCTGGCCGGCCAGCAAGATAGCCGCATGAGTCGGCGATACCTCTGCGTGCTTTGTCGTTTGCGTCAACGCCGACAACATCGAGTGGTCGTTGAAGCGGAAGAAGCACAAAAGCTGGTCGGAAGAGGCCAGTTTGACGATTTGCGCGAGCGACAGCCCGGCAAGCAAATCGGCCAGTTCCGACGACAGGCCCAATCGGAACATCCCGATGGGTTTGTCCTCGCGCAACATACGTTGTGCGAGCATGATGTAAGACAAATTGATTTCGCGGATCGATTCCCGCGTCTCGCTGCTACGGTCCATTTTTGTGTTTCCGAAGCCCCGAATTGCTATGTCGGCTTTTTTGCGCCGTTATGCTTTTTGTACCCTCGCCGGACACTGGTGACCTCCGGCGACATTTACGACTTGAAACGTGTCCTGACTGTTTGATACAAGGTGTTACAACTCGTAACACCTTGGAAGCAATTGTATGAAGTGCATTTCAGGAAATCAATACCTTCTCAAAAAAATATCTCACAAAAATACAACAATTTTCGGTAACTCTTTCACGGAGCCGTAATATAGGCTGCAGCGCGGGTTCTGGAGCATGTGCAGACCGTGTCTGAGCCGCCACAGGCCTTGCAGAATGGGGCTTGTCGGAATGGTCTGAGGAAATCCGTTTGAATCTCGGTAATAACGCTAATAGGCGCTTCAAACGGAAAGCTAAAAGAAAGAAAGCGACGAAATGCAGTAATAACTACTTACCGGAACGAAGTTTGGGGGACAAAAGCGGATGTAACACGTTGCGGGAGACCCAGTTACAAACTCGGCGGCAAATGTAACGGGTGGGTGGGGAGAGTTACCGGTTCCGTCCGAACGTTCGGTCAGAGGTATCGGCAACGAGATTCTGCTGGATCCGGATGGGCGCCACCGGGCGCTGTAAGAACCGGCCGGCTGACGAAGCCGCGATCGGCCCGACAGCCTCGGAATCTGCCTGACACCAGGCCGGGATTGGTTAAATCGATAAGACAAATCGACGTTACAACTTCCCGCGGGTTGCCCGTGGCCTCAGATGAGGCGCGCCATCAGGTCGGCGTCGTGAAATACCCCGTCGATGCGGAGCGCGTCGACTTCCCGGCCGTAACAGCGAAATCCGAGCGATTCATATAGATGGCGCGCGGCTTCGTTCTGTTTTGTAACAACTAGCTGGATTTGCCGCAGACCCTCGATGCGTTCGCAGCGCGCGAGCAGGTCGCCCAGCAACGCACGGCCGACGCCGCGGCCGGCGGCTTCAGGCGCGACATACATACCGACCACCACCGCCTTGTGCCGCTCCTTGACCCGCGGCTCGCGTCTGAGCCCGACCGTGCCGATCAACTCGAGCTCCGGCGTGGCGAACGCGCCGAGTATGAAATTGCCGTCGGCCGCCTGAGTGCCTTGCAGGATTGCCTCGTATTGCCCCGGGCCTTTCTCGAGTGCCTCCTGATGGCTCGTACCGAACGCCTCCGGGTGCGCCTGCAGACCGCGCAGGCGTAACTGGAAGAAAGCGTCGAGATCGGTGAGGTTGAGTTGCCGGATCAGCGGGGCGTGCTCCATGCGTGTTTCTCCGTGCGGGGGTTCGAGTGGGCTTCGCATGGTAACGGTGCAACTGCCCACTGGGGGCGGCCTTCAGGGGTGACTTGCGGTGTCGTTCGACGCCGCTGTGGCCGGACCTTCTGCCTGATCTTCTGCGTATGCGCGCAAGGCCGCGGCGGTCTGCGGATCGGCCGGAAAGAATGCCTCGATCGCGAGTTCGGAGAGCGTGACATCCACCGGCGTCCCAAACACGGTCGTGGTGCTGAAAAACGACAGCACGCCCAGCGGCGTGCGCAGACGCAGCGGCACGGCGATCTGATTGAGGGTGGCGTTGCTGTCCGCTTCCGGGCTTTCCGCGCCCGGCGGCGTGGGATAGCCGGCAAGTTCGTCGCGCAGGGCCACGAGCGTTTCGTCGCCACTGACGTCGATCTGCCGTTGCAACCGCGCCAGCACATGTGCGCGCCAGGCGTGTCAGTTAACAATAGAGGAGGCGATCCCGTCCGGATGCAGGCTGAGGCGCAGCGCGTTGACGGGCGGCGCCAGCAGGGCTTCGCTCGCTGCGCCGAGCAGTGGGGCGAGCGCGCGGTTGGCGGTGACGATGGTCCAATGCCGGTCGATTGCGAGCGCCGGATAGGGTTCGTGTCCCTTCAGCACCAGTTCCACTGCCTCACGCGCGGCCGTCAGTTGCGGGTCGGTCAAGGGACGCTCGCGAAACAGCGGCGCATAGCCGGCCGCCACCAGCAGCATGTTACGGGCACGCAGCGGAACGTCGAGACGCTCGGCGAGGTGCATCACCATTTCGCGGCTCGGCAGGGCGCGGCCCGATTCGACGAAGCTCAGATGACGGGTCGAGATGTCGGCTTCCGCTGCGAGCAGCAACTGGCTCATGCGGCGCCGCTGCCGCCAGTCGCGCAGCAGTTCGCCGACGGTGCGGCTGGCCGACGCTGGACCCGACGGGCCGGCTTGGGGGAGGGAGAGAGTGCTCATGGGGGAATCATAGCCAGGGCGCGGCGGGATTCCATTACCTGGGAGGTAAGTGAATTGGGGGGAAGCAGTCAGACAACTTCGGCTCCTCCCGAACACACAACTACACACTTTCCTTTGCCCGGCGCCGAGTCGTGTGTAAAATTACACACGAGACATGCGGAGGCCAGATGAATTCATCGAAGCTAATCCGGATGCTCGAGGAAGATGGCTGGAAACTGGTGCGAATTACCGGCAGTCATCACCACTTCAAACACCCTGAAAGGAAGGGCCTCGTGACGGTTCCGCACCCTAAGAAGGATCTGCCGATCGGGCCGGCGAAGAGCATCCTGAAGACCGCTGGTCTTGTTTGACCGGCGGTTTTTGCCGGCTCAGGATGTCGGAGAACATTGACTGCAAAGGAACGGAAATGGAATTTCCCATCGCTGTCCATAAGGACGATGGGAGCGTCTACGGCGTGACTGTTCCGGATATTCCGGGCGTCCACTCCTGGGGCGACACCATCGATGACGCAATCAGAAACGCAAAAGAGGCCATTGTGGGTCACGTTGCGACGCTAATAGAGCTCGGTGAAGAGGTCGGTTTCACTTGCTCGACCGTGGAAGAACTGGCCGCACAGCCTGAATACTGTGGGGCAATCTGGGCGCTGGTCAGCGTCGATCTGTCGAAGCTCGACTCGAAGCCAGAGAGGATCAACATCAGCCTGCCGCGCTTTGTTTTGCATAAGATCGACGCCTACGTCGAGGCGCGTCACGAAACCCGCAGCGGATTCCTCGCGCGCGCAGCGCTGGAAGCGTTGGCCCACCAATGATGGCGCGGATCGCTTGGTTCGCGCGCTGCTGGAATAGCGTTAAGTGACGGCCCGCTTTGGCGGGCCGTCTTTCGTTAGCCAGCAACGTTACCTCCCAGGTAATCGACTCCCCGCACCCGCTCACCGATCCTTCAGTCCGAGCCCGCCCCAAACGCACTGTTTGCCAGGCGTCGCGCTCAGCCAAGCTACTGAAGGAGTCTGTGATGAACGCACATACCGATCTGATCGACCGCTATTTCGCGGCGTGGAATGAAACAGACGCGGTCAGCCGCCGCGAACTGATCGCCGCGACGTGGAGCACGGATGCCGCGTATCTGGATCCGCTGCTCGCCGGCAACGGTCATGACGGAATCGACGCGATGATTCGCGCGGTCCACGAGCGCTTTCCGCGCCATACCTTCCGTCGCACCACGGATGTCGACGGCTTCGCCGACCGTCTGCGTTTTTCGTGGGAGCTGACCACGCCCGATGGCACGCCGATCGTCAAGGGCTCGGATTTTGGCGTGGTCGATCCGGCCGGACGGTTGCAGGCCGTGACGGGTTTTCTCGACGCAACGCCGGGCGCGGCCTGAGCCAATCAAAAACAGCTGAGGCCACCTCAGGCCTTCACCTTCCCACTTTCAAGGAGATGGTCATGCGCGAGCAAAGTGCCGCAGGATTTGCGGTGACACTCGCGTTCGAACGGGTGCTCGGCACCCTCGACGCAGTCAGCACCGCCATTGCCGGCTTCGCGCTGTTGGCCGGCGCGCGGGCGTTCACCTTCACCGCATTGCTGGCATGGCGCGAGCCCGTGTTAGGCGGTGCGGGTCTGGTGTTGCTGGGACTGGTGGGCTGGCTGCGCTGGTTTAGCGGTCAAAGAAGAGTGGCGGCGGCTCGGGGTCGCCGGCTTCACGATAAAATGACTGACCGTTTGCCAACCGCACGCGACTGGCTTCTGTGGACGAGCGTTCGCGTGGATCAGCCTGCCTCGTCGCCACCCGGCGCAGGTGTACCTGATCGGGCGGCGAAACGATCATAAATAGAGGGGGAGTACATGATACGGGGTTGTGTAGTGATGTTAGCCGCCGTCGCACTTGCCGTGCTCGGCGGTTGCGGCAACAAGGAAGGCGACGAGTTCGTCGGTAAGTGGCAGAGCACCAAGGGCCGCGAAAGCGTCGAGATCAGCCGTAATGACGATGGCTTTGTCATCGCCAACACCAGTGGCGGCAGTGTCAGGCCCGGGGTGGCATCTGCCGTCTACCGGGACGGCGTGCTGGAGGTCGAATCGACTGGCCGCATTGAAAGCATCCCCTACGACAAGCAGCACGACACGATCATCTTGCCGACCATGACCGGCTCGGCGACATTCAGCCGGGTCAAGTGAGGTTTTGCGGCGCATAGTGCCTATCAGACCGTGCCCGCACGGCATCCGGGTTGCACCTGCTAACATGTAACCCGCCGCCTCGGACGCCAGGTCCGGACGCGCACCCTGCCGTTACCGTCGAATCCGCCATGTCGCTCATTAGTCTGCTTGATCCGTGGGAGCCGTCGTTTGTGCTCGTCGCCGTGTTCGTTGCCGTCGCGGTGCTGTATGCACGCGGTTCGCGCCACATCCGCGTCAGCTTTGCCAGGCGGGGGGCGTTCTGGATCGGGCTCGTGCTGTTCTATATTGCGCTGCACACACGCCTCGACTACTACGCCGAGCACCAGTTCTTCGTGCACCGGCTCCAGCATCTCGTGCTGCATCACCTGGCTCCTCTGATCCTGATGGCTTCGTATCCGGGCAGTGTGCTGCGCGCCGGCTTGCCGCTGCGCTGGCGCGGCGCGCTGCGGCGTTGGCAGCGTCTGAAGCCCGTGCGGATCGTTGCTGCCGTGTTGTTCAATTCGGCCTTTATCTCTATCGCTTTCGTCGTTTCCGTGGTGTTCTGGCTGATTCCGTCCGTCCAGTTCGTCGCGATGCTCGACTGGCGCATCTACACGTTCATGAACTGGTCGGTCGCGGTGAGCGGCCTGCTGTACTGGTGGATGCTGCTCGATCACCGGCCGAGTCCGCCGAGCCGCACGCGTCCGGGCCTGCGGGTGCTGTCTCCGGTGATCACCATGACGCCGCAGATCCTCGTGGGCGCCATCATCACCTTTTCCTCGCATGACCTTTATCCGGTGTTCACGCTCTGCGGCCGCGCGTTCACGTCCGTTCCGCCCGCGCTCGATCAGAGCCTCGGCGGCCTCATCATGTGGGTGCCCGCCGGGGTGCTCGAAGCGATCGGCGCGATGATGGCGCTGCGTCACGTGATGCGTCTGTCCACCTTGCCGTCGCGCGTGCCGCCGAAGGCGAGACGGGGCGAGGCAAGAGCGAAGCCGGCACTGCAGGCAGGAAGCTGATCAGTCGGGTTGCCGTGCGCAATCAGCGCTTGCAGCTGGCCTTCACGCCAGGCTGATCCCGTACCTTTTGAACCGAACAAGGACATGCCGTGCTCGAAGAACGATGCGATGTCGTGGTGGTGGGACTCGGCGCCATGGGCGCGGCCACGCTTTACCAGCTGGCCAAGGCTGGCGCGAAAGCGGTAGGCATAGACCGATATGCCCCGCCGCATGATCAGGGATCGAGTCACGGAGACACGCGCATTACCCGGCTGGCCGTGGGCGAAGGCGCCGCGTACGTGCCGTTGGTGCGCAGGTCGCAGCAGATCTGGCGCGAACTGGAAGCACGCGACGGTGACGCGCTTTTCGAGCAATGCGGGGTGCTCGTCATGACCTCGGGCGCGACGCACACATCGCACCACGGCGCGGCTGATTTCACGCTGAGCACGATCGAGCTGGCACGGACCTATGGCATCGCTCATGAGGTTCTCACGGCCGAACAGCTCCGCGCACGCTTCCCGCAATTTGCGCCGCTTCGCGACGACACGATCGCGTACTACGAACCGGAAGGGGGCTTTGTGCGACCCGAACGGTGTATCGCCGCCCAACTGAAGGCGGCGCGCGAGCTCGGGGCCGACGTGATCGCCGGTGTGACGGTTTCCGCTGTGGAATCGATGGGCAACGTGGTCCGGGTGAGGGCGGGCGATCGGACAGTGGTGGCGGATAAGGTCGTTGTCTGCGCCGGCATGTGGTCCGCCGAGCTGTTGGGCGAGCCGTTCAAAAGCTTGCTGAGGGTCTGCAGGCAACAGCTATTCTGGTTCAAGCTTGAGGAGCCTGTGATTTTTCCTGAGGTTTCCCCGAGCTTCATCCTCTCGCATGGTCCTTTGGACACCGACTTTTGCTACGGCTTTCCACCCATTCCCGGTGAAGGCAGCATGAAGATTGCGACCGAGCAATACACGGCGCTGAGCGAGCCCGATTCGCTGGATCGCACGGTGTCGGACGCCGATGTGGTGGCCATGTTCCGCACGCATGTCGCGGGCAAGATCGCCGGCGTGACCGCGGAACGGGTCAAGGCGAGTGTCTGTACCTACACCGTGACGCCTGACTATGGTTTCATTATCGACGAGCATCCTGCGCTCAAGAATGTCACCGTGGTGTCGGCCTGTTCGGGTCATGGCTTCAAGCATTCGGCGGCAATTGGCGAGGCGGTCGCGCAACGCTGTCTGAGCGGAAAGAGTCAGATCGACCTCTCGGCGTTTTCTTTAAGCCGTTTTTCCTGAGGAAGGCGCAAGGACGTTGTCCGGTCCGTGCGTTTTACCGTAGGCTTGCGGCTCCAGACTGCAGGCGATACTACCGTCCCAATCGGTATTGCCGTCTCGCCAGCGGCGATCGTTTCGGTGTGCGATGCTTTGATAAAGCTGAACGGCTGAGCGATCGTCCAGATGGCTTGTGTCCTGGCCCAGGTGTTCGAGGAAAAGCTGGCAGCGCAGGGCTTTTACCGCGTTGGAGTCCCACACGCTCGCGTTCATTTCGCTATGGCCGTACAGCGAATTCGCATGAAGGTTGCACGATCCAATGGTGGCCCACGCATCGTCGATCAGCATGAGCTTGGCATGGACGTAGACGTAACGCCGGCCATCGGTTTGCGTGGGCCCTGCGAGTGCGGCGAGCGTGAAATTCTCATGGCGGCCGAGTGCTTCGATCTGCTCGAAAAACGCCGCGCGTTCAGGATTTTGTCGCCACTGCGCGACATACGGTTCGGGCTCTCCCGGCACCAGAAGAACCACGAATACCCCTCGTTTCAAGGCATTTTCGAGCGCACCGGCAATGGCGGGCACCGGAAGCGCCTGATTTTCCAGGTAGATCGAACGACGCGCGGCGTCGATGGCCAACAGATATTGTTCGGTGATGGACCGCTCGCCGTTGGCGATGGGATAGGCTTCTCCAACGCCGGGGGCTGCGTGCGCGTTGCGATAACATCCGGCGTGCACATTGCGTTGAATCTGCACGGTGCTCGGACCTTGCACCTTCGATAAGCGGGTTGGGAACGCGAGGTCCGAGTGCCCGTCAGGTCCGTACACGCCAAGCGCACTATTGCGCTCGCTGGTTTCGTTCCAGCGCTGAACGAAGTTGTGATGGACATCGCTCGCGCATGGACCGGTTATCTCTGCGTAGACATCGTGGCGTTGTTCTCCCCCTGCGTGCCCAGGTTCGACGGGCGCGAAAGTCGGGTTGATGCCGCCGACAAACACGGTTTCCGAGGACGCTCCTGCATCGATCAGCCAGCATTTCTGATGGTGACAATAGGCGGCGGGCGCGCGATCCCAGCGAGCGTTCAAACGCGAGCCCCGCTCCGCCAGCCAGTCGAAGTCGGACTGCGTGCCTTCAAATGTCTGTCCGTATCCATTGCTCGCGGGGTTGGGACGCCAGAAAATCACGCGGACGTCGACACCCCGCTGGGCAGCAGCATCGAGCACATCGAACAGCGTGCCCCGTCCGTCGGGCATCTGAAAATGCCTTGATACGAAGGTGATGGTGAGCCAGACACGGTGCTGGGCGTTTTCCACCGCTTCGCAGATGCGGCGAAATGCAGGACCGCTATCTATAAGCGGACGAACCCGGTTGCCGGGCCGTTGCGGATAGGAACCCTGCGTGATGAATGGGACGGACGTCTGACCGGGCTCGTTATGTGTGGTCGGCTCGGAGTGGTGATCCATTGAAGGGTTCCAGGTGGCATTCGATCGTGGTTAGAGACGCCGCTTTTATTTTCGAGGAGACGCAGCGCCAGCAAGCTTAAAACAAGGTTATTTCGCTTTGTCAGGCGTTTTCTTTCCAGGCTCTTATGGCGTTTCGGGGCATTTCGCCTGTCTTTGCCCGAGCATTGCGCGCCGGCCAAAGGAGAATTAACCCGCTATATGTGGTTTACGTAATAATTGCACTGTAGCCTCCGTCGTTCCGCTAACCGTCAAAAATGCGCAGGTCATGGCTTTCAGCGAACCAAGGTCTCCATTTTTCAAGTGGATTGTCTCTTCCGCTCAAAATCTGAGTGCCGAAAATCGGCAAATATTGCTTGCCAATCTGTTCACCAGAACGGCATCCATTATTTTTGCGTCGATTTGTGAAATCAGTGTCTGCGCCACCGCCTTTTACCTCCATCGGACTGCGCTTTATGCCGGTTGGGGACTTGCTGTCCTCGCGTTGCTGTTTACCCGGCTGGTATTGATTTACGTTTGTTGCCAACGTAGTGCCCGCGGCGAGCCTACGCCCACCTCCGCGTTTCTGTTGGCGAGCATTGTCTGGAGCGCGCTGTTCGGCTTCGGCAGCCTTCTATGCAATGTCAGCGGCGACCCGACGCTATTCCTGCTCGGAAATGTTTGCGCCGTCGGCGTGATAGGCGGCCTGGCAGGTCGCAATGCCGGCATTCCCCACCTTGTGCTGATTCAGATTACCCTCATTCTCGGGCTACTCGGTCTGGGCGCGGCACTCTCTCCCGGCTCCGGCAAGCTCGTCCTGCTGTTTCAGGCGCCATTCTGCGCGGCAGGCTTCTTTACCGTCGCCCTGCGTAGCAACCGCGACACCGTCGCGTTGCTGACGGCACGCGAAAACAGCCACCGTCTGGCGCGCCACGACAGTCTCACTGGCTTGCCCAACCGCGCACGCATCAGCGAGCTCCTGCTCGAGCGCACGGGGACCGTGCAGCAGGTCGACGATCAATCGTTCGCTGTTCTACTGATCGACCTCGACGGCTTCAAGGCGATCAACGACAGTCTTGGACACGCTGCGGGCGACCAGATCCTGCAGGAAGCGGCGATACGGCTGCGCGATATCCTGCCGGCCGGCGGTATCGTCGGACGCCTGGCGGGGGACGAATTCGTCGCCATCCACGATGGTGCTTCCCTGATCGATGATGTGCGTGTGCTGGCCGATCGCATCGTCAAGGCATTGGCCCGGCCGTTCGTGCTGAGCGAGGCACGCGTCCACATTGGCGCGAGTGTTGGTATTTCGCTTTATCCGGAGCACGGCAAAACCGGGCCGCAATTGCTGATATGCGCGGATCGCGCCTTGTACGCGGTCAAACGTAATGGCAAAAGTGCCTTTGCCGTTTTCGATGCCGACAAGCACGCCTCCGACGAAAGTCTGAGTCTCCTGCGCAGCGACCTCGAAGGCGCGATGCAGTCTTTTAGCGGCTTGCGGATGGAGTATCAGCCCATCATCGATCTTAGCGACGGGACCCTCTCCGGACGCGAGGCGTTGCTGCGCTGGACCCACCCGACGCGCGGCGAGTTGTCGCCCATCGCATTCATTCCCACGGCCGAACGCACGGGCCTGGTACTCGAACTGGGTGAATGGGCGCTGCGGCAATCGTGCATGGAAGCGGTCACCTGGCGCGATGCGGTCACGGTTGCGGTCAACGTCTCGCCTGTGCAATTGCGCGAGGAGTCGTTCGCTGCGACGGTCGAGTCGATCCTGCATAAAACGAAGTTGCCGCCGCAGCGCCTGAATATCGAGGTGACCGAAACGGTGCTGCTAAGCGACGACATCGCGACCCGGCGCAACGTCGCTACGCTCCGTGCATTAGGTATCGGGCTGGCGCTGGACGATTTCGGAACCGGCTTTTCAACCATGTCGACGCTCGTCCGTTTTTCGTTCGATGAACTCAAGATCGACAGTTCCTTCGTCAAGGAATCCGTGCACCGGCGCGAATCCGCGGCGGTGGTTCGCGGGATCGTGGCGTTGGCGCGGGAGATGGGCATGCCGACTACCGCGGAAGGTATCGAGACCCCCGAACAACTCGACTTCGTCCGCGGCTGCGGATGTACCCACGCGCAAGGCTACCTGCTTGGCAGGCCGGAGCGGGCGGAGACCATCGCGCACCGGGAAGAGCGGCTCGCCGCCGACGGTGTGATCAAAGGCTAGGCCATCGCTAACGGCGCGCATGCGCCGTCCACTGCCTGATTTGCCTACCCTGTTTTCAGGCAATCCTTACGCAAAAAGTCCTCAAGTTGCAGTGCGATGCTGCCGTTTACATGCGTCGTGGTGTATGAGAGTAGCCATGAGGTGTTCTGCCCGCCTTCGGATCGTAATAGAAGAGTATTGATCAGTCGTTCTGAATGAGCAGCAAAACCCATGCGTCATGTTTATGAGGAAACCTAAAGTAGCTGCATCGTTTGCCGATATTTAGTTAGATATCGCGTGGCACGAATGCGGCGCGCCGGCATTGCGCGGCGAACGACCTATCGAGGACCAGAATTCCATGCATAAGTGGAGGCGCCATTCGTTGCGTATCCTGAGTTGCCTTCTCGTCTGCGTGGAGATGGTCGCGGCTGTACCGCCCGCCAGAGCAGCCGATGCCTGGTACGATGGATCGACGCCGGTTTTTCGCCATGTCGAAATGCCGAGCGACATTACGCCCACGGCAATGCTGCAGGACCGGGACGGCCTGATCTGGATCGCCTCGCAAACCGGTCTCGCCAGCTGGGACGGCTATCGCTTCCGCACTTACATTGCCGACCCGAGCAAGCCTGGCACCTTGCCTTCTTCCTACATCAATGCGCTGTATGAGGACCGCGAGGGCCGCCTCTGGGCGGCCACAGACAGTGGCGGTCTCGCAAGACTCGACAAGGCAGCTGGCACCTTCTCTACGCTGGGCGCGGGCCCTCAGGGCCTGAGCAGCGTACGCGTATTCTCCCTTGCCCCTGACGGCCCGGACGGCCTCTGGGTGGGCACGGAGGCCGGCCTCGACCGGCTGGATCTCAACACCGGCAAGGTGCGGCGCGCAGGCGGTGGGGCCATCCCCGCTGGCCTGCCCGCGCACCGGATCAGCGCGCTCCTCGTCGATCGCGGCGGCAACCTGTGGGCCGGCACGCTCGACGGAATCTACGTATTGCGTGCCGGCGCACAGGCATTTGTGGCGGTGCCGGCGACGAGCCTGACGGGCGCCGCTATCGAGGTCTGGCAACTGGCGGAGGACCGGGAAGGGCGGGTCTGGGTCGGGACGCGAGCGACCGGTGCCTTCGTGATCGAACCAGGTGCCACGACGGCGCAGCAATTGCGCGACAGCGAACGTAGCGACGGGCAGGGTGTCGAGACCGACTGGGTCGGCGCGATCGTCGATGTCGGTAACGGTCACGTGTGGCTCGGCACGTGGGCCCAGGGCATCGTGCAGGTCGACACCCGCAGCTGGGCGACGCGGCGTCTGCGCCACGATGCCGGGATTCCAGGGAGCCTGGGCGAGGACGACGTGGCGGCGCTACTGCGCGATCGCAGTGGGTTTGTGTGGGCCGGCGGACCGAATGTGTTCGATTCGATCGATCCCTCCCAGCGGGCGATATCCACGTGGTACGGCAGCGACGGCCACCTGCTCGGCGGCAAGCGGGCAGAGGTCACGGCGGTGCTTGTCCAGCCCGACGGCAGCGTCTGGCTCGGCGCCGATATCGGCGGCGTCGACATCGTCCCGCCTGACCGCGAGCACGGCCGGCGTCTCACGGCGGAGGACGGTCTGTCGCGGACCGCGCTTCCCAGGGGCGCAGTGCTTTCGATGGCACGCGCACCGGACGGCAGCGTCTACATCGGGACTGCTAAGGGTTTGTACCAAACGCGCGATGACGGTCTCAGTGTCGAGCGGATGGAGTTCCCCGGCATTTCGCCCACTGCATTGGTGAGGGCGGTGTCGCTCGCCGATGGCAAGCTCTGGATCGGCGGTACGGACGGGTTGAGCTATGTCGACCTGTCCGCGCAAGGCGCCACGGCGTACAGTGTCCCCGGCCTGCAGGGCGAAGACATCACGAACCTCAGCGCCGGCGCAGACGGGACGCTGTGGGTCGGCACGCAGACAGGACTTGCGCGGTACTGGCCGGCAACCGGCCGTCTCGAGCGGCCCTGGCCGGAGGGACCTGGGCGTGTCGGCCTGCCCAGCACCCACGTGACTTCGGTTGTGCAGGACAAGCGCGGGCGGCTGTGGATTGCCTTCTATGGCGGAGGCGTGCGTGTGGTCGATCCCGGGGTGGGCGGCGCGCCTGCGCGAATCGACAGCATCGGTCACGATCAGGGTCTGCAGAAAAACGCCGCGAATGCCCTGCTGCTCGACGAGCAGGGCAACGCCTGGGTCAGCACCGACAGCGGCATTCTGCGCATCGACGGTAACACGCTGACCACGACGCTGCTGCAGCAGGCCGACGGGGTGGGGCTGCTGCCGTACTGGACCTCAGCGGCCGGGACGACACCGCAAGGCGATCTGCTGTTCGGCGGCAACGGTTTGACCATCGTGCATCCGAGCGAATTCCAGCCCGCACGTTTCAAGGCTTCCATCGTGCTGACCGATGCCGATGGCCGGCCGCTGCCGCCATCCGGGCTCAGGCTCGGCCCTTCACAACGCACGGTGCAAGTGGCTTTCGCGTTGCTCGATTACTCGGCCCCCGAACGCACGCGCTACTCCTATCGCCTGGCTGGCCTGGAGGACACGTGGACCGAGTCATCCGCCGAGCAGCGCGTCGCGCACTATACGAATGTGCCGCCCGGAAATTACACGCTGCAGGTGCGGGCGTCGAACCGTGCCGGAGGTCAATGGACCGAGTCGGTGAGCTTGCCCGTCCACGTTGTGCCGACGTGGTACGAGAGGACCACGTTTCGCGTGATCATGGCACTCCTGCTGCTGGCGCTGTTCGGCCTGCTGATGCACGTGCGCATGCGCCTGCTGCGGCGACGTGCATTGACGCTGGAGGCGGTGATCGCGGAGCGGACCCAGGAACTCCAGCAACGTTCCGATGAGCTGGTGCGCCGCACGGCGGAATTGCAGGCCAGCGAACAGCGGCTCGAGCAGTTGGCTTACTTCGACAGTCTGACGGGCCTCGCGAACCGGCGGCATTTCAACGACGATCTGCAACTCCTGATCGAGCAGGCGCGTCGCGGCGCGGAATTCGCGCTTGTGCTGGTCGACCTCGATCGCTTCAAGCCGATCAACGATATCCACGGCCACGATGCTGGCGACGTGGTGTTGAAGGCCGTTGGCTCGCGTCTGCGGCTGATCACGCGCGAGATCGATCTTGTCGCGCGCCTTGGCGGCGACGAGTTCGCCGTGCTGCTCAGAGATCCAGGCGAGCGCGATGCGGTGGCCGAGGTGTGCGAGCGGATCATCGCCACCTTCGCTGAACCGATTCCGTACCGCAACCTTTCGCTGGAGGTCAGGGCGAGCATCGGTGTTGCGCGTTGTCCACAGGACTCACGGGATGCCCAGGGGCTGTATAAATCCGCGGACATGGCGCTCTACGCGGCGAAAGAGGCCGGCCGCAGCGCCTGGCGCTGGGCGGGCGATTCTTTCGAGGTGGACCGTTGAGTCGAGCAAGTCAGGCATCCTGAATGATGGCGACTGCCCGGCCCACCGCGCACAACGTTCAGAAGCGGTGCCGGATACCCAGCGTGACACCTGTCTGATTGGACGCAAAGGCAGTGGCGTCCGTTACGCCAATGGGCGTGTAAGTCCCATTCGCATAGCGTGTCGCTGCGGCATACGCCACGGTCGCATAGAGATCGGTGCGCTTGGATAGCGAATAGTCGCCGCTTAGCACGCCCATCCACGAGTTCGATACGTTCGCCGTCTTGTTGGACTGATAGTAGGTGCCGGCCGTTAGCTGGAAGCTTGGTACGAACCGGTAACGCACCCCGCCAAACCACATTGCGGCCGAAACCGTCGAGCCCTTGGTCGGATCGTTCAGGTAGTGCTCATAGCCACCCATGATTTCACCGTTGCCGATATGCTCCAGGACAGAGAAACTGAGGTTGCGCGTCTTGGTCCATGTGCCGGTCGAAGTGATCGCGCCGTTGCGATAATCGTAAGCCACCGCTGCCGCGAACGTGCCGGTGCTGTATTCCAGCGAACCGCCATAGGCCGCGCTGCTCTGGAACGAGTCTGCGTCGCCGCCGAAGCTGTAATCGGCAATCGCCTTTAGTCCGCCAAACTGCCCTACGTACTTCACGGAATTGTTGAGGCGCGCCTTGTAGGAGAAGTCGTCCGACGATCCGGTGGTGGGAAACCACGTGTACTGAGGCGCGTAACCCATCGGATCGTACTTTTCGAGTGTGTCGTACATGGCCGTATATTGCAGGCCGGCCGAGAGCGATCCCAAGGCGTTCGACAACCCCACCGCTGCAGTGCGGTTGAACAGCGTACCGGCGGTGGCAGGCGTGCCGTCGTTGCTGTTAAAGCCGGCTTCCAGTACGAACCACGCGCTGGTGCCGCCACCCAGATCTTCCGTGCCACGAAAACCAAACCGCGAGTTGCTAAGTCCACCTGAATTTTCCCGAACCAGCGACCCACCCGTCGCGCTTGCATGAGTCAGATATTCGATGTTGGTGTCGACTACGCCGTAGAGGGTCACGGACGATTGGGCGTGCGCGCAGGCGCATCCGGTCGCCGCGAGCGCGGCGACAAGACATTTCTTTTTCACTGACTGTCTCCTGAGATTTGCTGTTTTCATTTGCGTCGCAAGCCGGGTGATGTTGCGGCAGGCAGGGGGCAAACAACGCAATGGAGCAAATCGTAGAGGCGGCCGATGTAAATGTAAAATACATATGTGATGCACTATCCATATGCATCAGATATGGCGCTTGGGTCATCCTTGATGAGCCGAAGCGGGAGACAACGCGATCCCCTTTCTGTGGTCCAGGACTCTTTAATAACCTGGGACTACAACAGAAAGGTGATCGCGTCCCGGTCCGGAATTACATGGGAGGTACTACACCATCTTTCTCGACGACGACCACATTCGCGTCATACGAGCCGTTCTTCGCCGGGATTGCCACGATGAATACCTTTTTGTTCGCAGTCAGGTCGTCGCGGGTCGCGGGAATGGCCGTCACGACTGGAGCGTCGGCCGGCACGTTGATGGTGTTGCTGCCGCCTTTATACGAAAGCTTCAGGTCGCGTCCGCTCGTACCTTCCACAACAGTGTCGACGTTGGCGTTCGTCATCGAACTGTTTGCACCGAGGTCCCACGCGTAGTGACCCTCTCCGGTGCCGCGCGCGGCCTCCGGGAAGACCAGCACTTCCTTGGCGACCAGCTTTCCGTCCGGGCCCGGCATCGCCGCCGCGCCGACGTATGAGCCGGCCTTGATATCCGAAAGCTGGATTGCCTTCACGGCATTCAGCGCCGTCGAATCCTTCAGGTCAATGTTGACTGTATCGCCGCTGCGCCGGTGGACCTGCAAGGTGTTACCAGAAAGCGATACGATCTCGCCCCTGATCCGTTCGGGCTTGTTGGCGGAGGATTGAGCGAATGCAGCGCCAGCGAGCGTCAATGCGACAGCTGAAACAGCGAGTTTGAGACGAATGGACATAGGTGCTCCGTGTGGTTGATTGCAGTTAAAAATCATCGGTTCGCGGTTCAGGAGCCGCCGAACCAGTTGTAACCCTGGTTTTCCCAATACCCGCCGGGAAATTCGTTTGTGACGGTAATGGCGACGATATGCTTCGGGTTTTTGTAGCCCAGTTTGGTAGGCATCCGAAGCTTCATCGGGAAGCCGTACTTCGCAGGCAGGGTGTTGCCGTCATAGGTCAGCGTGAGCAGCGTCTGCGCATGAAGTGCAGTGGGCATGTCGATGCTCGTCCAGTAGTTGTCGGCGCAGTGCAGTGCAACGTACTTCGCGGTGGTATCGGCTCCGGCTCGCTGCAGGAAGTCGGCGAATCGCACTCCGCCCCACTTGCCGATTGCGCTCCACCCTTCAATGCAGATATGCCTGGTGACCTGGCTTTGTTGCGGCAACGCACGCAGTTCGTCGAGCTTCCAGTCGGCTTTGCCCTTGACCCGTCCTTTCAGTTCGAGACGGTAGGTTTGTGCATCGACATCCGGCACCTGATCAATGTCGTAGTAAGCATTGAACGGAAATGGCCGTGTGATCATCGATTCCGGGTACGTCGGCGCCAGCTTGCGCGGATCGAACAGCAATGCCTGAGCGTCGTCGTTGAAGGAGGAGATTCGGCGCAGCATCGTGTCGACGGATTTGTCGTTCGTCAGATCGCAACCCGACAGGAGCATCAAGCCGCCCAGCGTGAGGATCCGCTTGCCAAACAAACGCCGTGAGGACGATGAGAGCTCCTTCTGTGCGTCTTTGATGATCGATTGGGCGTCGGGCCGGTATGCCGGCGCGGGCGTCGGGTGACCTTTTCGGGAATTCATGGTTACCGGCCTCGAATCATGGTGAGCAAAGAACGCGGGACGAGAGCGACCATCGCGACGTGCACCGCGAAAAAGCCGACGAGTACACTCATTGCGGCAAAGTGAACGGTGCGTGCGTTATCGAAGCCACCCATCGCCGTGCGCAGGAGCGGAAATTGAACGGGCTTCCAGATCGTCAATCCCGACAGCACGACCAGCGCGATATCCACGATCACGACGAGATAGGCGAACTTCTGCACGGCGTTGTAACGGCTCAGATCGCCGTGATTGAGCTTGCCTCGCAGGGCTGCAACGAGGTCGGAGGCAATTGCACGCGGGCTGACCGGGAAGAGTTTCTTGCGCAGACGCCCCGTTACGAGGCCCAGTCCCAGATACGCGAGAAAGTTTGCGACCAGCAACCACATGACCGCGAAGTGCCAGAGCAGCGCGCCACCTAGCCAGCCACCCAGCGTAATGGACGCCGGAAACCTGAACGCCGGGAATATCGGGGACGCGTTGTACACCGCCCAACCGCTCAGGCACATCGCTATAACAGCGGCGGCATTAATCCAGTGAAAAATGCGAACCCACACGGGGTGAATAGTGGCGTGATTCAAAGCGACCTCACGAACGATTGGCACTTGCAAACAGGAATGGGGCGGCGAGTGTGCATTGCATAAGACGTAGTTCAGCGTGCCGGGACCTTGGCGCGACGGTGCAGTCAAGAAAGCGGAGTTTTGCGCTGTCTGGCCCAGGTGGATTGGATTGACGACAGGATCGCAGGCGCGCCACGACAGCGGTATCGGTCAAATGACCGACCCACGGCATCGTGCTTGTGTTTGTGTCAGGTGCGCGGCGCCGGCCGGTGCGCGCTGTCGAGGGCACCGGTGGCATGAAAAGAAGACTTCGGAGACGGGTCGACCGCCTATTCCTGGTGAGAGTCCAACTCCCGTTGCATCAGCACAGTGTCGACCCACTGGCCGAACTTGAATCCGACCGATTTCAGCGTTCCCACTGTGCGGAAGCCGAGACGTTCATGCAACACAAGCGATCCCGTGTTCTCGCTATTGCCGACAACGGCAAGCATCTGCCGCCATGGTCCTTGCTCGCACCGTTGGATCAATTCCGCGAGCAGCGCTCGGCCGATCCCGAGACGGTCGAGCCCATGTTCTACGTAGATCGAATCCTCGATGGTGTGGCGATATGCCGGACGCGGCCGATACGGAGTCGCGTACGCATAGCCAACTACACGGCCCTGCCTCTGCGCCACCAGATAAGGAAGCCCCGCCTTCAACACCGCGTCGCGGCGTCCGAGCATGTCGTCGGCGGAAGGGGGCGTCTCTTCGAACGAGGCACTACCGTGCAACACGTGGTACGCGTAGATGGCCTGCACGGCTGCCATGTCGGCTGTCGCCGCGTCGCGAATCCGAATTGCACTCTCAACTTCTGATTCCACCATTTACCTCACTCCTGAGCCTCGATGTAGGAGACACGTCACGGGCGGCTCAACCCATACGTTCGACATGCATGATGCCCCGATCGTAGATATAAAGGAAGATTTGGTATCGTATGCAATCGATAAGGAATTCTTTGATATGAAGAGCTTGAATCTCGACTACCTGAAGACCTTCGTTGCCGTTGTCGAGCGCGGTAGTTTTTCTGCTGCAGCCGATCATCTCCGGCTCACTCAGCCCGCCGTGAGCCTTCAGATTCGCCAGCTCGAGAAAAGCCTCGGCGCAGTGTTGATCGAGCGCGTCGGGCGCGTAGCGAGAGCGACGGTCGCAGGGGAGGAGCTACTGGCACATGCCGCGGGAATTGATGCAGCGGTCACCTCGGCAGTGAACGCCGTTTTCCGTCATGCGAAGGAGGGCGTGGGGCGCATTCGCATCGGCACCGGCGCGACGGCCTGCATCTTTCTGCTTCCGCCTATCCTGACCAATCTGCGCCAACGATTTCCGAACCTCGAAATCACGGTCACGACGGGCAATACCGCGGATATCGTCAAGGCGGTCGAGGGTAATATCCTGGACGTCGGGCTCGTGACGATGCCCGTATCGAGCCGCAGCCTGCACATTGCGCCGGTCATGGATGACGAATTTGTTCTCGTGGCCCCATCAGGCATGCAATTGCCGACTCGTATCACCGCCGCCGCGCTTGCCACCCGGCCCGTCATTCTGTTCGAACCCGGTGGCCATACCCGTAGGATTACCGACGAATGGTTTGCGAGGAGCGGTACGAAGCTCAGGCCTGTGATGTCGCTGGGAAGTGTGGAAGCGACCAAGGCGATGGTCGGAGCCGGTCTCGGTTGCGCGATCCTTCCCGCACTCGCGGTCCGCAACGAGGAGTCCGGAAGCAGGATGGTGGTTCGATCCTTGTCCCCGCGTCTTCATCGCAAACTGGTTGCGGTAGTGAGACGCGACAAGCGTCTGTATGGCGGCCTTGCGGAGATCCTAAAATCGTTCCGGACTTTGTCTGAGGATTAGCTTCCCTCCGAATCTTTGGACTGCCAGATAATATGTTTAATCGACATCGCGTCTGAAAGCACGGGCGGTCCGCGCCGGCTGTTCACCGCACTTGAAACGGTTGTTCGACCTAAAGTCATTAGTTCGGACTGCCGTAATTGAGGCATCAGGGCCGGTTGCTTCCGGTAAGAACGCCGGGGCGACTTTCTTGGAGTCGATCATGAGCTATGTACGCGTCACCGGTAGAGTCACACGCAGCGTCTGCTACTTTCTTTTTTCCATCGCCGTGTTTTCGTTATGGGCATCGCTTGCTGCCGGGGCCGGTTTCATCCTGCTGCATTTGCCTGATGTTTGGGCGTCGCACAGCAACGACGAAAATGCACGCTTCGCGGTGATGTCGGTCACTGCGTATGCGGTCATTATTGGCGCACTGTTCCTCATCTTCACTGCGGGCGCTGTCGAGCGTTTATCCGATGCAGTGAGAGCGGCGCGTACAACGCTGCGACACCTTCAGAAGATGCACGCGGTGCGCCGCACACGCCGCGACCACGTCTCCGCAGTTGCGCTCCATCCGGTCAGAAATACACACTGACACGCGCTGTTTTACCAACCCGCTGCTGTTGGGTGCGGGCTGTTTCATATGACCATTGCCGTTGCGGTCTGCGAAAGAGAACTCATCCGGTAACCGCCCGCACCATGTCGATGAACGCCCGCAAGCTCGTCGACATATGGCGGGTGCGCGGAAAGTAAAGAAACAGGCCAGCTATCGTCGGGCACCAATCCTCCAGCACCGGAACGAGTCGCCCATCGCGCAATGCCGCACGCGCATAGGGTTCCGGAACATACGCGATACCGAGCCCATTCATCGCGGCTTCGACGATCAACTGGTTATTGTCCAGCGTCAACGCGCCTGGAACGTCTATCGCCACTTCTTGCCGTCGCTTGAGAAACTCCCAACGATAGCGTTTGCCGCTAGGCAGACGCTGCCGGATGCATTGGTGCTGCATGAGTGCATCGGGTGTTTTGGGCGCCGGATGAGCCGCCAGATATTCCGGCGAAGCAACCGCGAGAAAGCGCATGTCAGGTCCAAGCCGAACCGCCACCATATCCTTGGGCACAGCCTCTCCCAATCTCACGCCTGCGTCGAAGCCTTGCTGAACAATGTCCACCAGTCGTCCGTCCGCTACCAGGTCCAACTCCACGCCGGGATAGCGCGCCAGGAATTCCGGCACAACTGTCTGAAGCAATAATCGAATGGCGTTTTCGCCGCCGTTGATCCGCAGCGTACCGGTCGTGTGACCTTGCTCGCCTGCGACTTCCTCCAGTGCGGCGTCGAGATCGCTCATCAGTGGATCAAGACGGCCCAGCAGGCGCTCGCCTGCCTCGGTCAGCGACACGCTGCGTGTCGTCCTGTGCAGCAGACGGGCTCCCACGCTGTCCTCCAATCCACGCACGGCATGGCTTAGCGTTGAGCGGGTGATTCCAAGCAGGTCGGCCGCGCGCCGGAAACTGCGGTGTTCGGCAACGGCCATAAAAGCGCGTAGATCGCTCAGTGTCGGCTTGTTCATTGGTGGCCTATTTTCACTTGCTCATGCCATTCATTGGTGATTGTCGCAACAATGATAGCGCCATAGCATGGATCCCTACAGCCCACACCTTTTCTTCACTGGAGGCGCATCATGGCCAAAACCTGGTTCATTACGGGAACATCCACCGGCCTCGGCCGCATCCTCACCGAACGTTTACTGGAGCGTGGGGACCGCGTCGTTGCAACTTTGCGGCGACCCGGAGCATTGGACGAATTACTTGCCCGGCACAGCGATCGCCTGCATGTCGTCACGCTCGACGTGACCAATGTCGAGGCAATCAGAGGCGCCGTTGCAGATGCTTTCGAACGGATGGGGCGCATCGACGTGGTGGTCAGCAACGCGGCCTATGGTCTCTTCGGTGCTGCCGAAGAACTAAGCGACGCGCAGATCGAGCGGCAGATCGCGACCAACCTTGCGGGCTCGATCCAGCTTATCCGCGCAGTCCTGCCGTATCTGCGGGAGCAAGGTGGAGGGCGGATCGTTCAGGTGTCGTCGGAGGGTGGACAAATCGCTTATCCAAACTTCAGTCTTTACCACGCCACCAAGTGGGGGATCGAAGGTTTCGTCGAATCCGTTGCCAAGGAGGTCGCGCCGTTCGGCATCGATTTTCTGATCGTCGAACCGGGGCCGACTCTCACCAACTTTCGCCAGGGTCTGGAGCACGCGCGGCCCATGAATTGCTACGACAGTACACCAGCCGGTGAAGTGCGCAAGGCGGTGTCTTCCGGAAGTTTCGTTCTCAAGGGCGATGCTGCCAAAACGGTCAATGCGATGATTGACGCGGTCGATGCAGATCGGCCGCCTTTGCGGCTGACCTTGGGCAGTACCGCCTACGCCTCGATCAGCCAGGCGTTGGCCGAGCGGCTACAGTCGCTGGAGGCACAGAAAGATCTGGCGCTCTCCGTCGATCGGGATAACTAAGGTCTGTTGACCGGAGCGCTCCTGATAGCTGAACCGGTGCCCGCCGCTTTCGTCAGGCTGAAGAGGAGTGGCAGGTGAAAAGTAATCTTCATACCAGGGAGAATCGGCCACTGGGCTTTCTCCCTGACGCGGACACGGTGGGCCTGAAGGAGCCATGGACGCCGGTCCGAAGGCATGCGCTCGGACCGGTTCTGTTTCTGGTGATGTCATGCTGTTTCAGCACGGCATTTTCAGCGCAAAAGCAGGTATCAGCGAATGCCGGCCGAGCAAACGCAAACCCAAGCGCAACTCACAAGCCTCATCTCGATCTCTCCGGCAAGACTCGCAAGGGCAAGGCTTCTTACTACGGCCGTAACTTTTACACAAAGAAGATGGCCAATGGTATGCCGATGGATCCGCAATCGAATTCCGCCGCGAGCAAAACGCTACCGCTTGGCACCAAGGCTCGAGTCACCAATCTGAAAAACGGCAGCAGTACGGTCGTCGAAATCAGGGATCGGGGCCCCTACGTCAAGGGCCGAATCGTCGATGTGTCTCCCCAGACTGCCGATAAGCTGGGTTTGAAGGAGAACGGCACGGCTCCCGTCGAAGTCAAGCCGGTTGAAGTGCCGCAGCCTGACGGCAGCGTCAAGGCCGGTTCAGGCGTGGCGGAAAACGTGCGCGGCCAACCGTCGGCCGACTTGCGGGATGGCCGTATCACCAACTGAGCCGGCGCTGTACTGTCGAGCAGGATTGGCGCTAGCGCATCCTATTTCGACGTCGCCAGACGAGTCGACATCCCCGCACTCCGCACGGCCCTGCCACCCACAGCGCAGACGATCAGCGCTGCAATCAGCAGCGCACACAACGCCAGCCGCAAGCCCACGAAACCCGCGCCGAATCCAATCAACGGTGGCCCCACCAGAAAACCCGCATAACCTGCAGTGGCTGCCATCGATACGCCGACAGCAGGTGTCGCAGCCGAGCGGCCCGCAGCGCTGAAAATGACCGGCACGATATTGGCGAGGCCAAGACCGACAAGCACGAACCCGACGACGGCGGTCCAGACATTGGGTAAGCCCAGTACCAGGGCGAAGCCGCTTGCTGCCAGAAAACCACCGAGTCCGACCACGGTACTCGCGCCCAGTCGACGCACGGACACGTCGCCGATCACACGGCACGCCGCCATGGAGAAGGCAAAAGCAGAATATCCGATGGCCGCAACGCTCGCCTCCCGATTCAGGACAGAGCGCAGGAAAACGGCGCTCCAGTCGGCCACGGCGCCTTCAACCATCATGCAAAGAAAGGCCAACGCAGCGAGCTTCATCACACTTGCGTCTGGTAAAGCGAAGCCACCGGCTGCCTTGCTTGCGCGGACCCCGACATCGCGCAGTGCGAGAACTGCCGCCGCGACAATCAGCGCTCCAATGAAAGCGTCGGGAAGCAACAGACCGCCGGCGGCGCCGAAGCCCCACTTCTGTATCAGCGCGCCCGTCGCCGCACCGGTTAGGCCTCCTGCGCTCCATGCAGCATGGAATGACGACATGATCGGCGAGCGCCACTGCGTTTCGATCGCGCTTGCGTGACCGTTCATCGAAACGTCCAGAGCACCATTTGCCGCGCCAAGCAGAAGGAGTACCAGGCAGAGCAATGGAAGATTGGGCGCAAACGCGGGTAGTGGCAGCGCGATAAAAAACGCCACGCCGAGCAGTGCGGTTGCCCGGCCGCTGCCGAAGCGCGGAGCGAGCCTGCCCGCAAGCGGCATGGCGACGATGGCGCCCAGCGCGAAACAGAACAGCGCTATCCCCAACGCACTGTCGCTTAGCGAGAGGTGCTCCTTGATGCGCGGAATTTCGACCGCCCACGCACCGATCCCAAAGCCGTTCGCGAGAAAAACGGCGAGAGTCGCAAGGCGTTCCCTGATCGGCTTCATGATGTTGCCACCATCACGTTGTCGCAGACCTCTTCGAGTTCGCTGATGCGATCCGCGGCAAGATCGGCTTCAACGACCAGACAGTCGATGGCGGACGCTGGCCCGACAACGAAAGGCGCCGCTGTCATCAGCTTCTCGGTCGTCATCGCAATCGCGAGCACGCTGCTCGATTTGAGCATGGCGCGTTTGAGTTCGGCATCTTCGGCATTGAAGGCGGCAATGCCTTCGACGGGATCGAGCGCGCACGCGCCCAGGAAGCAGACGTCGGCTTTGATCTGCTGGACCTGCAGCAGCGCGGTCGACCCGAGCGCGCCCGCGACATCGCCGCCGACCCTGCCGCCGATGAGAACGATGTCGAAACCCGGCCGATCCAGCAGACGCAGGCAAGCCTCTGGCGAGTTCGTCACGACGGTCAGCCCTGCGTTGTCCGGAAGCGCCTGCGCGATCGCAACATTGGTCGAACCCGCGTCCAGCAGGATCACCTGCCCGGGCTGCACGATCGACGCAGCAGCAAGGGCAAGGCGTTGCTTGCGATCCACATCCGCCTTCATACGCGTCGAAGCGTTCAGATTAGACGGCGAAGTCAGCAGGGCGCCGCCATACACGCGCTTGCACAACCCCGCGCTGGCGAGGTCGCGCAAGTGGCGGCGGACGGTGTGTTCCGACGTGTTGAGTTCGGCCGCGATTTCGGATGCCAGCACCCGGCCCTGGGTTCGCAGACGCTCGAGGATGAGCTGCTCGCGCTCGTCGGGCAGCAGCCCATCCATGGCGTCCTGTCGGCTTCGTTGCATCTGGCGATCCTTGCTCGGTTGGGTGAATCGATCATAAACGAGCATAATGTATCGTAAACGAGAATCGCCGGCAACGACTGAATTTCAGGAATGTTCCTGCGCACTCAGGAATTCGCCAATCGCCGCAGCGATTTCCGCAGCATGCGTTTCCAGCGCGAAGTGCCCGGTATCGAGAAAGCGCACCACTGCCGCCGGCAGGTCGCGCCGGAATGCTTCGGCGCCAGCGGGCAGAAAGAACGGATCGTTTTTCCCCCACACCGCGAGAAGCGGCGGTTGATGGGTGCGGAAATACTGCTGGAACGCCGGGTACAGCGCCACATTGCTTCGATAGTCGCGGAACAGATCCAGCTGGACTTCATCTGCACCCGGACGGCTCAGATAAAACTCGTCGAGCGAGTAGCCGTCGGGTGACACGAGTGACGCGTCCGGCACACCGTGCGTGTACTGCCATACGGTCGTTTCATGTGTCAGCAGCGCACGAAGCGCTTCGCGATTAGCCGGCGAAGCCTCTTTCCAATAGGCGCGGATCGGATTCCATCCGTCGCTCAACCCTTCTTCATACGCATTGCCGTTCTGCGAGATGATTGCGGCGATCCGTTCGGGATGCTTGACGGCAAGCCGGAAGCCCGTTGGCGCGCCGTAATCGAATACGTACATGGCAAAGCGGTCGAAGCCAATCACCTCGGTGAAACGCCCAATCACCTCTGCAATGTGGTCGAACGTGTACGCAAAGCTTTCACGAGCCGGCATGTCGGACTGCCCAAAACCCGGCAGGTCCGGAGCGACGATATGGAAGCGGTCCGCCAGCTTCGGAATCAGATCGCGAAACATGTGGCTCGAACTCGGAAAGCCGTGCAGAAGCAGCAGTTTCGGGGCGCCTTGACGACCGGCTTCACGATAAAACACCTTGACGCCGTCTACGTCGGCGGAACGATAGCTAATAGATGACATGAGTTTTCTCCTGAATGAATCAACGGTCTGCCTGCGGTGCAGAGCAGGGGATGTGCACGAATACGAATGTGGCCCGCGTCTTTATTGAGCCGATACTGCGTTGACCGCTTCGACGATCACGTTCGTCACGGCGTCAGGGGCCGTGATCATGGGCGTGTGATCGACCGGGTACGAATGCACCCGCGCGTTCATCCGCTGCGCCATGAACTGCTGGGTGTCGTGACTGATCATGCGATCCTGCTCGGCGATCAGGAACCAGCTCGGAACGTCCTTCCAAAGCGGACGTCCCACCGGCTCGCCAATACAGGCAACCGAAATAGGCCGTTGAACCGCGCGGAGCACCGTCAGTTCCTGTGAAGCCGCGTGTTGTGCGAATGCCGCCGGGAAGGCATCGCCAGGCAGCCAGATCAGACCGTGCTGGTCCGGTGCAAGCTTCGGCGCCTGCGGATGCGGTTCAGCGCGGTAGAACACCTCGCCAACGGTTTCACCTTCGTCGGGCGCCAGAGCCGCCACATAGACCAGCGCCTTGATGTTGTCTGCGCGCGCCAACCCGACCACTCCGCCGGCATAAGCGTGTCCGGCAAGCACAACCGGACCGTCGATCCGCTCGAGTGTTCTGTTCAGCGCCGCGACGTCGTCCTGCAGCGACGTAAGCGGCAACGGTGCCGCGACCGCGCGGATGCCTTGTCCTTCCAGACGTTCGATGACCTTGCTCCAGCTCGAACCGTCTGCCCATGCGCCGTGCACAAGCACCACGCTTACGTTGCCAATCGCCATTTTTCGCTCCTTACAAGATAGTGGGTGCCGCTTGGGTGCGCACACATCGACGTCTCTTTGTAACCTGTCTAGTGCGTATATATAGGTTACAAAGTGCAGATGTAACTTGTCAAGAGCTTTTTTAGTGGTTACGATGTGTCTATCGTCACTCTGTATTCGTCACAAGAGATGGACTACCGCCAAATACCCGCGATGTTCCTGGCCGACGCGCCCGGACTGGATTTTCTGAATTCGGTGGCGACGCCGGTGGATGAGGAAGTTGACTGGATCAGCGACGGCGAGGGCCTGTTGGCCTGGCTGGACCAGGCAGCGTTTGTGCCGCGTGAAGCACTCGAAGCCATCCGGCGCCGTTCGACGCTTGCCGAACTCGATGAGGTGGCAGCGAAGGCGCGCGAGTTGCGCGAGTGGTTCAGGGGATTCGTGAAGCAGCACAAGGGACGGCCTCTGAGCGCCAAAGATCTGCGCGAGCTCGAACCGGTGAATCAGTTGCTGGAGCGTGACGAACAGCATCGGCAAATCGACGCGAACACCGTGGATGGCGTGACGACTTTCGAGCTTCGCGCGAAGCGGCGCTGGCAGTCAGCCGAGTCGCTGCTGATGCCGGTGGCCGAAGCGCTGGCCAGACTCGTCTGCGAGGAGGACTTCACGCTGGTGAAAGCGTGCGAAGGGGTGAATTGCACGCTGCTGTTTGCGGATCACACGCGAGGTCACGCGCGCCGCTGGTGCAGCATGGCGCTCTGCGGTAACCGCGCGAAGGTTGCGGCCCACCGCAAGCGCCTCAAGGCTCAGGAACTCAGCCAGTAAGCATCGGCTTATTCGTAGGAAAAGACGTCGCCGAATTTGTCGATGCGCTCGAGCGCCATGCCGGAGCCTCGCACAACGCAGGTCAGCGGCGCCTCGGCGACGAATACAGGCAGGCCGGTCTCCTCGGCGAGCAGCCGGTCGAGATCACGTAGCAGCGCACCGCCACCGGCGAGCATGATGCCGCGCTCGGCGATATCGGCGCCGAGTTCCGGCGGGGTCTGTTCGAGTGCGATCTTGACCGCCGATACGATCTGGTTCAGCGGATCAGTCAGCGCTTCGAGGATTTCGTTGCTGGAAACGGTGAAGCTGCGCGGTATGCCTTCGGACATGTTGCGGCCCTTCACCTCGATTTCCTTGACTTCGGATCCGGGAAACGCGGAGCCGATGCCTTTCTTGATCGCTTCGGCGGTCTGCTCGCCGATCAGCATGCCGTAGTTGCGGCGGATGTAGTTGACGATCGCCTCGTCGAACTTGTCGCCGCCCACGCGCACCGAGCCTTTGTAGACGATGCCGCCGAGCGAGATCACACCGACTTCCGTGGTGCCGCCGCCGATATCGACCACCATCGAGCCGGTGGCTTCGGAAACGGGCAGGCCTGCACCGGTTGCGGCGGCCATCGGTTCTTCGATCAGATAGACTTTTGCCGCGCCCGCGGTGTGGGCCGCTTCCCTGATCGCGCGACGCTCGACCTGAGTCGATCCGCACGGCACGCAGATCACGATGCGCGGCGACGGCGCAAAAATGTGCGGCGCGTGCACCATCCGGATGAACTGCTTGATCATCTGCTGGGTGATGTTGAAGTCGGCGATCACGCCGTCCTTCATCGGGCGAATGGCTTCAATGTTGCCCGGCACCTTGCCCAGCATCTGCTTGGCTTCCTTGCCGACCGCGAGAATGGTTCGCTTGCCGTTCGGGCCGCCTTCCTGCCGGATGGACACGACCGATGGCTCGTCGAGGACGATACCCTTGCCGCGCATGTAAATCAGCGTGTTTGAGGTGCCGAGATCGATCGCCAGATCGTTGGAGAAGAAGCTGCGCAGAAAACCGAACATTCAACGTCCTGTCTGGCTTGATGCCAGGCGGTTGGTCCATCACATGCGACCATGCGGCAGTCGGGAGAGGAGAGAATAACAGTTTCCCCATCCCGGGGACGCAGCGGTGTATGCGCCACTTGCGCAGCGAGAGGTAGGATACGGCCTGACTTGTCGTTGGAACGACCCATGAACCTCGACCCTCTGAGCGACAGCAAGATCATCGACTCGTGGCGGCACAATGCTTCGCCGTGGACACAGGCAGTACGTGCCCGCGAAATCGAAAGCCGCCGTCTGGTTACGGATCGGGCCATCGTGGATGCGGTGCTGGCTTGCGAGCCCAGGACTGTCATCGACCTCGGCTGCGGAGAGGGGTGGCTAGCGCTCGCGTTGCAGCAACGCGGGATCGGCGTGACGGCGGTGGACGTGGTGCCTGAACTGGTGGCTGCAGCGAAGCAGGCGGGGGTAATCGATGGCAGGGTTCAGTCGTACGAAGAGATCGCTACAGGGCAGCTCAAAGCGAGCGCCGATGTCGTAGTCTGCAATTTTTCGCTGCTCGGCAAGGAATCGGTAGAGGGTCTGCTGCGGATCATGCCAACGCTGCTCGAAGCAGATGGGAGCCTGCTTGTGCAGACGCTCCATCCTCTTGTTTCGTGCGGCGATCTGCCGTACGTTGATGGCTGGCGCACGGGTTCGTGGGCCGGCTTCGGCCCGGCATTTACCGACGCCCCGCCGTGGTACTTCCGTACCTTGCAGGCATGGGTCGAACTGATGCGCGATAGCGGGCTCGTCCTGCGTGCATTGCAGGAGCCGTTGGACCCGAGAACCGGCAAGCCCGCGTCGGTGATTTTTCACGCGCAGGTCCAGGCCCAGGTCCAGGCACCGGTTAGCAAATTGAGTCAGTAACAGGAAATGCGAATCATGATGGAAGATAACCCGCTGTCCGACACGAAGCGGTGGTTGCAAGGACTGGTTCAGGCCGGTGAGGCTGCTGTCCAGGCGGCGGAAAACTGCCCGGAGGCCAACGATCCCGCAAGCGAAGTCGGGATGATGGTGGCGTCGCAGCGCGATCTCGTCCGCGGCGAGGTGGTGAAGTTTCGCGCGAAGCTGACCTCGCTTACGCCGGTCAGGCAGAGCGAGAAGAAGTTCGCCGTGACCTTCGACCGCCGCTACTGGAAGCAGGGGACGTTTGTCTATCCGCTGCACGTTTTCCATGACCCCGAGCACCGCTTCTCGGCGGAACAGGTCCAGCAGGTACAGGCGCTCAAGGTTGGCGAAACGGTTGATCTCGCCGACGGCCGGATCGTTCAGCGTCAGGAATAACCAGCCTGTCACACCGGGATCTCATGCGGCCAGTTCGATCCGGCCTTCGGGTCAACCCCATGCCTAGCGGAAAATCTCGGCAATCAGATTCGCCACGGTGCGGATGCGCTCACTGTCGCGCAGTGCAGGATGCAGCACCATCCACACGTCCTGGTCGAGCGGCTTGATGTGCCGCTCCACGCAGACCAGATCGCTCGTCGTGTCGCCCGCGAGCTGGGCGAGCACGCCGAGCCCGGAGCCGCCCAGCACGCCATCGAACACCCCCATGCCGTAGCTGCTTCGAAGCGAGGGCGCCGGCGCGCCGGTCAGGGTTTTCAGCCATTGCGTGGCGGGATGATCGGGCTGCCGGTCGTCATAACCGACGAACGACAGCTTGTCCCACTCCTTTCTGGCGATGGCCGCCTTGTGCCGCAGATAGTAATCGCGCGAAGCGAACAGCCCGAAGCGGATGCGGCCAATCCGGCGCACATACAGGTCGCCTTCTTCCGGACACTCGGACCACAGTGCAATGTCGGCTTCGCGCCGCGCGAGGCTATAAGGCCGCCGAGACGTCAGCACTTCGATCTGAAGACCGGGCAGCCGCTCCTGAAACGAGCCAAGCAGCTTCAACAGAATGTACGATGGCCACTCGACCGCATTGATCCGCACCGTGCCGTGCGGGCCGCTGCTGCCGGTCACGTCCGCGGCGCGCTCGATCTGATGGGCGAGGTCTTCCATCTGCTCGGCCCACGCCAGCACCCGTGCGCCGAAGGCCGTCACGGTACAGCCCGACGGCACCCGGTCGATCAGCGGTTCGCCCAGCCGGCGCTCGAGCTCGGTCAGGCGCCGCGAGAGGGTGGGCGCGCTCAGATCGCATGCCGCCGCGGCGGAGCGCATGGTGCCGCCGCGCGCGATGGCCACCAGAATCCTCAGATCGTCCCAGTCCACGTGTTCCATTTTTGAAACGCCCGATTTTGAAATTTGGCATAGCATAACCGAGATCGCGAGGATAGGATTGGACCTGCTCACGCTTGTCCCAGCATCTGGTGGCAAACGTGACGTCCTAACCCATCACACGATTCGGCGGCTATCAGTACGTAGACCGAACGAGCGAACAGGAGACACATCAATGATTCGCCATTTCCAACCGGCGCGACGTCGCGCTATCGTAGTCGGTGCAGCCTTCCTGGCCGCGTCGGTTCTGCCCATGTCCACCGCGTTCGCGCAGACCCCGCACAAGCCGAAGGTCGCGCTTGTGATGAAGTCGTTGGCCAACGAGTTCTTCCTCACCATGGAAACCGGCGCCAAGGATTATCAGAAGCAGAATCCGGACAAGTTCGACCTGATCACCAACGGTATCAAGGACGAGACGGACACCGCCAACCAGATCCGTATCGTCGAGCAGATGATCGTGTCGAAGGTCGATGCGCTGGTGATTGCACCGGCTGATTCGAAGGCGCTCGTGCCGGTGCTGAAGAAGGCTGTCGACGCGGGCATCATCGTGGTCAACATCGACAACCAGCTGGACAAGGACGTGCTCAAGTCGAAAGATCTGAACATTCCGTTCGTCGGCCCGGATAACGCCAAGGGCGCGCAAAAGGTAGGCGACTACCTCGCCAAGCATCTGAAGTCGGGCGACAACGTGGCGATTATCGAAGGCGTCTCGACGACGACCAACGCGCAGCAACGCACGCTGGGCTTCAAGAATTCGATGGCGGCCGGCGGCATGAAGGTGGTATCGCTGCAATCGGGCGAGTGGGAAATCGACAAGGGCAACGCGGTCGCGAGCCAGATCCTCAACGCAAACCCTGATGTCAAGGCGCTCCTGTGCGGCAATGACAACATGGCGATCGGTGCGGTCTCGGCTGTACGTGCAGCTGGCAAGGCTGGCAAGATCCAGGTGGTCGGCTACGACAACATCAGCGCGATCAAGCCGATGCTCGCCGATGGCCGTGTCCTCGCGACGGCGGATCAATACGCCGCCAAGCAGGCCGTATTCGGTATCGATACCGCTTTGAAGGCACTGTCGGAACACAAGAAGCAGTCGGAATTGTCTGGCGTGGTCGAAACGCCGGTCGATCTGGTCACCAAGTAAGAACGGTATAACGCGTGGCGCCGCCCGGTGCCACGCGCCCGCTTCTGGTCTGATTCGGTCAATTTGATGTCTACTCCAAACCTTTCCCTTGTCGATGCCAAAACCGTGCTGCAGGTTCACGGCATCGGCAAGACCTACGCCGAGCCCGTACTCGCGGATATCTCGCTGGACCTGCGCGCAGGCGAGGTGCTGGCGCTGACCGGCGAAAACGGTGCGGGCAAGAGCACCTTGTCGAAGATCGTCGGCGGTCTGGTGACGCCGACGACCGGCTCGATGACGCTAGGCGGCACGGCTTACACGCCCGCGAGCCGCAAGGACGCTGAAGCGCTTGGCGTGCGCATGGTCATGCAGGAACTGAACCTGCTGCCGACGCTTTCTGTTGCCGAAAATCTGTTCCTGAACCGCTTGCCGCAGCGCGGCGTGTTCGGCTGGATCGACCGCACCAAACTGCGCGAGGATGCGCGGCACGCCATGGCGCAAGTCGGGCTCGACGCGATCCATCCCGATACGCTGGTGGGTACCCTGGGCATCGGGCATCAGCAGATGGTCGAGATCGCCCGCAATCTGATCGGCGATTGCCGCGTGTTGATCCTCGACGAACCCACCGCGATGCTGACGGCGCGCGAGGTCGATCTGCTGTTCGAGCAGATCGAGCGGCTCAAGTCCCGTGGCGTCGCGCTGGTGTATATCTCGCACCGGCTGGAAGAATTGAAACGTATCGCGAAGCGCGCCGCCGTGCTGCGTGACGGCCGGCTCGTGCATGTCGACGAAATGGCGAACCTCTCTGCCGACCGTCTCGTGACGCTGATGGTCGGGCGCGACATCGGCGAGTCGATCGATCTTGGCGAGCGGCGCATCGGCGAGGTCGCGCTGAAGGTCAGCGGGATGACCCGCGAGCCCGTGGTGCACGACGTTTCCTTCGAAGTGAAGGCCGGTGAGATTTTCGGCATCAGCGGTTTGATCGGCGCGGGCCGCACCGAACTGATGCGGCTTATCTACGGCGCGGATCGCGCCGATGCCGGCGAAGTGTCGATTGCATATGGCGGCGGTGCGCTCGAGAAAGTGCAGATCACCTCGCCAGTAGACGCCGTGAAGCATGGCGTCGCCCTGATTACGGAAGATCGCAAAGGCGAAGGCCTCCTGCTCACGCAGCCGATCGCCGCCAATATTTCGCTCGGCCATCTGGGCGCCGTGTCGAAGAACGGCGTGGTGGACGCGCGTCGCGAGGCGGCCATGGCGGGCCAGCAGATCGACGCCATGCGCGTGCGTTGCTCAGGACCGGCTCAGGTCGTATCCGAGCTTTCGGGTGGTAATCAGCAGAAGGTGGTGATCGGCCGCTGGCTCGCGCGCGATTGCACGGTGCTGTTGTTCGACGAACCCACGCGCGGCATCGACGTCGGCGCGAAGTTCGATATCTACGCCTTGATGGGCACCCTAGCGCGGGAAGGCCGTGCTTTGGTGGTGGTGTCGAGCGATCTGCGCGAACTGATGTCGATTTGCGACCGCATCGGCGTGATGTCGGCAGGACGGATGACGGGACTGTTCGAGCGCGGCGCCTGGACCCAGGACGCGCTGCTCGCAGCGGCGTTCGCGGGCTACACGCAGCGCGACGAAATCCTGCATGAGCCGATCGCTCCCGATGCACACGTGCCCGGCGGCAAGCCCGGCGACAAATTAGTGGAGTACTAAGCATGACCGCACCAACCAGCCTGCCTACGCTGCAGAACGAACCGCCCAAGAACGCAAAGCCGGTCGGCACGCGTCTTGGTTTCTCGAACTACCTGGGACTGCTTGGCGCGCTGCTCGGCATGATCGTACTGTTTTCGCTGCTGAGCTCGCACTTCCTCACCTACGACACGTTCAGCACGATCGCTAACCAGATCCCCGATCTGGTGGTGATGTCGATCGGCATGACCTTTGTGCTGATCATCGCGGGCATCGATCTGTCAGTCGGCTCCGTGCTGGCGCTCGGCGCGGCGTTGACGAGCATCGCGGCATTGCAATGGCATTGGCCGGCGCTGCCGTCTGCCTTGCTCGGCATGGCGGGCGCAACCTTGACGGGCTGCGTGACCGGCACGATTACCGTGGCGTGGCGGATTCCGTCGTTTATCGTGTCGCTCGGCGTGCTCGAGGGGGCACGCGGCATTGCGTATCAACTGACCAACTCGCGCACGGCGTACATCGGCGATGCGTTCGACTTCCTCTCCAACCCGATCGCGTTTGGCATTTCGCCCGCGTTTCTGATCGCTATCATCGTGATGGTCGTTGCGCAGTTCGTGTTGACGCGCACGGTGTTTGGCCGCTATCTGGTCGGTATCGGCACCAACGAGGAAGCGGTGCGTCTCGCAGGCGTCAATCCGCGGCCCTACAAGATCGCGGTATTCGCGATGATGGGTCTGCTCTCCGGCCTCGCCGCGCTGTTCCAGATCTCACGTCTCGAAGCGGCAGATCCGAATGCCGGCTCGGGCATCGAATTGCAGGTGATTGCAGCGGTGGTGATTGGCGGGACGAGTTTGATGGGTGGGCGTGGCTCGGTGACCAGCACCTTCTTCGGCGTGTTGATCATCTCGGTGCTGGCCGCAGGTCTCGCGCAGATTGGCGCTACCGAACCCACCAAACGCATTATTACAGGGGCCGTCATTGTCGTGGCGGTCGTGCTGGATACCTATAGAAGCCGGCGTCGCGCCGCATGATCCCGTCATTCGGCGAATGATCGGCAGGAGAGAGAAAGTGTCGAAAGAAGTGAAGCAGGGCCGGGTTCTCGTGGTGGGCAGTATCAATACCGACCTCGTGGCGCGTTCGCCGCATTTGCCGCGGCCGGGCGAGACCATTAGCGGACATGAGTTTTCTCAGGTTGCCGGCGGCAAGGGCGGCAATCAGGCGGTGGCGGCAGCGCGCATCGGTGCGCGTGTGGCGATGGTCGGATGCGTCGGTAAGGATGCCAACGGCGCGCAGCGCGTCAAGGATCTGGAAACGGAAGGCATCGATTGCGCAGGTATTGATGTCGACCCGGCGCAGCCTACCGGTGTCGCGATGGTGACGGTCTCGGACGACGGACAGAACACTATCGTCGTGGTTGCGGGCAGCAATGGCCAGCTCACGCCGGATAGCGTCGCGCGTCACGAGGCCGCAATCAAGGCTTGCGACGTCGTGGTTTGCCAGCTGGAAACGCCATGGGATTCGGTCTTCGCGACGCTTAGTCTTGCGCGGCGCCTTGGCAAGATCACGGTGCTGAATCCGGCGCCGGCAACCGGGCCGTTGCCCGCTGAATGGTTGCCGCTGGTCGATTACCTCGTGCCGAACGAGGTCGAAGCCGCAATCCTCGCCGGCCTGCCGGTCGAATCGGAGAGTGGCGCGAGAAGGGCGGCGACAGAGTTGCAACGTGGCGGCGCGCGCAATGTGATCGTGACGCTTGGCTCACAAGGCGCCTATCTTTTGCTCGAAGGTGGCGAAGGGACGCACTTCCCTGCGCCGCAGGTTCAGGCGGTCGATACGACTGCTGCTGGGGATACGTTTATTGGTGTATTTGCCGCGCAAATTGCCGCGCGGCAGCCGCTTGAAGGCGCGATCAGTCTGGCGCAACGGGCGGCCTCGATTTCGGTCACGCGCGCTGGCGCGCAACCGTCGATACCTACGCGTGCAGAAGTGGATAGCGCGGGCTGAAGCGGATCGTTCTTTAAAAATTTCGACGTCAAATAGCTGAGACGGCCTGCGCTGCCGATCGTATTGCTGTGATAGCAATGCCGATTGCGCAGGCCGGCTCTCATTACGCGCTGCGCTTGGCCCAGTCGACAAACGCGGCACCGACCTCGCGCATGACGGCTTCACGGCCGTCCATGTCGACATACGGTGCATCGTAATAGGCCGCGACAAGTAGAGGCGCACGTCCCGGTGGCCGCACGATCGCGTAGTCGTTCGTTTCTTCTTCGACGCTGGTTCCCGGCCGGTCTGCGGCAACCCAGTCCGTCGGCAACGCTGCGCGGATCCTGTCGAGGCCTGGCTCGCAATCGATCATCCAGCTTTCAAGTTGTTGACGCGACTGCGCGCTCAACACATTGCCCAGGAGTATCTTGCCGACTGATTTCGTGATCGCTTTCGGCGTCGTGGTATCGCGCGCGCCGCTGTATTGGTTGGAGTCGGGTTCATAGCGATCCGAACGCGTGACGGTGTCGCCGAGGCCTCTAACGAATTGGGTCAGCGCGGGCGGGCCGCCAGCGTCTCTCATCAACAGGGTCGCCGCTGTGTTGTCGCTGACTTCGACGATGGCCTGACACATCGCGCGGACCGACATGGCGCCTTGCGCGACATTGGCCTTCGTCACGGGGGACGTGAAGATCAGGTCCTTCTCCGTGTAATGCACGAGGCGGTCCAGATTCTCCTTGCCCGCGTCCACGCGTGCGAGCACCTGCGCGGCGAGAAGTCCCTTGAAGGTGCTGCACATCAGGAAACGTTCGTCGGCCCGGTAAGCGAGCGTTCGGCCGGAGCCGGTATCGATGGCAAACACGCCAAGGCGTCCGCCGCGGCGGCGTTCGATGTTGCTGATGGGGTTGGTGGCTGCGTAAAGCTGAGTGGTGAGCCCGCTGCCGAGCAGGAACGGTAGCCCGAGAGCCAGGCGCCGACGCGTGATAGAGATGGGCAAAGAATCGTCCTGATAGTTAGAAGTTTTCTGGTGCGCATTCTGCGAACCGGTCGCCGGACGAGCTTGCGCGTTGTGCAGAATCCTATCGGATAAGATACCGCCGCAACGTTCACTATCTAACCGATGGAGCCCCTTAAGTGATTCAACCGAGTAACGTATTCAAGGACAATCTGGCTCAACTGCCTTCGATCGACGGCATCGAGCGTATCGATCTGCTGGACGGCAAGGGTGCTGCGGTGGCAAGCATTGAGAACAAGCCTGGCAAGCAAGGTTCGGTCGCCGTTTACCATTATCTGCAGCAGGTATTCGGCGCGCTGGATGCCAAGGCAGCCGAGCACGGCATGGCAGTATTCGCGGAGCATACGTCCGACGCCCGTAATCGTCCGGGTGCACATCCCAACGTCGACCGTCTGCTTGTCATTGCGGCGGGAGGAGAGGCGTTGCGCATCGAGGTGGTTGCCGCCGCGGCCTGAGCGCGCAACCGTAGAACAGGCGGCATCGCTCAGGTGAGGGATGTCGTCATCTCGGACGCTGCCGCAGGGCTATCGAAAAGATTCGGATAGGTTCGCGATTGCATTTCGGCTAACCGGCTCAGCGTGTGTGACAGATCGAAGCGCTCATGAAATTCCGGATTCGGCAGCAGACCCTGCGGCGCGTAGTTCGACGTCAGCACGATGCGCGTGCCCAGTTCAAGTGCGATCTCGAGAAAGCAGCCGATCAGAAATGCATCGGCGATATCGTGCACGTGGAATTCATCGAAGCACAGCAGCTCGACGCCGTCGAGCCATTGCCGCGAGACCGCGGCGCTGGCTGTCATCCGGCACGATCGCGTGCGCCGCCAGGGCGCTCACGACACGAGCTTCGTCAATCATCGTGCTGCAACTCCACGTTTTGAGCAGGGTCGTTTTCGAACAGGGGTCATCCAACCAGGCACCGCTGCGGGCTCAACGATATCTGCACTCGCAGTACAGCGCCTAGTGGAAATACCGATGGCCAAACCCGTGACCACCCGGCGGTTGCCAATGCGCGCCAGTTCCGCAAACACGATATAAGGAAATGATCGTAACGAAGCTTGTTACGATCCTATCATTCGATGTACGATGGTTGCGAATAAACCATCACTGGTTGCTGTGCACTGCACAAAATCACGGACGACCCATGCCTGAAGCTCCATCTTCGTCTTCCTCGGTCATCGCGCTTCGGCGCGGCGTGGCCGTACATCCCGAACGTAATCCCGGCGTGCCGTTCGACGCCGCCTGGCTCGACGGCCTGCGCGTGAATCAGTCTGCAGTCGAGCGGCGCACCGCTACGCTCGGCACGCGGCGCACCGTCAAGAAAGATGCGCAGGCCGCGTGGCTATTGAAGGCGGTCACCTGCATCGACCTGACCACGCTGAGCGGCGACGACACCGAAGGCCGCGTGCGGCGCCTGTGCGCAAAAGCGCGGCAGCCGGTGCGTGCGGATATCCTCAGCGCGCTCGGCATCGCACCGCAGACCATCACGACCGGCGCGGTGTGCGTCTATCATCGCTTTGTGGCCGCTGCGGTCGATGCATTGCAGGGCAGCGGCATCCCCGTTGCGGCAGTGTCCACCGGCTTTCCGGCAGGCCTCATTCCGCATCCGCTCAAACTGAAAGAGATCGAAGCCTCGGTGGCCGATGGCGCGCAAGAGATCGACATCGTCGTCACGCGCGAACATGTGCTTACGGGCAACTGGCAAGCGCTTTACAACGAGGTGCGCGATTTCCGTGCGGCCTGCGGTCCGGCGCATCTGAAAGCGATTCTCGCCACCGGCGATATCCGCACGCTCTCGAATGTGGCGCGCGCTTCGATGATCTGCATGATGGCGGGCGCCGATTTCATCAAGACTTCAACCGGCAAGGAAGGCGTGAATGCGACGCTCGACGTGTCGCTGGTGATGGTGCGCATGATCCGCGATTACTACGAGCGTACCGGCATCCTGATCGGTTTCAAGCCGGCGGGCGGTGTGTCCAGTGCGAAATCCGTGCTCACGTATCAGATCCTGATGAAAGAGGAACTGGGGCGTGCGTGGCTCGAGCCGGAACTGTTCCGTGTCGGCGCGTCGAGTCTTCTCGCGGACATCGAACGCCAGCTCGAACATCACGTGAGCGGCCGTTATTCCTCCTTCAATCGTCACCCCGTAGCCTGAGCAGATCGATCCCATGAGCGTAGCCGAATATTTTTCTTCGATGGAGTACGGTCCCGCACCCGAGGACGATCAGCCTGCGCGCGCGTGGCTTGCGCAGCACGAGGCGAGCTTCGGGCATTTTATCGGCGGGGCATGGCATGCACCGGCTTCGGGCGAGCGCTTCGAATCGCGCGAACCTGCCACGGGCGAGTTGCTTGCGCAAATCGCTCAAGGCGATGCGGCTGATATCGACGCGGCGGTTGCTGCCGCACGCGCCGCGCAGCCTGCCTGGCTAGCGCTCGGTGGCGCTGGACGCGCGCGTCATCTGTATGCGCTGTCGCGCATGGTGCAGCGGCATAGCCGTCTGTTCGCCGTGCTCGAAGCGCTCGACAACGGCAAGCCGATTCGCGAGACGCGCGACATCGACGTGCCGCTGGTCGCGCGTCACTTCCTGCATCACGCCGGGTGGGCGCAACTGCAGGACAGCGAGTTTGCCGATTTTGCGCCGCTGGGCGTAGTCGGTCAGATCGTGCCATGGAATTTCCCGCTGCTGATGCTCGCGTGGAAGATCGCGCCGGCTATCGCAACCGGAAATTGTGTTGTGCTGAAACCTGCAGAATACACGCCGCTCACTGCCTTATTGTTTGCGGAGCTGGCGTATCGCGCCGGTTTGCCTGCGGGTGTGCTGAATGTTGTTACCGGCGATGGCCGCACTGGCGCTGCGCTCGTCGAACATCCTGATGTGGACAAGCTCGCGTTTACCGGCTCGACTGAAGTCGGCCGGCAGATTCGCTCGGTGACGGCCGGCTCCGGTAAATCGCTGACGCTCGAACTCGGTGGCAAGTCGCCGTTCATCGTGTTCGACGATGCCGACCTCGACGGTGCAGTCGAAGGCGTCGTGGACGCCATCTGGTTCAACCAGGGACAGGTCTGCTGCGCCGGTTCGCGTCTGCTGGTGCAGGAGGGCATTGAAGCGCGCTTCATCGACAAGCTGAAGCGGCGCATGGAAACGCTGCGCGTGGGTTCGTCGCTCGACAAGAGCATCGATATGGGCGCGATCGTCGATCCGGTGCAGCTCGAGCGAATTCAGTCGCTCGTGGAAGCGGGCCGTCTGGAAGGCTGCTCGGTATGGCAATCGCCGGATGCGGCCGTGCCGGGTCAGGGTTGCTATTACCCGCCCACACTCGTAACAGGTGTTGCTCCTGCTTCGACGCTCGCTCAGGAAGAAATCTTCGGCCCCGTTCTGGTGACGATGAGCTTCCGCACGCCGGACGAAGCGGTCGCGCTTGCCAACAACACGCGCTATGGACTGGCCGCGAGCGTGTGGAGCGAAACGATTGGCCGTGCGCTCGATATCGCGCCGCGCCTGCAAGCGGGTGTCGTGTGGGTCAACGCAACCAATCTGTTCGATGCCGCGGTCGGCTTTGGCGGTTATCGCGAGTCGGGTTATGGTCGTGAAGGCGGTCGCGAGGGCATTTACGAATATCTGAAGCCGCGTGCATGGCTTAAGCTCGTTGAGCGTCCTGCGCGAGTTGCGAATGAGCGCGCCGCAACGGACCCGTCGCTCGCCGCGGTGGCAAACGTCACGCCGATCGATCGCACTGCCAAGCTGTTCATTGGCGGCAAGCAGGTTCGGCCAGACGGCGGTTATTCGCTGCCCGTCTATGGTGCAGACGGCGTGATTGTCGGCGAGGTGGGCGAGGGTAATCGCAAGGACATTCGCAATGCTGTCGAGGCGGCGCGCGGTGCAGGGAAGTGGTCGCAGGCCAGTACGCATAATCGCGCCCAGGTCCTGTACTACCTCGCCGAGAATCTCACGGTGCGGGGCGACGAATTCGCGCGGCAACTGGTGGCGCGCACCGGCGTTGAGCTAGCCGCCGCTCAAGCGGAAGTCGAAGCGGCGGTGACGCGACTCTTCACCTATGCCGCGTGGGCGGACAAGTTCGACGGCGCGGTGCATACTCCGCCGTTGCGTGGTGTCGCGCTGGCAATGCACGAGCCGCTTGGCGTGATCGGCATTGCCTGTCCCGACGAGGCACCGCTTTTGGCCTTCGTCTCGCTGGTGGGGCCGGCGCTGGCGATGGGCAACCGCGTGGTGGTACTGCCGAGCGAATCGAACCCGTTGACGGCGACGGATCTGTATCAGGTGGTCGAGACATCGGATATACCTGCCGGCGTGCTGAACATCGTCACCGGCGAGCGCGCTGCGTTGCTGCCTGCGCTGGCCAAACACGATGACGTCGATGCGCTCTGGTGCTTCGGCAGCGCGGCGGATTCGGCATTGGTCGAACGCGCCTCGGTGGGCAACCTGAAGCGCACCTTTGTCGATCATGGCCGCGAGTTCGACTGGTTCGACCGCTCGACAGAAGGCCCGGCCTGGTTGCGTCAGGCGGTGCAAGTGAAGAACATCTGGATACCTTACGGAGACTGACCGTCGAACGCTGATCCGATGGCAGTCCACTAGAACATGGAGAAGACACTGTGCTGAAGAATCTGGACCCGCTGTTGAACGCCGATGTGCTGTACGCGCTGCGTGCGATGGGCCACGGCGACGAAGTGGTGATTTGCGATGCGAATTTCCCCGGCGATTCCGTTGCGCGTGAAACGGTGCTGGGCAAACTGCTGCGTTTCGACGGCGCGGATGCAGCGAGCGCGGTTCGCGCGGTGCTGTCTGTCATGCCGCTCGATAGCTTCGTCGACGATCCGGCGTTGCGCATGGAAGTGGTCGGCGAGCCGAACACGATTCCTGCCGTGCAACGCGAGGCGCAAGCTGAAGTGAACGCCGCCGAAGGGCGCGATGTGCCGTTTGCCTCGATTGAACGCTTCGCTTTCTATGAGCGGGCGAAGCAGGCGTATTGCGTGATCGCGACCGGCGAGCAGCGTGGGTACGGCTGCTTTGTGTTCAAGAAGGGTGTGTTGCTGGCGCCGGACGCGCCCAGTGCGACGGAGCGCAGCAAATGAGTACGCAGTCCCAGGCGAATGGGCGCGTTGTCATTCTCGGCATCTATGTGACCGATCTGACTTTCCGCGCCGAACGTATGCCGCTGATCGGCGAAACCATCGCGGGCTCGTCCTTTGCGATGGGCCCCGGCGGGAAGGGCTCGAATCAGGCGGTTGCGGCGGCGCGCGCTGGCGCACAAGTGGTGTTCTGCACGCGCCTCGGCAACGATGCGTTCGGCGCGATCGCCCGCTCGACGTGGGCTGCCGAAGGCATCACGGCACGCGCGACTGCCGTAGAGGGCGTGTCGACGGGAGCGGCGCATATTTTTGTCGACGAGACCGACGGCAGGAACGCGATCATCGTCGCTTCCGGTGCTGCGGGCACGATGAACGCGAGCGACGTCGACGCGATTGAAGCGGATATTGCCGCTGCGCAGGTGTTCGTGACGCAACTGGAGCAGCCGATCTCTGCCGCGCGCCGCGGTCTCGAAGTGGCGCGCCGGCATGGTGTCGCCACGGTGTTCAATCCGGCGCCTGCGTTACCGCTCGACGACGATATTTTCCCGCTGTGCGACTACATCACGCCGAACGAAACGGAAGCCGCCGCGTTGACGGGCGTGCCGATCCAGAACGCCGACGACGCGCGTCGTGCCGCTGACGTTCTGCTGGCTAAAGGCGTCGGCACGGTGATCGTCACGCTGGGCGAAGCGGGTGCGTTGCTGCACTCGGCCACGCAATCGGTACTCGTGTCGGCGTTCCAGTGCGGCCGTGTTGTGGAAACGGCTGGCGCAGGCGACGGCTTCACGGGCGGCTTTGCAGCTGCGCTGGCACGCGGCGCCGATCCCGTGGAAGCGATGCGCTTCGGCTGTGCGCTGGCTGGCATCTCCGTCACGCGGCCCGGCACGGCGCCGTCCATGCCGACCTTGAGCGAAGTGAATCAGGTATTGAGTCAGTCGGGCCAACCGGCGTCTGCGCAATAAGCCTGCGTACTAAAGGTGCATTGAGACCGCTTTAGACGCGCCTCAAAGGCTCACTGAAGTTCGATGCAGTTTGAAGGAGTCTGTCTTCACCATGAAGTCCTCGTTCGCTGTTGGAAAGCTGTTCTCCGACCGGCAGTTGAATTTTCTGCTGATCGTCAACGTGCTTGTCGTGCTGGTGGCCACAGGCCTGTCGCACGGCCAGTTCGTGGACATCGACAATCTGCAGTCGATGGGCAGCCAGTTGCCCGAGCTCGGTCTGCTCGCGCTCGGCATCATGCTCTCGATGATCTCCGGCAACGGCGGTATCGACCTGTCGGGCGTCGGCCTCGCCAATCTGTCGGGCATGGTTGCCGCGCTGGCGTTGCCGAAACTCATCAGCAGCGACGCCTCGCCCGTCGCCTACACAGCGGTCTTCTGTGCGATTACGGTCGTCATGGGACTGCTCGGCGGCCTGCTGAACGGCATCGTGATTGCGAAGCTGCGGCTCACCCCCATTCTTTGCACGCTCGGCACCCAGTTGCTGTTCACCGGCATTGCGGTCGTGTTGAGCAACGGCGCCTCGGTGCCGGTCGAGTATGTCGATCAGCTCTCGGATATCGGTAACGGCACGTGGTTCCAGGTGCCGGTCTCGTTCGTCATCTTCATCGCCGCAATCATCGTGCTGGGCTGGCTGCTTAAGCGCAGTCCGTTCGGCCTGCGGCTGTATCTGATGGGCACCAACCCCAAGGCCGCTTTCTACGCCGGGATTCCGCGTGACCGCATGCTGATCGTGACTTACACGATGTGCGGCGTGCTGGCATCCCTGGCCGGCCTGATCAGTGCCACACATACGTCGAGCGCGAAGTGGGACTACGGCAATTCGTATCTGCTGATCTCGATCCTGATCGCGGTGATGGGCGGCGTGAATCCCGCTGGCGGCCGCGGCCGCATTATCTCCGTGTTTTTCGCGGCGACGGTGCTGCAGTTCCTCGCGAGCCTTTTCAATCTGCTGGGCGTGTCGCAATTCTTCGGCGACTGCGCATGGGGTTTTCTGTTGCTGCTGTCGCTGGCGTTTGGTGGCGGCGAGCGGGTCAGCGCGATCTTCGGCTTCACGCGATCCGATCCGTCCACGCGGCGTTAGTGAGCTCAGCGTGAACATCGGCACATAGGCAAGGTTTAGTACACGGCGTACATCGGGGCCCTGGATGTCCGCAACCGTGAAGCAGGGCGACATCGAAAGAAAAATGGAGACTTGGTATGAAACTGACTCGATTGAGCGCCGCGATCGCCGCGGGTGTCCTCACGGTAGGCGTGATCGCTGCAGCGCAGGCGGCGAATAATGTCACGATCGTGACAGTGGTGAAGGTGACCGGCATCAACTGGTTCAACCGGATGGACGAAGGCGTCAAGGAGTTCGCGAAAGACAACCCCGGTGTCACGGCCTATCAGACCGGCCCGGGCCAGGCGGACGCAGCACAGCAACTAAAGATCATTGAAGACCTGGTCGCCAAGAAGGTCGATGCCCTGGCAGTGGTGCCGTACGATCCGCCGACGCTCGAACCCGTGCTGAAGAAGGCGATGGACCGCGGCATCAAGGTGGTCACGCACGAGGCCGACAATGAAAAGAACACCATGGTCGACATCGAAGCATTCGATAACACGGCCTATGGCGCCAATCTGAACGAACACCTGGCCTCGTGCATGCACGACGATGGCAAATGGGCCGTGCTGGTGGGCTCGCTCGGCAGCCGCTCGCAGGTGCAGTGGGCCGATGGCGGGATCGGCAACGCGAAGGCCAAGTATCCGAAGATGGATCTGGTCGAGCCGAAGCTCGAAACCAATAACGACGGCGAGCGCGCCTATGAAGTCGCGAAGGAAGTGCTGCGCAAGCATCCGGACCTGAAGGGTTTCCAGGGTTCGTCGTCGCTGGACGTGATCGGCATTGGCCGCGCCGTTGAAGAAGCGGGTCTGCAGGGCAAGATTTGCGTGTACGGCACGGGTCTGCCGGGCGAGGCGGGCAAGTTCCTGGAAAGCGGCGCCATCAACGGTATTTCGTTCTGGGATCCGAAGCTTGCTGGCATTGCGATGAACAAGATCGCACTGATGCTGATCCACGGCCAGACCGTGCATGACGGCGACAACCTCGGCATTCCGGGCTACACCAAGGTGACCGTCACCAAGGGTCCGGGCAAGGGCATCATCGTGCGCGGCCAGGGTTGGGTTGACGTCGACAAGTCGAACTACAAGAACTACTCGTTCTAAGCTTGTAGATTCCTCTGTAACGGTGTGCCCGCGCGTGAGTTCCACGTGCGGGTGCATTTCTTAAGTTTGCGATTGGAATATGAATTCAGACGCTGCTTCCGTGCCGTTCCTGCAGGTTGTTGGCGTGCACAAGCGCTTTACCGGCGTGCACGCATTGCGTGGCGTGAGCCTCTCGTTTCAGCGTGGGCAGATCTATCATCTGCTTGGCGAGAACGGCTGCGGCAAGAGCACGTTGATCAAGATTATCTCGGGCGCGCAGCCGCCCGATGAAGGCGAGCTCATTATCGAGGGCGTGTCGCATGCGCGCCTTTCGGCGCTCGAATCGCTCGCGGCCGGGATCGAGACGGTGTACCAGGACCTCTCCCTGCTGCCGAATATGAGCGTGGTCGAAAACGTCGCGCTGACCTCGGAGCTGGCTACGCATAACGGCCGTCTGGCCCGCACCTTCGACCGGCGCGCGCTGGCGAAGACGGCAGCGCGCGCGCTCGAGTCGGTCGGTCTGCCGGGCGATGCGGATTTCCAGGCAACCCTGATCGAACAGCTGCCGCTCGCGACACGCCAGCTCGTGGCCATTGCGCGAGCCATCGCGAGCGAGGCGAAGTTCGTCATCATGGACGAGCCCACGACTTCGTTGACGCAAAAGGAAGTCGACAACCTGATTGCAGTGCTAACCAATCTGCGCGCGCAGGGTGTGACGGTTCTGTTCGTCAGCCACAAGCTCGACGAATGCTATGCAATCGGCGGCGAGGTGATCGTGCTGCGCGACGGCCAGACCATGGCGCAAGGGCCGATCACGAACTACACCAAGGCGCAGATCAGCGAATTGATGACGGGCCGGCATCTGTCGAGCGAGCGCTACCGCGAAGGCGGTTTTGGCGCAGAGGTCGTGCTCGATGTGAGCGGTCTTACCCGCACTGGGCAATTTGCCGATGTGTCGTTTGCACTTCATCGCGGCGAGATTCTGGGCGTGACGGGGCTGCTGGATTCGGGACGCAACGAACTGGCGCGCGCCCTGGCCGGCGTGGCGCCTGCGCAGCATGGCGAGGTCGTGCTCGACGGCAAGCGCATTACATTGCGTACGCCCTCGGAGGCGAAAGATCACCGTATCGGCTACGTGCCGGAAGACCGCCTGAATGAAGGGCTCTTTCTCGACAAGCCGATTCGCGACAACGTAATCACCGCGATGATTTCCGGCCTGCGCGACCGCTTCGGCCAGATCGACCGCGCCCGGGCGCAGGCGCTCGCCGTGGAGACCGTCAAGGAATTGCAGATTGCCACGCCCGATGTCGACAAGCCTGTGCAGTCGCTCTCGGGCGGTAACCAGCAACGCGTGCTGATTGGCCGCTGGCTCGCCATCGATCCGCGCGTGCTAATCCTGCACGGCCCGACTGTCGGCGTGGACGTCGGCTCCAAGGACATCATCTACCGCATCATGCAGCGGCTGTCGCAGCGCGGCATTGGCATTATCCTGATCAGCGACGACCTGCCCGAGCTGCTGCAGAACTGCGACCGCATCCTGATGATGAAGAAGGGACGCGTCGCGAACGAATACCAGGCCGACCAGATGAAAGAAGCCGACCTGTACCACGCGCTGCTGTCGGAAGCCGCTTAAAAGACGTTAGGGACGTTACACGCATGAACCCGCGCATGAACCAGACCATGACCACACCATCCGTCGTCGAAATTGCCCCGCAGGTCAAACCGCTTGGCTTGCGGGCCAAACTGGCGCGTAACCCTGAGTGGTTCACCTTCGGACTGATCGTGGTGATGTGCGTCGTCGTGGGCGCGATCAATCCGCGCTTCTTCCAGTTTGCGACGCTATTCGACACGTTGCATTCGGCGACCACGGTCTCGCTGTTTGCGCTTGGCACGCTGGTCGTGCTGGCCTCGGGCGGCATCGACGTGTCGTTCACGGCGATTGGTGCGCTGACGATGTATGGGATCACCAAGGCCGTGTTCGCATGGTGGCCCGATGAGCCGTTTGCGTTGATCCTGATCACCGGCGCAGTGGGCGGCACACTACTTGGCCTGATCAACGGCATGCTCGTGCACCGGCTCAAAGCGCCTTCGCTGATCGTGACGATCGGCACGCAATATCTGTATCGCGGCATCCTGCTGACTTTCATCGGCACGACGTTCTTCATGAACATCCCGCACAGCATGGATCGCTTTGGGCGCATCCCGCTGTTTTTCTATCAAACGGCGGACGGTTTGCGCGCAGTGCTGCCGGTTTCGGTGCTGGCGCTGGTGCTGGCGGCCGTAGTGACCTGGTGGCTGCTGAACCGGACCATGATGGGCCGCGGTGTCTATGCGATGGGTGGCAGCCTCGCGATTGCGGAGCGCCTCGGCTACAACGTACGCGCGATCCACCTGTTCGTGTTCGGTTATACGGGCATGCTGGCGGGCATCGCGGGGATCTTGCACGTGTCGAATAACCGGCTCGCAAACCCGTTCGACCTGGTCGGCTCCGAGCTCGATGTGATCGCCGCGGTGATTCTCGGCGGCGCACGCATTACCGGCGGCACGGGCACCGTGGTCGGCACGCTGCTCGGCGTCGTGCTGGTCACGCTGATCAACAACGTACTCATCCTCGTCGGCGTGCCCAGCACGTGGCAAAAAGTGATCATCGGCGCGTTCATCCTGATCGCCGGCACACTGTTCGCCCTGCAGCGAAAGTCCTGAGCGTTAAAACGCGTGCTGCAACGCCAGATCGAAACCGATCACCACGAGCGAGCAACCGATACCCGTTAGAACATTGGCGACCCGGTGCTCGAAGTCCGGGTGGCGGGTAATACCCGCGCAGGCCAGAAACACCACTTCGACGAAAATCTGCAGGCCCACGAACGTCAGCATGAGCAGGAATTCATAGCCCATGTACTTGAAGTTCGCGAAGTTCATGCCGTAATCGTAGATCCATCGCCCGACCCGGTACGCCTCGTAGGCAAGCAGCAGGATCGGAAAGAGATAGCTGGTCACGTAGGTGGGTACCGTTGCGTGGCGTAGCTCGAGATGAAAGTGATGAGAGTGGTGAGCAGTCTGCATGTCTCCTCCTGTTCGCGTCAGTCTCGGACCAATGCTAAAAAGTTTGACTGAGGTTCTGCAGAAAGGTGCGATCGCAAAGGTTGCTGTACCTGCGCGACGGGCATTTTGTCCTGCCACATAGTGGATCGGTAAAATTGACCCGTCGCGGAACGCCGACTCGCTCCCGCTTGACGTTGCGTATGCGCAACAGATATTTTCCTGGCAGATCTTACGAACTGACCTCTTCGTGCTCGAGTGATTGCACCTTTCGCAGGGCCGGAAACAACCTCATCCAGAGCAGGGCAACCGCGATGGTGGCGACGCCTCCCACCAGCACGGCAGGTTGCGCACCCCACCATCCGGCGGTCAACCCGGACTCGAATTCGCCAAGCTGATTCGATGAGCCGATAAACAGCGAGTTGACCGCGCTCACGCGTCCAAGCATCTCGTCCGGTGTGCGTAGTTGCACTAAGGAGCTGCGCACGACCACGCTGATCACGTCCGATGCACCGAGCGCCGCCAGCGCGAGCCACGAGAGTAGAAATTGATGCGAGAGGCCGAACACGATGGTCGCCACGCCGAACGCAATCACGCCGCCGAACATGGCCGCCCCTGGCCGATTACGCAGTGGAAAATGCGCGAGCCAGACGGTGCCACTCAACGCCCCGATGGCGGACGCCGAGCGCAACAGACCGAGTCCGAGCGGTCCGGCATGCAGGATGTCGCGCGCGAAGATCGGTAGCAGCGCGGTCGCACCGCCAAACAGGACCGCGAATAAATCGAGAGACAGCGCGCCGAGAATGACTGGTTGCTGGCGGATAAAAGCGATGCCTGAAAAGACGGACTCGAGGGTAACGGGTGCGCGCGTGGGTGGCTTCGCCTGCAATGGAATACCCCAGACCATCGCCGCCGCCAATGCAAACGTGAACGTACAGACGATGTACGCAAACCCAGGGCCAACGCCATACAGCAGGCCGCCCAACGCCGGGCCGACGATTTGCGCGGTCTGGCCGGCCGAGGTTGCCCATGCGGTCGCCTGGGGCAGTTGGGCGCGAGGCACGACGCCCGGCAACAACGAAGACACCGTGGGTGATTCGAAGGCGCGCGCCGCGCCGACGCAAGCAGCGAGCGCATAGATAACAGGTGCGCCCAGCCATCCGCCAAAGGTGCCCAACACAAACAGCAACGCAGCAGCGGCTTCGATGCTTTGACAGACGGCGGCGATGCGCCGGCGGTCGTAGCGGTCGGCGACGTGGCCGACCACGAGGGTTAGCGTGAACATCGGCAGAAATTGCGCAAGACCGAGCAGGCCAAGCGCGAAGGCGCTATGTGTGATGGCATAGATGTGCCAGCCCATGGCAACTGCCAACATCTGGAAGGAGAGCGAAGAAAGGACGCGGGTGCACCAGAAGCGCTGAAAGGGCCTGCTGCGCGGCAAGCTTTGCAGCGTAGCGCCGGTTGTCGCGGCGCGTGATTCGCTGGAGGGAGTGGGATTCGAATCTGCGGGGGGCTCTGCGGGCTGAGGGTTCATTGATTGCGAAGTCGGTTGCGGATCCGACGCCATGCATGCGCCGCCGCATTGCTAAAAAGCCGCCAAGTGTAGTGCAAGTCCGATGATCCCGCTCGCGCTCATCGTGCAGCAATCGGACGATAACGTTTGCGCCTCGCTTCGGCTTTCGCGCGGATCGCCCGCCGGTAAGGCAATTCAGTAAGTTACCCAGAAAGATTAGATAGGACTCACACGTAAATTTGAGTTCATGAGAGTCTAGTTTGTCGTGCTGAAGCACGGATATATGGCGTGCCCAGTGCGGCGATTTCTTCTCTTATCGCTCAATTGGGGTTACAAAATGGATCGACTCAATCCTGCAGTATTAATTTCCGAATCGCACAACGGACGGGCCGCCGACTCGGTAGATTTGAACCTGCCGGTGAAAAAAACCGAAAGAATGCCGTTTACCATTCGAATCGTCGCGGACGAAGAATCCCTTCAAAAAGCTGTCGAAATGCGCCAAATGGCTTACAGCAGGCATCTGCCTGACTTCGCCCGCCAAATGACGATAGAAATAGGCGATTACGCGGCCGGCACAGCCGTGCTTCTCGCGGAATCGAAGCTGGACGGGGGCCCACTCGGAACCATGCGCATCCAGACCAACCAGTTTGCACCACTGGCGGTCGAGCAATCAGTTGAATTGCCGGACTGGTTGCAGGGTACCCGCATGGCGGAGGCGACCCGGCTGGGAGTGGCCGGCGGGGTAATGGGACGGATGGTAAAGATCGGGTTGTGCAAGGCATTGTTTTTATATTGCCAGCAACAGCAGATCGACTGGATGGTGATTACTGCGCGCACTCCATTGGATCGCGAATACGAAGCCATGCTTTTCGACGACGTTTTCGCAAAAAATCAGTTTTTGCCAATGGCGCATGTAGGCGGATTACCTCACCGGGTTTTGGCCAAGCCCGTGGCGGTAGCTCGCCAGCGATGGGCGGCGGTTCAGCACCCGCTGTTCCAGTACGTGTTTGAAACACACCACCCGGACATCGATTTATCCCCGGTAGATTTATCTTTTGCGCGAGAAACGGTAGGATGCCTGGAGGCTTCGCAAATTGCTCAAAGTAGCTAAAACAACATAGTCCGGCCATCCGGCAGGCCAACTAATGGAGTGTGGCGATGGCAGAGCCATTCAGGCTCTGTCATTGCCCAAATAGAAGCGCTGCCGCACTAGGGGAATTCCAGGTATGGAATTGGCGACTTTCTTCTCGCGATCGAGGTACATGCGTGCGGGGTCGTTCATCGACTGGCTGCTGTTCGCATTCTCGGTGTATCTCGTGCCGGGACTCATCGCGGCCGCGACGGTCGTCGCTTTTCTGTGGGCGCCAAGACAATTCGAGTCGAACGGCTCGCTTGTTGTGAATCTTCATGTCGTCCCTGACAAGACCAGTTCGCTTACGCCGGCCGAGGCGCTGCAAGCCCTGAGCGGGCAATTGCAGGCGTCTTCTACGCGGCGCTACAGCACGCGGCTCGCCGAAACTCCTTTCTGGTTTTTGTTCGACGTACCCGTCATCAAATCGGGGCAGCCCACGCTGATTGAATTTCCGTCTCGTCACGCACAGACAATCGCGTGCTGGAACGCATCGACTTTGGCGCCGCTTGGGCAAGGTGATCGCCGGGGTGTCAGCGGCAAGATCAGCCCGATCAAGGCGGGGTTCGAGCTCGCCGTCGACGCGCCGGTGTCTGCCCCAAGTACTGTCTTGTGCCGCGGAACATTTTCGGGTCCTGCGTATCTGAACGCACTTGCCTGGAGCGCGCACGACCTCGATCGTTCAGCGCTCGACTTCCAGGAAAACTCGGCTTTGATTGCGGGCGGTCTGTTGACGCTGGCTGTGTTCGTCTTCGTGACCGCGCTGATCAATCGTGAATGGACGTATGTGATTTTCGCGGCGTGGCTCGTCGGCAATCTGCGGCTCTGTGCGAATGCGATGGGCTGGGACATGGAATGGATCGGCCGCATCATTCCGCCCGATCACATGCAGTTGCTGCGTCAGGCCACCTTCGCCGTGTACTACATGCTCACGGTAGCTTTGTTCGGCCAACTGTTCCGCCGCGAGCTGAAAGGAGAAGGCTTTCGCTGGATGCTGCGGATCGTGCAATACAACGGTCTTCTGATGCTCGTGGCAGCCGCCACGCTGCGCTATGCGCAGTTCATCCCGGTGCTGTGGGCGCTCAGCAGCCTGGGCATGGTCGTGCTGATTTTCCTGCTTGCGCGGCTGGTGTGGACAACGCGTTCGCGTACTGTGCTGTGGTACGTGGCGTCGATGGCGGTCGTGCTGTTTTCGATCTTCTCCGAGGTGCTGGGTGCGGCGTTCGGCATCAAGCTGCTGTTTGGCGGCGTGAATCCCGTGATCGCAGCGCTGTCGTCGAGCATGATGGCTGCATTCGCGATTGCGGAGCAGATGCGCGCCGATCGCGAGCGCCGCCGCCGCATGCAGACGGAGTTGCGCAATACCTATGATGTTGCGCCGATCGGTCTCTTCACCCTGGATGAGAACGGACGGTTCGTGCGGGCCAATCCCGCGCTGCGTGCGATGCTCGATATGCGCAAGGGCGAATACAGGGACCGTCACTGGAAGGACTATTTCGAACCGGGCGCCTGGGGTTCATTGCAGGCGCTGGCGCAGAAGGGCAGTGAGGCCGAACTCGAACTGGGCGGCTCGCTCGAAACCGGCACGGCTGAGCGGCGCTATTCGCTCAAGGCCACGCATTCGAACGGCTGGATCGAAGCATCGTTGCAGGACGTGACGGAGCGCTCGAAGGCTATCGAGCGGCTGCATTTTCTCGCGGAGCACGATCCGCTAACCGCCTCGCTGAATCGCCGCGGAGTCGAGCGGGCCATCGCCGAACAAAGCGACGAAAACGCACCGTGGGCGCTCGCGTATATCGATCTTGACCGCTTCAAGCTCGTCAACGATCTGTTCGGTCACCGCGCCGGTGACGAGGTGCTCAAGCAGGTTGCAGCGCGTACCCGCTCGGTGGTGAGGTCCGATTATTCGGTGGGACGGATCGGTGGAGACGAGTTTATCTGTGTGATGAGCAATACGGGTATCGACGATGCGATCGAGCAATGCCGCGAGCTGGTCACCGTGCTCAGTGCCGCGCCGTATCAGGTAGGCAATTGCGCGTTTCAGGTCAAGGCGTCGATCGGACTGGTGGAGTGCTCGCACGGGGTACGCGTGCAGGACGCGCTATCCAACGCAGACGGTGCGTGCCGCGAGGCGAAGAACGTGGCACACGGGCATCTCGTCACGTATCGCAAGGGCGCGGCCGCCTTCGAGGAGCGCGCCAAGGAACTGATGCTGGTCGAGACGCTGGGTCAAAACCGCCTGCCGCCCGGTCTGTTCCTGGTGATGCAACCGATCATGTCGCTCGCGGCGCCGACCGCTTCGCTCGATTTCGAAGTGCTGCTTCGCTGGCGCGCGCCGGATGGTACGACGCTGCCGGCCGGCAAGGTGATCGTGGCGGCGGAAGAGTCCGGCAACATTGCGGCCATCGACAAATGGGTGCTTGCTACTGTGCTCGACTGGATCGAGACCAACCGGCATGCGTTGTCGAAGACGCGTTTTGTCTGCGTCAATCTGAGCGGCGGCTCGCTCAACGACGAGCAGTTCATGGAAGACATCTTTGCGCTGTTCGCACGCTATCGCCCGATTGTTCGCTACCTGTGCCTCGAAATCACCGAAAGCGTGGCGCTGCACGATCTTGAGAATACACAGCGCTTTATTGCTCGCGTCCACGATATGGGCGGCAAGATTGCGCTCGATGATTTCGGCGCAGGCTATACATCGTTCAAGTATCTGAAAGATCTCTCGGCCGACGCGTTGAAAATCGACGGCGAGTTCATTCGTACGATGTGCGCGCATCCTGCGGATACGGCGATTGTGGAGGCGATCGTCGCGCTTGCGCGAAACCTCGGCATGCGCAGCATTGCCGAGTGGGTGGAAGATGCCGATACGCTGCGCGCGCTGAAAGAGATCGGCGTGGACTACGTGCAGGGGTATGTTATCGCGAGACCGCAGGAAAGCGCTGCGATTCTGACTGCCGGTTCGGCCGCGAGCTTCATCGAAGATCCCGCCACTCAAGATTTCGTCAATAGCCTGCTCGAACCCGCGCCGCGTATCGAAGAAGAATATGAAATTCGCGTGCGAGCCGGCTTGCATTGAGCGGACTTGCATTGAGCGGGCACGCAAGTGTAGGGTAGGCGTCGTTTCCTTTGCAATTTGATCCATGGACGATCTTCAATACCAACCCGATGCGGGCGTGGGGCCACCCTGGCTTGCCGTCGCCCGCGGGGAAACTGGCGTGGCCCAGTATCCGCTGGGGCAAAGCAATCCACGCATCACCGAATACCATTCGCACACGAATATTCGCGGCTATGACGATAAAGCCTCGTGGTGCTCGTCGTTCGTGAACTGGTGTCTGGCGCAACTTGACATCGCTGGGACTGGATCGGCATTAGCCCGTTCGTGGCTTGAGTGGGGTGAGGCGCTCGAGCAACCGGCTTTAGGATGCGTTGCCGTGCTGTATCGTGACGAGCCCGATAGCTGGAAAGGGCATGTTGGCTTTTTCTTGCGCCAGGATGCACAAAACGTTTACCTGTGGGGCGGCAACCAGTTGGGTCGCGTCTGCGAAAACGCCTATCCGCGTGAGTCGGTGTTGGGTTATCGCTGGCCAGCGGGCGGTGTCTTTAGATAATATGGCCTGCTGCAAATAATCAGGAAACCGTATCGATGTCGATTGAAGTACGAGAAGCGAATCTCGAAGACGCCGAGGCGATCGCGACGGTCCACGTGGCGACATGGCAGGCCGCTTACATCGGAATCATTCCGGAGCAGTTTCTAAACGACCTGACCGTCGCAGGGCGCACCGCTGGATGGCAGAAGGCGCTTGGAAGTGGGCGCATCCGCGTGTTGCTTGCGCACACCGGCCACGTGCTCGTCGGCTGGATCGCGTTTGGCCGTAGCCGCGATGAGGACAAGGACAGTCAATGGGCCGAAGTGGAAGCCTTCTATGTGTTGCCGTCGTGGTGGGGCAAAGGAGTGGGCCGGCGCTTGAGCGATGCAGTAAAGATGCAGCTGCGAGACGCGGGATATGAGCACGTGGCGCTTTGGGTATTGGCGGAGAATCATCGCGCGATAGCGGCTTATCGAAAGCTGGGCTTTGTTCATGATGGTTCGAGCAAGTCAACGCAAATCGGTGGTGCGTCGCTTGTTGAACTTCGTTACCATCGCGCTTTGAGTGACTGATCGAATGAATGTCTGTGGCACGGTTACGCGTCCTTGCTCAAGGTCGTAGGCAAGCGCAGGCAACCCACGCGATGTGCCGGCCAGCTCCCGCCGTTAAACACCACAAGCGCCACGCTGTTTGAATATTCCGATTGCCAACAAGGGAATACGCACGATGACGGTCGCAGAAGAACTCAGCCTGCTAATGCAGAACCACGACGACGAACCCGAAGCTGCCGCCGGCCAGCTTAGGCACATCGCTCAGTCGCCAGTACCTGCCGATCAGCTAGGGCGCTTCTCGTGGCTGTGCGTTCACGTGATTGGCGAAAAATATCAACGCTGGAGCGAGGCGTACGAGCTGATTGTCAAAGCATCCTCGGCTCATGAAACCATACCCCTCGCCGCATTGCGCAATGCGGCGGTGGCGGCACATCTCAGCGGCGATCTTCTGACCGGCCTCAAGTTGGAGCGCCGGATGACACAGCACGGATTGCTACCGGATCAGGCCACGACGGTCGTGCGCGCAGCAGCGCTCAGCTTCTTGGCGATACGCGAGCGCGCAGTCGACGCAGCCATTGCCTTGCAGACCGTAGTGGCAGCGGTCAGACAATGGGACGAAACAAAGGATGCCGACACGCTCGTGGCGGCAAGCCTGAACAACATCGTCTCCGCGCTGCTCGAACTGGATGATGAAACGCTAGCGCAGTCTCAGGTTCGAGAGGCGATGACAGACGGAGCGTTTGCCGCGCGCGAGCTTTGGCATCGCGCGGGAACGTGGGTCAATCACGAGCGGGCGGATTACCTTTGTGCGCTGGTATTCAATCGTTTTGGCGAATGCGCAAAGGCACTTGAAGCGGCGGAGCGCGGCAGGCAGCTGATTGAAACCCATGGCAGCGAAGACGTCGATCGTGCCTTCCTGATGCTTGAGTCGGCGCAAGCGCTTTTCGGACTTGAGCGGCGAGAGGAGGGCGCGGGGTGGCTTCGGCAAGCGGCTGCGATAGCGGAAGGTTGGGACGACGAGTCGCTGAAGGACTGGTTCGCCGGCAAAGCTAAGCCGCTATACAGCATGCTCGGATGAGGGTAAGCGCTGCTCTCCATCCGCTTGCCGAGCGCTGGATTGTCGGCGGCGAAGTGCCGGACAGCGCGCTCTACGGTCTGCTGCGCAGCGATCGTTAGGCCTGCACACTGCTTCGCTTCTCATAGGCCGTCGAAATCTCAAGCGTCTAGTGGTTTGACGCGACCGGCTCGTGAGGTGCATGATCTGCAACCGGAGCTGCTTTAGACCGGCTTGACTTGACTGAACTGATCGGGAGAACTATGAGACCGTCCATCGTTCGCCTGGCCGTCGTAGCGGCTGGCAGCATCCTCGCCAGTGTTGCGCTCGCCCAGAGCAACAACGGCGCCATCATGCGTGTCGATTCACCGGTAGCGGTGTCCCCCGGCGCAGGCGCAGATAAATCGGAAGCGCGCCAGCCCGGCAAGTTTTCGGGCATTGACTTGCGTGCGCCCGTGGATGTGACTTTTTCTACCGGCGCGAATACGTCCGTTACGGTTTCCGGTCCGGCCGATGTCGTGCCACTGGTGCTTACGACCGTGAAAGACAATGTATTGACTATCCAGCTTACGGATTCGGTGATGCTGAGGAGGCCGATCAAGGTGACGGTTACCAGTCCTTCGCTGCTCGCGGTGAGTCTGTCGGGTTCGGGATCGCTGAATGCTTCCGGCCTCAGCGGCGATTCTCTGAACCTCGACGTCTCCGGTTCTGGCTCGATCGTGGCATCGGGCCACGTCGCCACGGTCAATGTCTCGATCAAAGGCTCGGGCGGAGTAGACGCGCGTTCGGTCCATGCGAAAACGCTAAATGCGAGTATGAGGGGCTCCGGCGATTTGCGAGGATATGCGGCGAACACGGCAATCGTCTCTCTAACGGGATCCGGTGACGTTCGGATTGTTGGCAATCCACCAACGAAAATAGTGAACCGGACCGGCTCCGGGGATGTGCATTTCGAATAGCTATCGGGTAGTGCGGATCGCCTCCGCCAGACGGCGTGGACAGACCGTCTCTACTCCTGCCACTCCTGCATATGGCCTTACAGGCGTAAGGTGTCTGTGGGTACCGCACTGGAGCACTGCAGACTCAGCCGTGCGGTCCTCTATACCCCCATCTCCTGAATAACGTGCTCCAACACGTTCATTTCCTCCCATCGCATTAGCCTCAATTGCCTTAACCTGCGTTTGGGGCGTTCCGTCAGCAGTGGGCGCATCCGCACGACACGTGCGCGTTGAACCTGCTGCTAGCAAATCGCTTTCCCTGACCTTACAGACGCTGACATCGGCAACCCCTATTCATGACTCCGGCATCGACGCTCGCGCCCTCCCATGCAGAAACCGTACAGTCCGCGGCTATGCTCTGTTCCACCGGGAAATTCGCCGAGGCGCTGGCATTGGTACAGCCTATCCTTGAAACGCGTGCCAGCGTCGCCGTACCCGTACTCGTCGGAACACTTAGCGTCGCCGCAATCGCGGCGCACGGGCTGAACCGATCGACCGAAGCGGAGACTTACTGGCGCGAGTCGATCGCGCTAAAGCCCGATTTCGCAGATGGCTACAACAACCTCGGCATGTTGCTGAAGGGGCTTGGCCGCCTGTCAGAAGCGGAGGCAATGTTCCGCAGCGTCGTGGCCATCCGCCCCGATCAGGCCCAGGCGTATAACAACCTTGGTGCAGTGCTGTGTGGTCTCAAGCGTCTGCCTGACGCAGAGGCGGCCTACCGACAGGCGCTCGCCGTACGTCCCGATTACGCGGAGGCGCACTACAACCTGGGCATCGTCCTCTACGAACTGCGCCGTTTGCATGAGGCTGAGGCCGCTTACCGGCAATCGCTGGCGTTGCGGCCCGGTTCTGCCGAGACGCACAACAACCTGGGCAACGTGCTCAAGGAACTGGGCCGCTTGCCCGAGGCGGATCAGGCTTACCGTCAGGCGTTGACGATCCGCCCTCAGTATCCCGAGGCGCTCAATAACCTGGGCAGCGTGCTCAAGCTGCTCACGCGGCTATCCGAAGCGGAACTCGCGTGCCGGCTGGCCGTGACGATTCGTCCGGGCTACGCCGAGGCGCACAACAATCTCGGCACCGTAATGGCCGACCTCAAAAAGCTGCCCGAAGCCGAGGCGTGCTACCGGCAGGCGCTAGCGTTGCGTCCCGATTACGCGGAGGCGTGCTACAACCTTGGCATCGTGCTGCACGGGATGAATCGGCTCGCCGATGCGGAGGCGGTCTATCGCGAGGCGCTGCACATCAATCCGAACGGCGTCGAAGCGCATAACAACCTGGGCAGTGTCCTCCAGGTACTCGAGCGCTGGTCGGAAGCTGCTGTTGCATACCAGCAGGCGATCGCGCTGCGCCCCAATGTCGTCGAGGCCCATTACAACCTTGGCAACGTCCGGAAGGAGCTCAATCGGCTAGAGGAAGCCGAAGCAGCATACCGGCAGGCGATCGCGATCCGCCCAGACTATGCCGATGCGAAATTCGCTCTCGCGACACTGCTGCTCAGCACCGGTGCGTTCGAAGAGGGCTGGCGGCTTTATGAGTCTCGCTATCAGAAGCCGGACTATATCCACCCGAAGACTGTCGCGATGTTGCCCTGTCAGCACTGGCGTGGCGATGACCTCGCCGGCAAGTCGTTGTTGATCTGGCAAGAGGATGGCCTCGGCGACATTCTGCAGTTCAGCCGCTATCTTCCGCTCCTCAAGGCGCGGGGCGCGGCCACGATTACGGTTGTCTGCATGGCCCCGCTGCACCGCCTGATGGCTGCGGTGGAGGGTGTCGATGCGGTGCTCGACCATCAAGGCGGGTTGCGGTTGGCGTCCGGATTCGACCGCTGGACCAGCCTGCTCAGTGCGCCGCTGCATCTGCATACCACCCCGGACACCATTCCGCCTGCCGGTCACCTGAAGCTCGCCGAGCCGCTTCTCGATCAGTGGCGCTCGCGGCTCGCGGCGCTGCCTGCAGGGCGCAAGGTCGGGCTGGTATGGAAAGGCAACCCGCGACATCACAATGACGCCAACCGGTCACTACCGTCCTTGACAACGCTGGCGCCGCTGTGGAGTGTGCCGGATGTCCAGTTCGTGAGCCTGCAGAAAGGCCAGGCCGAAGACGAGGCGCAGTGTCCTCCAGATGGGCAGCCACTGCTGCATCTCGGCTCGGAAGTAGCAGATCTGGCCGATAGTGCTGCGATCATCGCGCAGCTCGATCTGGTGATCTGCGTCGATACGTCGATTGGTCACCTGGCTGCCTCGATGGGCAAGCCTTGCTGGATCATGCTGCCAGGGCACGGTATCGACTGGCGGTGGATGCATGAACGCAGCGACTCGCCGTGGTATCCGCACACGGTGCGACTGTTCCGGCAAGCGGCAAGCGAAAGCTGGCCCGCGGTGGTCGAGCGGGTTCGTGAAGCGTGTATGGTGGAATTCGCGGCGCCGCTTGCTTTGGAGAGCTGAGGATCGCTTACAGCACTGCGAGCCAACCCCCATCGACGTAAATGATCTGGCCGTTCACGTAGCTCGATGCCGCTGACGAAAGATAAACCGCGGTGCCGACGAGTTCCTCGGGCGTACCCCAGCGCTGAGACGGGTTGCTGCTTTTGACCCACGCATCGAACGCTGCGTTTTCCACCAGCGCCTTGTTCATATCGGTCAGGATATAGCCGGGCCCAATCGCATTGGCCTGAATGTTCGATGACGCCCACTCGGCGCTCATGGCCTTGGTGAGCATCTTGATGCCGCCTTTGGCTGCCGCGTACGCGCCCACGGTGGCACGCGCGTTCTCGCTGATAATCGAGCCGATATTGACGATTTTGCCTGCCGCGCCACGCGCGATCATGCGTTTGGCGGCCTGCCTGGCGACAATGAAGGCGCTCGTGAGGTTGGTGTCGATCACGCGCTGCCAGTCGCTCAACTCGAGTTCTACGAGTGGCTTGCGAAACTGGATGCCGGCGTTATTGATCAGGATATCTATCTTTATACCGTCTGTGTCCCACTGCGCGAATGCGTCGGCCACAGCCTGTTCGTCAGTCACATCGAAGGCACGGCCCTGGACGTCGAGGCCCTTGTCTTTGAGCCGCGCCACAGCTTGAGCGACCGTATCGGCGCGCGTGCCGTTCAATACGACGCGGGCTCCCGCGGCAGCAAGCCCTTCAGCGAGCGCGAAGCCGATGCCACGCGCCGAGCCGGTGACGAGGGCAGTGCGGCCGCTCAAATCAAATAGCTGAGTCATCTGGGTTTCCTTTTTGACGGGTATTCAGGAGTGAGCCGATGCAAATCTCCTCCACATGGTACTTTTCAGGAGTGGCACCCACCTGGCCGGCGCTGCCGACGCATCCTCCGGCAGGCTGCTGCTCACTTCAACCTGATGATGCACCAACTTACTTTCGACGATCATGAGCTTCTCGATAGACAGCATCGACCACATCGTTCTGAATGTAGCGGATGTGGAGGCCAGTGCCGTATCCGTGATCGCGCTCACTTGCGCCGGCGCAACTCCTGGCCTTTCTCGGTGATGATCGAATCGAAATCGTCGACCTGCGAGAACCGGACCGCTTTAACCGCGCCGAACTTGCTCGTATCGACTACCAGATGCCGCTCCACCGCACTCGCCATGGCCGCCTGCTTGAGCGCGACCTCATGAAAATTCCAGCAGGTGACGCCGCGTGCCGGATCTACTCCGCCTGCTGAAATGAACGCCTTGTTGATGCCCATGCGGCGCAGCATCTCGATGCTTTCTTCCCCGGCGAACGAATCCGATGACGGCACATACACGCCGCCCAGCAGGATCATCCGCACGTTGGGTTTGCGCCGTAAAATCTCCGCGACGTTCAACGAGTAGCAGACCACGGTAACGTGTCGCTCGGCAGGAATCAGCCGCGCCAGTGTGGTGAGGGTAGTGCCGCAATCGATGAAGAGCGTTTCGTTGTCGGCGATCAGCTTCGCGGCGAACGCCGAGGCCTCAGCCTTGGCTTGCGCGAAGTGGTCCTTCTCCTGCTCCAGCGAATACCCGGCGGTGTTGGGTACGTCGGTCGCGCTGACGATGTAGCCGCCCAGATAAGTGAATTGCCCCGGACTTGCGGCGACGTCGCGGCGCACCGTCATTTCCGACACGCCGAGCAGTGCGGCGGCATCGCGCAGGCGCATCACGTTTTGTCTGCCCAGCGCGTCAGCGAGCGCGCGCAGGCGGTCAGTTTTCAGCATGGAAGTCCCGGGCCCTGACGCAATGGGTTCGTTATATTTTGTTCGGAATCGTGAAAGGATTATAACAAGACCGGGCGCGCGCGGCGAGCAATCAGGAGTGTAATCGGACGCTTTTCGAAGGGAAAAATTCTCCGTATCAGGGCTCGACGTGACGCGTTTTCGCTTGGAGAAGCGAGTCAATGCACATATTCTGACATGCACCTTCCGGGAACTGACAGCGCATCGCCCGGTCTTTTGCTTATCTGTTCACAGGAGTCCTTTCTCATGACGCGACCCGTCGATTCCGGCGTAATCCTCATTGCACGTCTTGCCCTTGCCGTTTTGTTCCTTTGGGGCGGCGTGATGAAACTGTTGGGTTACGCGGGTTTCGTGGGCTATCTGCACTCGAAGGGTGTACCGTTCGTGCAGATTGCTGCACCGCTTGCCACTGCGGTGGAGGCGCTCGGCGGCCTGTTTCTCGTGCTCGGCTTCAAGATTCGCCCGCTGGCGCTCATCATGGCGGTGTACACGGTAGCAACAGCCGTCCTCGGACACGATTTCTGGAATGTGACGGATGCCGTGGTGCAGCATGACATGGTGATTCACTTCTGGAAGAACATTGGCATTGCGGGTGGTTTCCTGCTGTTGTTCGTGACGGGTGCGGGCCGTATCAGTATCGACGGCGCCCGCGCGCCGCGTAGCGGTCTGGGGCGCTGAAGAATCGCGTCCCCAGCGCGAGAGCGTGAGCAAAGCGGCGTTAATTGGGCCCGGTATGGAGGTTGCTGCTGGGATAGCTGCATCAGGACCGTTTGCGCAGGGCATGTTCCATCCAACATGCCGTTCCGATTCAAGGTGTCTTCAAGGGAGTCGACAATGATTCAAAATTTTGAGCAAACGATCGGTGGCAACGTCATGCAGTTTTGCGCGAGCCTCGGCGAAGGGCCGACGCCGCATCGTGTGATCATCAGCCTCGCCGATTCCGCGAAAACGCTGGTGGTCCTCGACGCGTCCGGTTTGATCAGTACGATCAAGGCCGAGATTGAAGAACCGGCCAAGCTGATTGCCGATGCGATCAGCAAGGTGGAAAGCGAGGGCCTGATTGCGCGCGCGCTCGAATCCGGTGAGATTCAGGAGACCTCGCTGTAGCTGTAGCGCGATAGGCGGACGGCGGGTCCACCGCTGCCTGGTTCGCCGCGACGCACAACGCCCACGCTGGGCTCAGCGTGGGCGTTGTACTTTCAGGGGATGGATCTGAATTGTGCGCTAGCGGTGCTAACCGCGATCAATAGCTCGCAGACGACGTCCCGATGATTCCTTGCGGCCATCGTTCTCCGGTTGCTGTGCATGCGGTTCCGGATGGACGAGGCAACCGAGCACGAGGGCGGCGAGCAACAGACCCGTCGAGATCGCGGTAGCGACCTGCATGCCGAACACGATATGCGCCGCGCCCGCTCCGCTCACCAGCGCGCCGAACGCGGCGACACCCACAGCACCGCCTGCTTGCCGCGCGGTATTCAATACTGCTGACGCCGTGCCGGCACGCTGCCGTTCCACCGACGCCAGCACAGCGGTCGTCATGGCCGGCACCGCGAGGCCCATGCCCGACGGAATCAGCAGGAACGGCACCAGCAGTCCGATCAGCGGCGTCGTCGCGCCCACCAGGTGCAGCAGCCCATAGCCGAGCGCAGCGGTCAGCGCACCGCAGATCATCGGCACACGCACGCCATAGCGCCCGACCACCCAGCCGCTAAGCACATTCGAAGCGAGGAATCCGCCGGTCAGCGGCAGGAACGCCAATCCAGCCTCGAGCGGCGTGTAGCCCCGCACGTGTTGCAGATACAGACTCAGCACGAACACCATGCCGTAGTACGTCAGATTCACGCAGATGCCGAACAGCACCGCAGCGCTGAAGGTGCGCTTGCGGAACAGCGAGAGCGGCAACATCGGGGTAGCCACGCGCGCTTCCACCGTCACAAACGCAATGACCGCGATCACGGCGAGGATGAAGCCGCCTGCGACCAGCGGATGGCTGAGGCCGAGCGGACGTCCTTCGATAACTGCGCCGGTAAACGCCGTTAGCGCGACGATCGCCAGTAACTGGCCGGGCAGGTCGACGCTGCGTGGCTGCGGGGCAGCCTGTGCGGTGGATTGTGCATTTCCTGGGACGGTTGTGTTCGGGACGGCGGTCGCATCCGGCCGCGGCACCCAGGCGAAGGTCGCGAACAGGCCGGCTGCACAAATCGGCAGATTGACGAGAAAGATGCTGCGCCAGCCGAAGCCCGCGATCAGCAGACCGCCGATCACCGGTCCGGCCGCAATCGAAACAGCGCCTGCCGCGGTCCACAGACCCACAGCCCGCGCCCGCAACTTTGGATCGTGTCCGCAGGCCTGGTTAAGCAGCGCGAGCGAGTTGGGCAACATCGCGGCGGCGCCGATGCCCTGCAGCGCCCGCGCTGCCACGAGCATAGTGGCGTCGAACGCGAGCCCGCAGGCGAGCGACGCGAGGGCAAAGATCACGATGCCGACGGCATACATGCGGCGCGCGCCGAGCCTGTCGCCGAGCACGCCGGCCGACAGCATCAGGACCGAAAAAGCCAGCGCGTAGGCGTCGACGATCCATTGCAGGCCCGTGACGTCCGCGTGCAGATCGCCGCCGATTTTGGCGAGCGCGATGTTGACGATAGTCACGTCGAGCTGCGTGACGACGAACCCCACGCTGACCGTCGCGACGATGCGCGAGATAGCGGGGGTGAAGGGGGCGGTGGTCGTTTTCATAAGACCCATCGTAAGCCTCAGCGGCAGCCGACGTTTCGGCGCGGCATGAAGTGTCAATGCATGGCGGAGAACGCCGGCGTCAGAACGCAGGGCTCATCTGTCGGACAATGCCGATCATTGGGTAAATTAGGATTGCTCCTATGGGCTGGCGGCCGGGCGACTAACAGAATCGCGTCCGATCCAACAGTTAAGAGTTTTTCTCATGCGTATTGCCATCCTTCAGCGCGACCCCCTGCAGAGTCAGTCGATCGAACAGATCCTGCAGCAGGCGGGGCACACCTGCGCGACCTTTGACGACGGTCTGAGCATGTCGAAGGCCCTCGCACGTTCGACCGTAGACCTGCTCGTGCTCGACTGGAACGGCATGCGTCTATCGGGTATCGACGTGCTGAAATCGGTGCGCGCCGTAGGCGGCGACCGGATGCCGGTGGTATTCGCTTCGCACGACCGCTCGGAGGCCGCCGCGGTGCGCGCCTTCGCGGCGGGTGCGGACGACTATGTGCCGTTGCCGGTGCGCCCGGCGGAATTCCGCGAGCGCATCGCGGCGCTGTTGCGGCGCGCCTACCCGGACCGCCTTAGCGTGGCGACGTTCGACGCCGGCCCGTATCACTTCGACGCGCATCGCCAGCTGGTGACGTTGCGGGGTGTGCCTGTGCAGCTGTCCGGCACGCAGTATCGTCTGGCGTCACTGTTCTTCGCCAACATCGGCCGCGTCCTGTCGCGCGACCATATCTTCGCGATGGTGTGGGGCCGCGAATTCCGCGAGTTCACGCGGACCATCGACAGCCACGTGTCGCGCCTGCGTCTGCTGCTCGAGATCGATCAGGACAACGGCTTTCGTCTGCAACCGGTCTACAAGAGCGGCTACCGGTTGCTAAGCCTGCATCAGGCCGAAGCCGAGATCGAGAAAGCCGCGGCCTGATCTGCTCAGAGCGACGGCAGCGTGGGCCGCGTTTCGAGCGAGTGGCGAACCAGCGCTTCGACCGCCTTGCGTTCGTCGCCTGCAAGCGGCAGACGCGGCGGGCGCACATGCTCCGTGCCGAGTCCCACCATCGCTTCGGCGAGCTTGATGTTCTGCACCAGCTTCGGCGAGACATCGAGGGCGAGCAGCGGCGCAAACCAGCGGTAGATCGCGCGGGCTTCGTCGACGCGGCCTGCCTTGATCAGCTTGTAAATCGCGACCGTCTCATGCGGAAACGCGCATACGAGACCCGCCACCCAGCCGTGACCGCCCATCAGGGTGGCTTCCATGGCGAGGTTGTCCACGCCGCACAGAATCGCGTAGCGATCGCCCACCGCGTTGATCAGGTCCGTGACCCGGCGCACGTCGCCGCACGATTCCTTGATGGCGACGATTTTCTTCTCGTCGGCGAGTTCGGCGAACATCTCAGGCGTGGTGTCGACGCCGTACGCGAGCGGGTTGTTATAAATCATTAGCGGCAACGCGCTAGCTTTTGCGACGCTACGGAAGTGGTGCAGCGTCTCGCGCCGGTCCGACAGATAGCGCAGACCCGGCAGCACCATATAGCCAGCCGCGCCATGTTTCGTGCCGGCTTCGGCCTGGCGGCAGGCGTCGAGCGTGCTGTTTTCGGCGATCGTCAGGAGTACCGGCACGCGGCCCCGCGAGGCGTCCACGGCGATATCGAGCACTTCGAGCTTTTCGTCGAGCGACAGGGTCGAGGCTTCGCCGAGCGAGCCGCACACGATGATGCCATCCACACCGGCCTCGATCTGCGCTTCGATATTCTTCGCCGTCCACGCACGGTCTATGCTGAAATCCGCGTGAAATTTGGTGGTGACTGCGGGTAATACACCTTCCCAGATGTGCGCCACGACGTCTCTCCTGAATGTGATGAGTTGACCGCAGTGTAAGCAGGGAAAAAGCCGCCGTCTTGCGCGATTCGCGCGTCTTCGATGACGATTTCAGCACAAGCGGTATGCGGGAATCGCTCGGCCAGGCCGTTGAATGCCCAGTGACGATGCTGTCTTACGGGGATCTGGGCGTACCGCGTCGGGACCGCGCGAGGGAGACTTCCCGGCATACGGAGCCAATGCTGTGCGGAAGCGTTCGGGCTCGCGGAACGGAAGTCCGGGGCGACCGTCGCCAAGGCGGACGAGCCACGCCGATCACTATGCTGAAATCGTCACAATCCGCGCATAATGACACCAAGACTGGCCGTGCCGGCATTTCTAAGATTGCAGCATGAAAACCTTGAACGTGATTGATTCGCACACCGGCGGTGAACCGACCCGCCTGGTTGTGTCCGGTGGCCCGGATCTCGGTAACGGGACGCTGGCCGAGCGGCTCGACGTGTTTCGCACGCGTTTCGACGACTGGCGCGCCGGCATCGTCACGGAACCGCGCGGCTCGGACGTCGTCGTCGGCGCGCTGCTGTGCGAGCCGGATGCCGCCGATTGCGCGGCCGGCGTGATCTTCTTCAATAACGTCGGCTACCTCGGCATGTGCGGACACGGCACGATCGGACTCGTCGTGTCGCTGGCGCATATGGGCCGCATCGGCGCGGGGCAGCACCGCATCGAGACGCCGGTCGGCATCGTCGAGGCCACGCTCAATGGCGATGGCAGCGTCGCGGTGCGCAACGTGCCGTCTTATCGTTACCGTCAGGCGGTGAGCGTCGACGTTCCCGGTCACGGCGTGTTGACCGGCGATATCGCGTGGGGCGGCAACTGGTTTTTCCTCATCGCCGAGCATGGTCATACGCTCGAGGCGCGCCATATTCCCGAGTTGACGGCATTCAGTTCGGCAATCCGCGACGCGCTGATCGCCCAGCACATCACGGGTGCGGACGGCGCCCTGATCGACCATATCGAACTGTTCGGACCCGGCTCGCGCGACGGTCTCGACAGCCGCAGCTTCGTGCTGTGTCCTGGCAACGCTTACGACCGCTCGCCGTGCGGCACCGGCACGAGCGCCAAAGTGGCCTGTCTCGCCGCTGACGGCAAGCTCGCCGAGGGAGCGGTGTGGCGTCAGGAAAGCATTATCGGCAGCGTCTTCGAAGCGACGTATCAAGGGAGCGGCGACGGCAAGACGGTGATGCCGACCATCACGGGTCATGCGCACATCATGGCGGAAGGGCGTTTGTGTTTCGATGAGCGCGATCCGTTTGCCTGGGGTCTGCGCGCGGCATGACGGCGGATGCGCTCATCGTCGGTGCGGGGATTATCGGCGCGGCATGCGCGGCGGAACTCGCCGCGCGCGGCATGCAGGTCGAGGTGCTCGATACGCATGGCATCGGTGGTGGTGCAACGGCTGCCGGGATGGGCCACATTGTCGTGATGAACGACTCCCCCGCGGAATTTGCTTTAAGCGCGTATTCGCGCGACTTGTGGCTCGAACTTGCGCCGCAACTGCGAACACGTGACGCGTTTTCGCGCTGCGGCACGCTGTGGGTCGCGACCGACGACGAGGAATGGCAAGCCGCGGGCGCGATGCACGATACGTTTGTCGCGCAAGGCGTCGCCGCACAACTGCTCGACAGCGCCGCGTTGCGTGCCTGCGAACCCGCGCTCGCAACTGGCATGGCGGGCGGCCTGCGGATCGAACACGACAGCATCGTCTACGCGCCGACCGCGGCCGAGTGGTTGCTCACGCAATCGCCTGCGGCGGCGAATATTCGCGTGAGACTGGCAACGGAAGTGACAGCCGTCGACGCGCATGGCGTGATCCTCGCGAACGGCGAACGCAAGCAGGCGGCCTATGTGATCGTGGCTAACGGCACGGGCGCGCAGAAGCTGGTGCCGTCGCTGCCGCTGCAGCCGAAGAAGGGTCATCTGCTGATCACGGACCGCTACCCCGGTTTGATCCGGCATCAACTGCTCGAACTCGGATACATCAAAAGCGCCCATCACGCGGTGGGCACCTCTGTGGCGTTCAACGCGCAGCCGCGGCCGACGGGCCAACTGCTGATCGGCTCGTCGCGCCAGTTCGACACGACCGATCCCGCTGTCGAAATGCCCGTGCTCGCGCAGATGTTGCAGCGCGCGGCGCGTTATCTGCCGGCGTTGCCATCGCTCAACGGGATTCGTGCGTGGACGGGGTTTCGGGCCGCGACGCCGGATGGCTTGCCGTTGATCGGCCGCATGGGGCGGATGAGCCGGATGAGCGATGCTGCAGCAGATCTATGGGTGGCGGTGGGGCACGAAGGTCTTGGCGTCACCACATCTCTTGCGACGGCGAAACTGCTTGCATCGCAGATCACGGGAGATGCCACGCCGATCCCATGTGAGCCGTATTTGCCGCAACGTTTCGCGCAGAGCGTGTGTCATGTCTAGCCGGGGCATCAAAGCGTGCATTCGCGTGACGATCGACTCTCGCACGATCGAGGTCGAAGCCGGAACGACGGTCGTGGCGGCGCTCGCGATTGCAGGCTTGCGTGGCACGCGCACTTCGGTGGCTGGCCAGCCTCGTGCTGCCTTGTGCGGCATGGGCGTGTGCCAGGAATGCCGCGTCACCATCGACGGCCGCGCGCATGTGCTCGCGTGCCAGACGCTTTGTCGCGACGGCCAGATCATTCACACGACGGGGCCATTGTGAGCGTGGATCAGCACTACGACGTCGTCGTCGCGGGCGCCGGTCCGGCCGGGCTGAATGCGGCGCGAGCCGCAGCGCAGAAGGGCGCGCGCGTGGCGGTGTTCGACGACAATCCGTGCGTCGGCGGTCAGGTCTGGCGGCAAGGGCCGGGCCACGCCCCGCAGGCGCCATTGAGCGAAGTCGACGCGGCCTTGCGCAAGCATCCGAACGTCACCGTGTGGTCATCCTCGCGTGTCGTTGCTCCGTTGGGGCCACGTGCGCTGCTGCTCGAATCGGCCGGGCACGGTGGCGTATGCGTCAGCTACGACCAACTGATCCTCGCAACCGGTGCGCGTGAGCGGCTGCTGCCGTTCGCCGGCTGGACGCTGCCAGGCGTGACCGGCGCGGGCGCGTTGCAGGCGTTGATCAAAGGCGGCACGCCGGTACGCGGCGAGCGCGTCGTGATCGCCGGCAGCGGCCCATTGCTGCTCGCCGCGCTCGCCACCGCTCGCGCGGCGGGCGCCCACGTGGTGGCGGTGGTCGAACAGGCACCGGCGCTCGCGCTGGCGCGCTTCGTCGCCTCGCTCGCGGCCACGCCTTCGAAGTTGCTGCAGGCCGCGCAGCTCACACGTGGAGGAGCAGGGTTGCCCTACTGGACCAGCAGCGTAGTGCGCGAAGCGCGCGGCGCAGGACGAGTGGAGCAGGCGACGATCGTGCGCGGCACCCGCGAAGTCACGCTCGCCTGCGACCGTATTGCATGCGGCTATGGTCTGGTGCCAAACGTGACGCTCGCCCAGGCGCTCGGTTGTGCGCTCGATGAACACGGCGCGATTCGCGTCGACGACATGCAGCGCACCTCAGTGGAAGGCGTCCTCGCTGCGGGCGAATGCACGGGGATTGGCGGCATGGAACTGGCGCGGGTCGAAGGCGCGCTGGCAGGATGCATTGCGAGCGGCGATGCCACGCTGGACCTGCGCGCACTGCGCGCGCAACGCCAGCGTTGGCAACGTTTCGCGCAGCGAGTAGAAACGACCTTCGCCTTAGGCGACGCAGCCCGCGCGCTCCCTGCTGACGAGACCATACTCTGCCGCTGTGAAGACGTGACGCTCGGCGAAGTGCGCGTGCATCGCGACTGGCGCGACGCCAAGCTGCACACCCGCTGTGGAATGGGCGCGTGTCAGGGGCGTATCTGCGGCACGGCCGCCAGCACGTATTTCGGCTGGCAGACAGCGCAGCCGCGTCCGCCATTTCATCCGGCGCAGATCGGCACGCTCATCAAGGCCGCCGATTGGGTCGCATCGCCCTCGTCGACCCCCTGATTTTTTCGCCCCATCGCGCGGACCTATAATCGAGCGCACAAGATCACGCACCGGATGCACGGGATACGCAAGATGAACACGCTGGCTCACCCGCTCGACCCGCCCGACGCCACGTTGACCGGCATGCTCTCGCATTTCACGCTGCTCGAACCGGTCTTCGATGCGATGCCGGACGTCGTGTTTTTCGTCAAGGACGTCCAGGCGCGCTATGCGCTGGTGAACCGCACGCTGGCTTCGCGCTGCGGCTACAAGGACAAGGCGGCGCTGCTCGGCAGGACCGCCGAGGACGTCTTCCCGCGCCGCTTCGGGCGCATCTACACGGCGCAGGACATCGCGATCATCAATGTCGGCAACCAGATGGTCGATCAGCTGGAACTGCATCTGTACCCCGGACGGCAACCGGGCTGGTGCCTGACCTGCAAGCAGCCGTTGCGCGATCCGGCGGGGCAGGTGGTGGGGCTGGCGGGCATTTCGCGCGATCTGAAAGCGGACGAGGGCAGTCATCCCGCGTACAGCCGGCTCGCCGCGGTCGTGCAGTACATTCAGGACAATTATGTGCAGCCGCTGAACCTGAAGCAGCTCGCGGCCATGGCGGATATGTCGGTAGCGCAGCTCGAACGCTACTTTCACAAGGTCTTTCATCTGACGCCGCGCCAGGTGCTGCTGAAAACGCGGCTGGATGCGGCCACTGCGCTCCTGGTGTCGCACGACAAGGTCACGGATGTGGCCGCCCTGTGCGGCTATACCGATCACAGCGCGTTCACGCGGCAGTTCAAGGCGACCGTCGGCATTACACCGACCGAGTACCGCATGCTGCTGCACGGGACCACCTCTAGCTGAGCGTTCGCGTCGCAATGGCCCGTCGCCGTCCGAGTCATCACTATTACGTCTACGTGGTCGTACTGGAAGACACCGTCTGGAACGAGGCGCGCTTTCGCCGTGCGAATCCGGACTACCGGTTCGACAAGCCTTGCGTGTATGTGGGAATGACGGGGCTGGACCCGGACCTGCGCTTCGACCGGCACAAGGCGGATATCCAGGCGAATCGCTATGTGCGCGATTACGGCCTGCGGCTACTGCCGGAGCTGTATGAAGTATTCAATCCGATGCCCTACGACGGCGCGCGCGACATGGAAGTGGAGCTGGCGATCGGCCTGCGTGAAGCGGGCTACGCGGTATGGCAGGCGTGAAAACTGCCAATAGTCAAACGAATGGCACGACGAGTAACGGAAACGTTACCGGCTCTGTTGCGCAGGCAGACAATCCGCCAAATTAACGGATGCCGAGTCCACGCAAGACTGCATTGCCTTCCGGCGTCAGACGAATGTGCGGTGCACCGGCTTCGGTAGCGACCGTTTCGACGAGCCCCGCCTCATGCAGCATCGGAATCTCGGGTTTCGCAGATGCATCGATCGGCGCGTGCAGCAACAGCAACAGCGTAGCGAGTTCATGGTGACTCAACAGGCGGCGCAGCATGGTCCGCTTGGCCGGCACCGCCGGGTCGCTTACGTCGCGATTTGTTTTGTTCAGGTTCAAGATATCCACCTCCAGCTTTTCATTGTCCGGTGGATCATGGGGCCCAAGTCTTAAACGATTCTTAAGACTCGAGCCTCATTCGGTAGGAATGTGTTGCATTCGATGTCGCGCGGATTACCGGCACTTACGTCACAGGAATGTCACGGAGCGCAGGTTTTGCTCGCGCCTTCGATCCACAGGTTGCTGGCGTGACGTTTGCCCGCGTAAAAGCGGTAGGTGGTAGCGCCGTTGTCGGCGCGGATCTTGACGACGTTCGAGTCGCCGAAATCGAGCATTTGCCCTTCGGGCAACGGCGTGGTCTTGAACGTCGCGTTGTGTTTGGCGGCTTCCTGCGTCATGCACGCCACCACGTCACTAACGGGGCGCTGCGTGTTGCCGTCGATCACGGGCTCGCCCGAATCCGGATTCTGGAAATAGGCACATGCGCTGAGCAGCAGGGGAACGGACAGGACTACGGCAAACTTCTTCATAGGTCTCCAGGGGTATCGGTCCTCGCGGCCTGCGGGGCGGCGCCGGACGGGCGTCGGCCGCGGATAGCGCGCCGCGTCAGGTGGCGGATGGCGGATCAAACGCCATTATATCGGCGCAAAAAGCGTGCCCCTCGGAAGACGCGGACGCCGGGGGAACCTTGCGAAACCCTGAACGCATGTGAAGCCTAAGTAAAGCATCCGTAAAACGCGTTCAAACTCACGCATGGCCAGCCCCGCGCGCGGCACAAATCTGCCCAGCCGTCTTTTAAAAGAGGATCGCGATACCGAACATGCCGACGAACTGCGCGTTCGTCGATGACGGCGTCGAGTTCTGCGAGTCGCCGACCGCCGGCGTCGCCTCGACGATGTTGCCCGCTCCCTTCGAACCGAGCGTCTCGCCGCTAGCTCGCTGATAGGCCTGCACTGCATACAGCGAGGTGCGCTTCGACAGGTGATAAGTCTGCTTGAGCGAATACTGCTGATAGCGCGCGGCGCTGGTGATGCCGTTGGCTTGCGATGCCAGCGTGTACGAGAATGCGCCGGCCACGTCGAAGTCCGGTGCGAAGCGGTAGGTGGCCAGGGCAGCGTAGGTATTGAAGATCGCGGTGTCGTGGAAGATGGAACGGCCGCCTGCTACGTATTGCACGTTGGTGTACGTGAGACCCATCATCAGGTTGCCGATCGTATAGTCGGCTGCCGCTGCGATGTGCTGAAGCGCCTTCGCCGACACGTAACCGGTGTTGAGCGATGAGGTGCCGAAACTGCCTGTCGAAGCCGCATCGAAGCCGGTGGTCTCTTGCGCGTTGTCCATGCGCAGATAGCCCGCGGCGAGATTGACTGGGCCGGTGGTGTAGCGCACGCCGGCGCTGATCGTCTCGCCTTTGCCGGTGCTGCCGGCAATACCGCCCAGCGCGTACATGCCGCTCGCTTGCAGGCCGTTCCAGTTCGGCGTGGTGTAGATCAGCGAATTGTTGATGCGGATCGTCGTGTCGAGTCCGTCGATATCGCCCGGATGCGCGCCGGTCGCGCCGGTCAGCCAGTTGGAAGAAGCGAGCGGTCCCACGAACTGGTAATACGTCGTATATTGCCGGCCCACGGTGAAGGTACCGTACATCGGGTTTTGCATGCCGATATACGCCTGGCGGTTGAAGATCTGGGTGGACGACGACAGCGCACCGGTATTCGGATCGAAACCGTTCTGTAGATCGAAGACGACGGTGGTGCCGCCGCCAATGTCTTCGACACCGCGCAGACCCCATTTCGACGCATACAGGTTGCCCTGGCGCAGATAGACGTTCGACGCGCCCTTCTGGTTGTTGGCATAGACAATTGCGTCGTCCACTGCGCCGTACAGCGTGACGCTGCTTTGCGCGAAAGCCGGACTGGCGAGGAGGGTTGCGCTGGCCGTAAAGGCGAGTTTGGTGAGTGTGCTACGGGACTGCTTCATCGACTGTGTCTCCTTCGTTGTGAGAAAAGATCGCCAAGGTAAAGCGTTGATTTTTGTACGTGGCCTGTCGCGGCCCGTAACTTACCGAACACTGCTTCGGTGCTCGGGTACATCTTTCTAAAATGCCAGGGTCTGGTTGAACGCCCCTTGGGGCGCTGCCTGGTGGAGCGCCTGGTTGATCTACTGCTTGCGGTGCTGTGCCTGTGCAGCCAGACGGACCGCGGCGTTCCCAGCGCCGTAGCCGTCGTAGCCGCCGCGTCGTTCGACGATTTCGAGGAAGAAGCGTTGATCGAGTTGTGCGGTGTAGGCGTGGAAGAACTCGCCGCCGCGTTCGTCGCGGTCGTAGAGAATGTTGCGGGCGCGCAGGGCTTCGATCGTCTCGTCCGGCAGCGCGTAGCGAGCGGCGAGATCGTCGTAGTAGTTGCGCGGGATTCGCAGGATCGGCAGACCGGCTTCAACGAATCGAGGAATCGCCGAGAAGATGTCCCCTGTGCGGAACGCCACGTGATTCAGGCCGGAGCCGCGATAGGCGTGCAACGCCTCTGCCACCGCAGTATGCCGATCCACGGAAGCGTTCAGCGCGATGCGCACCGAGCCGTCGCGGCTGCGTAACGCCCGGCTGCGCACGAGGCCGTACGGATCGGGCACCAGCCAGCTCGGCTCCGCCTCGAAGCCGAAGGCCGTGCGGAAGAACAGCACCCACGTATCGAGCGAGTCCGCGGGCAGCGACAGTACGACGTGGTCGATGTTTGTCAGAAGCGCAGGTTCGGCAATATTGCCGCTTTTGTTCAACAGGAAATCGGCTTCGAACAGGGTGGGTTCGTCGGGCGTTTCGTCGACGAAGTAGTTGAGGCTGCCATCCGGCGCGCGCACGGCGGGCAGCACGCGTTCGTTCGGTCCGACCTGGCCCGAGAACGGCGCATAACCAAACCCGGCCGCGCGCTCGAACGCGAGTCTCGCGTCGTCGACGCGCAGCGCCGACGCGCACAACGACAGTCCGTGTTGCTGAAAGAACGCGCTGGCGAACGAATCGGCCTCGGCGTTCAGCACGATCGAAGCGGCGCCGTGCTGATACAACGTGACGTCCTTGGAGCGATGCCGTCCGGCATTTCGGAAACCGAGTTTGCCGAGCCAGTCGGCGAGATGCGTGCGTGCCGCGTCGTCCACTGCGAATTCGAGGAACTGAAAACCGATGTGCGCAGGGGCAGGAGACGGTTGATAGAGCTGTTCGGTCCGCTGCTTGCCGTGGCCCTGCTGATCCAGCCTCGCACGCGTCTGCTCCTCAAGAAACAGCAACGAACGATGCCCGTCCGCTGCGGTCGCTGCCGTGGGTGCTGCGCGAAATCCGTCGTTGAAAATCTCGAGCGAAAGCGGCCCCTGGTAGCCGGTTTCGACCACACGCGCAGTAAACCCCGCAACATCAAAATCGCCCTGGCCCGGAAAGCAGCGGTAGTGGCGGCTCCATTCAAGCACATCCATCGCGAGCCTGGGCGCATCGGCGATCTGCACGAAGGTGATGCGCTCGCCTGGAATGGCCGCAATCTCGTCCACCGGATCGTCGATCGACAGCGTATGGAAGCTGTCGAGCACGATGCCGAGATTCGGATGACCGACGGCATCCACGAGCCGCCACGCGTGCCGGTACGAATTCACATGACGCCCCCAGGCGAGCGCCTCGTAACCGGCAATCACATCCGCCTGCTCCGCCGCCAGCGCAAGCGCGCCCAGCTGATCGACGATCAGCGCGTCGTCGCGCAGCGTATCCGCCTGCACATTGCTGCAGACCAGAATGCGGTCGGTGCCCAGTTCATGCATCAGATCGAACTTGCGCTTCACGCGATCGAGATTGCGCGCGAGCCGCTCGGCGCTCACGCCCTCGAAATCGCGAAACGGCTGGAACAGCATGATTTTCAGACCGAGATCGGCGGCGATGCGGCGCACGTCGGCGGGCGAGCCGTCGAAATAGAGCAGGTCGTTCTCGAAGATCTCGACGCCGTCGAAGCCCGCCGCCTGAATCGCGGTCAGCTTCTCTACCAGTGTTCCACTAATCGAAACGGTGGCGATCGAAGTTTGCATCAACGGCTCCTGCAAGCGAGAAATGGACCAATCCGTTACCTATGAGTATCGACTCAACGGGTGCTATCCGCCACATTAGCTGGATTTTTCGTGATTCTATACAAACTAACTAGATCGTACAAATTCGTATAAACCCCAGAAGACCAAACTGTCGATCGGGCGCACACTAGCGCCATGATGGGGAAAAGCGGCCGCGCGCCGGCCGCCTGACTTCGGCACTGATCTTATGGAGTGGCTGCAATGAGTTTCGCCTCGGTACTGGTCCTGAACGGACCGAATCTCAATCTGCTTGGCACGCGTGAACCGGCCATTTACGGCTCCGAAACGCTCGAAGACGTGGGGCGCATGTGCCGCGACGCAGCACAGCGGCTCGATCTGGCGCTCGACTTCTGCCAGTCGAACGCGGAGCATCAACTGATCGACTGGCTGCACGCGGCCCGTATCAAGGTGGACGGCGTGATCATCAATCCTGCGGCCTATACGCATACGTCCGTGGCACTAGCCGATGCACTGACCGCGATCGACAAGCCGGTGATCGAAGTGCACATTTCCAATGTGCATCGCCGCGAAGCGTTCCGGCATCACTCGTATGTGTCGCCGATTGCCGAGGCGGTGATCATCGGCTGCGGCACGCAGGGCTACGTGCTGGCACTGGAACGGATGGCGGTGATTCTGAAGGCGAGGACTGCAAAATGACGATGTCGGCTAGCAACAAATCGTATCTGGTCGGGCTGATCGGCTCCGGCATCGGCGGTTCGCTGACACCGGCGATGCATGAGGAAGAGGGTAGCCAGCTCGGTCTGCGTTACGTGTATCGCCGTATCGATCTGGAAGCGCTGAAGGTCGACGTCTCCGCGTTGCCCGACATTCTCGTCGCGGCCGAGCGGATGGGTTTCAACGGCCTGAACGTCACGTACCCATGCAAGCAGCAGATCATTCCTCTGCTGGACGAACTATCTCCTGACGCTCATGCGTTAGGCGCCGTCAACACAGTACTGCTGAAGGACGGCAAGCGTATCGGCCACAACACCGACTGGTCCGGTTTTGCCCGCGCCTTCGAGCGAGGTTTGCCGGACGTATCGCTCGAACGCGTCGTGCAACTGGGCGCAGGCGGCGCGGGTGCGGCTGTCGCCCATGCGGCATTGCAGATGGGTGCGCAGACGCTGACGCTATTCGATGTGGACGCGTCCCGCGCGCACATCCTCGCCGATGAATTGCAGGCGCGCTTCCCCGCTTCGATCGTGCGTGCAGGCGACTCGCTTGCCGATGCGCTCGCCCACGCCAACGGGCTGATTCACGCGACGCCGACCGGCATGGCCAAGTTGCCCGGCATGCCGCTGCCGGCCGAGTTGCTGCACAGCGGCTTGTGGGTGGCCGATATCGTCTATTTCCCGATTCGTACAGCACTGTTGCGGGCAGCCGAAGCAGCGGGTTGCCGCACGCTGTCCGGTGGCGGAATGGCGGTCTATCAGGCGGTCGACGCCTTCCGCATCTTTACCGGACTGGAGCCGGATGCCGAGCGGATGTTCGCTCACTTCCAGACGCTGTTGCCGCGCGAGTAGACAGCGGCCGGCCGTGCCGCAAATCCAACGAGACATGAAGGAGACAAAGATGCCGCATCCGCTTCATTCCGCCCATTCCGATCTTCCGGAGCCGGGCCCGCAGACCGCTAACGCCGCCGTGGCCGGCGCGCGCCGTACAAAGGTGCGCTACCGCATCCTCGCGCTGCTAGCGATCGGTACGATGATCAACTATCTCGACCGTACCGTGCTCGGCATCGCGGCGCCGCAGCTGACGAAGGAACTGGGCATCAATGCAGCGCTGATGGGCCTGATGTTTTCGGTTTTCTCGTGGAGCTACGTGGCGTCGCAGATTCCGGGTGGACTGTTTCTCGACCGCTTCGGCAGCAAGGTCACGTACTTTCTGTCGATGACGTTCTGGTCCCTGTGCACGCTCGCCCAGGGACTGGTGCACGGCATTGCGCCGCTGTTTGCATTCCGGCTTGGATTGGGGGTCGCAGAGTCGCCGTGCTTTCCGACCAACAGCCGCGTCGTGGCGACGTGGTTTCCGCAAAGCGAGCGGGCGATGGCGACGGGCACCTACACCGTCGGCGAATATATCGGCCTCGCGTTCTTCAGTCCGTTCCTGTTCGCGCTGATGGGTGCGTTCGGCTGGCGCTCGCTGTTTTACGTGGTGGGTGCCGTAGGCCTGGTGTTTGGCCTCGTCTGGTGGTTCTGCTACCGCGAACCGCGCGATCATCCGGCGGCCAACGCGGCGGAACTCGATTACATCGAAGCAGGCGGCGGCCTTACCCATCGCAAGAACAACACGGGCGAAGCGAAGCCGAAGTCGGGCGGCTTCGAGTGGCGCACCATTGGACAACTGCTCAAGCATCGCCAGCTTACCGGCATCTGTCTCGGCCAGTTCGCCGGCAATTCGACGCTGGTGTTCTTCCTCACGTGGTTCCCGACCTATCTGGCCACCGAGCGTCATATGGCCTGGCTCAAGATCGGCTTCTTCGCGATCATGCCGTTCATTGCAGCGTCGATCGGCGTGATGTTCGGCGGCACGTTTTCGGACTGGCTGCTGCGGCGCGGCGTCTCGCCGAACGTGGCGCGCAAGCTGCCGATCATCGCCGGGCTGCTGCTTGCCTCGACGATCGTGCTGGCCAACTACGTCGAAAGCAACGTGACTGTGATCGTGATTCTGTCTGTGGCGTTCTTTGCGCAGGGGATGGCGGCGCTCGGCTGGACGCTCGTCTCGGACATCGCACCGGACGGCCTGCTCGGCGTGACGGGCGGCATCTTCAACTTTGCGGCGAATCTGGCTGGGATCATTACGCCGCTGGCGGTGGGGCTGATCGTGGCGTGGACCGGCTCGTTCGTCGGCGCGCTGGTGTTCATCGGCGCGATCGCGCTGATCGGCGCACTGTCGTACATCTTTATCGTCGGCGATATCAAGCGGATCGTGCTGACCGATTAAGCCAGCCAGCGCGCGCCTGTCCGGCAGCGCGCGTCAGTGTTGCGCTTCGTTGCGCACGAAGCGCAGCACGGCGTCGACCACCATGGCCCGGTGCCGCGTGCGCAGACGCGGATGCGACGGATCGCGACCAAACGCGGTGCCGAACGTATGGCGATTGCCGATCCGGTGAAAGCACAGCGAGCTGATAAGCAGGTGCAGATCGATCGCATCCACGTCGCTGCGAAACTGCCCGCTTGCGACGCCGCGCGCCAGCAGATCTTCGATGGTTTCGATCGCGCTCGCGTTGCGGTTTTTGAACGTCTTCAACTGCTCGACGTACTTGGCGCCGTGAATGTTCTCGATGGTAATGAGGCGCACGAAGTCGCGATGACGGTCGTGATAATCGAAGGTAAATTCGACCAGCTTGCGCATCCCTTCCACGGGATCGAGTTCGCTGACGTGCAGATCCTGTTCGAGCGCACGAATGTCGCCGTACACCTTCTCCAGCACGGCCTGGTACAAGCCTTCCTTGCTCTCGAAGTAGTAGTACAGCATTCGCTTGGTGGTGTTGGTGCGCTCGGCGATGGCGTCCACGCGCGCACCGGTCAGCCCCATGGCGGAAAACTCCTGGGTGGCGACTTCGAGGATGTTGCGTTTCGTCTCTTCGGGATCGTACTTGCGGCGGGCGTCGCTGCCCCGAGGTTCGGACGGGATGCCGCTCTGATCTGGCGCGGCGGCCTTGCTTCCCTTTTTCATTGTGTGCTTAAGCGGCGATGACGGCGCATTCTAGCATGGCGAAAATCGGCGCTTGTTGCTGCGTTTTACCGCTTGCGGCGGGTTTGCTGCTTGATGTCGGGCGCGGGGGCGGAGGGTATCAGGAACGCGTCCGGCGGCGTGCCGCGAGAGCGTCGCGGGCCTGCATGGCGGTGTAGGTCAACTGCGCGGCGGCCAGCCCGAGCGTGCCGAACGTGGGCGTCAGTCCGAACGTGGCGAACGCTTCCGGGACCGCCCGCTCGCCGGCAATCGCCGCCGCCAGCAGTTCGCCTGAAACGGTAGTGGGAGCCATCCCGTGTCCGCCGAAGCCGACCGCGTACCAGACACCGTCGGCGCTCTGGCCAATCTGCGGCATCTTGTGCCGCGCGTAGCTCATCAGGCCGCCCCATGCATACTCGACCCGCACGTCGTGCAGTTGCGGATAGACCTTCAGCAGATCGGCCCGCAGCAGCCTGGCGATGGCCTCCGGCTCGCGGTTGCGCACGGAGATCCGGCCGCCCCAGAGGATGCGCGTGTCGGGCAGCGGGCGGTAGTAGTCGAAGGCGAAGCGCGTGTCGTAGATCGCCGCGGCGGTATTGATCGCCTCTTTCAGACGCTCGCCCAGCGGCTCTGTCGCCATGACGTAGGTGGCGATCGGCAGCACCGCGCGTTCAACCTGGCGGTAGACGTTGCGCGCGTACCCGCCGCCTGCCATCACGACTTGCCGTGCCTCGACGGCGCCGCTGGCGGTTTCAACCAGATAGCCGCTGCCCTGCCGCTGCAGCTGTACGACTGGCGAGTGCTCGTAGATTTGCGCGCCCGCCGCGGCGACGGCAGCCGCGACGCCGAGGACATACTTCAGCGGATGGAAGTGGAACGCGTTGCGCTCCAGCAGGCCGCCGTGATAGCGGCGCGTTTTCAGTTGCGTGGCAAGCGTGGCGGCGTCGACTGGCTCCCACTCGACAGCGAACGAGTCTTTCATCAGACGCCGCTGCGTCTCGAGGCGTGCCGGTTCGTCGAACCAGTTCGCGAGAATCACACCGGCGTGGGTGTCGTCGCATTCGATCCCGTAACGCCTGATACGCTGCCGCATCAGATCGACCGCGTCGGTGGTGAGCGCGTAGAGCTCGCGAGCCCGTGCAGGTCCGAGGACGTTGAGCAGATCGGCGCAGTCGAGGCTATAGCCGCCGAACACGAAACCGCCGTTGCGCCCGGACGCGCCGAACCCCACGTGCTGCGCTTCGAGCACGACCACGTCGCGCACGCCGCGCTCGACAAGTCCAAGCGCTGTCGACAAACCGGCGAGGCCGCCGCCGATAATGCATACGTCGGCGGCGCGCTTGCCGGACAGAGACGCCCGCTCGGGGCGAACCACGGTGGCTTCGTAAAAGCTTTGCATGAGAGGGAGAGAGCCGGCGCCTGCTTTTGTCTGGCAGGCGCCGGCATAAGACGTTGAGATCAGGACACCGGCAACAGCTTGCCGCTGAATACAACCGGACCGCTCGGGCCGTCCGGATTCGGCGAGCCGCCGGGCGGCTCGATCGAGATGGCGAGGGCGGCGTAGTTTTCAGGCCGTTGCTCGCCCGCGGTGACCTTGCCGTTGCCGCTGTTGGGCATGATCCCAAGCGAGACCGGATGGCCGCTTGCCGGGATACCCCACAACTGCATTGCCCGGTCAGGTGGCAACTGGACATCGCCGAGGCGGTGCAGCGTCATGGACGAATGAGCTTCGTCCCATGCCACCAGCAAGACCGGTTGCGCGTCTTTGTTGTTGAGCACCGCCACGTGCGACACCACGGCTTCGCCTTGCTCCGCCACCGTCTGCGAAGATCCGGACGGACCGGCGCCGAATGGCAGCAGCGAACGGACGGCGACCACCACGGCAATCGCCGCGAGCGCGGTGACGCCGATCGCCCAGCCGCGCCAGAAGGCTAGGTTGTCGAACCAGTTGCGCGCCGGGCGGGCGGCTGCTTCCGAAGGCACTGGCGGCACCGGCTGCAGGCCAGCCGCCGCGCTGCGCGCGGAGACGAAACCGAGCCGCTGCTCGATGGCCTCCCAGACCGCCGCCGACGGCATGCGCGCCGGGACGAGTTCAGCCATCGGCTCGAGCCGTTGCTGCCATTCTTCCAGCAAGCGGCGAATCACGACGTCGTGTTCCGCGTAGAACTGCAGCCGTCGCCGCGCGCCGCCGCGCAGTGTGCCGACGGCATATTCGGCGGCCAGCATATCGACCAGTTGGGGATAGCGGTGCAGATTCATTGCACACCCCCCAGACAGCTTTTCAGTTTGGCGAGGCCGCGCCGTATCCACGACTTGACCGTGCCGAGCGGAACGGTCAGCGTTTCCGCAATCTCGCTATGGCTCTGGTCGCGCAGATACGCCAGCGCGACTGCCTGCCGCTGCGCCGGTTCGAGCTGCTGCATGCAGCCGTCCAGAAGCCGTGCCTGCAGGCTCACTGCCGACAGCGCTTCCGGATCAGGATCCCCCGTGGCCACAAGATCGTCCAACGCATCACTCCATTCTGTTTCCTGCGTATTCACCCGCCGCAGGTGATCGAGCGCACGGTTGCGGACGATCGCCGACATCCAGGTCATGGGAGCCGACAAACCGCGCCGGTAGTCTCCCGCAAACCGCCAGATGTTGACGAAGCTATCCTGCAGGACCTCTTCGGCCCACTCATGCTTGCTCAATATACGGAGCGCAAGGCCAAACAGTTTCGGTGCCGCGGCGTCATATAGCTCCCGCAGTGCCGCAGAATCCTCCCTGGCAATGCGTTCGAGCAACTCGGTGAGCGTCTCCGGCGTTAGTTCGTGAGTGTTTGCGGTCATGGGGAAATGAGTGATGGCATGCGGAGGTATGTTACTCAATTTCCGTCGAGGGTTATATCCGCATTTCTAACGCCTTATCTGCATCCGTTGCGCCTGTGGCTACGTATAGGGGTCGTAGGCAGTCCTGCGCCAAGAGCCATAACCGCCGTGTGCCAATGGCCGCGCAGGGAAGGGAGGACGGGGTAGGGGTGGTGACCAGTGCTGTATTCCGACGGGGGCAGGTGCCGGGAACAGCGTCACGCCGGGCGGGACAGCAAGCGTCTGGCGGGCAGGCAGTAAAGATGGAGTAGAGCAGGCTCATTCGGCGGGATGGTCAGGCTGGTTGGCGAAAAACGCCACCGGCCTGACCGGAATGAGCCGGATTACTTGCCCCAGCGCAGCACCAGCGGGTCGAGACGACGCGCGATGGTCAAGAGGCCGGCGCGGGTAGCGGGGTGCATCGGCAGCAGCGGATGACGTACCGCCTCAGAGCGGATCACGCCGCCTTCCTTCATGAGCGCCTTGCAGGCCGCGAGCCCACCTTGGCGATTCTCGAAGTTGATGAGCGGCAGCCAGCGCTGATATTGAGCCGCGGCCTCTTCGGTGTCGCCGGCCGCATAGGCATCGACGATCAGCCGGATGCCGTCGGGATAGCCGCCGGCCGTCATCGCACCGGTTGCGCCCGCATCCAGATCGGCCATCAGCGTGATCGCTTCTTCGCCATCCCACGGGCCGACGATCGAGTCGCCGCCGAGTTCGATCAGTTCGCGCAGCTTCGAGGCCGCCTGCGGGACTTCGATCTTGAAGTACGAGACGTTGCGCAACTCGCGCGCCATCTTCGCCAGGAAAGGTGCCGAGAGGGCCGTGCCGGCAACCGGCGCGTCCTGGATCATGATTGGAATATCGATCGCGTCCGAGACCTTCTTATAGAACTCATAGATGCCGCGCTCACCCACCCGGATCGTCGCGCCGTGATACGGCGGCATGACCATGACCATCGCGGCGCCCGCATCCTGCGCGGCGCGGCTGCGCTGTGCACACTGGTAGGAGCTGAAATGCGTGGTCGTGACGATCACCGGCACGCGTCCGGCGACATGCTCCAGCGCTACGTTGATCAGCGTGCTGCGTTCGTCGTCGGAGAGCGTGAACTGCTCGGAGAAATTCGCGAGGATGCACAGGCCGTTGGAGCCCGCGTCGATCATGAAGTCGAGGCAGCGCTTTTGACCTTCGAGGTCGAGCTGGCCGTTGTCGTCGAAGATGGTCGGCGCGACGGGAAATACGCCGCGATAAGGTGTCGGGTGGGTTGCTTGGTTCATGGCTGGGTGTGCTTGACGATGAGCTTTCGTGTTGACCTGATGGATGGGCTAAAACGTTTTGCCAGAGGGTAGAGATAAAGGTCGGTGTCGCCCGGCGCAAGCGTAGGCAGCCGCGCGGCTCGGTCGCCCGTGGGGGCATCTGATTGTCTCCAGGACCGACTATACGGCGGTCCGTTCCGGCCTGTATAGTGAAATGTTTCCATCCTGTGATCGCTTTTACGACTCACCCGGATTCGTCCCGCGCTTATACGAAACCCACATTTCACATCTCACATGAAAGATACGTTGAACGTGCTGCTGTCGCGCTTGCGCATGAAGCAGTTGCAACTGCTGATCGCGCTCGACGACCATAAGTCGCTGCACAAGGCGGCCGGCGCCATGGCGATGACGCAGTCCGCAGCGAGCAAGGCGCTGCAGGAACTGGAGTCGATGCTGGAAGCGCCGCTTTTCGAGCGTTCGAAAAACGGCATGATCGCGAACCAGTTCGGCCACTGCGTGATCCGCTACGCGCGGCTACTGGCAACGGATCTCACTTCGTTGTGCCAGGACATTGCGGAACTCCGCTCGGGGCGCGGCGGACGTCTGGCGATCGGCGCCATCATGGGAGCGATTCCGGAGCAGGTCGTGCCGGTGCTCAACGAACTGCACGCGAGCCAGCCGAATCTGTCGATTGAGATTGTCGAAGACACGAGCGCGCGCATGTTGCTGCAACTCGACGAGGGAAGGCTCGATCTGGTAATCGGGCGCGCGGCAGTCAGCGCCGATCCGTCGAGATATCAGTATCAGTCGTTGGGTGACGAACCGCTTTCGCTGGTGGTGGGATACGCGCATCCGCCCATCTGGCGCAAGAAACTGACGTTGCGCGATCTGGCCGGACACCGCTGGGTGACCTACCCGAGCCATATGCCGCTGCATGCGCTGCTCGAGCGCGAAATGGATCTGGCCGGCATGAGCATGCCGGTAAGCCCGATCTCGACCGCGTCGACGTTCGTCACGGTCGCGCTGCTTCAGGAAGCGGCGGATCTGGTGTCGGTTCTGCCGACCGGAATTGCCGAACTGTTCGCGAAGCACAAGATGCTGCGCATCCTGCCAGTCAAGCTCAAGTCGCAGTCGCAAACTTTCGGGATTGTGTCGCGCAAGGGAGGGGTGCTGTCGCCGCCGGCGGAGCAATTTGTCCAGCTATTGCGCGCGCGAAAACCATGAATATCGCACTTCGCAAGCCGCTGCGCTACGTCTCGCGAAAATGGTGTTGTTGGCGCGAGACTGTGGGGTAATTTCGGACCGTTTGTGCGCTCTCAATCCGCGCTACACTGAACCGGATGCAGGCACGTTTCACAGATAAACGCCTGCTAGGGGGATGCCGCCATGAATCGGCCACTTGTTCGGTTACCGCTTCGCATTGCCGCCGCTCCGTCGGTGTGGAAGTGGATCAAATGGTCGCTGGTCGCTGCCGTTCTGGTGGCGCTAGCAATTCTGGCGAAGCTTTGCCAGATCGAAATAGAAACCTCCCGCCTGCAGGCGCGCTACCTGTCCGAGTTGACACGCGACGTGGACTTCACGCTCGCGGACGGAGCGAGCCCCAATATCCGTTTTCCCGCTAACGGTCCGTACGACGAACGGCTCGGCTACGCGTTGCTGCCTTCGTTTCAGCAACGTCTGACCGCGCACGGTTTCGTCGTGGCTTCCCAGGCGCGCGACTCCGAACGCATGCTTTCGCTCGCGGATAACGGCCTGTTCCTGCCGTATCAGGAGAAAGATCAGGCGGGCCTGCAACTGTTCGACGGCACCGGCGCACCGCTTTTCGACGCCAACTATCCGCGCCGGATCTATAGCAGTTTCGACGCGGTGCCGCCACTCGTCGTCAAGTCGCTGCTATTTATCGAGGACCGCGAACTGTTGGACCCCAACCAGCCGAACCGTAATCCGGCCATCGATTGGGGCCGGTTCGGCCATGCGCTGCTCGACCAGGGCGCGCGCTTTTTCAACCGCCATCAGGCGCAGCCGGGCGGCAGCACGCTCGCCACGCAGATCGAAAAATTCCGCCACTCGCCGGATGGGCGCACCGCGACGCCGCCTGAGAAATTGCGCCAGATCGCTTCCGCTTCGGTGCGCGCTTATCTTGACGGACCGCAGACCATGCCGGCGCGGCGCGAAATCGTCGTGCAGTACCTTAATACAGTGCCGCTATCGGCGCAGGCGGGGGCTGGCGAAATCAACGGTATCGGCGATGGTCTTGCTGCGTGGTACGGACGCGATTTCGCGGAAGTGAATGCGCTGCTGAACGCGCCGACGTCAGCCGACAATCTCACCGAGCAGGCGCTGGCGTTCCGCCAGGTGCTCTCGCTGATGATCGCGCAGCGCGCGCCATCGTTCTTTCTTCACCACGGCTACGCTGAACTTGGGCGCATGACGGACAGCTATTTGCGGCTGCTCGCGGCGGGAGGTGTCATCTCCACGTCATTGCGCGACGCGGCACTGAACGCGCAGCTTGCGCTCAGCCCGACGCAGATTCCGGAAGCGGACGCGTCGTTTATCAGCCGCAAAGCGGTCACGTCGATGCGTGCGCATTTGCTGGCGGCCCTTGGCGTGCGCAGCTTTTATGAACTCGACCGGCTCGACCTGCAGGCTACCGGCACGCTCAACAACGCGGTTCAGCAGGCGGTGAGCGACCGGCTCGCGAGTGCGGCGACCAAGGACGGTGCGCAGGCCGCCGGGCTGTATGGTTTCGAAATGCTGCGTCCCGGCGACGATCCGTCGAAGATCACCTACAGCCTGACGCTCTATGAACGCCACAACGGTTCGAACCTCGTGCGCGTGCAAACGGACAGCGTCAACGAACCGTTCGATATCAACTCGGGCGCGCGCCTGAATCTGGGTTCGACCGCGAAGCTGCGCACGGTCATTACCTATCTGCAGATCGTGTCCGATCTGCACGCGCGTTACTCGTCGATGAGCGCGGCCGATCTCAAGAAGGTTCAGCCCGATCCACAAGATGCACTGACGAAGTGGTCTTTGGACTATCTGGCGCAGACTCAGGACCGCTCGTTGCAGGCGATGCTCGATGCCGCCGTGCAGCGCAAATACTCCGCCAATGCAGGCGAAACGTTCTACACCGGCGGCGGTGCGCAGACTTTCACCAATTTCGAATCGAGCGACAACGGCCAGATTCTGACCATCCAGCGGGCGTTCCAGCACTCGGTGAACCTGGTGTTCGTGCGGCTGATGCGTGACATCGTGCGCTACGAAATGATCCAGACTTCCGGGCCGTCGACAGCATGGCTCGACGATCCAGCCGCGCGCCAGCTTTACCTGAAGAGCTTCGCCGATCAGGAAAGCCGCGTCTATATGAAGCGCTTTTACGCGAAGTACCACGGCAAGACGCCCGACGACGCGCTCAGTGTGATGCTGCACAGCGTGCACAAGTCGCCGCCGCGGATTGCGACCGTGCTGCGCAGTGTGGCGCCTAACGGATCGCAGAGCTGGTTCGATGCGCAGATGCGTGCCCAGCTAAAAGGCACGCCGGCGCAGTGGCTTGGCGACGACGATCTGGCGAAGCTCTATACGAAGTACAGCATGGACAGCTTCAATCTGAACGACCGGGGCTATATTTCGCGCGTGCATCCGCTGGAACTGTGGCTGGTGAACTATCTGCGCGAACATCCGGACGCTACGCTCGATCAGGTTCAGCAGGCGAGCGCCGACGTGCGGACCTCGACGTATTCCTGGCTCTTTAAGACGCGCTATCACGCGACTCAGGACCGCCGCATCAAGCGCATGATCGAGTTGCGCGCTTACGATGCGATCGGCAAGTCGTGGCAGGCGCTCGGCTATCCGTTCTCCAACCTGACGCCTTCGTATGCGGCGGCGATCGGCGCATCGGGTGACCGGCCGGCGGCGCTGGCGGAACTGATTGGCGTGATCGCCAACGGCGGCAACAAGGTGCCGACCGAGAACATCACGCAACTCGATTTCGCAAAAGGCACGCCGTACGAAACGCATTTCGTGCGCGCAAGCGTGGCGTCGCAGACGCAGTTGTCGCCGCAGATCGTCAATGTCGTGCACGGGATGTTGAGCGATGTGGTGCAGGGCGGCACGGCCAAGCGTCTCGCGGACGGCATGACGTTCCCCGATGGCAAGACCCTGCCGGTATTCGGCAAGACCGGTACGGGCGATCAGCGGTTCGAGGTGTGGGCGAAGGGCGGCAGGCTGATCGAGTCGCGCAAGGTGAACCGGAGTGCGACGTTTGTGTTCATTATGGGCGACCGGTTCTATGGCACGCTGACTGCCTACGTTCACGAGCCGTATGCGGCGCGGTATGACTTTACGAGTGCGATGTCGGTGCAACTGCTGAAGTCGCTTGCGCCCGCGTTGCAGCCGTTGATGGATGAACCGAAGGCGCCGGCTGCGCCGACGGCGGGTGCGGATGCGGTGAAGCGGAGCTGAGTGGGGGAGAAGGGCGAGGGCGGCTTCTGCGAGGCTGCTCGCCGCTGCAGTCGGCTTTGGTCTCGAAGTTCCATCTAACGTGTTGGCCGCATCCCCGGCGCTTAGTACCCGGCTCTTAGCGCTTTCACATGCCTAGCGCTTCGCGCCTCGCGCTTAACGGCCGCATGCCGGCTCATGGTGCCGGGCTCTTAATATCCCGCTTCCGTCGCCGGCTTAAGAAACAGCTCATGCACTGGGGCAAAGTGCGCGTAGAGCGGCAGGATCGCGCCGCCCATCGCACGCGCGTCCGCGCCAATGGTGCCCTCCAGCAATTGCGGCCGCACCATGCCCTCCCAGACGAAACCATCCAGAACGCGCTCGGTACGGCGGATGATTTCTCGCACCAGTTGACGGTCCAGTTCGCCGTCGATCACCACCGCTTCGAGGTCGAGCAGCGCAGTCGCATTGATCAGCGCGCCGGCAATCGCCGGACAAGCCGTATCGAGCCATTGTTCGGTCACACGCCACCATTCCGGCGACAAGGCCCGATGATCGTGTGCGGCAGCGGCTGGCGCTCCGGCATCACTCAATAGTTGTTCGAGCACAAAGCCGGATGCGGCGTGCAGCAACTGACGCGTCGGTTGCTTCGCCCCGACTTCGCCAGTACCGCCGCCACCGCCCGCGACAGGAATCGAGCCAACAGCCCCTGCGTTATCGTGCGGACCGCTGTGGAGCCGTCCGTCGATCACCATCCCGCCGCCAATGAACGTGCCGACAAACAAATAGAGAAAGTTATGGATGCCGCGTCCCTGACCCATCACCAGTTCGGCGGCGCAAGCGGCAGTGGTGTCCTTGGCGAATTCGACCGGCAAGCCGGTCATCGCCGCGATACGCGCGCGGATATCGATGTCGTGCCACGCATCGAGCGCATCCGGCGGCGCGCCCAGAAAATCGCGCCAGCCGCCGAGCCACAAAGGCGCAGCCACGCCTACCCCAACCACTTGCCGCGTCCGTTCGCCGAGCGTTTCGTTCAGCCGCGCGAGCTTGGTTTCGAGCGCCGGAAACAGCACCCGCGGATCGGGATACGCGTACTCGAGCACGTCGCGGCTGCACACGTGTCCGACGAAGTCCATCGCCAGCACATCCAGACTGCGGCGCCCGACCTTGATGCCGATCGTGTAGGCGCCTTCGGGACGCAACGCGATCGGCACCGACGGCTGTCCGATGCGCCCGCGCACGCGCGGCTGCCGCGCGAGCAGGCCGTCGTCGATCAGACGGTCGACGATCATCGAAACCGTCTGCATCGAAAGACGCGTCAGGCGGCCCACGTCGGCTTTCGCGAGCGGGCCATGCAGGCGGATCGCCTGCAGCACGATCCGCTCGTTGAATTGCCGCATGCCGACCTGATTCGAGCCGACGGTGCGCTTGAGCGGCGAGCGGGTGCCGGTGGTATCCATCGTGGGCGGCCCGTCAGCAGGGTGCGTGCGTCATGCGATTGCCTTGACGTCCGCTTCCTTCGCGCCGGTCATGATGGCGACCGCGTCGGACATATGAATGTCCTTCTTGTTGACGAGCGCCGCGCGCCGGCCCAGCCGCTGGATATGGATACGATCGGCAATCTCGAACACGTGTGGCATGTTGTGGCTGATCAGGATCACCGGCAGTCCGCGGTCGCGCACGCGCCGGATCAGTTCGAGCACCATGTTGCCTTCCTTGACGCCGAGTGCTGCGGTCGGCTCATCGAGAATCACCACGTGACGCGCAAACGCTGCGCTACGCGCCACCGCGACACCCTGGCGCTGGCCGCCCGAGAGCGTCTCTACCGCCTGACGCATCGAACGGATGCCGATCTGCAAGCCCTTCATGTGTGCGGTGGCCTCTTCGAGCATGCGGCGCTTGTCGATCATCTTGAAGATCGAGCCGCGCCAGCCTGGCTTGACGAGTTCGCGCGCGAGGAACAGGTTTTCGGCGATGCTCATGGCCGGAGCCACAGCGAGATCCTGATACACGGTTTCGATGCCCTGGGCACGTGCATCGAGCGGACTGCGAAATCTTACCGGCTTGCCGTCGAGCAGAATCTCGCCTTCGTCCGGCACGGTCGCGCCCGAGAGCGCCTTGATCAGCGACGACTTGCCCGCGCCGTTATCGCCGATCACGGCCATGATTTCGCCGGGCATCACTTCAAAGTCGCAGCCGTCGAGGGCCGTAACCTGGCCATAGCGCTTGACGATTCCACGCGCCTGCAGAACCGGCGTTTGGGAAGCAGTTTGGGGTGTAGACATGACAGGCTCCTGGTGGATCATCGAGCGCCGCGGTGGGACAGCTTGTCGGCGGCGACGGCGAGGATCACCAGCATGCCGGTGATCAACACCTGATAGACCGACGACACGCCGATCAAGGTCAGGCCATTGCGAAACACGCCGACAATCAGCGCGCCGAGCAGGGTGCCGACAATCGAGCCGCGTCCGCCGAACAGACTGGTGCCGCCGAGCACGACCGCAGTGATGCTGTCGAGGTTTTCGGTTTGACCCGCTTGCGGATCGCCCACACCGGTCCGCGAAACCGACAACAGCGCGGCAACGCCGTAGATCGCGCCGGCCAGTGTGTAGACGGTGAGCAGGATGCGTTGCGACGAGAGGCCCATCAGGCGCGCGGCTTCGGCGTTGTTGCCGAGTGCGTACAGGTGCCGGCCGGGCACGGTGTCGCGCAACACGAACCAGGTGACGAGATACATCAGCAGCGTCAGCACGGTGCCGTAGGTCACCTGAGCCGGACCGACGCTGAACGTGTTGCCGAGGAACATGATCGCATCAGGCAGGTTCGAGACGCTTTCTGCGTTCGAGTAGATCTGCGTGAGCGCAAAGGCGATGTTCAGCGTGCCGAGCGTGACGATGAACGCGGGCAGTTTGATGCGCGTAATCAGGACCCCGTTGAGCGCGCCGAACAATGCGCTGGCCCCGATGCCGCAGAGGATCGCGAGGATCGGCGGCACGCCGAGGTTGACGGCGAACTTGGTCATGACGATGGAGCCGAACGCCATCACCATGCCGCAGGAAAGATCGATGCCTGCGGTCAGCACGATCAGCGTCTGGCCGATCGCGATGACGGCGACTACCATGGTCTGCTGAAGAATCAGCGAGAGGTTCTGGAACGACAGAAAGCGGTTGCTCTGCGAGATAAAGAAAATGCAGGCGAGCACAAGCGCGACAAGCGGACCGATTTCGGCGAGTGAAGGCAGCCGCTCGGAGAGAGGGCGGTGGCCACCAGCCGGGGCAGAAGGGGTCGACATGATGTGTTTCCTCGATGCTAGAGCCGTGGCGCGGCGGCCACGCGGCAAATCTGTGGGAGACCCGTGCGCGGGTCTCCCAGTTGCTTAGGAAGGCTGATTGCCTGCCTTATTGACCCCAGCAGTTGGCCAGACCAAACTTGGTGTCCTTGCTGTCGACGCCGCTCATTGCCTTGTCGGTGATCAGCGTGACGCCGGTATCGTGATAGCCCGAAACCTTCTTGCCGGTCTTGGCATATTCGGCACCTGCGTCCACGCCGAGCGAAGCCATCTTCAACGGATACTGCTGCGACGTCGCCGCGATGGCGCCGGCCTTGACGTTGCGCACGCCTTCGCAGCCGCCGTCGATCGAGACGATCATCACGTCCTTATCCTTGCCTGCCGCCTTGAGCGCGCGATACGCGCCGGCTGCGGCCGGTTCGTTGATCGTGTAGACCACATTGATGTCTGGCGACTTCTGCAGGCAGTTTTCCATGGCCGTTTGTCCCTTGGACTGATCGCCGCGCGTGTCCTGGCTGCAGACGATGGACGGATCGCCTTCCTTGATGCCGAAGCCCTGCAGGAAGCCGTTATGACGCAGCACGCCCACCGACACGCCCGGCGCCAGATCGAGCGTGGCGATCTTGGCCGGCTTGCCGCCCATCGCCGACTTCGCGTATTGGCCAATCAGGACGCCGGCCTTGAAGTTGTCCGTGGCGAAGAGGGCGTCGGTTGCGTCTTGCGGTTCGGTCGGCGTATCGAGCGCAATCACCATCAAGCCGGCGTCGCGCGCCTTCTTGATGCTCGGCACGATAGCCTTGGTATCGCTCGGCGTGATCAGAATCGCCTTGGCGCCCGCGGTGATCATGTTTTCGATCGCGGTGACCTGACTGGCGTTATCGCCGTCGAACTTGCCCGCCGCGGTCAGCAGCTTGGCGCCATCCTTCTGCGCAGCGGCTTCTGCACCCTGACGCATCTTCACGAAGAACGGGTTGGTGTCGGTTTTGGTGATCAGGCCGACGATGGGCTGGTCAGCGACCGCCAGCGTGGCGCTTGCGCACCATACGGCAGATGCGGCGACGCACAGGGTGGCGAGACGCCGGGCGACGGGTTGCCTGCAGGTTTTCTGATTCATGGGGACGCTCCTCCGGATAATTGACAACGACGTTTTTGGACTGCGGTCGATTCAATAGCTGATGGGCGCTGCTGCGCCTCTTGTGGCCGCGCTGGCTGCGACGAATGACGCAGTTCGGTTGGCCGTTTTCGATTAAATCACTTTGGTTTATTTAGTACAGCAGGACGACGGAGCAGAGTCAAGGAGGGGAATTGGTGCGGCGCGGTCGAACGAAGCGGTCTGAATCACCCGCTCTGGCTTGACTGGCATAGGTCTGGCCAGATTGATGCGATGCGGAAACGGCGGCGCCGGATTGGGGTAAGTCTGGAGGCCAAATGACGCCACGCGGTGAATTTGATTGTTATTTGGATGTAAGAAAACTCAGGCGGAAGGGGAGGTCTAGCGGAATTGTTTTCTCTTGTTGCGCTGCGGCATGATCGGTCTATAATAGGGTTATTACCTAGGTAGTTAACCTAGATCTCTTAAGCGTAGCCTGAACTGGAGCTTGCCATGAGCCACATCACCACGACTTCTACCCCCGTCGCCAGCAGCTGGTTTGCCCGTATCGCCGCCGTCGCGCGCCATGCCCTGCAACTGCATCTGCAAACGTGCGCCATCATTGCCGAAGCACATCGCCGCCCGAATTAAGCATCGCCGGGTTGGGCATTACAGGTCCAACACCACGGTGGACTCTTCTCCGGTTCCCGTTCTCGCGGGAATCGCTGAGCAGATCAGCGCATGCCCCGGCGCAACGTCCCCTTCTATCGGGGTGGGGTAACTGACCTCGCCGGACAGCACGCGTGTCGAGCATGTCCCGCATACGCCGGATCTGCAGTTGGATTGCGCCGGCACGTCATTCGCTTCAGCGAAGTCGAGTAGCGTTCCCGCTTCCTTCGACCACATCGCATCGCGCCCCGTCCGCATGAATACGACTTTCGACACCTTCGTGGGGTCCGGAGCCGACGCGCGCTGCCCTGCGGCCAGAGCAGTCGCAGCAGCCTCTGCAACCGGAACAACCGCAGCGCTTTGAGTCCGCTTGACGCTCGCGGGCCCGAAAGCCTCGAAACGAATCCTGTCATCCGCGATATTCAGGGCACGCAGACCGCTATACAGGTCTTGCATAAACGCGCCAGGGCCGCACAGGTAAAAATCGTAATCGCCGAACGGCAGCACGCGTTTGAGAAACTCGATATCCACGCGTCCTACGGAGCGCACTCCATCTTCCCGGGTAACCTCGTTGGGCCGGCTGTCGCGCAGATGCACCGAAACCTGTGGATGCGCCGCGGCCACGGCCATCAACTGTTCGGAGAACGGATGATCGTTGGCGTTGCGCGCGCCGTGAACGAAGTAGATGTGTTCGGGCTGCGCGTCCCCAGGTTGGCTGGCGAGCAGGCTGTTAAGCATCGCGATCATCGGGGTAATGCCAATGCCTGCCGACAGCAGCACAACCGGACGCGTGTTAGCCCGCACCAGCGTAAACGCGCCCGACGGGGCCTTGGCCTCGATGATTGCGCCTTCGGTGATGTGCTCGTGCAGCCACGTCGATGCGACACCTTCGCGCTTTACGGTGATCCGGTAGTGGCGGCCGTCGGCGGCGTCGGAGAGCGTGTATGTCCGGATCAGCGGTGAAGCATGTCCCGCCACGTTCAAACGAATAGGCAGGAACTGACCGGGTTCGAAGCGCGGCAATGGAGCGCCGTCCACCGGTTGCAGATAGAACGAACGCGCGGTCGGCGTCTCTTCGCGCACCTCGACCACCTTCATCTGACGCCACGCGCCTGCAGCCGGAGCAACCGCTTCGGGCTGCGTTTTCCAGCTACCCGTCTTCGCAAGCTGAGGCGCGTATTGCACCGCAGACCAGCGAAACGGCAACACGCGCGGCGTGCGCCGCACCTCCCGGACATGAAAGCGCATGAGGCGCTCGGCCGCCTCGTACGACGCCACTTCCGCGCCTTCCCAGATGATCTCGGCATCCACGGCGAGGTACAGCAGATCGCCGCTTTCGAAGTCGATCGCGAGCAAACCCGCGCGCGGATCCTCAAGCAGGTTACCAATCGTATTGAAGAACAGGTTGCCGCTGAAATCCGGCACGGTCAGCGTGTGCGCGTCGTCGACGCGGATAAAGCCGGGCTTGCCCCCGCGATGCGAGACATCGGCGCCACGAGCCAGACCGGCCTCGCTGGAAGCGTTGGCGGTGGCGATAAAAAACGTGTCCGCACGGGACAACAGCGCGCGGTCCGCGTCACTGAGTTCGGCAGACACCTCCGGCGTGGCAGCTTCGCCCTGCGCAGACGAGATAAAACTCGGCGCGCGGCTCTGAATATATTTGGCGCAATTGCCGAAGCTCTGGCTCACACTGAAAGTCAGCGTGTCGTGATCGAGCGCGCTAATCACACCGTTGACACGATTGCGTCGACGCGTAGCCGGCTGAATGCCAAGGCCGCCGATCAGCGAACCGACCTGCCACGATGCTGCCAACGGATCGCCCGGCAGGGCACGTGCGGCGATGCGCACGGTCCGTTCATCAGGAGTCGAAACAAAACCCGCTTCGCCCACGCGGAGCGTGGCCCACGGCTGGCCGCTCGCATCGAGTCCACTCAACACCATGAACGGCTGTTCCGCAAAGAATGTGCGGTGCTGCTCGGGCATGTAGTCGCGGATGCCGCGGCGTGCGTCGACGTTCATGCGTTCCCGCACGCCGACCCGCTCCTGCGCGGCGAGTTCGCCTACATGAAACGGCGATTCCGCGGCGCGCCAGCCGGGCGCGGGAACACGAACTGGGGCAGGGGCGGGAGCAGGGGTAGACATGATGACCTCGATCGACGGTCAGCGTTGGCAGGCGTAGCACGCCCGCATGAGCTATGAGGCTTCGGCGAGCAAACCGGCTTTGCTCACAGGCATTGGCAAGAAGCGCGGCAACGCTTCGACTCGTTTGAGCCACGCACGGATATGCGGGTACGGCTCGAGCGACACGCCGCCTTCAGGCGCGTGCGCGATGTACGAATGCGCCGCGATATCGGCAATCGTCGGCGTTTCGCCGGCTGCGAACCGTTTGTCGCTCAACTCGGCGTCCAGAACTCTGAACAGACCGGCGGCGATCTTCTGCGCGGTCTCCAGGTGGTGCGGTGCGCCGAACAACGTCACCAGGCGTGCGGCACACGGGCCGTAGGCAATCTTGCCCGCAGCCAGCGAAAGCCAGCGCTGCACAGCAGCGGCACCGAGCGGATCCTGGGGCAGCCAGGACGGATCGCCGTATTTGCGCGCGAGGTAAACCAGGATCGCATTCGAGTCGCTCAGAACCACGTCGCCGTCTTCGATCACCGGCACCTCGCCGAACGGATTGAGCGCGAGATGAGCGGGCGTGCGGTTGTCGCCGGCTGCCATATTGAGTTCGACCACCGTGAACGGCAGATCGAGCATCGTCAGGAATAGTTTGACTCGGTGGCCATGGCCGGACAGCAGCGTCGTATGCAGCCTGATGGGTTGAGCGGGCTTGGTAGAGGACATCGGGTGCTCCGTAAAGCAAAGTTAAATTCGGGGTGTTGATGAAGCTTATGCTTCGCGGACTGGCCTGAGAAGATGGATAATCGTGGTTACTCTATCCTCTCAAAGTGGACAATCGAATGGCAAGCGCGAGCGATGTGAATCTCAACCGGCTGGCGGTTCTGGTCGCGGTGATCGAAGCAGGCTCGTTGACGGCTGCCGCCGAGCGGCTGGGCATCGCCAAGACCATGGTCAGCACCCATATGCAGCGGCTCGAAGCGGAAGTGGGGGCGAGCCTGCTGGTGCGCACCACGCGGCGGATCAGCGTCACCGAGGCCGGCAGGGCGTTCTACGAAGCGAGCCGGCAAATCCTCAGCATTGCCGACGAGGCGCTGCAGGCGGCGGGAGATGACGGCGGCGCGCTGCGCGGCACATTGCGGGTGGCCACGCCGGTCGACTACGGTGCGATCGTGGTGGCACCCGTGCTCGTCGCGCTGCGGCAGCAGCATCCCGAGTTGCACATTGAAATGGTATCGAACGACCGGCTGGTGAATCTGCTGGCGGAAGGTATCGACGTGGCGATCCGCGTGGGAAAGCTGGCCGATTCGAGCCACCGCGCGGTGAAGGTCGACAGCTTCGAGCGCTGGCTGGTGGCGAGCCCCGCGTTTGTCGAGGCGTGGGGTACGCCGACCACAGCCGCGGCGCTGGCGCGGTTGCCGTTCGTAGGGAACGCAGTGTTGCCGAAGCCGTTGACGGTCTCGCTCGAGAATTCACGTGGCAAGAAGCAGACGGTCCGATTCACCGCGGGCTTTCTTGCGGACACCGCGCCGGCGTGCCTGGCAGCGACGCTAGCGGGTGGTGGAGTCGGCGCACTGACGAATTTCTCGGTGGGCGAGGATGTCGCGGCAGGACGCCTCGTCCGTCTGCTGCCGGACTGGTCGACGCCCCCCGCCGGCATCCACGCGTTGTTTCCGCCTGCGCGTTATACGCCGCCCAAGGTGCGCGCCTTTGTCGATGCACTTCGCGCCCATATTGGGTCAGAAGCGGCGTGAACTGCGTGAACTAAAACGCAGCCTCCGTATGCCGCTCACCGCCAGTCCGTTGAAACATCGTCCGGGTCGATCAGCGTCAGTCCCGACGACGGCAACGGCAGGGCCGTCTTATACCGCACCTGCTTGAGTGCAAAGCTGGAACGGATGTTCGAGACGCCCGGTATTTTCGTCAGATGTTCGAGGATGAAGCGCTCGAGCGTCTGCATGTCCGGCATCACGACGCGCAGCAGGTAGTCCGCGTCGCCCGTCATCAGATAGCACTCCATCACTTCCGGGCGCTCGGCGATGGCCTGTTCGAAGCGCTGCAGCGCTTCTTCCACCTGCTTCTCCAGACTCACCTGAATGAACACGTTGATGCGCAGCCCGAGCGGCTCCGGATTCAGCAACGTGACCTGTTGCTTGAACAACCCCAGTTTCTCGAGCGCGCGCACCCGGTTAAAGCACGGCGTGGGCGACAGGTTGACCGCGCGCGCCAGCTCGGAATTGGTGATGCGCGCATTCTGCTGCAACTGGCTGAGGATGCCGATATCGATGCGATCCAGCCGCTTCGGCGTTGTTGTCATAGATGATATATTCCGTAAATTGGCGTCTACGAAGAATAAATACACTATCCAGACCCGGAATGACAAGCAAATCAGAGGCCTATTTTGCGGATTGATGGTTACCATGGTGCCAACCCTGTTTAACCGGATACCTCCTCCTGGAGTGGCGTCATGACGGATTTGTCGAGCGGTGCATTGCAGTTGGGTTCTCCTGGACGCGCTCAGGACGACAGCGACCCCGAGGAAACAGCCGAGTGGCTGGAAGCGTTCGATGCCGTCGTACAACACGTCGGGCGCGACCGCGCGCACTTTCTGTTCGAGCGGCTCGCGGCGCATGCGCTCGCGCAGGGCGTTGAATCTTCCCGGGCGCGGGTGACGCCCTACGTCAATACGATTGCCTTCGATCAGCAGCCCCGTTATCCGGGCGATCTCGAACTCGAGGAGCGGCTCGCCGCCGCGTTGCGCTGGAATGCGCTCGCCATGGTGGTGCGGGCCAACAAGGCGTACGGCGAACTCGGCGGCCACATTGCGAGCTATGCATCGGCGGCGGATCTGTTCGAAGTGGGCTTCAATCACTTCTTTCGCGCCGCAGCGCCCGACGCAGGCGAGGGCAGCGGCGGCGATCTCGTGTATTTCCAGCCGCACTCGTCGCCGGGTGTGTATGCGCGGGCATATCTGGAAGGATTCCTGAACGAAGAAAATCTGCAGCACTACCGGCGCGAAATCGCCGGGCCTGGCCTGTGTTCTTATCCGCATCCGTGGCTGATGCCGGACTTCTGGCAGTTTCCGACTGGCTCGATGGGCATTGGGCCGATCAATTCGATCTACCAGGCGCGCTTCATGCGCTATCTGCAGAATCGCGGCCTCGCGCAGACCGAAGGCCGCAAGGTGTGGGGTTTCTTCGGCGACGGCGAGATGGACGAGCCGGAATCGATCGGCGCGTTGTCGCTGGCGGCGCGCGAAGGGCTCGACAACCTGATCTTCGTGATCAACTGCAACCTGCAGCGGCTCGACGGTCCGGTGCGCAGCAACGGCCGCATCATCGACGAACTCGAAGCGCACTTCAGCGGCGCCGGCTGGAACGTGATCAAGGTGGTGTGGGGTTCGGACTGGGACGCGTTGTTTGCGCGCGATCGTACCGGCGCTCTCGCGCGTGCCTTCGCTCACACCGTGGACGGCCAGTTCCAGACATTTTCGGCGAATGACGGTGTGTATAACCGAGAACGTTTCTTCGGCCAGAATCCCGAACTCGCGGCGCTCGCTGCGCAACTGAGCGATCAGGAAATCGACCGCTTGCGCCGCGGCGGTCACGACGTGCGCAAACTGCACGCAGCCTACGCGAAGGCTTTGGCCCACCGCGGCCAGCCTACGGTGATCCTTGCGAAGACGATGAAGGGCTTCGGCATGGGCACGTCCGGGCAGGGCAGGATGACGACCCACCAGCAAAAGAAGCTCGATTTCGACGACCTGAAGGCATTCCGCGACCGCTTCCGCTTGCCGATTCCGGACGAAGACGTCGAGCAGGTCAAGTTTTACAAACCAGCGGAAGACAGCCCGGAAATGCAATACCTGCATGCACGCCGGACTGCCCTGGGGGGCTATCTGCCCAGAAGGCGGAGAGTGGCATCGAAGGGGCTGACCGTCCCTTCGATCCAGACCTGGGGGCAATTCGCGCTGGATGCGAACGGGCGCGAGATGTCCACGACGATGGCGCTTGTACGGATGCTGACCGCGCTGTTGAAGGATGGCGAGATCGGTCAGCGGGTGGTGCCGATCGTGGCCGACGAAGCGCGCACGTTTGGGATGGCGAACATGTTTCGCCAGGTTGGAATCTATTCGCCGCTCGGGCAGTTGTATGAGCCGGAGGATCTCGGTTCCATGCTGTATTACCGTGAGGACACCAAAGGACAGATTCTCGAGGAGGGGATTTCGGAAGCGGGCGCGGTGTCGTCATGGATTGCGGCGGCCACGTCGTACAGCGTGCATGACCTGCCGATGCTGCCCTTCTACATCTACTACTCGATGTTCGGCTTTCAGCGGATTGGCGACATTATCTGGGCAGCGGCGGATCAGCGCGCACGCGGGTTTCTGATCGGCGCCACCTCGGGCAAAACGACGCTCGGTGGTGAGGGCTTGCAGCATCAGGACGGCACCAGCCACCTCGCGGCATCGACGATTCCGAATTGCCGTGCCTACGATCCTGCGTTCGCGTATGAGGTAGCGGCGATCGTCGATGAGGGCATGCGCGAGATGGTCGAGCAGCAGCGCGACGTGTTCTATTACGTCACGGTGATGAACGAGAACTACGCACAGCCTTCGGTGCCCGCGGGCGATTTGCAGGCGGTACGTGACGGAATTCTGAAGGGAATTTACTCGCTGCCTACCGGGTCGACCGCAGTAGCGCGTGTGCAGTTGCTCGGTGCGGGGGCGATTCTCGGCGAAGTGATCGCCGCGCAGACGATGCTCAAGGACGATTGGGGCATCGACGCCGCCGTGTGGAGCGTGACCAGTTTCACCGAGTTACAGCGCGACGGCATGGCGGCCGAGCGGTCTTCCAGACTGGGCGGCGTGGAGATTCAGCCTTATGTGAGCTCGGCGCTTGGCGCCTCGCAAGGACCTGTAATTGCCGCGACGGACTATGTGCGTGCAGTGCCGGAACTGATTCGGGCGTATGTGCCGCGCCGGTATGTGACGCTTGGGACCGACGGGTTCGGCCGCAGCGATACTCGCGCCGCGCTGCGGGAGTTCTTCGAAGTGGATCGGGCTTCGATCGCGATTGCTGCGTTGAAGGCGCTGGCCGATGAGGGAGAAGTGGAGGCGCGGGTGGTTCGGGACGCGGTGGAGCGATATGGCAAAAGCGGCTGGCCTGGTGGCGCGGCCTGGGTACGGTGAGGGCACGGTACGCCCGAATCACCGTTACGTCAGCGTGCCCGTGCTGTCGTGCTGTCACTAAGCCGTGACGGCACGCGACTCGATCAACGACTTTACCAGGTCCGCATCGTGTGGCGTTGCCGGGTTGTAGACCACCATATGAAGATCCGGTCGACCGTCGACGGCAAACGCTGAGTATTCGAACGCGATCATACCGGCGATCGGATGCCGCAAATGCTTGACCCCCTCGCCGTGTGCGCGCACGTCATGGTCGCGCCACATCGCGGCGAATTCTGGGCTGACCTGGCAAAGTTCCTCCACTAGCGCGGCGACCTGACTGGTGGCTCCGGCGCGCGCGGCATCCACCCGGAATGCGCCTACGACGAAACGCGCGGTGGTTTCCCAATCGGTTTGCGCGGCGCGCACGCGTGGGTCGCAGAAAACACTGCGCAGGATATTGCGCTGCTCCGGCGGCAGCGCGCCGTAGTCGACGAGCGTGGCAGCGGCGGCGCGGTTCCATGCGACGACGTCCCATGTGGCAGTGCGGATCAGGGCGGGGCTCGGTTCCAGCGCATCGAGCACGTGCTGCAAGCGCGGCGTCACCCCACCGCTTGTCTGATAGCGGACCTCCGGCGGGCGGCCCAGGCCGAGTAGAAACAGATGCTCGCGCTCGACATCGGTCAGCAGCAGCGCCCGCGCGATGCGTTCCAGCACTTCAGCGGAGGGCGCTCCGCCCCGCCCCTGTTCGAGCCAGGTGTACCAGGTCGCACTGACGTTGGCGCGCTGCGCGACTTCTTCGCGCCGCAACCCCGGTGTGCGCCGGCGGGTCAACGCAATGCCGAAGGTGGCGGGATCCAGTTTCGTACGGCGATCCCTCAAATAGGTGCCCAGCGGATTTTCGTTCGCGGCCGGCATGCTTACCCTCACGCTGTTAGTCGATATACCTGTATAACGTCACTACTTTACCCTGATAGGGTACGCGCCAAGAATCTCTCCTGTCCACTTTGGCTCAGGAGAGTTTCCATGAAAGTTTTTGTGACCGGGGCAACGGGTTTTGTCGGCTCTGCGGTCGTCAAGGAATTGATCGAGGCGGGGCACGAGGTGCTCGGTCTCGCGCGCTCGGACGCCGGAGCCGCGGCGCTTGTCGCGGCAGGCGCCGAAGTACAGCGCGGCTCGCTCGAAGAGCCGGACAGCCTGCAGCGCGGCGCACTCGCTGCGGACAGCGTGATTCACACCGCCTTCAATCATGACTTCACGAAGTTTGCCGAGAACTGCGAGACGGAACGGCGTGCGCTCGAGGCGCTCGGCGACGCGCTCGAAGGCTCCGACCGGCAACTGATCGTCACCTCCGGGGTCGCGCTGCTGGCACCGGGGCGCCTCGGGACCGAAGAAGACGTCCGGCCTTTCGATCCCGCCTTCCCGCGTGCGCCGGAGCAGGTGGCGGCCTCGCTGTTCGCGCGCGGCATCAATGTCTGCACCGTGCGGCTTGCGCCCTCGGTGCATGGCGTCGGCGACCACGGCTTTATTCCGAGAGTGATCGCTATCGCGCGTGAGAAAGGAGTGTCGGCCTACGTGGGCGAAGGACTCAACCGCTGGCCTGGCGTTCATCGTCGCGATGCGGCCCGTCTTTACCGGCTTGCGGTTGAGAAAGGCGAGGCCGGCGCGCGATACCACGCGGTTGCCGATCAGGGCGTGCCGTTCAGGGAGATCGCGAGCGTGATCGGCCGTCGTCTGAACCTGCCGGTCGTCAGCAAGCGTCCAGAGGCAATGAACGAGCATTTCGGCTGGTTTGGGATGTTCGCGGCAATGGATGCGCCGACCTCGAGCCATCGCACTCAGGCAACGCTGGACTGGCACGCAGTCGGGCCGGACCTTCTGGGCGACATCGACCAGCCCGGCTATTTCGAGCATTCGTGACACCGGATGACGGCGGTCTGTTAGCCTGACGGTAAGCGATCGCCCCCAGCGCATCCGCCTGCCGCGGGCAACGCCGGTTGTTCGCGGCCCCAGTCCGATCCGGAATAGGGCAAAATAAAACCCATCCGGACGGCCAACATCCCACACGTGAACAACTTACCAAGCTCGATTGACTCGCGGGAGTCCCTCGCGCGCGACATAGGCGCAGTCGCGCGCATTGGGGCCGTACCGTCCATGCTTCAAATGATTTGCGACGAAACCGGCATGGGTTTCGCGGCCGTTGCACGCGTCACCGACGCGACCTGGACAGCCTGTGCGGTGCGCGATACCGTCGACTTCGGCCTGCAACCTGGCGGGCAGCTGGACTTGCACACTACGCTGTGCTTCGAATCGCGCGCCGCGAGAACCGCCATCGTGATCGACCAGTTCAGTCAGGACGCGACCTATTGCGGGCATCACACGCCTGCAATCTACGGTCTGGAAAGCTACATCTCGGTGCCGATCATCCTGCCGAGTGGCGAATACTTCGGCAACCTGTGCGCGATCGATGCGCGCCCGGCGAAGGTTTCGGAACCGCGCATCGTTCGCATGTTCGAGGTGTTTGCGACGCTGATCGGGATGCAACTGGACAGCGAAAAGCGCCAATGGTCGACGGAGGCGCTGCTGTCGAACGAACGCGAGACGGCGACCCTGCGCGAGCAGTTTATTGCGGTGCTGGGGCATGACTTGCGCAATCCGCTTGCTGCAGTGGGAGCGACCGCGGAGCTTTTGAGCCGCCGCGTCCAGGACCCCGAGATTGCAAATATCGGCAAGCGTCTGAAAACCACCGCGTCGCGCATGGCGCGGCTGATCGACGATGTGATGGACTTCGCACGCGGTCGTCTGGGCTCGGGAATCACGGTTTCTCTTCAGCCGGTAGATGACCTGGGGCAGCATCTGCGTGCCGTCGTCGACGAACTGTGCGAAGCGAACCCGTCGCGCGAAGTGTTGTGTCATCTGGCCATTGCCGCTCCCGTTCGTTGCGATCTGGCGCGTATGCAGCAGTTGCTGTCCAATCTTCTGGGCAATGCCATCAGCCACGGCGCGCCGGATGCGCCCATCGTGATAGAAGGATCGATCGATGCCGGTGAGCTGGTGCTTTCCGTCGCCAACGGCGGCGACCTGATCGCGCCGGAAACGCTGTCGCGTGTCTTCGAGCCGTACTGGCGTCCAGCGTCCAGTGCGCCCGGAGGCGGCCTTGGCCTCGGCCTTTACATCTGCAAGCAGATCGTGAGTGCCCACGCGGGAGCCCTGGAAGTGCAGTCTACCGTGGAGTTTGGAACCCGGTTTTCCGTCCGTATTCCTGTCGGCTCGTAGACCACGGGAGTTTCCGAATTCGCCGCCAGGTGCGTCGATGCCAATCGCGACACGACCGGCCTGACCTGTGAGTCGACGGAAATGGTCGACTTCTGGCATGCTGCTTCCGATGCCTGCCTGATACGAACCGCAGCTCCCGGCGGCAAACCCCAACACGCTAACTTGTTCATTGACGAGTGACGGACTCAGTAAAGTCACCGCACTCATGGAGAGAATCGATATGACGACGCAAACCGAAACCGCCCTCCTGGCTGGCGGGTGCTTCTGGGGCATGCAGGACCTGCTGCGCCGCTACCCCGGCGTACTGTCCACGCGTGTGGGCTACACGGGCGGCGACGTACCCAACGCCACCTACCGCAACCACGGCACGCACGCCGAGGCCATCGAGATCGTGTTCGATCCGGGCAAGATCAGCTATCGCCAGATCCTCGAATTCTTCTTTCAGATCCACGATCCGACCACGAAAAACCGCCAGGGCAACGACATTGGGCTGAGCTACCGCTCAGCCATCTTCTATCTCAGCGAAGAGCAGAAGCAGGTGGCGTTGAAGACGGTGGCAGATGTCGATGCATCGGATCTGTGGCCCGGCAAGGTCGTCACCGAGATCGCGCCTGCGGGTCCGTTCTGGGAGGCAGAGCCGGAACATCAGGATTACCTGGAGCGGATTCCCAACGGATATACCTGCCACTTCGTGCGGCAAGGCTGGAAGCTGCCCGCTGCTTGAGCGGAGGCGCCTGACTGTGCCGCTGAGCCGCCGGGCCGCGGCATTTCACACGCGATGCGGGCCGGAGATTTTCAGGCGGGCAATGCGCCGGTACAAGGTCGCTCGCGAGATGCCGAGCGCGACCGCGGCTGCATTGGGCCGCCATTGGTGACGCGTGAGCGCTTCGATGATCCGGGCGCGTTCGTCGTGTTCATCGCATCCGCTGGCTTCCTGCGCACGCCGGCCATCGCCGTCAGGCGCGAGCAGCGCCGCGATATCCGGCGGCACATGCCGCATCTCCACACGCGTCGACTCGCACATCGCGCACGCGTAGCGCAGCACGTTGCGTAACTGGCGGATGTTGCCAGGCCACGCATACGTGCACAGATGCGCTGCGAGCTGCGCATCGAGCGTCAGCACATGGCCGGCCGTGCGTGCTTCCTCGTCGAAAACCGCATCGATCACATCGCGGATGTCCGCGCGTTCGCGTAACGGCGGCATGCTTAGCGTCGCGCCGGTCAGCCGGTAGTACAGGTCCTCGCGGAAGAGCCCGTCCATCACCATCTGCGCGAGATCGCGATGGGTGGCGCAGATCACGTCGATATCCACCTGTTGCGGTGCATCGCCGCCGAGCGGTATCACTTCGCCTTCGGCGAGCACGCGCAACAGACGCGTTTGCAGATTCAGCGGCATGTCGCCGATCTCATCGAGAAACAGTGTGCCCGTGTGGGCCTGCGCGATCTTGCCGGTTGCGCCACGGCTGCGAGCGCCGGTAAAGGCGCCAGGCGCATAGCCGAACAGCTCGCTTTCGATCAGCGCTTCGGGAATCGCGCTGCAATTGACCGCAACAAAGGGGCGGGTGCGACGCTCGCTAGCGTCGTGCACGGCACGCGCGAATACTTCCTTGCCGACGCCGGTCTCACCAAGCACGAGAAGCGGTAGCCGTTTGCCGGCAACGCGCAACGCTACCTGCGCGTTCTGTGCGATACGGCGATCCGCGCTATGCAGGAAGCGAGCGAGGGAACCGAGGTTGCTGTCCGCCTGCGCTTCGCGCGCCGTGCTTGCCGCCGTGAGATTGCCGCCGTTGCCGCTGCTGTTGCTGCTGTTGCTGCTGTGGCGTGCGGAGCGCCTAAGCGGTGCGCGGATTCGTGCATACAGCATCATGCCGGTGGCTCGCACCCGTAGTCCGACAATCGCATCGCTGCGCGCGGCGTCATGCAGATGCTCGGCTGACACATCGACGACTTCGTCGATGTGACGCGGTTCCTTGAGTCCTGGGACGCATTCGTGCGCTTTGCGATTCGCGGCGACCACGTTGCCGCCTTCGTCGAGTGCGATCAGCACTTCGGGTTGCGCTTCGACGAAGTTGCGGCTCGCGTGGCCGAAGAGAACCCAGTGCTGTGCCGTCTGATTGAGAAAATAGCCATCTTCGATGAGCACCGCACTTTGCCGCACCAGTTGCAGCACGAGGCGCTGGCTATCGCGATTATCCGGCGACTGCACCGCCGACGCGTCGAGCACACCGATCATCTCCCCGTTCGGTGCAAAGATCGGGGCCGCGCTGCAGGTCAGCGTGGTGAAGGCTGCGCGGAAGTGATCGGTCTTGTGGACGGTGATCGGCGCCAGATCGGTCAGGACGTTTGCCACACCGCAGGTGCCTTCTTCGCGCTCCGACCAGCATGAACCGATGAACAGCCCCGCGCGTTTGAAGTCGTTGCGGCGGTCGCGGTCGATCCGGTAGTCGATCGTGACGCCATGTGCATCGGTCAGCATCACGCAATAGTCGGCCACGCGAATCATCTCGTGCAGGCGCGCCAGACACTGGCCCGATGCGCGCAGAAAGGCCTCCTCCTTGCTTCGCACTTCGCGCAGTTCATTGGAGGTGAGGACCCGCGGCCCGATCACGGAGCTCGGATCGAGCCGGTATTCCTCGAACGAGCGCTGCCATGACGACACGAGACGCGGCGAACCAGCGGGCGCAGGCAGCCGTCCCTCGATGGCGCCGCGCACCCGGTCGACGTGCTGGGTTTGAGAGACATAGGGCATGGCCGGCTCCCGTCGAGTCACGCGGTGAGTGCAGGCTGTTTTTGTAGCACATCTGACGTGCGCAATCACACTGCAATGCAGCATACGAGACGGCTGAGACGATTGTCTCAAGCGGGTCGTGAGACTGCGGGGTTGTCGCGTTGAGGCTTATGCGGCGGGGCTTGCCGTGATCTTTGCGTGGCCCGGTGAGACGCCTGCGAGCGTACGAGTCGAGGGCTTGAGACGTCTCAATGGCTATCTGATGCTGTTCGTTCCGCATGACCAGCGAGTGCGCCGTACGCGGAAACCCCTTTAAACAAGCGGTTTTCGTTGTCATGCGGTGCCGCTTGGGTTTTTTGGCACATCCTTTGCAGTGTCTCTGTCACGCATGAAAGCGCAGCAGTCGGCAGCGCTTCACAGAAAAAGACCGGAGACAAGACAGTGCCATCGCCCATCACCGTCGGCGTGATCGCGAACCCCGCATCGGGACGCGATATTCGCCGGCTCACCAGCCACGCGTCGGTGTTCCCGACATCGGAAAAGGCCAACATGGTCGTGCGGCTGCTCGCGGGACTCGGCGTGGTCGGTGTCGAGCGCGTGTTGACCTTGCGTGATCGCACCGGCGTCGCGGCGCTCCTGCTGCGCGCAATCGATACCCATACGGCGCTCGCCGGCCCACAGCCCTGGCCTCAAGTCGAATTCCTCGAACAACCGATTGCGGACAGCGTGGCGGACACCCATGCCGGCGTCGCTGCGATGGTGCGCGCAGAAGTTGGGCTGATCGCGGTGCTGGGCGGCGACGGCACGCATCGCGCGGTGGCCGCGCATTGCGCGCAAGTGCCCTTGCTGACGCTCTCCACCGGCACCAACAACGCCTTCCCTGAGATGCGCGAGGCAACCGTCGCCGGCCTCGCGGGCGCGCTCGTCGCGTCCGGCGCGGTGCCGGCCGAGGTCGCGTTGAGGCGCAACAAACGCCTCGTGGTCCGCTGCGTGGCAGGGCCAAATCGCGGCCGCGAAGAGACTGCGCTGGTCGACGTGTGTGTCAGCCGTCAACGCTTCGTTGGCGCGCGGGCCGTATCGGAACCAGCAGATATCGAAACGCTGTTTTTGACGTTTGCGGCTCCCGACGGCATCGGACTGTCGTCGATTGGCGGCGCATGGGCTCCGGTGGAACGCAGCGCGCCACACGGCTTGCATCTGTGTTTTGGGCGCAACGGCGAACCGGGTGTGCCGCTCGTCGCGCCGATCGCGCCTGGCCGCGTCGAGCAGGTGACGTTGCGCACCTGCGAACGCTTTGAGGCCGGCGTGTGGACGCCGCTGAATACCGGGCACGGCACGCTCGCCTTCGACGGTGAGCGCGAGATCGAGCTCGAGCGCGACGACTGCTATGAGATTTCGCTCGATTGGGACGGCCCGCTCACGGTGGATGTCGACCGCACCTTGCGCTATTGCGCTTCGCATCAGCTCATGCGCGAGGCGGCTTATAGGGCTGGCGCTGTCATGCAGACGGCGGCCGGCGCAGGCGCTTAGCAGAGCGTATTTGAGTCAGCGTCAGCCGTGGCTCCAAACTGCCGTGCGCGACGCTTGTTTAGGTAGCAGTGCATTTGATTCATTCCAAGGAGACAAGCCATGTCGGTTTCGAGTCAGTTGAGCAAGGAAAAGCTACTGGAGGCGTACCGGTTGATGCGCACAATCCGCGAATTCGAAGAGCGGCTGCACGTCGAATTCGCCACCGGCGAGATTCCCGGCTTTGTGCACCTGTATGCCGGCGAGGAAGCGTCGGCGGTGGGCACGATGATGCATCTGGATATTGCGGACTATGTGGCCACCACGCACCGCGGTCACGGCCATTGCATCGCCAAGGGCGTCGACGTGCGCGGCATGATGGCCGAAATTTATGGTCGTCAGACAGGGGTGTGCCATGGCAAGGGCGGCTCGATGCATATCGCGGATCTGTCGAAGGGAATGCTCGGCGCGAATGGCATCGTCGGAGCGGGCGGCCCGCTGATCTGCGGCGCGGCGCTCGCCGCCAAGTACAAGAAAACCGGCGGCGTCGGCGTGTGCTTCTTCGGCGACGGTGCGTCGAATCAGGGGGTGATCTTCGAATCGATGAATCTCGCTTCGGTGTGGCGCTTGCCGGCCATCTTCGTGGCGGAAAACAACGGCTATGCCGAGGCGACCTCGTCGACGTGGTCGGTGGCTACCGACAACATTGCCGACCGGGCGAGCGGCTTCGGCATGCCGGGCGTGATCGTCGACGGTTTCGATTTCTTCGCGGTGCATGAGGCGCTGGGCGAAGCCATCGAGCGTGCCCGCAATGGCGGCGGCCCGACGCTCGTCGAAGTGAAGTTCTCGCGCTATTTCGGCCATTTCGAAGGCGATGCGCAAACCTATCGTGCGCCGGGTGAGGTGCAGAAGCTGCGTGACGAGAAGGATTGCCTGAAGCGCTTCGAAGAGCGTGTTGTACGCGCGGAAATGCTTACTTCCAATGAGTTGCGTGGTGTCGATGCCAAGGTCAGGCAACTGATCGACGATGCGGTGAAAGAGGCCAAGGCGGCGCCTTTGCCGACCGCCGAGGATCTATTGACTGATGTCTACGTGTCTTATCCGTAAACGCAAAGCATATCTAACCATTGGCATTGGAGGCGGAAATGGCACGGAAGATCACATTTTCTCAGGCGATCAACGAAGCGCTGAGTCAGGAGATGGCGCGCGACGAAAGCGTCATCGTGATGGGTGAGGACAACGCGGGCGGCGCAGGTTCGCCCGGCGAGCAGGACGCATGGGGCGGCGTGCTCGGTGTAACGAAGGGGCTCTTTCACAAATATCCGGGGCGCGTGCTCGATACGCCACTTTCGGAAGGCGGTTATATCGGCGCGGCAGTGGGCGCGGCCGCTTGCGGAATGCGTCCGGTCGCGGAGTTGATGTTTATCGACTTCATGGGCGTGTGCTTCGATCAGATCTTCAATCAGGCCGCCAAGTTTCGCTATATGTTCGGCGGAAAAGCGGTGACGCCGGTAGTGATCCGCGCGATGCAGGGCGCCGGCTTGCGGGCAGCGGCCCAGCATTCGCAGATGTTGACCTCGCTATTCACTCACATTCCCGGGCTGAAAGTGGTGTGTCCGTCCACACCGTATGACGCAAAGGGCCTGCTGATCCAGGCGATCCGCGACAACGACCCGGTGATTTTTTGTGAGCACAAGCTGCTCTACAGCCGTGAAGGCGATGTGCCCGAAGAGTCGTATGCGATTCCGTTCGGCGAAGCGAACGTGGTGCGCGAAGGCGACGACGTCACCATCGTGACCTATGGACGCATGGTGCACTTCGCGACCGAGGCCGCAGAGAAACTCGCCAAGGAAGGCATCCAGGTGGAAGTCATCGATTTGCGCACCACCTCGCCGCTCGACGAAGAAACGATCCTCGAGAGCGCCGAACGTACTGGACGCGTGGTGGTGGTCGACGAAGCCAATCCGCGCTGCTCGATGGCAACGGATATCGCCGCGCTGGTCGCGCAACGCGCGTTTCACTCGCTGAAGGCGCCGATCGAACTCGTCACGGCGCCGCACACGCCGGCGCCTTTTGCCGGAGTGCTCGAAGACATGTACATCCCGTCGGCCGAAAAAATCGCCGCTGCGGTGCGGAAAGTGAGGAGCTAGCAATGCCGGTTCACATGATTACGATGCCCAAGTGGGGCCTCTCGATGGAGCAGGGGCAGGTCAACGGATGGCTCAAGGCGCTGGGCGAGAAAGTCGGCAAAGGCGATGAGGTGCTCGACGTCGAAACGGACAAGATCGCGTCCGGCGTCGAGTGCGCTTTCGATGGCATCCTGCGTCGTCAGATCGCACAGGAGGGCGATACGTTGCCGGTGGGCGCACTGCTGGCGGTGGTGTCCGACGAAGCGACCACGGATGCGGAAATCGATCAGGCAGTCGAAGCATTCCAGCGCGACTTCGTGCCGGCCAGCGCCGATACCGCCGACGCGGGGCCGCAACCCGAGAAGGCGCAGATCGGCGGGCGCACCATCCGCTATCTGAAGATCGGCGAGGGCGGCACGCCTGTGGTCCTGATCCACGGTTTCGGGGGGGACCTGAATAACTGGCTCTTCAATCACGCCGATCTTGCCGCTCATCGCGCGGTATGGGCGCTTGATCTGCCGGGGCATGGCGAGTCAGGCAAGGCGGTCGAGGCAGGCGACGCGGACGAACTGGCGGCGAGCGTAATCGCGTTTCTCGACGATCGCGGTATCGGGCGCGCGCATCTGGTCGGACATTCGATGGGCAGTCTCGTCGCGATGACGGTCGCCGATAAGGCGCCGCAGCGGGTTGCTTCGTTGTCGTTGATCGCGGGCGCAGGTCTCGGCAAGGAGATCAATCGCGAGTATATCGACGGCTTTGTGGCTGGCAGCAGCCGCAACACGATAAAACCGCATCTGACGAAGCTGTTTGCGGATCCGTCGCTGGTGACCCGTCAACTGGTCGAAGACATCGTCAAGTACAAGCGTCTGGAGGGTGTGAACGAGGCTTTGCAGAAGATCGCCGCGTCGGCCTTCGAAGGCAACGTGCAGCGCAAGCTCTATCGCGATCGCCTCGCAACGCTCGCACCGCGCACGCTGGTGATCTGGGGCGCGCAGGATCAGATCATTCCCGCCAGTCACGCGCAAGGACTGGCGGGAGATGTCTCTGTGCATGTCGTTGAAGGGAAGGGACACATGGTGCAGATGGAGGCTGCATCGGAGGTGAACCGCCTGCTCAACGACTTCTTCGGAGACTAGCCGTGGCGCAGGCCGATCAACCACCCTGATACAACTTGTTCAGACGGGCGATCTCGCCATCGTGCTCGGCCTGAGCCAGTTCATGACGAACTTCGGCACGCGCCTTCGGCGCCGCGTTGATTTGATTCGGACTCCATTGCTGCGTTTGTGCGGCGACCGTCGGTTGAGCGGCGGTCGTTGCCGGCGTTGATGCATTTGAACCCGCAGACGTATCGGGGTTGTGTTGGGAAAGCGGCGAATTGCAATGTCGTGTATCACCGCGATGCCCAGATGCATGGCGATACGAATCACGGGTTTTCCGCCAGCAAGGATTTGATCTTCGCTTCGGTCTGGTCATAAGCACCTTCACCGAAATGCGTGTAGACGACGCGTCCCTTCTTGTCGACCAGATAGAACGCCGGCCAATACTCGTTGTCGTAGGCGTTCCACGTCGCATAGTGGTTGTCCTGCGCGACCGGGTAGGTGATGCCGAGGCGCTTGATCGCTTCCTTGACGTTGTCCGTGTTGCGTTCGAACGGATACTCGGGCGTGTGGACGCCCACTACCACCAGCCCCTGATTGCTGAACTGCTGATTCCAGGCCTTCACGTGAGGCAGCACGTCGATACAGTTGATGCAGGTGTAGGTCCAGAAGTCGACCAGCACCACCTTGCCGCGCAACTGCTGAATAGTCAGCGGGCTGCTATTGATCCAGTTGTCGATACCGGTGAAATCCGGAGCGGTATTGTTTTTGCCGGGAAGGGTGGCAGCCGGGGCCGCTGCCGGACTCGCCGCGAGAGCGGTAATGGCAGCGGCACCGCCAGCCACGGTGGCGGCAAACAGGATCGTGGCGGCGACGGATTTGAAGTTGGAGAACATCTCAGGGGCCTTTCGTTGAACGGGATGGCTGTATTGGAACGCCCGTTCGTATCTGGCTTGTGTCGCCGCGGTGGCTGCAGTGCAATGTTTTGTGTCGCGGGAATGCCCAGATACATTGGGATACAAAGCCTCGCCGGTACCAGGCTATAAAGCAGCCATTCCTATGGTGGAGAGTCCCATGAGTGCCCAACTGCCCGTCGATTGCCTTGAAGGCATCGACCCGTATACGCTGGAGGTCATCGTGGCCAATGGCGCGAACCAGTCAGTCGCGGAGGACGTATGAGGCGGCTGATGGCAATTCTCGCCTTCCTGGCGGGCGGACTTGCAGCGGAGATGGCGCACCCCGTGCAGTGTTTGCTGGTCAACGTGAACCGTGTGCGCGTCAATCGTCGGAAGGATTGAGCCATTGATGGAAAACACCGACCACATCCTGATCGTCGATGACGATCGCGGCATCCGCGAACTCATTGCGACCTATCTCGAGAAGAACGGCATGCGCGTATCGCTGGCCGCTAACGGTCGCCAGATGCGCGCCGTGCTGGAGCAGGGTGCGCCTGATCTGATCGTGCTCGACCTGATGATGCCCGGAGAGGACGGTCTGGTCCTGTGCCGCGAATTGCGTGCGGGCAAGTTTCGCGCGGTGCCGGTTTTGATGCTGACCGCCCGCAGCGAAGAGACGGATCGCATTGTCGGGCTGGAAATGGGCGCCGACGATTACCTGTCCAAGCCGTTTGCCGTGCGCGAACTGCTGGCGCGCATCCGCTCGGTCTTGCGCCGCGCGAGGATGCTGCCGCCCGGCATGCAGGTGACGGAAACCTCGCCGATGATCAGCTTTGGCGACTGGCGGCTCGACACTGTCGCGCGTCATCTGCTCGACGCCGAGGGCACCATGGTGGCCCTGAGCGGCGCGGAGTACCGCCTGCTGCGCGTATTTCTCGATCACCCGCAACGCGTGCTGACGCGAGACCAGTTGCTCAATCTGACCCAGGGCCGTCAGGCCGACGCGTTCGACCGCTCGATCGATCTGCTGGTGAGCCGTTTGCGGCAGCGCCTGCAGGACACCGCGCGCGAACCGCGCTACATCAAGACGCTGCGTAGCGAGGGCTACGTGTTCTCCGCTGCCGTGACCATGGTCGAAGGCGATCAATGAAACGCAATGCCTTGCTGCGATGGCCGCCGCGCACGCTGTTCGCCCGGCTCGCGCTGATTCTGTTTGTCAGCCTTGCGCTGGTGCAAACGCTGTCGGTCTGGCTCACCAGGACGGAGCGGGACCAGACCATGACCAACGTGATGATGGGTTACATCGAGCGCGAGGTTACGAGCTCGGTTGCGTTGCTCGATCATCTGCCGCCCAGCGAGCGTGCGGAATGGCTGCCGCGGCTGGCGCGGCGCACCTATACCTTCGCTCTGGGGCCCGGCGTAAGCGGTACGCCTCCTGACGCGGCGCTCTCGGCGAAGGTGGCGCAATCCATCGCGGATGGCATCGGCAAGCGCTATCCGCTCACGGCCAACGCCGTACCGGGCGACCCGGATCGCCTGCAGGTTCATCTGCAACTGAGTGACGGCACGCCGCTGACGATCGACTACCATCCCATGCCAAGCGCGCCGCTGTCACCGTGGTTGTCGTGGGTGCTGGTGCTGCAGCTGGTGGTGCTGGCCGCATGCTGCTGGCTGGCCGTACGCATCGCGACGCGCCCATTGAGCCAGTTGGCGCGGGCGGCCGATACGCTCGGCCCCGATCTCAAAGCGGAGCGTCTGCCCGAAGACGGGCCGGACGAAGTGGCGCGCGCAGCGCGGGCGTTCAATGCCATGCAGGACCGTATAAAGATGTACATGACCGAGCGCCTGCAGATCCTCGCGGCAATTTCGCATGACTTACAAACACCGATCACGCGCATGCGTTTGCGCCTGGATGTGATGGACGACAGTGCCGAGGGCGTAAAACTGCAGCAGGACCTGCGGGAAATGGAAACGATGGTCAAGGAAGGTGTCACGTACGCGCGCACCATGCACGGCGCCACCGAGGCGCCGTTGCGGATCGATCCGGATGCACTATTCGACAGCCTTGTGCTCGACTACGTGGATGCCGGCAAGGACGTGTCGCTGCATGGGCAAATCTCCACCGCGTTAGTGACGCGCCCCCAGGCGTTGCGCCGGATCGTGGGCAATCTGGTTGACAACGCGCTGAAGTTCGGCGGCTCGGCTGAAATCAGATTGGCCGCTTCGCAGGACGGGCAGGTGACAATCTCCGTGCTCGATCGCGGGCCGGGTATTCCGGCCGAATTGCTTGACGCGGTGTTCGAGCCGTTCTACCGGCTGGAAGGATCGCGCAACCGCGGCACGGGGGGTACGGGACTCGGCCTCGCGATTGCTCGTCAACTCGCTTTGGCGATGGACGCATCGCTCTCATTGCAGAACCGTCCCGAAGGCGGTCTGGAAGCCAGGCTCGTATTGAAGAGCGTTCGCTAGCGTTTCCGGACGGAGGCGGCGGTTGAACCTGCCGCCTCCGTCGTTTTGTATCGCAATGTATCGGCATCCTCGATAAATACAAATGCTTGCACTGGCGCTACTCCAGGACACAAGCCAGATACGTCCACGGGCTTTAATACTTCCACGCCAGACGCTCTGGCTTCGCAAATCAGACGTCCTAAAGGGCGTGTATGCGAACCACCTGTGACCATTCTTTGAGGAGAATCAGTGATGCCGGAACAGATCAACAATCGACGTCGTCTTCTGCTGGGGACGACCGTGGCTGGGATCAGCCTGCTGGAGTTGGGCCTGAGCGGACTCGCCAAAGCACAATCGAACAGCACGTCGGCGAATACACCGGGCGCAACGCGCGTTGCTTCGTTCGATAACCTTCGCCAGATCAACGCCGGGACACTGAGCATTGGGTATGCAGAAGCGGGCCCGCAGAACGGCCCTGTCGTCATTCTGCTGCACGGATGGCCGTACGATATCTACAGCTTCGCCGAGGTGACGCCGATACTTGCTGCCGCGGGCTATCGCGTCATCGTGCCGTATCTGCGTGGCTATGGTTCGACGCGCTTCCTCTCTACGGACACGCCGCGCAACGGGCAGCAGTCTGTGGTCGCCGTGGACATCATTGCGCTGATGGACGCCTTGAAGATCGACAAGGCAATCCTGGGCGGCTTCGATTGGGGCGCACGCACGGTCGATATCATCGCCGCGCTGTGGCCGCAACGCGTCAAGGCGATCGTCTCTGTGAGCGGCTATCTGATCGGCAATCAGGCGGCGGGCAAGGCACCGCTGCCACCGAAGGCGGAACTGCAGTGGTGGTATCAGTTCTATTTCGCCACGGAGCGTGGCCAGGCGGGTTATGAAGCGAACCGTCACGACTTCAACAAGCTGATCTGGCGCCTCGCGTCGCCTAAGTGGAATTTCGACGACGCGACTTACGACCGCTCGGCTGAGTCGTTCAACAATCCGGACCATGTTGCCGTGGTGATTCACAACTACCGCTGGCGTCTTGGTCTGGCTCAGGGCGAGCCGCAGTACGACGCACTCGAAGCGCGTCTCGCGACAGCGCCGGCCATCTCGGTTCCGGCCATCACCATGGAAGGCGATGCCAACGGCGCGCCGCATCCTGAACCGGCCGCCTACGCGAAGAAGTTCACCGGCAAGTATCAACACCGGAACATCGACGGCGGCATCGGACACAACCTGCCCCAGGAAGCGCCGAAGGCCTTTGCCGACGCCATCCTCGACGTCGCCCGACTCTAACCGCGAGGCAATCCGGCCGCCTTCATCCCGTCTGAGTGTAAACTGCTGCCTTTTTTGCCTCTGACGGAATGGTGCAAGCTTCGCAGCGTACAGCAGCTTCCAGCGGTCCGGCACTTATTCGCTTACTCGCCCGTCTGACGGACGTCGAGGTCGCCGAATCCAGCCAATCGCTCTCGGACCGGCTCAGCCAATGGCTCGGCTGGACCGACGCCATTGGGCTTTCCACCGCGCTGAGCGGCAACCCGCCGGTCGTCGCGCCCGGTGCGCGGGCGTTCGGCAGCGCGGAGGAGAGCGAGTGCGCCCGCGTGCGCGCTTCGCTGACGAGTACCATCGTCCGCGAGACCACGCTCTCTGCCGCCAACCGGCGCGGTTCGCCGAGAGAGCGTGCTCAAGCTGAGCCTACCGGGACGGTGCTCGATTACGCGGTGTTTCGTCAGCAATACCAGTCGATCCAGCAGACGATGGAGACCGACATCGGCAACCTGCGCGGCCGGCTGCGGGCCATGCTGGCCGCCAGAACGCCCGCCATGGCCCGCCTCGCGGTCGTCGACGCCGTCATGGAGCGTGCTCTGAGCCCGCGTGAGCGGAATCTGCTGACGGCTGTCCCCGGCATGCTCGCCGGACATTTCGACCGTCTGCGTCTGGCCGAGCAGGCTTCCCTGGCCGACACCGAAGCCGCAGGGGAGAGCGCAGCGGTCAAAGCCGGCGCATGGCAGAACGTGTTCCGCAAGGATATGCAGAGCGTGTTGCTCGCCGAACTGGAGGTTCGTTTTCAACCGGTCGAGGGGCTGCTTGCGGCTCTTCGCACCCCTTTGCACCCCGTAACCGGGACGCTATGTCCAAGTATCTGATTAATCTCGCTGTTTTTCTGGCCGGTCTGGCCGCCGTGTGCTGGATCGGGGTTGGCTACATCGGCTCGAATCCGCTGGCGCTGACCGTGACGTTGCTTGTGGGCGCGTGCTACGTCGCTGGCGCGCTTGAGCTGTGGCGCTACAGTCAGGGTACGAATACGTTGACGCGGGCGGTCGCCGGCCTGTCCGCGCGACCGTCCAGCCTGGGCGCCTGGCTCGAACCGATCGATCCGAGCCTACGCAATGCAGTGCGTCTGCGCGTCGAGGGCGAGCGCGTGGCCATGCCGGGACCGGCGTTGACGCCGTATCTGGTCGGCCTGCTCGTGTTGCTGGGCATGCTGGGGACGCTGCTGGGCATGGTAGCGACCCTGCGGGGCACCGGCCAGGCGCTGCAGAGCGCGACGGATCTCGATGCGATCCGCTCCTCGCTCGCCGCACCGGTCAAAGGGTTGGGATTCGCGTTCGGTACATCCATTGCCGGGGTGGCCACCTCCGCCATGCTTGGGCTGCTCTCCGCGCTGTGCCGGCGCGAACGGGTCGAAGCGGCGCAACTGCTCGACCTCAAGGTGGCGACGACTCTACGCGTCTACTCGCAGGCCCATCAGCGTGACGAGACCTTCAAGCTGCTGCAGCGGCAGGCTGAGACGATGCCGACGCTGGTCGATCGTCTGCAGGCAATGATGGCCACCATCGAGCAACAGAGCGTCGCCCTGAGCGAGCGGCAGATCGCCACTCAGGATGCCTTCCACAGCAAGGCTGCGGCCGCCTACACGCGCCTCGCGGCTTCGGTGGAGCAGTCGATGAGGGCGAGCGTCGCCGATAGCGCCCGCGCCGCCAGCGCGGCGCTGCAACCGGTCATGGAAGCAACGATGGCCGGTCTCGCGCGCGAAACCGCTGGCTTGCATAACACCGTGACGCAGGCCGTAGAACGGCAATTGGATGGGCTGTCGAGCGGCTTCGCAGCGGCTACCACGAACGTGGCGGGCATCTGGACCGAGGCGCTGGCAGGACAGCAACGTTCGAGCGAGGCGCTCGCGGAGAATCTGCATACTTCGCTGCAGCGCTTCACCGAGACGTTCGAGCAACGCTCGGCGGCGTTGCTGGAAAGCGTATCTACACGCATGGATGCCACGGCAGGCAGCGTGTCGCAAGCGTGGAGCGAAGCCCTGACGCGGCAAGAACGCGCGGGCGAGACGCTGGCTGGCCACAACGAGCAGGCTTTGGCTGCCGCCGCGGCGACCTTCGAACAGCACTCGGCGACGCTCCTGCGCGCCGTGAGCGAATCGCATGCGAACTTGCAGACGGAATTGGCTTCGCGCGACGAACAACGTCTGGCGGCGTGGACCCAGGTGCTTGGCTCGATGGCGGCGTCCCTTGCCAGGGAGTGGGAGCAGGCAGGCACCAGCACCGCAAACCGGCAACAGGAAATCTGCACAACGTTGGAGCAAACCGCGCGGGACATATCCGCTCAGAGTCAGGCGCACGCCAGCGAGACGATTGCCGAGATTTCGCGGCTCGTGCAAGCGGCTTCGGAAGCACCGAAAGCGGCGGCTGAAGTCGTCGCCGAATTGCGCCAGAAACTCTCCGACAGCATGGTCCGCGATACCGCGATGCTCGAAGAACGCAGCCGTCTGTTGGCTACGCTGGAGACGCTGCTCGACGCCGTCAACCACGCGTCCACGGAACAGCGCTCGGCCGTGGATGCGCTGGTGTCCACCTCGGCAGATCTGCTGGATCGCGTCGGCACGCAGTTCACCGACAAGGTCGAAGCTGAAACCGGCAAGCTCGGCGCTGTGGCCGCGCAGGTGACCGGCAGCGCCGTCGAAGTGGCGAGTCTCGGCGAAGCGTTCGGGGCGGCCGTGCAGATGTTCGGCGAGTCGAACGACAAGCTCGTCGCCCATCTGCAGCGCATCGAAACCGCGCTGGACAAGTCCCTCGCGCGCAGCGACGAACAGCTTGCCTACTACGTGGCGCAGGCTCGCGAAGTGATCGACCTGAGCATGATGTCGCAGAAGCAGATCGTCGAGGATCTGCAGACGATCGCGAGTCAGCGCGCTTCCGCCGGAGCCGATGCGGCATGAGCGAGGATATCGATGGCGGCGCGGAAGCGATCGCGCCGATATGGCCTGCCTTCGCCGATCTGATGTCGGCGTTGCTGGGCGCGTTCGTGCTGATCCTCGTGTGTGTGATTGGCGTACAGCTCGAACTTTCGACGCGGCTCGAACAGGAGGTCAAGCAGCGGCAGATGGAAACGCAGCGCCGCAAGACCCTCGAGCAGGCGTTGGCGGGGCCGCTGGCAGCGGGACGCGTCACGCTGGTGAACGGACGTATCGGCATCAATGGCAGCGTGTTGTTCGCGCTGAACTCGGATCAGTTGCAGCCTGAGGGCCGCGAGGTTTTGAAGAGCCTGGCCGGACCGCTGTCTGCCTATCTTCGGGCCAGTGACCAGATCCTGATGGTGAGCGGCTTTACCGACGACCGTCAGGTGAAGGGGGCTAACCGCGGCTTTGCCGACAACTGGGAGCTCTCGGCCCAGCGCGCGTTGACGGTGACGCGTGCGTTGATCGATGAAGGTATTCCGGCATCCTCAGTATTTGCGGCCGCATTTGGCTCCGGGCAGCCGGTCGGTTCGAATGCCGACGAAGCAGGACGTGCCCGCAATCGGCGCGTGGAAATCGCACCGGTTCCGAGGCCGTCGTCTGGCGCTACGGTGAAATCCGGTGACTAGCGGTAACAGTAACGGCAGCGGCGAGATGAGCGGCAGCGATATGGAAAGCGGAGTCCGCGCGACTCTCGACGCCTGGCGCGAGTGCGGCGCGGATCGTCTGAACCCTGTTCGCTTTCGTTTCATTGAGGCGCTGGAGCGGCGGGCCGCCGGCCATAACGGCGAGGCACGACGTATTCTCGACGACAGGCTTTCTGTGCTGGTCGAGGCGTATGCGCAGGATCTTGAACGCACCGCGTCGTGTGATACAGATGCTGGATCTACGGCCGTGGCGTCGTCGTTGGGCAATGTGCCGTCCGCTCGCGGAGCGCTTGCTGAATTGACCGCCTATATCGCCAATCATGCGCGGACGGCGCATGACCCCACGTCGCGCTTGCATTCGTATCCCGAACTCGATCTGCTCGATTACTTCAGAGAGATCTGGTCGAAGCTCAGCGCCGAGAGTCAGTTGCGCCAGTCGCTGGAGCAGGTGCCTGGCAATGCCGGGCCGCTCAATTCGAGCAGCCTCGTGCATCGGTCGCTTTCGCTAATGCGTGAGCTCTCGCCGGGTTATCTGCAGCAGTTTCTGTCGTACGTCGACGCCTTATCGTGGATGGAGCAACTGAACGGTGACGACACTGCAGCGAGTAAAGACGCGCCGCGTGCCGGAAGCGCGAAGAAGGGCGCCCGGGCCAAACACCGCTAGCGCTGACCGTTACCGTTAATCGCGCCGCAGAGGCTAGCTCGACGAGTTTGTCTGCTCGGCATTGCGGCAACCCAACAGACGCCGCAGCGTCCTAGGTTCTTCCACCACCACGCCAGCCTCCGCAACCTCGCGCCACCAGCGCTGACCGCGATGCGGCGCGCCCAGATCCAGCCGTTCTCCCATGCGCGGCGTCGCCAGCAGAATCCCGCGTGACATGGCGAGTCCTACCACGCGTTCGAACGGTTCCTGCCAGCGATGCATGGCCAGATCGAACGTGCCGTTGTGAATCGGCACCATCCAGCGGCCGCGCAGATCGACGTGAGCCTGCACGGTTTCATCGGGCTGCATGTGCACATACGGCCATTGCGCGTCGTAGGCGCCCGTTTCGAGCAGCGTCACATCGAACGGACCGAGCCGCTCGCCGATGGCTTTGAAACCATCGAAATAGCCGGTGTCGCCGCTGAAGAACACGCGCAGGTCGCCATCGACGATCACCCACGAGGCCCACAAAGTACTGTTGCCGTCAAAGAGGCTGCGGCCGGAGAAATGCTGGCCAGGCGTTGCGGTAAACGTCAGGCCGTCGATGTCGGTGCCTTGCCACCAGTCGAACTGACGGACCTTCGACGCATCGATGCCCCACTCGATCAGGCGGTCGCCGACACCCAGCGGCGTCAGGAACACGCCGGTTTTGGAGGCGAGCGCGAGCACCGTCTCGCGGTCCAGGTGATCGTAGTGGTCGTGCGAGAGAATCACGCCGCGCAGCGGCGGCAGATCGGCCAGTGCGATCGGCGGCGCGTGAAAACGCTTCGGGCCAAAGCGCCGGAAAGGCGACGCCCGTTCGGCGAAGACCGGATCGGTTATCCAGAATTCGCCGCGCAGCTTGAGCAGCATGGTCGAATGCCCGAGGCGATACAGGCTGCGATCCGGCGCCGCATCGAGTTGTTCGCGAGTCAGCGCGTCGACGGGCATCGCGGCCGCCGGCACCGTGCCGTCCGGCTTGTTGAGCAACACGTTCCAGGCGATGCTCAAGGTCTTGCCGAATCCTTCGACAGGACGCGGCTTGACGTTGCGAAAGCGTTCCCCGTCGTGCTGGGCTGAAGAGTCGAACGACTCACGCCCGCGACGGGCTGCTGTCAGGCCCAAAGCGCGGCGGATAGATCCGGTGAACGATGTCATGTAAGGCGTCCCGATGCAGAAGGTGGGCGGAAAGTAGACTGTTCAGTGTAGTTTATCCTGAAAAAAAGTAAACTGCATAGTGTAAAATTTGGCTATGGATACCCGCGATACGCCTCTTCGTCTGACCGACCGCAAGCGCGCCGCCGTCATCAGTGCGGCGATCGAGGAATTCCTTGCGGCCGGTTTCGACGCCACCAGCATGGACCGCGTCGCCGCTCGGGCCGGCGTCTCGAAACGCACGGTCTACAACCATTTTCCGAGCAAGGAAGCGCTGTTCGCCGCGATCATGCGGCAACTGTGGGAGTCGAGCGACGCTGGTGCGGCGCCGGCTTATTCCCCCTCGGAGCCGTTGCGCCCGCAGTTGCTCCAACTGTTGCTGAAAAAGCTCAGCCTGCTGAATAACGAGGCGTTTCTCTCGCTCGCGCGGGTGGCGATTGCGGCGGGCATTCATTCGCCGGAGCGCGCACGCGACATGGTGGCCCGCATGGGTGAGCGCGAAGAAGACCTGACCGTATGGGTCCGCGCGGCGGCGGCCGATGGGCGTCTTAAGACCACGGATCCGGTGTTCGCTTCGCTGCAGTTGCAGAGTCTTGTGAAAGCGTTCGCTTTCTGGCCGCAGGTGACGATGGGGCAGCCGCCGCTTGGCAAGGCCGAACAGACGCACGTAGCGGAATCCGCAGTGGATATGTTTCTGGCGCGCTATGCGTGAAGCGCGTGAAAGCTGAAGAGGAGTGGGAAATCCGGCCTATGCTATAGCGTCCGTCCTTTCTGCGATCTTCGGAGCGACCATGTCCATACCCGCAACTGAAAACGGCATCGTCACGGTGCCGACGCATCGTACGGTGGAGCAAGCCGCCGACAGACTCGCCTCGCTGATCGAAGCCAAGGGCATCCTCCTGTTTGCACGCATCAATTTCGCGGCGGATGCGGAGCGCGCCGGGCTCGCGATGAATCCGTCGCAATTGATCGTGTTCGGCAATCCGCGAGCCGGTACGCCGCTGATGCAGGCTGTGCCCACCGCCGCGCTCGATTTGCCGCTCAAGGTGCTGGTGTGGCAGGACGGCGACGGCCGCGTCTGGTACTCGTATAACGCGACAAGCTATCTGCAGGAACGGCATGGCCTCGCCGCGGATCTGATGAAACCCATAGACGCCGTTGTCTCGCTCGTGCAGGCTGCCGCGGCTGAGTGAGCGCAGCGGCGTACGAGTCAGATTCAGATCGTGCCGAACAGCGCTCTCGGACGGTCTTTTAGCGTGCCCGTCAACAACCGTAACGCACTCACCAGTTGATCGCGGCTCGTCGCGCAGGCGAGGTTGATCCGCACGCCATGTTCGATCTCGGAGCGGTCTACCGCAAACGCCGACGACGGCATCACCACCACGCCGCGCGCCTTCGCGTTGGCGGCGAAATCGTCGGCGCGCCAGGGCGGCGGCAACTTCAGCCACACGAACATGCAGGCCGGATCGGTTCGCAGGTAGGCCTGCGGCAGCAGTTCGCGCGCCAGATCCCGGCGCGCGCGAATTTCGGCAAGCTGGGCGTCCATGATATGGCGGGCGGTGCCGTCCTCGATCCAGATCGACGCGATCAGCATCGACATCGGCGCCGGCATCCACGCGGTCGTGCGCACGGCCTCCGCGCACAGCGCGGAGCTGTCCGGCGGACTCAGCAGATAACCGAGCCGTAACCCCGGCGCGAGGATTTTCGAGGTCGCCGCAATGTGAAACGTCCGTTCCGGACACAGGCTCGCGATGGTCGGCAGCCGCTGCGACACGAGCGGCCCGTAGACGTCGTCTTCGATGATCGCGACACCATGGCGGCGCGCGATATCGACAAGCGCCATCCTGCGTTCGAGACTCATCGTGATGACGGTCGGGTTCTGCAGATTCGGCACCGTGAAGATGGCCTTGACCGGCATGCGCTGGCACGCACGCTCGACGGCGTCGGTCAGCAGGCCATCCTGGTCGCTCGGAATGCCGACGATCTCAAACTGGAAGACCGGTGCGAGCGCCTTCAGGCCATAGTAGGTGAGCTGATCGGCGAGGATCACGCCATCCGTGCCGATCAGGCTGTTCAATACCGCATACAGGCCGTGTTGCGCGCCGCTTGTCACCACCACATGATCGGCCGCCGGCTCGAAGCCCGGCGCGGCCATCCAGCGGGCACCGGCGGCGCGTGCCCATAAAGGTCCCTGCGGCGGCTGATACTCCTGCAATTGCGGGTAGCGCGGATCGCGTGGCAAGTCCGCGAGGGTGCGTGCGAGGCAGGCCAGAAATTCGCCGGTAGCCGGCCGGTTCACGGTCAGGTCGATCGCTGCGTTGCTCGCCGTCTGGGCGGGGTCGACGCTTGGCATCGCGCCGCCCGTCACCAGTGAGCCGCGCCGCTTGCTGCCGATCACCAGACCGCGCAACTGCAATTCCTTGTAAGCGCGCGATACCGTCGACACGTTGATACCCAGCTCGGTGGCGAGCTGCCGCTGCGGCGGCAGGCGGCTACCGGGCGGATACACGCCGCTGCGAATCTCACTCTCGATCGAACTGGACACCTCGACATAGGTGGCGCGCTTTGCTTCGCCTGACGTGCCATTGGCGGCGCGTGCCGCGTCTTTGCCTGAAGCCATAGGAATGGGTGTCTCCATACAAAAAAGCTTTGTCCGCGATTGTGCGGAGTTGGGCCGATTCTATACCACATACGCCTCGCTGCAACCTTGCCAGACCGGCGGCATCGAGGCACACAGGTCACAGCAAGGTCCACGCCAGTGGCTATCCAGGGAAAATGCCAGGACCACACAATGAGCGTTTCAATTGCATACAAAAAAATATTGTGTGATTCTGAGTGTCATAGTTTGTCTGGTGACGAGTGCTTCGACTCCACCGGACAGCGTCAGACAAATGGGTCAACAGGAGTGTGTCGATGAACGTATCGCGGTCCACTGAATGCGCTTTGCCAGCCGGCGGGCCTGCGATGGAAGGGCGCGCATGATGTCGGATATCGCCATCGTCGGAGCGGGATTCATCGGCCTCGCGAGTGCCGCGGCGCTGATGCGCGACGGGCATCGAGTCACGCTGTTCGATCCGTCCGGCGTCGGGCAGGGGGCTTCGTACGGGAACGCCGGGACCTTCGCGCACTACGCGTGCATCCCGGTGAACAACCCGTCCGTGTTCCGCGATCTGCCGCGTTTTCTGCTGTCGAACGAAAGTCCGTTTCGCTTGCGCTGGAGCTATCTGCCGCAATTGGCGCCATGGCTCGTGCGATTCATGCTGAGTTCGTTGCCGCGCCGTTATGAGGCGAGCGCCGGAGCACTCGCCTCATTGCTCGGCTGCGCGCAGGACGGGTACGCGCCGCTCCTCAAGGCCGCGGAACTGGCGCGCTTTGTCCGGCCGCGCGAGTGTCTGTATCTGTATTCCAGCGTGGCAACGTTCGACGCGGCACGTCCTGCCCTCGATCTGCGGCGGAAGCTCGGTGTTGCCTTCGATGTTTTGTCGGCCACTGACATTCGCGCGCTCGAACCGTCGCTTGCGCCGATTTTCGAACGCGGCGTGTTGTTCAGCGACAGTTGGCACTTCTCCGATCCGCAGGGTTTCCTGCAGACACTTTATGGACGGCTCGCGGCGCAAGGGCTGACGCTGGAGCGCTCAGTCGTCAGTGCGGTGCAACCGGCGGCGGACGGCGCGACCTTGACGGCCGACGGTGTCGCAAGGCGCTTTAGCCACGTGGTGATCGCCACCGGCGCTCACTCTGCACGCTTCGCGAAACAGTGCGGCGATACCGTGCCGCTCGATACGGAACGCGGTTATCACGTGCGCTATCCGGGCGCGCAGCAACTGATTTCGCGGCCGGTCGGCTGGGCCGAGCGCGGCTTTTATATGACACCGATGAGCGACGGTATCCGCGTCGCCGGCACGGTCGAACTTGGCGGCTTCAAGGCGACGCAGAACCGCTCGCTGCTCGATCTCCTGACGTTCTCGTCGAAGCGGGCATTGCCCACGCTCGACGAGCCGGACAGCAGCTGGCTCGGTTTTCGTCCGACGCTACCGGACGGCGTGCCGGTGCTCGACCGCTCGAGCGCTAGTGAACGCGTGATCTATGCGTTCGGTCATCAGCATCTTGGACTGACGTTAGCGGGTATCAGCGGACGGATCGTTGCAGACCTGATCGCAGGTCGCGCGCCGCCGCTCGATCTCGCTCCCTACGCAGCCACCCGGTTCTAGATCGAGGCGGTAGCCTGGCCGCAAGTATCCACAGGACGGTCTCGACGCGTCGCGCATCGAACCGATAAACCTAAAGACAGCGCGACGTCACTTCTCGCAAGGAGCGCATCATGAATCGCCGCTATTGGCTTTTGAGTTTGGCCGCTTGCGCGCTAGCTACGCAAATGGCGCCGTCGTGGGCCGCCGATCCCGAAGTCGTCAAGATCGGTTTTGTCGGGCCGCTGACGGGCCCGGTTGCCCGTGTGGGCAAAGATTTGCAGTACGGCGCGCAGTTGGCCATCGACGAAGAGAACGCCCGGCATCCCACAATCGGCGGAAAGCCGGTCACGTTCGTGCTCGACGTGCAAGACGATCAGGCCGATCCGCACGTGGCGGTGCAGGTCGCGCAGAAGCTCGTCGATGACGGCGTGGTGGGCGTGATCGGCCACTACAATTCGGGTTGCAGCATTCCGGCATCCGCGGTTTATCACCAGGCGGGTGTGGCGATGATTACGCCGGGCTCAACCAATCCGGACCTCACCAAACAGGGCTACAAGAACGTGTTTCGCACGATGGGTCACGACGGCATAGGCGGTGTCGTTGCCGGGCACTTCGTGGTCGAGCAGTTGAAGCCTCAGCGTATCGCGATCATCGACGATCGCACTGCGTTTGGCGAAGGCCTCGCCAATGCGTTCGAAAAAGGCGTGAAGGAGGCGGGCGGCAATGTGGTCGATCGCGAGTTCACCAACGACAAGGCCATCGACTTTCGTTCCATCCTGACCACGCTGAAGAGCAAGAACGTCGATCTGATCTTCTTTGGCGGCCTCGATGAACAGGGGGCGATGCTCGTCAAGCAGATGCGCTCGCTGGGTATGACTACCCAGCTGTTTGGCGCGGGCGCGTTGAAGAGCAATGCGTTCCTGCAGATCGCCGGTGCGGCGGGCGATGGTACGCAGGATCTGGAGCCGGGACCGGCGCTCGACAAGCTTCCTGCCGCGCAGGAATTTGGCAAGCGCTATAAGGCGCGCTTTAATCAGGATGTCGAACTCTACGCGCCGTTTGCCTACGACGCTGCGCTCGCGATGATCAAGGCGATTCACAACGCCGATTCGCTCGACCGTGCGAAGATCGTCGACAGTCTATCTAAGGTCACAGTCACAGGTGTGACGGGCAAGATCACTTTTGACCCGTATGGAGATCTGATCAAGCCGCCTTATACGTTGTTTCAAGTCGAGCAGGGGCAGTGGAAGAGTATCAAGACGGTGGGCGGCAGCGGCGCCTGATTTTAGGTGTGGCGAGGTTCCCGGGGGTTTGCTTCCGGGAACATGAGCGAATGTCAGATCTTTGATATGCAGAACGTTCAGGCGACATCAGGCAGCCTGAGCCACAATTAATCGCACACCCCATCCCGCGCGAATCGTGACGTCGTCTGGTTGCAAGCGAGAGGGTCTTTGCAGTAACGCCTCTCGCAGTTGTTCGCGTGGCGCCATAAGCCTTCGCAAGCGTCGTTCAAAGCGCTGATTTCGCCGGATTCCCATACCCCCGTACTTCTCCTGGTACGCCTGAAAACGGGTTCGCTTTCCTGCCGGGTCCCACCGCCTGGCCTTACCCACTCTCGTTTTCAGCGCATCCCCCCGTCATTGTTTGCGATTCGCGAATGACGTATTCGGCGGTTGTGCCGTACCGGCCATGCCGCTCTTGCACCTATCTTTGCAGCATCGATGTCGTGCATCCACGCGCGCCGATCGATATCTGTTCAACGAACCCGACGGCGCGGCCGGAGCATGCAAACGTCGTTCGTCAGCAGCGAAGGCGCCGGTCGCCAGGCGCCCCGCATGCGGCGAGCGGCTCAAGGAGACAAAGATGAAATCGAACGACTGGGATGTGGCGTATGAGTGGAAAGCCGTGGTGCTGCTGGCACTCGGCTTCGGGCTGGTGGGCCTCGACCGGTGGCTGATCGCGCCGCTGTTCCCGTCCATCATGCGAGACCTGCACCTGACCGCGCAGGACGTCGGTAACTGCATCGGCATACTCGGGCTTTCGTGGGGCATCTTCGCAGCACTGATGGGCGGCATCTCCGACAAGATCGGACGTCGCAAGGTACTGATTCCTGCAATCATCGTTTTTTCGCTGCTCTCGGGCTTTTCCGGGCTCGCCGGCGGCCTGATGAGTCTGCTTGCCGTGCGCGCGCTGATGGGCGTCGCTGAAGGATCGTTTTGTCCGACGAGCTTCGCCGCCACCGCCGATGCGTCTCATCCGAAGCGGCGCGGCTTCAATCTCGGCCTCCAGCAAAGTGGCTTCGCGTTATTCGGACTTGCACTGTCGCCGATCATCGCAACGCAATTGCTTAGCGTGATGTCGTGGCGCGGGGTGTTCGCGCTGGTGTCGATTCCTGGCCTGATTCTCGGTCTGCTGATGTTCCGCGTGATCCGCGAGCCACAAGGCGCGCCGAAGCCCGTCGCGACGACCGCCGCCCGTGGCAACTGGCGCGACGTGCTGAAGAGCCGCAACATTCGCGTCGCGATGGCAGCGCTGTTCTGCGCGATGACGGGCGTGTTTGTGCTGGGCGCGATGCTGCCGCTCTATCTCACCGAATATCTGTCGCTCGACACGCAGCGCATGGGCGTCGTCGTATCGGCGATCGGATTCGGTGGATTCATCGGACAGTTCGGCTTGCCGGGCCTGTCCGATCTCGTCGGGCGGCGCGTGGCGAGCATCGTCGGCTTTGCGGGCACAGCGGTCATGCTGTACCTGTTCCGTGGACTCGGCGCACAGCCGGTCGAACTGTTCGCGGTGCTGTTCGTCGCGTCGTTCTTCACGCTTGGCCTGGTTTCCTTGTTGTCGGGACCCGTCGCGACGGAGGCCGCACCCGTGGGAATGATTTCGACAGCAATCGGTGTCGTGGTAGGCGCGGGCGAGATCTTTGGCGGCGGCGTCGCCCCGGCGCTCGCCGGCTTCGTCGCGACGCATTTCGGAATCCAGAACATTCTCTGGCTGCCGATCTGCGCAGTGTTGCTCGGTATCGGCGTGAGTCTGCTGCTCGAAGAAACTGCGCCGGCTATCCTGCGCCGGCGCAATATCCGCGCTGCGCTCGAATTGCCAGCGACTGGACGGCCCGACTAGCTCATCCGATTCCGCACGATTACGCGCGGCGCATTGCTCCGGAAAAACCCCAGGCATTCCGGAGCGATGCGCCGCCGGCTGTTGCAGCACGGCCCATGTACACTGACGTGCTGAACCGGAGCGGCCGGTGCGATCGGCGGAGAGGGAAGCAGCGTGGACCGTTTTCTGAGTATCGAAGCCTTCGTGCGCGTAGCGGAGACTAGCAGCTTTGCCGAAGCGTCGCGGCAACTCGGCGTGACGAGCTCGGTCATCACGACCCGCATCCAGCAACTGGAGAAGTTCGTCAACGCACCGCTCTTTCATCGAAGCACGCGGCATGTGCGGCTATCCGAAGTGGGCGAAGCGTTCTATCGCGAATGCGCGGAAGTGGTCGGGCGCGTCAACGAACTGACCGACCAGATGCGCGAACTGCGCGCGACGCCCACTGGCCGGATGCGCATCCAGGTGCTGCCGGGCTTCGCACTAGGCCACTTCGGAGCGCCCCTCGCCGAATTCAATCGTCGCTATCCCGGCATCCAGCTCGACGTGATCGTCAACGACCGGGTCGTCGATCCCATCGAAGAAGGTTTCGACGTCGCGTTCCAGATCTTCCCGCCCATTTCCGAATCACTGATCGAGCGACGGCTCTTCGCGGTGCGCCGGCTGTTCTGCGCGACCCCGGCGTATGTCCGCGAGCATGGCGCGCCGCAACATCCCCGCGATTTGCTGCAGCACACCACGGCGCTGTATTCGGGCTATCCGTCGCGCAATCGATGGACCATGACACGCGGCGACGAAGTCGTCGAAATGGAGTTGCCGGGCATGATCCGGTCGAACTCCGTGCACCTGCTGCGCGACTACGCATTGACGGGCGGCGGTGTCGTATGTCTGCCGACGCTTGTGGCGAGCGCCGCGCTGCTGGACGGCTCGCTCGTGCCGATCCTGACGGAGTACACGTTGTCGGCGCTGAGCTTTGCAGCTGTTTATCCCGCAACGCAACGACAGGCGCTGAAGGTGAAAGCGCTCGTCGAGTTTCTCGCCGAATATCTCGGCCCCGAGCCTGCATGGGATCGGCCGCTGATCGAGCGCGGCTGGGTGAGCTAGCGCGGCGATTATTTGCAAAGCGCAAATGCCGTAGTCGCCCGATTGCCGGTTGTTGCCGTCCTGCTGTGCTCCTAAAGTTCAATCCAACGACAAACACTTTTCATCACAGGAGACAGCGATGACCGAGTCGTCATTCCACACCATTTTTGCCTCGCTCGACGGCTACCGCAAGGGCGAGATCGAAATCACGAGCGGCGACGCGCGCCACTACGTGTTCTCCAACGTCTTCGAAGTCGCGGCCCACTCCACGCCCTACGAAAAGGTCGTGGTCGGCAAGAACCTCGACTATGTGATCGAGACGTTGCGTACCGAAGGACAGTCCGCCTGGTTTGCCTGCGCGCACGACGAATTCGTGATCCTGATGGATGGCGAAGTCCGCATCGACTTTATCCAGCTGGCTGCGCCGCCGAAGAGCGGCATCGGCACCGTTCACGCGGGCGCCAACCCCGCTGGCCGTCCGATGGGCCACGTGGTACTGCGCCGTGGCCACCAGGCGCTGCTGCCGGCCGGCTGTGCGTACCGCTTCAGCGCGGAGAAAAGCGGCGTCGCGCTCGTGCAGACGATGGTCGGCGAGCTCTCGGTACAGAAGTGGGCCGACATCTGCCTGCATTGAAACGCATCGCCGAACCGAACATCGCCCCATTCAGGAGACAAGCCATGGCAACCCTCACGACCAACGACCATCCGGCCGGCTTTGCCGCGGACACCGTGCGCGCAAGCGAACCCGACACCGTAACCGGCTATCGCCGCTTCACGCTCGGCGAATTCGAATTCAAGCGCGACGAGTACTTCGTCAAGATCAACTGGCCGGCCAAAGGTCAGATCCGCACCCATAACGTTCCCGCCGACGCTTTCCTGCGTGCCATGATGCGCGATGTCGCGTGGGGCTTCTTCTACGGCTGGGTTAATTTCGATCATGTGTTCGGCACGCGTAATCACTACGGCAAGGTCGATGTGTACGCGGGCTCGTTTAACGGCATCATGAAGGAGGCGGGCGTCGACTATATCGAGACCTTCGAAACGCCGACGATCATGGCGACCTTCAAGGCGATCCTGCACGACTGGACCAACGAAGGTTTCGATCCGTTCGCGGCGCCGGAAGAAACCGGCACGGCATTCGGCCGCAAGCACGGCGACAACGACGCAGCGATCGAACGCACGCGTGTTGCGACACGCCGCATGCCGGGCCTCGAAGGCGACTCGCCGCTGCGCGACGAGCTTCCCGTGAACCGCGCATTCGCCGACGTCGTGCAGGACGAGCCCGAAGTGCATGTCGAACCCGGCTTCGAAGGGCAGTTGCACGCGTTCAATCTGTTCAAGTATCTGTCGCGCTCGGACGTCACGTGGAATCCGTCGGTCACGTCGGTGTGCGGGCAAAGCCTGTTCTGTCCGACCACCGAGGAATACATCCTGCCGGTTTTTCATGGCAACGATCGCGTCGAGTGGTTCCTGCAGCTTTCGGACGAGATCGTCTGGGACATCGGCGACAAGAACACGGGCGCGCCGCGCGCGCGGATCACGATGCGCGCGGGCGACATCTGCGCGATGCCGGCCGATATCCGCCATCAAGGCTATTCGACCAAACGCTCGATGCTGCTCGTCTGGGAGAACGCTACGCCAGGCCTGCCGAAGCGCTACGAGAGCGGCGAACTGAAGCCCTATCCGGTCGACTTCTGAGCCACCGGTTACTCGGTTCACTGCGCCTGCACTCCCTGAAGGACTACTATGCAAACCCAACTGTTCATCGACGGCCGGTTCACGGATGCCGTCGAAGGCGGCACGATCGATGTGCTCAATCCGCATGACGGCTCGCTGATCACGAAAATCGCCGCCGCCACTGCCGCCGATGTCGATCTCGCCGTAGAAGCCGCCGCGCGCGCATTCCCGAAGTGGTCCGCGATGGCGGCCGCGGATCGAGGCCGTCTGCTGCTGCGTCTTGCCGACGCGATCGAAGCCAACGCCGAAGAGCTCGCGCAACTCGAATCGCTCGACACCGGCCATCCGATCCGCGATTCGCGTGCGCTCGACGTGCCGCGTACGGCCGCGTGCTTCCGCTACTTCGGAGGCATGGCCGACAAGCTGCAAGGCTCCGTGATTCCCGTCGAAACCGGCTTTCTCAACTACGTGCAACGCGCGCCGATCGGCGTCGTGGGGCAGATCGTGCCGTGGAATTTCCCGCTGATGTTCACGAGCTGGAAGATGGGCCCCGCGCTGGCCGCCGGCAACACGGTTGTGCTCAAGCCCTCGGAAATCACGCCGCTTTCGACGCTGCGCATCGTCGAGCTGATGGCCGAGGTCGGCTTTCCGGCGGGTGTCGTCAACATCGTCGCGGGCTACGGCCACACGGCCGGACAGCGGCTCGCCGAACATGAAGGTGTCGGCAAGATCGCGTTCACCGGTTCGACGGCGACGGGGCGGCGTATCGTCGAGGCGTCGCAGGGCAATCTCAAGCGCGTGCAACTCGAACTGGGCGGGAAGGGCGCCAACATCGTCTTCGACGATGCCAGTCTGGACGCAGCCATCAACGGTGCAGCGTGGGCGATCTTCCACAACCAGGGGCAGGCCTGCATCGCTGGATCGCGACTGATCCTGCACGAGCGTATCGCAGATGCCTTCCTCGAGCGCTTTGTCGCGCTGGCGTCGACGATTCGCGTTGGCAATCCGCTCGATCCCGAGACCGAAATGGGGCCGCTCACATCCAGGCAGCATCTCGAACGCGTGCTCGCGTATGTCGATGTCGCGCGCGAACAGGGTGGCCGCGTGCTGACCGGCGGCACCGCGCCGCGCGACGCTGCGCTCGCGAACGGCTATTACGTGCGGCCGACCGTCGTCGAAGCTGCGACGCCGAACGATCGCATCGCGCAGGAAGAAGTGTTCGGGCCGTTCGTGACGGTGCTGCGTTTTCGTACCGATGAAGAAGCACTGGCGATCGCCAATGGCACTGACTACGGCCTTGGCAGCGGACTGTGGACGCGCGATCTGTCGCGCGCGCATCGCATCGCTGGGCAGATTCAGGCGGGCATGTGCTGGATCAACTGCTACAAGCGCGTCAATCCGGGTAGTCCGTTCGGCGGTGTGGGGAAATCGGGCTACGGCCGCGAGATGGGCTTCGAGGCGATGCACGACTACACGGAAGCGCGATCGGTATGGGTCAATGTCGATGGCAATGTGCCGCCGCATTTCCAGCGCTGAGGTTCGCATGGAGCGCTTCGTCTATCAGGGCACGCCTTCGCGCGTAGTGTTCGAATGGGGCGCGCTCGCGACGCTGCCCGCGGAAGTGGAGCGCCTCGGCGCCCGCCGCGCGCTGATTCTCGCGACGCCCGACCAGCGTCCGCTAGCCGATGAAGTAGCGCGCGTGCTCGGCGCACGCGCCGCAGGCGTGCATGCGCAGGCCGTGATGCACGTGCCGGTCGAAGTGGCGCGCGCCGCACGTGATGCAGCGCAAGCGCTCGATGCCGACTGTTGCGTGGCCGTGGGCGGCGGCTCGACGATCGGGCTTGGCAAGGCGATCGCGCTCGAATCGTCGCTGCCGATCGTTGCAGTGCCCACGACTTACGCCGGTTCCGAGATGACGCCGATCTACGGGCTCACCGAAGGCCGTCTCAAGCGAACGGGCCGCGACACGCGCGTGTTGCCGCGCACGGTGATCTACGATCCGTCGCTCACGCTATCGTTGCCGGCGGCGGTGTCGGCAGCGTCGGGCATCAACGCGATGGCGCACGCGGTGGAAGCGCTCTATGCCGAAGACGCGAACCCTGTCATCAGCCTGATGGCGGAAGAAGCGATCCGCGCGCTGGGCGAAGCGTTGCCCGTCATCGTCCGTACACCTGATGACAAGGCGATGCGCAGCCGCGCGCTGTACGGCGCGTGGCTCGCGGGAACGTGCCTCGGATCGGTGGGCATGGCGCTGCATCACAAACTGTGTCACACGCTCGGCGGCACGTTCAATCTGCCGCACGCGCAAACACATGCAGCGATGCTGCCGCATACCGCGCACTATAACCATGCCGCAGCACCCGGCGCGCTGACGCGAGTGGCGCGTGCGCTCGGCGGCAACGTTGCGGCCGATGCTGGTCCGCTGCTGTTCGAGCTCAACCGCACACTCGATATTCCGGCGGCGCTTGAGCAGATCGGCATGCCGGAAGAAGGGCTCGACGAAGCGGCGAATCTCGCGTGCAAGAATCCCTATGCGAATCCACGCCCCATCGAACGCGACGCGATTCGCGCGCTGCTGCAGCGCGCGTGGCAAGGTTCGGCGCCGGCCTGAGCGCAAAGACGAATTCATGGAGGAAGACATGCGACGTTTCTTCGCCGTATTTGCCACCGATAAACCTGGCATGCGCGACGTGCGCGAACGCGTGCGCCCGAATCATCGAAGCTGGCTGCGCAGCGCCGCACACGGGGTGCTCGTGCGCCTCGGCGGTCCGACGCTGGCGCCGCAATGCGACGCGATGAACGGCACCTTGCTGGTCGTCGAAGCGGAAGGTATCGACGATGTGATGGCGTTCGTGAGCAACGATCCGTACATGCAGGCGGGACTGTTCGATCGCGTTGAAGTGCGGCCGTGGGACTGGAGCCTCGGCAATCCCGAGCGGAGGGTGTAGGCAATGAACGGGACGCGCCTCTGCCTATTCGCCGACGTGCCGGATGGCGGCGCGCGGGTTGTGGATGGAACGGATGAGCGTGTGCCCATGGTGATCGTGCGGCGTGGCGAGCAGGTCTGGGCCTATGCCAACCGCTGCCCGCATTTTTCGGTGCCGCTCGATTTCGAGCCCGGCGAAGTCTTGTGCTATCGCAAGCAGGTGGTGATGTGCGCGCACCACAGCGCGCTGTTTCGCTTCGAGGACGGACATTGCATCGAAGGTCCGTGCGCAGGGTCGAGTCTGGATGCGATTCGGGTGGGTGTCGATAGGGATGCGTGGATCGTATTGAAGCAGTAGCGCCGACGCGCGTTACCATGAGCATCCGATCTGGCAGGCGCATCCGGAACGCTACATTTGTGCGTGTGACTTTGGATGGCGTCGTGCTTCTAGCGCAGCAAGAAATCAAGCATCATCTCTTGCACTGCGTCGACCATCTGGACGCCGTTCGCCGTTTTGCAGCCCGCTGACTGGGCGGCAATCAGCAACGGTGTCACTCCATGCCCCGCAATCACATCGCCAACGAACATCGACGAATCCAGCAGTTCGCCGGAGACCGGAAGCGGGTCGTCCTCTGCCAGGCCCATGGGTGTTGCGTTGAATACCAAAGTACATCCCGCGGGGTCGGCTGCGCCAACGCGTATACGACCCCGGGCAAGTTCGGCAACAAGTCCGTTCAGGCGGGTTGCGCGAGATTCGTCGGCATCGTGGATGATGAGTTCGCCCACGCCTGCTTCGAGCAAAGCGATAGCGATCGCGCTGCCCGCAGCGCCGGCGCCCACCAGTAATGCACGACCGTCTTTCACGCGCGCGCCGTGATCGATCTGCGCTTTTACAAATGCGAGTCCGTCGAGCATGTCGCCGTGCCATGTGCCGTCCGCATTGCGCCGCATGACGCTTACTCCACCTAGCAACCTTGCAGTGTCGGAACTGGTCGCACAGTATGTGAATGCCGAGAATTTATGCGGCATGGTGACGAGCAGGCCATCGACATTGCCGGTCAGTGTCAGCGCATGCATGACCGCATCGAGGTTGTCCTTCGCGACCTGCATGGGCAGGCACAAGGCGTTGTGGCCTCGTGCCTCGAAACCACGGGTCAGCTGTTGCGGCGATTTCACGAATCTGATCGGGTCGCCGATAATCGGGTACAGCCGGGTGGCGCCATTCAGTTTTTGTGACATCCAGTTTCTCTTGTGCTGAATCGGCAGGAACGTTTGCTCCTGCCATCAGACCCGGCGCGAGACCTCAGCCGGGTCGCTTTTCAAGTACGTCCTTAACGACTGGAAGTGCCGTAAATACATTCGGCCAACCCGCATAGAACGCCAGTTGTGTCATCACCTCCGACGCCTGTGCCTTCGTCAGTCCGTTATCCATTGCACGGTTCAGGTGATAGGTCAGTTGCGCGACCTGCCCGGTGGCAACCAGCACGCTGACCGTGACGAGACTACGGTCGCGGGGCGCAAGACCTGGTCGCAGCCACAGGTCGTTAAACAACGCGTCCCGGGTGAACTGAACGACTCCGGGTGAGACGGCGCCGAAGTTTTGCTGCACGGTGCTTTCGCGCTGGGCTTCTGCCGCCTCGTCGAGAGGGAGAAGGTCAACCGCCGCTGGCGGGAGTTGCGCCGCCGTAATCCCGCGGCGCTCGAAAACGGCGCTCGTTATCTTCACCGCCGCGGTCGCATTGGCCCAACCGGAATAGAACGCCAGGTGCGTGATGATTTCCGAAATCTCGCTCGGCTTAAGGCCACTGTCGAGTGCGAGATCGAGGTAGAACGGCAACTCTGTGCTCTGGTTACGCGCAATCAATACCGAGAGGGTGACTATGCTGCGGTCCCGTGCGGAAAGCTGCGGACGTTTCCACAGGTCGCCCAGCACCACATCGTGCGTATAGCGCTCAAGGGCGGGTGAAACGGTGTCCATCCCGGCAAGCAGGTTGACGGAGGACGAGCGATCCAGAGTTTCCATATCAGGTTTCCTTTCGAACTGCGAACAGGCCGCGGTGCCTAGCGCAAGCGACATCATGGCCATTGCGAATATCCTCATCGGCAGTTTCCTCGATAGCGCCATATCTGAAATTTAACGTACCCACTCATGGCCGACTAGGCGCTAGAATCGGCAAACACCTATGAGATGAGTTCATCAATGCGTCGAGAAAGCTACAACGACCTGCTGGCGCTGATTGCCGTGGCGCGCGAGCGCAGCTTCACGCGTGCGGCTGCGCAACTCGGCGTATCGCAATCGGCCTTGAGCCATACCATCCGGGCGCTTGAAACCCGGCTCGGCATGAGGCTCCTGACCCGAACCACGCGCAGCGTCGCGCCGACGGAGGCTGGCGAGCGACTCATCCGGACCATCGCGCCCCGCTTTGAAGAGATCGATTCCGAACTGGCAGCCGTCACCGAGTTTCGGGACAAACCCGCGGGTACGATCCGCATCACCGCAACCGATTACGCGACCGAGACAGTCCTGTGGCCCAGGTTGTCGCCGGTCCTTCGTGAATATCCAGACCTCAAGGTGGAGATCATCACCGACTACGGTCTCTCGGATATCGTGGCAGACCGGTACGACATCGGCATTCGTCACGGCGACCAGGTAGCCAGGGACATGATCGCGGTCCGCCTCGCGCCCGAAATGCGCATGGCAATTGTCGGAGCACCGGAGTACCTGAAGACGCGTGCGTTGCCAAAGAAGCCTCAGGACCTGACCACACATAACTGCATCAATCTTCGTTTGCCGACGCTGGGCGGGTTTTATCCGTGGGAGTTGAAGAAAGGCAGCCGTGCAGTGCAGGTTCGCGTGGACGGACAGCTCGCGTTCAACGGGACGTATCAGATGCTGGCTGCAGCGTTGTCGGGATATGGCCTCGCTTACATCCCGGCTGATCTCGCCCAGTCTCATGTCGAAGCGGGTCGTCTCGTGAAGGTATTGGACGAATGGTGTCCTACGTTCCCAGGGCTGCACGCCTGCTACGCGACCCGTCGTGAGTTCTCGCGGGCGATGACCGTGGTGATCGATGCGATCCGTTATCGCACGGAAGAGCCCGGACGCCGAAAACGGGATTCATGATTTCAGTTCATGAGGGTTTGCCGTTTTACGGGCTTTATCGCTAGATACCCTCGACCTATCATCCTCCATACAGACGGCGATCAAAACGCCGGCAGGTGCGCCGTTTCCGGCGCGCACGCTCTGGTAACCGCAGGCGCAGCCTGCATGGAGATGATGAGAATGGACTATCGGTATCTGGGTCGCAGCGCCCTCAAGGTTTCGCCCTTGTGTCTGGGCACGATGATGTTTGGCGGCGAAACGGATGAAGCTACCTCCCGCCGGATTATCGACAAGGCCTTTGATCAAGGTGTCAACTTCCTCGACACCGCGGATGTCTACCACGCTGGCCGATCTGAAGAAATTATCGGCCGGGCAATCGCGGAACGACGCGACGACTGGGTCGTGGCAACCAAGTTCGGCTACCCGGCCTCGGCAACCGCCCGTCCGAACGAACAGGGGCAGTCGCGCAAATGGATCTGCCAGACAGTCGACGCCAGCCTGAAGCGCCTCGGCACTGACTACATCGACGTTCTCTACTTCCACCGGTCGCTTGTTGACGCGCCGCTGGAGGAAGGGGTTCGTGCCATCGGCGACCTCATTCGCCAAGGCAAGGTGCGTTACTTCGGTCTGTCCAACTTCCGCGCCTGGCGTATCGCGGAAATCGTGCGCCTGGCCGATCAGCTCGGCATTGATCGTCCCGTTGCAATCGAACCGGTTTACAACATGGTCGACCGCACGGCCGAGGTCGAACTGATGCCTGCCGCCGGACACTACGGCATCGGCGTCGTGCCGTACAGCCCGCTCGCACGGGGCGTGCTGACGGGCAAATACGCACTCGACGATGCTCCGCCTGCCGACTCTCGCGTTGCGCGTGGTGACAAGCGCATCCAGCAGACCGAGTGGCGTCCGGAATCTCTCGCCATTGCACAGAAGGTCGCGGCGCACGCCGCTGAGCGCAATACCACCTCGATCGCATTCGCCATCGCGTGGGTGCTCAGGAACAAGCTGGTGAGTTCCGCCATCGCCGGGCCACGCACGGAAGCGCACTGGGACAGCTACATGGACGCACTGACGCTGCAACTGGGAGCGGAAGACGAAAAGTTTGTGGACAGTCTCGTCCCTCCGGGCCATGCATCGACGCCCGGATATACGGATCCGAACTACCCGGTGGAAGGCCGGCGCGTGATCGGCTGATCTGCCGCTCGCGCCAGGCAGAAACAGCACTGAAAACCTGAGCCGTAAGAGGCTGGAGGAACGCGTTGTGAATATAACTTTTGAGAACAAGGTCGCACTCGTCACGGGCGCGGGCTCCGGGCTTGGTCTGGCCACGGCGAAGGCTTTCGCTTTGTCGGGGGCCTCGGTCGTACTGGCAGACTGGCACAAAGACGCCGTGGAGTCAGCGGCAGACGAACTGAAGGCCCAAGGTTGTGCGGTCCTCGCCGTCCAGTGCGATGTGGCCGACGATGCGCAGGTGGAAGCAATGGTTGCGCAAACCGTGGCGGTCTTTGGAAGGCTGGATGTCGCCTACAACAACGCCGGCGTTCAGAATGTCCTTGCTGAAACCGCCGATTCGTCCCGGGACGACTACGACCGCGTGATGTCGATCAATCTGGGCGGTGTCTGGAGTTGCATGAAATTCGAATTGCAACAGATGCGCAAGCAGGGCAATGGTGCGATCGTCAATTGTTCGTCGCTGGGCGGACTGGTTGGCGGAGCGGAGCGCGGCACCTATCACGCTGCGAAGCATGGGGTACTGGGGCTGACGAAGAGTGCCGCCCTTGAATACGCGTCACGCGGTGTCCGGATCAATGCCATCTGTCCAGGTTTGTTCTGGACGCCGATGGCCGAGCAGATGGCGGCCTCCGGCCAGAGCGAGGCTCTCGACGCACTGCTGAAAGCGGTTCCGATGGGCCGGTATGGGAAACCGGAAGAGATAGCCGATGTTGTGCTTTGGCTTTGCAGCGATGCCTCGAGCTACGTGACTGGTCAGTCTATTTCCGTCGATGGGGGTTTCATCATGCGATGAGCGAGATCCGGGCAAGGCGCTTTCGTTTGACGCCGACGACGGCGTCAAACGAAGCGTCTTGAACGTCTCATGGCGCGAGGGGATTCAGGTACGCGTAATCGACGCACCGCCATCGACGAGCGAAGCGGTGCCGGTCACAAAGGATGAATCATCGGACGCGAGATACAGCACCGAGCGCGCGAGTTCTTCCGGCCGTGCGACCCGCTTGAGCGCATGCAACCCGGTCACGAAGGCCTGCGACTCGGCTGTGTCATTCATGTCCCGGTACATCGGCGTGTCCACTGCGCCCGGCAGGATGGCGTTGACGCGCACCCCTTGTGGCCCGTACTCGGCAGCCAGTGCCTGGGTCAGTCCGATCAACCCGGCCTTGCTCGCAGCGTATGCGGCGGTGCCCGGGAAAGCGAATGAATAACCGACGAACGTCGACGTGAAGATGATCGATCCACCGCCTTGCTTCAGCATTCCGGGGATTTGATGCTTCGCACCGAGGAAGGCGCTCGTCAGATTGATCGCCAATGCGGACGACCAGCCTGCCTCCGACACACCCGTGGTCGGGCCCATTTCGCCCAGCGTGCCGGCGTTGTTATAGGCGATGTCAAGACGGCCGAAGCGGCTGACTGCGAGCGCGACCAGCGCTTTCGCGAAGTCCTCTGACTGCACGTCGCCCGCCAGAAACGCGGCCTCACCGCCTGCGCTCGCGATCTCGGCAGTGAGCGTTTCAAGTTCGGCTTCGCGGCGCGCCGCGATCACCACTTTTGCGCCTTCCGCGGCGAACAGTTTTGCGGTGGCACGGCCAATTCCAGCACTGGCGCCGGTCACGATGGCGACTTTCCCTGTCAAGCGTTGCATGTTCAATCTCCTGCTGCAGTTTGTTGACCAGTGCCCAATGCCCTGGTCCGTGAGAAGCAATATAGGCTTCAGCCATAAATGCAGAAAGGCACAAAACATGGGTATATCATTCAGTATTTATGAATGATCGGGGAGCCCCATGGACAGGCTGCGTGCTTTTGAAGTCTTCGTGACCGTGGTGAGCCGCGGCAGCTTCACGCGCGCAGCCGATGTGCTCGAGACGTCGCCTGCCAACGTGACCCGCTACGTGAATGAACTGGAAGCGCATCTCGGCACGCGCCTGCTGAATCGCACTTCACGCAGGCTGTCTCTTACCGAGGGCGGCGAGACCTTTTACTCGCGCTGCAAATCTATCCTCGACGATGTCGCCGAGACTGAGGGGCTCGTATCCTCGGCCTCGGTCGAACCGCGTGGCCGTCTGCGCATCAATGCACCTGTGAGCTTTGGGATTCTGTACCTGGCGCCGCTATGGCCCGAGTTCATGCGGAAATATCCCGAAGTGGAACTCGACGTGGCGTTGATCGACCGCGTCGTCGATATTGTCGATGAAGGCTATGACCTCGCCATTCGCATCTCCCGCGCCGGCTCGACTAACCAGGCAGCCCGCAAGCTGGCGACATCGAGAAATATCCTCTGTGCGTCGCCAACCTATCTGGCGCGTTGCGGACACCCCGTTAAACCAGCCGACCTGATCGAGCATCGATGCATCGGCTACTCGTATGCGGCCACCGGCGACGAGTGGCAACTGATCGACAGCGACAGCAAGGCTCACACCGTGAAGGTCAACTGTCACATGCATACAAACAACGGCGATACGGCGCGCGCAGCCGCACTCGCTGGGCAAGGCGTGATCTGGCAACCCACGTTTCTGGTCGGCAACGACCTGCGCGTCGGCAAGCTGGTTCAGGTGTTGCCGGAGTATCGGTTGCCCGACATCGACGTGCTCGCGTTGTACCCCAGTCGCCGGCACCTGAGCGCCAAGACCCGCGCGGTGATCGATTTCCTGGTCGATGCGTTTGGTGGCGTGCCTCCGTGGGATCGGGCCGACGGAGCTTGAGCGGCGCTCATGCCGGACGAGGGTAAACACCCACAACATTTCCTCCCTGCCGAAAGCAGGCAGAAGGCGTCGGTTTTTTATACTCGCGGCAAGCGCTGCACCAGACGATCCGTAGATAGCGGGCCGGCGCCCTTGACCATGGAGACCCTTCCGATATGCCACCCTTCGCCCGCTTCACGGCGCTAGCTTCGACCGCTTGCGCGGTTCTGTGCTGGACGCCGCCTGCTGACGCGCAGAAGCTGACGCTGATGACGGGTGGCGCGTCGAAGATCATGTATCTGCCGGTCACGCTGGCGGCCCGCCTCGGCTACTTCCGCGACGAAGGGCTGGACGTCGAGATTCTCTCGGAACCGGCCGGCGTCGATACCGCCACCGAACTGATCGCGGGTGCCGTCCAGGGCGCAGTGGGTATCTACGACCATACGATCGATCTGCAGAGCCGCGGTCTCGAAGTCGAAGCTATTGTCGTTCTGAACCGCGCGGCAGGACTCGCCGAACTGGCGTCGACCAAAGTGCCGCAGCCGATGCAGACCATGGCTGACGCTAACGGCCGCAGGCTCGGTGTGACGGGGTTTGGCGCTTCCACGTATTTCCTGAGCCGTTATCTCGCGCAGCGTGCGGGCCTCACCACCAACTCGTACACGGTCGTGCCGCTCGGTTCGGACAACAGCTTCGTCGATGCCATGACGAAAGGCACGGTCGACGCCGGCATGATCGAAGAGCCGACGGCCTCGCGGCTGCTGTCCGCCGGCACCGCGCAGGTGCTGGTGGACATGCGCAGCGTCGAGGGCACGCGTGCGGTGCTGGGTGGCCCCTTTGCCGGCGCATGCGTGTATGCGCAGCGCAAGTGGGTCGCCACCCATCCGGACGAAACCCGGCACCTGGTCCGCGCGATGACACGGGCTCTCGCGTTTATTTCATCGCACAGTGCCGGCGACGTCATGGCGGTTTTGCCGAAGGACTTTATCGGCGCGAACGGGGCGCTCTATCAACAGACGCTCGCTGCATCGATGCCAGCGTTTTCGCGCGACGGCAGGATGCCGGTCGGCGCGCCCGAAACGGTCCTGGCTGCGCTCGCGGCAGTCAATCCGGCCATTGAGCCGCGCCATGTCGATCTGGCGCGAACCTACACCAACCGCTTTGCCGACGAGGCCAATGCCGTACCGGCCCACTGAGGCATTCGACGCATTTCCACTTTGAACGAAGCCGTACCTGGTTGCCCCGATGGCCGCCGGGCACGGGCCTGTCCCTCCCAATCGAGGTCACCATGACATCTGCAACTTCATTGAACGAAACGGCTGCCGCTGCCGTCCCTGCTGCTTCAAGGGAATCGCGCCTGCGCTCGGTGTTTCGCGTCACCAGCGGCAATTTTCTCGAGATGTACGACTTCACCGTGTACGGGTATTACGCGGCCGCAATCGCTGCCACGTTCTTTCCGACCGGCAACGAGTTCGCCTCGTTGATGCTCGCGCTTTCCGTGTTTGGCGCGGGCTTTCTGATGCGTCCGATCGGCGCGCTCGTGCTCGGCGCCTACATCGACCATCACGGCCGCCGCAAGGGCTTGATCCTCTCCCTGATGCTGATGGCGGTCGGCACTGCGTGCGTCGCGTTTGTGCCGGGCTATGCGCAGATCGGTCTTCTCGCGCCCGCTATCGTCCTGTTTGGACGGCTGCTGCAGGGTTTTTCCGCGGGCGTCGAACTGGGTGGCGTATCGGTCTACCTGTCGGAGATCGCGACCAAGGGCAATCGCGGTTTCTACTGCTCGTGGCAGTCCGCGAGCCAGCAGGTGGCGGTGGTGTTCGCGGCGTCGCTCGGCGTGCTGCTCAACCGTCTCATCCCTGCTTCGGAGATGAACGCATGGGGTTGGCGTATCCCGTTCATCGTCGGCTGTCTGATCGTGCCGTTCCTGTTCTACGTGCGCCGTTCTCTGCAGGAGACCGAAGAATTCGCCGCGCGCCGCCATCGTCCGGCTATGGGCGAGATCGCGAAGTCGATGGTGCAGCATTCGCGGCTGATCCTCGCCGGCATGGGTCTTGTCATCATGACGACGGCATCGTTCTATCTGATCACGGCCTACACGCCGACGTTTGGCAAAGTCGTGCTGAAGCTGTCTTCGCTCGATTCGCTGCTGGTCACGGTCTGTGTGGGCGTGTCGAATTTCATCTGGTTGCCCATCGCCGGTGCCGTGTCCGATCGCATCGGCCGTCGTCCTGTGCTGATCGCCTGCACCGTGCTCGCGATCCTGACTGCGTATCCGGTCATGCAATGGATGGTGACGCAACCGTCGTTCGCCCGTCTGCTGCTGGTCGAACTGTGGTTGTCGCTGCTTTATGCGTGGTACAACGGTGCGATGGTCGTCGCATTGACGGAGCTTATGCCGGCGCATGTGCGGACCACCGGTTTTTCGATGGCGTACAGTCTCGCCACGGTGATCGGCGGGTTTACGCCGGCCATCTCGACCTGGCTGATTCATACTACGGGTGACAAGGCTTCCCCGGGCGCATGGATGTCGTTTGCTGCGCTGTGCGGGATAGTCGCAACGCTCGTTCTGTACCGTTCGACCCAGTCGCGGGAGCAGTACAGGACGGCATGAACGCATTGGGGATAGAGGCGATGAGGCTACTGCTCGTCGAAGACAACGATCAGCTCGCGCACTGGCTCGCGCGGATTCTGCAGGACGATGGCTTCATGCTCGACCGTGTGAGCGATGGCGAAGCGGCCGACACCGCCGTGCGCGCCGTGCCCTACGACGTCGTGCTGCTCGATCTGAATCTGCCGCAGCTCTCTGGCAAGAGCGTGTTGCGCCGTATGCGCGAGCGGGGCGATGCAACGCCGGTGCTGATCCTGACAGCGACCGGCGCCGTCGACGAAAAAGTGATCTGTCTAGGCGCAGGCGCCGACGACTACATCGTCAAGCCATTCGATGCGCGTGAACTGGTTGCGCGCGTGAAGGTGCTGGCGCGGCGGCAATCGTCGTCGCGTTCGAACCGCCTCAAATGCGGCAATCTCACGTACGACATGGACCGCTGCCAGTTCGCGGTGGAGGGCGAGCCGCTGACGTTGACGCCGCGTGAACACGCAGTGCTCGAGGCGCTGATCCTGCGTGCCAAAAAGACGGTGGCCAAGGCCCTGCTGGCGGATTCGCTCAGCAACGCCGATACGGCGACCAGCGAAGACGCCATCGAGATCTACGTGTCGCGGCTGCGCAAGAAGCTTGAAAAGAGCACCGCGACCATCATCACGCTGCGCGGCCTCGGCTATCTGCTCGAAGACGGCGCCGATGACGAATAGCCTGCGCTTAAGGCTTCTGCTGTGGCTGCTATTGCCGATGACCGTGTATGTCTTCGCGGCGGGTCTGATCGCTCGCGACAACGCGCAGCGCACAGCGAGCCTGTTGCAGGACGAAGCGTTGCTGTCGTCGGCGCGCGTGATGGCCGGTGACATCCAATGGGAAAATGGCTATCTGCACGCGGAGATCTCGCCGAGCGCGATCGAGATCCTGAGTTCGCCGTATGGCGACGAGGTGTATTTCAGCATTCGCGAAGTGGGCGGTGCGACGATTGCGGGCACCTCGGATTTTCCGTTGCGCGTGCCGGGCGATACACCGCTCTGGTATGACGCAGCGGTGAGCGGACACCCGATTCGCGCGGTGTCGCTGATCCGCCCAATGTACGACTCGGGCGCAACGAAGCAGGTTGTCGTTTCGGTGGGGCGCACGCTCATGCAACGCGATGCGGCAGCCACCGAACTATGGCGGCCGCAGATGCTGCATTTTGCCGGCATCGTGACGATTGCCGTGGTGCTGGTTTGCGTCGGACTCACGTTCGAACTGCAGCCATTGATGCGGCTCGCGAAAGACATGCTGGCGCGTGCGCCGAATGCCTCGCTGCGAGTGCATGCCGATCCTTTGCGCAATGAGTTGCGCCCCATCGTCACCGCGTTCAACCAGTGCCTCGATATCATCGAACGGAAGACCGCCATGCAGCGGCGCTTTATCGCAGATGCGGCGCATCAGTTGCGTACGCCGCTCACCTTGCTCGGCACGCAACTGCAATACGCGCGACGCCAGGACGATCTTGGTCAACTGAAAGAGACGCTGCTGGCCATGCACCGCAGCAACCAGTCGCTGGTGGCGCTCACCAACCAGTTGTTGCTGCTCGCGCAAGCGGAGGCCGCGGACTACGCCGACTTCGAAGGTGCGCCCGTCGATCTGCGCGTGGTTGCGACCGGGACACTTGAACAGCTCGCATTGCTCGCGCAACGACGCCGCGTCGAATTGTCCGCGCATCTCGACGAACCAGGGCAAGTGATGGGCAACGAGCCGCTGCTTTCGGTGCTGCTGTTCAATCTGCTCGACAACGCGATTCGTTACACGCCAGCCGGTGGCCATGTCGCGCTTACCTTGAGCTCGCAGGACGGCCGGGTCGTTCTGACCATCGCGGATGAAGGCCCGGGGATCGGCCCCGAGTTACGCGACCGGGTGTTCGAGCCGTTCTTTCGGGCCTCCGGCGAGGAGGGCAGCGGGCTCGGATTGTCGATCGTCCGCGAAATCGCCCGGGCGCATCGGGCCGAAGTCGTGCTGGGCGATGGCGCCGGTGGGGTGGGGCTGACTGCTTCGGTGGTGTTTCCGGCCGTACGTGGGTGATTTGACCCACGAGGTTCAGGGGCGTAGGCGGGTTTCTTGTCAAAAATCGGTAATACGCCACCCCTGCCGGTGGGGTTGATCTAGAATTTGCCTCATAGGAGGTTGTGTGCTGACTTCGCTGGCAGGATAGAGTGTCTCCGGCCAGGTATCGACTTTTCCACCCACGACGATGACAACCGACAATCACGCAGCGCCCGCCGGACTGACCGATGCCCAGCGATTCGAACTGCTTGTGACCAGCGTAAAGGACTACGCGATCTACATGCTGGATACGCGCGGCTACATCGTCAGCTGGAATGCCGGGGCCCAAAGATTCAAAGGCTACGTCGCCAGCGAGATCATAGGAAAACACTTTTCCCAGTTCTATACGGATGAGGACCGCGCATCCGGCGTCCCGGAACGGGCGTTGCGCACGGCACTCGAGGAAGGCAAGTTCGAAGACGAGGGATGGCGGGTGCGCAAGGACGGCACGCGCTTCTGGGCCAGCGTTGTGGTCGATCCCATCCGCGACAATTCCGGCGAGCTGGTGGGATTTGCGAAAATCACGCGTGATATTTCCGAACGCAAGGTGGCTGAGGAAGAGTTGCGCAAGAGCGAGCAACAGTTCCGTCTCCTTGTTCATGGGGTCACGGACTACGCCATCTATCTGCTGTCCCCCGCCGGAGAAATAACCAGCTGGAATGCCGGGGCAGCGCGTATCAAGGGATATCAGCAACACGAGATCGTCGGTCAGCATTTTTCCCGCTTTTATACCGAGGAAGATCGCGCCCGCGGTGTGCCGGCGCTGACGCTCGCGATGGCGGCGCGCGACGGCCGGGCGGAACTGGAGGGCTGGCGGGTTCGCAAAGACGGGAGCCGCTTCTGGGCAAACGTGGTGGTGGATGCGATCCGCGACGAATTCGGCACGCTCCTCGGATTTGCGAAAGTGACTCGCGATATCACCGAGCGCAAGGAAGCGGCCGCTGCACTGGAACGCGCCAATGCCGCGCTGTTTCAATCGCAGAAGATGGAGGCGATCGGCCAGCTGACGGGCGGTGTCGCGCATGACTTCAATAATCTGCTGGCCGTGATTTCGAACGGGCTGCAGGTGCTCTCCGCACAATCGCGCACCCATCTGGACACGCGCATGCTGGATGCGATGCAGCGTGCCGTCGACCGTGGTGCCTCGCTGACCCAGCAGCTTCTCTCGTTCGCCCGGCAACAGCCACTCAAGGCCGAGTCCCATGACGTGAACACGATCATCCGGGCCTTCGAACCGGTGCTGCATCGGGCCGTGAACGACTCAATCAGTCTCGAGGTCGAGTTGGCCGCGGAGCAGACGGTGGTGCTGTTGGACGCTGCACGTTTCGAGGCCGCCTTGCTGAACCTGGTAGTGAATGCGCGCGATGCGATGCCCGGGGGCGGAACAATCGCGATCAGCACTGAGCGCGTCGAGCTCAAGGTTGGCGACGTCGGAGGACTTCCGGCCGGCACTTATATCAGGGCGGCGGTATCGGACACCGGCACGGGCATGTCGCCCGAAGTTGCTGCACGAGCGTTTGAGCCGTTCTTTACCACGAAGGAGATAGGCAAAGGGACGGGACTCGGCTTGAGCCAGGTGTATGGGTTCATTACCCAGTCGGGCGGCGATGTTGTGATCCGCAGCGTGGGCGGCAATGGCACGACGATCGAGATCTATCTTCCCGCCATAGCGGGCGCTCCCGTCCCTGCCAAGGACTATTCAGCGCATCTGACGGCGGAAACCGTCCTGCTTGTGGAAGACGAGCCTGACCTGCTGGCCGCCGCGTCCGAGCTGTTTCAAAGCATCGGCTACGAGGTGGTGACGGCCAGTAATGGCCTGGACGCCGTCGATATCCTGATGCGGCGTTCGCGGATCGACATTCTCTTTAGCGACATCGTGATGTCGCACGGAATCAGTGGACTGGAGCTGGCGCGGCTGGTTCGCGAGCAGTTTCCGGCTGTCAAGATCGTGCTTGCCTCGGGCTATCCACTTGCGGTGCTGCGCCGCGAACATGGCGAGCTCGGCGAGTTCACGTTCGTCCACAAGCCGTATCGCCTCGCCGATCTCGCTAAGGCCTTGCGCGCTGGTTGAGCAGGCGGCTGGGTAGCCCTTGGTACGCAGAGGGGCTAACCGGGCACGAGCGCCTCGTCTCAGATCACCATGCCGCCGGCGACTTCGATACGCTGGGCATTGACCCAGCGGTTATCCTCGGACAGCAGCGAGGCGATCATCGGGCCGATGTCGTCGGGCACGCCCGCGCGGCCGAGCGCGGTCGCTTCCGCCACGCGCTTGTTAATCTCGGGATTGTCGCGCACCATGCCGCCGCTGAAGTCGGTCGCGACCGCGCCCGGAGCGACGGTGTTGACGGCGATCTTGCGAGGACCGAGTTCCTTCGCGAGATAACGGGTCAGCACTTCGACCGCGCCCTTCATGGACGCGTACGACCCGCTGCCCGGAAAAGCGACACGGGTTAGTCCCGAAGAGATATTCACGATGCGGCCACCATCGTTGATGAGCGGCAGAAGTTTTTGCGTGAGAAAGAAAACGCCCTTGAAATGGACGTTGTAGAGACCGTCGAGTTCTTCCTCGGTCGTCTTCTCGAATGGGGTGTGATTCGAAGTGCCGGCGTTGTTGACGAGGAAGTCGAAACGCTCGGCGCCCAACTCGGGAAGCGACTTTCGAACCTGTTCCACGAAGGCGTCGAACGCGGTCACCTTGCCGGTATCGAGCGGCAGTGCAATGGCCTTTTGCCCCGCCTCTGCCACGAGGCTGACGACCTTGTCGGCTTCTGCCCGATTCGCGCGATAGGTGAAGAGCGAATTGACGCCGCGCCGCGCAAGGTTGATCACCGTATTACGTCCCAGACCGCGACTGCCTCCAGTAACGATTGCGATTTTTGTGCCTGTATTTCCTGCGGTCATGCTGTGCTCCACTTCCGGTTGAACAGGAGTCAAGCTTATTCCGGCCGCCCGGGACACTGAATGCCCGAACTGCTTCGCTTCTTGCCTGATCCTGCTCGGAGCCCCTCCTTTGGATACGTGAGCATGTACCATTCAGGAAAGGAGGGAATGCATATGTCCAATGCCTTGATTGAAGCGGTCAAACGCTATACCGATCAGCAGGCCGGTAAGGGGAGCCCGTTCATTACCGCGATTGATGGAATGGCCATCCTCCGCGCGGATCATGAAAAGCCTGCGTCTCATCTGATCATGAAGCCCGCGTTGTGTGTCGTCGTGCAAGGCACCAAGTGGACGACTTTCGGCGACCGGCGCTACGACTATCCGGCAGGGCGAGCGCTGGTCGTTAGCGTCGAGATGCCGGCATTCAGCAGGGTGGTTGAGGCGAGTCCAGCCGAACCGTTCCTCGCCATCGTGATTCAATTCGACCTTGCGGTGATGCGCGATGTGATGGAGCGTCTCGAGGCGCCGCCCGAACTGGAAGACAATCTGGGCCGCGGTGTATTTGTCACCGACTTCGACGGTCCGCTTGCCGACTGCGTGCTGCGTATGGTGCGTCTGCTCGATACGCCGCGGGCGATTCCCATCCTCGCGCCGATGATCATGCGGGAGATCTGCTATTGGCTGCTGACGGGGCCTCATGGCGGCGAGGTCGCCAAGGTTGTGCTGGCGAACAGTCATGCGCAGAGAGTGGTTACAGCGATCCATACGTTACGGGACCAGTTCGCCGAGACGATCCGCATCGAGGAACTGGCGGCCGTGGCGCAAATGAGTCCCTCCGCATTCCATAGGCAATTCAAGGCGCTCACCTCGATGACGCCGCTGCAATACCAGAAGCAGCTACGCCTGCTCGAAGCGCGTCATCTGATGGTGACAGGGGACGCCAACGCCGAAGTGGCCGCGTATCAGGTGGGCTACGAAAGCGCATCGCAATTCAGCCGTGAATACGCGCGCATGTTTGGCGCGCCGCCCCGGCGCGATATCGCCTCATTGAAGACGGTCGTGGCCTAGCGTTGCGCATCGTTTTTTTGTCCAGACGAACACGAACCCACAGGAGCCACAGTCATGACCGACGGGCACGATATCGCACCCGACAGCACCGCAGCGCGAGTCGCGTTGTGGCGTGCACTGCATGTCCAGTCCGACTCGCTGCCGCATGTGCTGGAAGACGAGATCGGCCTCAAGCTGCTGTCGCCGGACGAGAACTGGCGCAGCCGTGGTGACATGGACCCGCAGTTCACGCGGCCGTTTCGCGCCTCGATCGTGGCGCGTGCCCGCTTCATCGAGGATCTGGTCGTGGAACAGGCCGGCCGCGGCGTCGGTCAGTATGTGATTCTCGGCGCCGGCCTCGACAGCTTCGCGCAGCGGCGCCCGGAGATTGCGTCCCATCTCAAGGTCTTCGAGATCGATCAGCCCGGCCCGCAGGCATGGAAGCGTCAGCGCCTGATCGAACTCGGCTTCGGCGTGCCGGACTGGTTACGTTTCGTGCCAGTGGACTTCGAGGCGGGGGGAAGCTGGCGGGAAGGGCTCGTGTCCGCCGGTTTCGATGAGAGCCAGCCGGCCATTGTCGTGTCGACGGGCGTCAGCATTTATCTCAGCAAAGAGGCGAACTCGGCCACGTTGCGCGAAGTGGCGGCGCTCGCCCGAGGGTCGACGCTCGCCATGACGTTTCTGCTACCGCTGGAACTGGCGGACCCGGAGGTGCGACCCGGGCTCGAGATGGCGGAGAAGGGCGCGCGGGCAAGCGGTACGCCTTTCGTGAGTTTCTTCACCCCGGCGGAGATCCGGGAAATGGCCTGCGAAGCGGGCTTTGAAGAAGCACGGCACGTATCCGCGGCTGATCTGACACAACGCTACTTCGCCGGCAGGACCGATGGCTTGCGCCCGCCGAACAACGCTGAGGAACTGCTGGTCGCAACGACCAGCAGTTAGCGTGCATTCCCTGGAGCGCCATTGTTGACGCGATGCCTTCAGAGGGTGAGGCCAGCAGCAAAGGATCGTCCGCGAGGCGGCCGTTTCAGCCACCTCGCGGAGATGCTGCGGATTTAGAACAGATTTCGCAGGCCGACTGCGACGCCGGTCTGGTTGTTGCGGCCCGGGTAGTCGGAGAGGAACGCGCCGTTGCCGCGGGTGAAGTCGACCGTGCCGTAGACCTCGGTGCGCTTGGACAGCGCATACTCGGCGAGCACCGTGGCCGAGTAGTTGATACCGACGCCGAGCGCGCCGTCGAGGAACGCCGCGTTGCGGGCGTGATCGTAGTAGCCCGCTACTGTCAACGTCAGCGGCGAGGTCACTTGCCAGCTCGAACCGACATAGAAGCTGTCGTCAATACGGTCCGGGCTCGCGGATGCCAGCAACGGCGCGCCGACCTGCTGCTGGGCGAAGTCGGCCGTACCGGTTTCGTCCTGCGAATGCAGCCAGCCCGCAAGCACCTTCACGGCCGGGGTGAACGCATACACGGTGCTTACGTTGACGATGTTGAATTTCTTGCCCTCGACGTCATTCTGCTGGAAGCCGACGTCGGCCGACAGCGGTCCAATCGAGTACGAAGCCGTCAAGCCGTACATGCTGTTCGAGCCGACGCTGCCCGGCACGCCGCCGAAGCCGTACATGCCCTCGACCGTCAGGCCGGCGAACGTGCCGCTGTACTTGACCGAGCTGTTCGTGAACAGGAACGGGCCGACCGGGTTATACACGTAGCTGTCCTGCCAGAAGTCGGCGACGGTCAACGGGTCGTAGGTGTTGCCCATCTGCTCGAAGAACGGCGTCTGCTGGCGGCCCAACGTCACCGTGCCGTACTGGCTGCTCGACAGCCCGACGTACGCCTGACGCTGGAACAACTGGTTGCTGCTGTTATCGAGCTTGCCTGACCAGAGCTGGAACTGGTTCTCCAACCGGAACACGGCCGAGAGGCCGCCGCCCAGGTCTTCGGTACCCTTCAAGCCCCACCGGCTCGGTGTTTCGACGCCTTCTCCCATCGCAACCTGGCCGTCGTTGTTCGCATTTGCATTCGACAGGTAACGAACCGTCGTATCGACGAGGCCGTACAGCGTGACTGAACTTTGGGCGAATGCGCTGGGCGCGAACATTGCGAGTGCTGCAGCGGCTGCGCCGGAACTCGCCATCAGGTGGAATTTTTTCATCCGTCTCTCCATCTTTTCTATTGTTTGAAAATTTGTTTAGGCGGTCTTCGAGGCGAGCGCACGCAGCTGAGCGAGTTTTTGTCGAGGGATCTGATTATGAAGATCCGTGACTATTTTTGTGCAGCGCGATGGCTTTGTTAATACCCCTTACCGCCGCGGGCTGATTTTACGATAAAGCCGTTTCAACGATTACAGCGGTAATAGCTTCGAACGATAAATGTCGTTTTTTTGTTGAAACCGGTTGACGGCTTTTTTGATTGAAAGCCTCCCGCGACTCGCGCCGTCTTTATCCCTTCTCGCGCCACCTCCCGTCGTTTCATCGCAAGCGGCTGGCCGCCCATGCCCGCGCTGCGCATCATGCCGCTTCCCTTCCCTGATCGGCTGAAGTCATGAGCTTCCAGCCCGGAGATTTCGATGAAAGTACGCGTCCATCATTATTCAAAATATCTGTTACTCGGCGCAATACTGTGTGCCGGTTCGATTGACGCTATGGCTGATGACGTTACAGCGCCCGCATCGCCGAACGCGATGTTGCCCGACGGTTGGCATTTCACCGTCGGCACGGGAGTTTTGAGCCTGCCCGAATATCCGGGCGCGAGCGATCGCAAATTTGAGCCGATTCCGTTACTCGGCGCGAGCAACGGGCGTTATTTCATCGGTACGGTGCCCGAGGCAAATACGCCGCTGGGGATGGGTGCCTACCTCTATAAGGACTCGCATTGGCAGCTCGCCGCGTTGCTGTCGTACGATTTCATCCAGCCGCGCGACCAGTCCGACGATGCACGCCTGCAAGGCATCGGCGACATCTCCCGTACCGCCCATGCCGGCCTGTTCGGCAGCTATACGCTCGACTGGTTCACGGCGCGCGGCAGCGTCATGACCGACATTCTCGGCAAGCACGAGGGCACGGTGGCCACCTTGGGCCTGGAAGGAAAGTATCAGCCGGTGGACGCGCTCACGTTGAGCGCTGGGCCCGGACTGACGTGGGGCAGCAGCCAGTACAACCGGACTTTCTACGGTGTCGACCCCGGCCAGAGCCAGCGTTCCGGTCTGCCTGAATACGCGCCGGGGGCGGGCGTCGCTTCGCTGAACGTCTCCGTCAAGGCTGACTACAGGCTTTCCAGGCAATGGGACGTGGGCGCTACCGTGATCGCCGCCAGGCTCCGCGGCGATGTCAGCGGGAGTCCCATTGTCGAGAAGAAAACCCAGCTCACATATGGGTTGTTCTCGAGCTACCGGTTCTGAGCGAAGCCTCAGCCCCGGTTCCTGCCGGGGATTTTGCCTGTCACAGGGATTCGAGTACCATAGCAGCCATGTGAATTGTCAGACGGGAATACAATCATGGCAGCCGATATGGAGCTGATACGGCCTGAGACGCTACGTCACCAGGTGGAGCACGTGCTCCGGCAGGCGATCATGTCGGGACGCTTTGCGCCTGGGGCGCGCCTGATCGAGCGTGAACTCTGCGAGTCGTTGAGCGTGAGCCGCACGTCGATCCGCGAAGCGCTGCGCCGGCTCGAAGCCGAGAAGCTGGTGCGCATTGTGCCGCACAAGGGGCCGACTGTCGCGGTCATTTCCAGGGAGGAAGCGACCGAGCTGTATGCGATCCGCGGCCTGCTCGAAGGATTTGCCGCCGCCGAGTTTACCCGTCACGCCGACGATGCGGCGATCGCACAATTTGGCGAGCGCGCCCAGGCATTGAAGGTGGCGGCACACTCCGGCAATCAGGATGCCGTGCTGAAGGCCAAGGGCGACCTGTATGACGTGCTGCTCGGCAACTGCGGCAACGGCCTGATCAAGGAGATCCTGACGAGCCTCTATTCACGCGTCAATCTGCTACGCGCCACGTCCCTGATGCATCCCGACCGCCTGCCAGCCAGCTTGCGGGAAATCGACAAGCTCTACAAAGCGCTCAAGGCGCGCGATGCGCAAGCTGCAGAGGCGGCCGCCCGGCTACACGTGGCGAATGCGGAAAAAGCCGCGATGAGGATGCTCGAGACGGACCAGGGCTGACAAGACTCTGCAAGCGGCGCCGAGCCGTTATTTCACTTTACTTCTGATTCGGACTACACTTAATTCCACTTTCTCTCCACCTTAGCCCTGCCAGTATTCGGTAACAGATGCTTTTGTCGTGCTTCGCGGGCCGAAGCAAGCCGAGTCGGTTCGCGTCCAAAAACCATTTGAACGGGACGACTCATCATGGCTGATACGAGCTACATGGCACGGAAATCCGTCGCCGATATCGTCGGAAGCGCGGATACGGAGGGAGGCCACTCGCTGTCGAAAACGCTGGGCGCCACCAGCATCACAGCGATGGGAATCGGCGCCATCATCGGCGCCGGCATCTTTGTCCTGACCGGCACCGCGGCGGCGCAGTTCGCCGGCCCGGGCATCATTCTTTCGTTCATCCTCGGTGGCATTGCGTGCGCGTTCGTTGGCCTGTGCTACTCGGAACTGGCTGCCATGCTGCCCGTATGCGGCAGCAGCTATACGTACACCTATGCAACCCTCGGCGAGATCTTCGCGTGGATCATCGGCTGGGACCTGATCCTCGAATATGCAATGGGCGCCGCGACCGTCGCAGTCGGCTGGTCCGGTTATATCGTGAGTCTGCTGCATAACGCGGGAATCAACATCCCGCCGACCCTGTCGACCGCCCCCGGCACCATCATCAAGCTCGCCGACGGCACCACGGCCACAGGTATCGTCAATCTGCCGGCCATCGTGATCATCGCCATCCTGACTACGATGCTGGTGCTCGGTACGAAGGAGTCCGCACGGCTCAACAACATCATGGTGGCGGTCAAGCTGATCGTGGTGGTGGCCTTCATCGCGCTGGGGATGTTTTTCATCAAGCCGGCCAACTGGCATCCGTTCATTCCGGCGAATACAGGGGAGTTCGGCAACTTCGGCATGAGCGGCATTCTGCGTGGCTCGGCCGTGGTGTTTTTCGCGTTCATCGGTTTCGATGCAGTATCCACCGCAGCGCAGGAGGCGAGAAAGCCGCAGACCGACATGCCGATCGGTATCCTGGGATCCCTGATTATCTGTACCGTGCTGTATATCCTCGTCGCCGGGGTCCTCACCGGGCTCGTACCGTACGCGGATCTGAACGTGCCTGATCCGATCGCCAAGGGCGTGGATGCCATCGGCCTCACATGGTTCTCAGTCCTGATCAAGATCGGCGCGCTGACGGGGCTCACCACCGTGATTCTCGTGCTGCTGTATGGACAGAGCCGGATCTTCTTCACGATGTCGCAGGACGGTTTGCTGCCGCCGCTTTTCGCGCGGGTTCATCCGCGTCTTCAGACTCCGCATCTGAGCCAGATCATGATCGGCACGATCGTCGCCATCGTGGCGGCGCTGACGCCGATCAGCGTGCTGGGCGAGATGGTCAGCATCGGCACGCTGTTCGCGTTCATTCTCGTCTGCGGCGCCGTGATCTATTTGCGGCGCAGCGACTCCGGCGCTTCGCGCCCGTTCCGGGCCCCGGGCGTGCCGATCGTGCCGGTGCTGGGGATTCTGTTCTGCCTGTTGCTGATGGTGGGACTGCCGCTCGTCACGTGGATGCGGCTCGTCGTGTGGCTGGTGATCGGCTTGATCATCTATTTTTCGTACGGCCGCAATCATTCGAAGCTGCGCTTTCCCGAGCGTCACTGACCGCTGACGAGCCTCAATAAAAAACGGGCGTTGCCGCGCATCTCTGCCGGCAACGCCCGTTCGGTAGCACCGAGGCGTTTCAGATCACGGAGACCCCGTCTCAGGGATTCGCGTCACCTGTGGCCGTTGTGCCACCCGTGCCGCCTGTGCCACCTGCATCATCTCCACCATGGTGCGGCAGCCTGTGCGAGACCTCGTCGAGCTTATCGCCCAGCACACGCCGCACGACCACGTAAAACACCGGGATCAGCAAGAGCCCGAAGAAGGTCGCAAAGATCATCCCGCCAATCACGCCCGTGCCGATTTCATGCCGGGAAGAGGCGCCAGCCCCTGACGACAGCACGAGCGGCAATACCCCAAGAATGAAGGCCATCGAGGTCATCAGGATCGGGCGCAAGCGCTGCTTGCCCGCGGTCAGCACGGCATCGTAAAGCGTCATGCCGTGGGCCTGTCCTTCCACCGCGAACTCCACGATCAGAATGGCGTTCTTCGCAGCCAGACCGATCACGGTGACAAGACCGATCTTGAAGTAGATGTCGTTAGGCACGCCGGTCAACAGACAGAACGACAACATACCGAGCATGCCCAGCGGCACCACCAGCAGCACGGCGACCGGAATCGACCAGCTTTCGTACAGGGCCGCGAGACACAGGAACACCACCACGATCGACAGGATCATCAGCAACGTTGCCGAATTGCCGGCGATGATTTCCTGGTAGGACTGACCCGTCCAGTCCGCGGCGAAACCCGATGGCAATTGGGTGTTGATGATTTTCTGGACCGCATCCATGGCCTGACCCGTGGAATAGCCCGGCGCAGGGTTGCCCACGATTTCGATTGCCGAGTAGCCGTTATAGCGCGGCAGCGCGACCGGACCCACATCCCAGTGCGACTTCACCACGCTGGACAACGGGACCATGTTGTACGGGCTCAGCGAGGTATCGGTTGCCGAGGGGTTGACGTTGGTCAGATAGCCACTGGTGTTGGTCGTGCTCGTGGCTGTACTGGTCGCGCCCGTCGATGCGCTGGTGATGCCACTCGGCGTGTAGATGTGCTCGAACGCGTCCACGCCCATCCGGTACGGGGCATCGGCCTGCAGATACACGCGCTTGACCCGGCCGCCATAAGTGAACTGATTCACATAGAACGGCGCGAGCTCCATCTGGATGGAGTTGTAGACATCCGTGAGCGACAGCCCCATGGCCTGCGCCTGCACACGATCGACAGACACCTGCAACTGCGGCGCTTCGGGCAGCGAATTGGGACGAATGCCGTACAGCGTCGGATTTTTGGCAGCATTGGCCAGCAGGATGCCTTCCGCCTTCGCCAGTTCCGCACGCGACTGGCCCGCACGCGCCTGCAGATACATGTCGACACCGCCGAACTGGCTCAAGCCGCGGATGGTCGGGAGATTGACGGCGAAGATCTGCGCGTCCTGCTGGCCATGCAAGAGCCTGTTGACCTGCGGAATGAGCTGCATCGCGGTTTGCGAGCGCTGGCCCCAGTCGGTCAACTTGATAAACGCCATGCCGACGTTCTCGCTACTGCCGACGAAGCTGAACCCTTCGACCTGGAACACGCTGTCGATGTCCTTGGCGATCGCACTATGCTCGAGCTTCTCCGACATCGCGGTCATCGCCGCATCCGTGCGCTGCAGCGTGGCGCCAGTCGGCAGATTGACGAGGGCGAGGATAAAGCCCTGATCTTCGTCCGGCACAAAGCTGGTCGGCAGACGGGTGTACAGGAAGCCCGTCAGCAGAACCAGCAGCAGGAACACGATCATCCAGCGCGGCGCGTGACGTACCGCGCCGCCGATCTGCCTGAAGTAGGTTGCGTTGACCCGGTCGAAGCCCTTGTCGAACCAGCGGAACACGACATTCTTTTTGTGGTGATCCGTCGGTTTGAGAATCGCGGCACAAAGGGCTGGCGTGAACGACATGGCGAGGAACGCCGACATCGCCATCGAGACCGCAATGGTCAGCGCGAACTGCGCATAGATGATGCCGGTGGCGCCAGGCTGCAAAGCGGAAGGGATGAACACGGCGGACAGCACCACGGTGATCGCGATGATGGCGCCGGTAATCTGGCCCATCGCCTTGCGGGTCGCCTCTCGAGGCTGGAGGTTCTCCTCGGTCATGATGCGCTCGACGTTCTCGATCACGACGATCGCATCGTCCACCACAATGCCGATGGCGAGCACCATCCCGAACAGCGTCAGCTGGTTCAGCGTGTAATGCAGCAGCGAGAGGCCGATAAACGTGCCCAGCAGCGCGACCGGAATGACGAGCGTCGGAATGATCGTGGCCCGCAGGTTCTGCAGGAAGATCAGCATCACCACGAACACGAGCGCAATGGCCTCGATCAGCGTACGCACCACATCGGTAATCGAAGCGGTAATGAACGGTGTCGTGTCGTAAGGCACATTCCAGGTGACGCCCGGCGGCAGATCCTTGGCGAGCACGCCCATTTCGGCCTTCACCGCCTTGGCGACGGCAAGAGCGTTGGCGCCCGGCAGCAGGTAGACGCCCATACCGCCGGCAGCCTTGCCCTTATAGACCGCCGCCGAGCCGTAGCTTTGCGCACCGAAGGTGATGCGTGCAACATCGCTCAGCCTGACCACCGTGCCGTTATTGTTGGTGAGCAGGATGATGTTGTTGAACTGCTTGATCGAGGAGAACAGCGAATCGCCGGACACCGTCGCGGTGAAGACCTGGCCCTTGACTGCCGGATCGGCACCGAGCGAACCCGTGGCGAACTGCGCGTTCTGTGCGCTCACGGCGTTGAGCACCTGGGTCGTGGACAGGCCATAGCCTTGCAGCTTGTCCGGATTCAGCCAGATGCGCACGGCGTATTCCGATCCCAGCTCGAACGTGTTGCCCACGCCGTTGACCCGCGCAATCACCGGCTGGATCTGCGAGGCGACGATGTCGCTCAGACGGTAAGCGTCGATGGCGGGGTTGCTCGACTGCAGCGAGATGAACAGCAGAATGTCAGGGCTCGCCTTGGCGACCACCACACCTTGCTGGGTCACCGCGGCCGGCAGCAGCGGCTGGGCCAGCGCAACCTTGTTCTGCACCTGCACTTCCGCCGTATCCGGATTGGTGCCGGTCGCAAAGCTCAGCGTAATGGTGACAGTGCCGTTGGAATTGGATGCCGAGTTGAAGTACAGCAGGTTGTCGATGCCGGTCAGCTGCTGCTCGATCACCTGGGTCACGGTCGATTCCATGGTCGCCGCGCTGGCGCCAGGGTAAGTTGCCGTGACCGTTACTTCTGGCGGCGCGATGTCCGGATAGGAGTCGATGCCGAGATTCAGCATCGAAATCACCCCTATCAGGCAGATGAGAATCGGGATCACCCAGGCAAAGACTGGGCGATCGATAAAAAACTTTGGCATGGGACGAAGTCCTTATTGTGCGTTGCCGGCGGTCTGAACCCCTGATGCTGCGGCGGTGGCCGAGCCACCTTGTGCAGCAGCCGGTGCCTGCCACGGGCTTGCCTTCACCTGAGCACCTTCGTGCGCGCTTTGCAGCCCGGTGACGATCACCTGATCGCCGGCTGCGAGGCCGCCGGTGACGATCCAGTTGTTGCCGGAGTTGTCGGTTGCCGTGACGTCCTTGCGCACGACCTTGCTGCCTCCATCGACGACGAGCGCATAGGCGCCGACCGTGTCACGTTGCAGCGCCTCCTGCGGCACGAGGAAAACGTCGTGCTGCTGGCCGAGGTTGACGTTCATGGTCACGTACATGCCCGGCAGCAGCGTGTGCTGTGCGTTCGGCACCAGCGCGCGCAGGTTCACGGCGCCGGTGGTTGCGTTCACGGTGACGTCGGAGAAATCCAGCGTGCCTGTCTGGTTGTACGGGCTGCCATTGGGCAACACGATCTGCACGGTCGTCTTGTCCTGCTGGCTCAGCGCGACGTTGCCGCGGCTGGCCGCTTCACGCAGAGTCAGCAGATCCGAAGCGCTGATGGTGAAGTTCACGTAGAGCGGATCGACCTGATTGACCGTGGTCAGCAAGGTGCCGCTGGAACCGGCGTCGGCGGTGCTGCTGCCCACCACGGCGCCGACGGTAACCTGCTGCTGGCTGGCGATGCCGCTGATCGGCGAGGTCACCTTGGTATAGCCGAGGTTGACCTTCGCGCTATCCACGAGTGCCTGGTCGGCCTTGACCTTGGCCGCGTCGGTGCGCACCAGCGCATCGGCGTTGTCGACCGTCTGTTGCGAAACCGAGCCAACCGGCAACAGCTTGTGGAAGCGCGCTGCATTGACCTTGTCGTTGAGGTACGTGGCCTCGTCTTCGCCGAGAATGCCGAGGTCGTTGTTCAACTGCGCCTGATAGAAGGTCGGGTCGATCTCGAACAGCGCCTGGCCGGCCTTGACGTCGCTGCCTTCCTTGTAGACGCGCTTGATCAGCACGCCGGAAACGCGCGCGGTGACATTGGCGCTCAGGTAAGGCGAAAGACGTCCGACCAGATCGCGCGTCAGCGCCACGGTGGTCGGCTGGACTGTAACCACGCCGACCTGCGGCGGAGGCGGCGCCGACGCCTGACCGGATTTGCCGCAACCGGAAAGCGCGGACAGTGCAAACAGGGCAACGCACAGCAACGGTATTGACTTCATGGAGACTCCATTTTTTTCCGATTTCCGACGCAACCGGCCGTCGCTGGACTGGACGCTTCGCTCTCCAAAGCGATCACGTTCAAGGCGATCTTTCATTGCGACGGGGCTCCCGATGTTTGATTCGACGATTGCGGCGCGGCATTCGCACTGGTGCTGACTGCTACACCCTTGGCGTCATCCCACTGCCAGCCGCCGCCGAGATTTTTGACCAGCGTGACGCTGCTTTCCGTCAACGCTGCCTGTGTGTCCTTCAGATTCTGCGCGGCCTGCAACAGCGTGAGCTGCTGCGTCAACACGGCTTCCTGGCTCGCTGTGCCTGCCTGCATCTGGGCCTGCTGGCTCGAGAAAAGCTGCTGGTTGCGCTTGTAGATGTTGGCGAACGCCTGCTCCTGCTGCTGCAGATGGTTGTAAGACGACAGGCTGTCTTCGACGCTCTGGAACGCGGACAGCACGGTCCCGCGATACGTGGCGACCTGCTGGTCGTACGTGGCCTCGGCCTCGTGGACCGCCGCAGAGCGCGCACCGCCGTCGAAGATCGTCGCGGCGAGATCCGGGCCGAGCGTCCAGAAGCGGCTCGGCATCGAGAACAGATGCGCCAGGGCGTTGTGTTCGAAGCCGCCTTGCGCCGAGAGCGTAAGCGTTGGGAAGAAAGCGGCCTCGGCGACGCCGATCTTGGCGTTAGCCGCGGCGGCCGTACGTTCCGCGCTCACGACGTCATAGCGCCGTTCCAGCAATTCCGACGGAAATCCGAGCGGCACGGCGGGGGTCGCGAACGTGTAGTCGCTTTGCGCCGGCAGCGTGAAGCTGGCCGGCGGCTCGCCGATCAGCACCGCGATGGCGTGTTCGTCCTGCTCGCGGGAGGTCTCCGTGGCTTGCAGGTCGGCGATCACGAGTTCGAGGTTGTCCTGATCATCGAGGAGCGTGTCGTTCGAGACCGTTCCCTGCAGGAAGCCCGCGCGGTCCATCTCCAGAATTTTGGCGTCGATCTGTTGCTGCTGCTTCAGCGAATCGATGTCGATATCGGCCTGACGCAGTGCGAAATAATCGATGGCGAGGCTGGCGGCGATCGACAGACGCTCGCCGGCGAGCTGGGCGTCGCTGGCCTGAGCGCTGGCCTTGGCCGACTCGATCGAGCGCCGGACGCTGCCCCACAGGTCGATTTCCCAGCTGGCGGACGCGCTGGCGGACACGAGGTTGCTCGTATAAGGCTGACCCGTGATGCTCTCGACCGCGGCCGTACGGGAGCGCGAGCCCGACGCATCCACCCCGATGGTGGGGAACAGGCTCGCGACATTCGCATCGATCGTGGCCTTGGCGACCCGGTAGGCGGCTTCCGCGGCGGCGATCGACTGGTTTGCCTTAAGCGACTGATCCACAAGGTGGGACAGCGTGTCGTCGTGGTAGTCGAGCCACCAGGTGCTGGAAAGCGCCCCTTGCGGGTTGGCCTGCGCGCGCTGCCAGTCGGCGCCTTCCTTGAAGGTGGCGGGAATGTCCTGCGGCGGCTTGTGATAGTCGGGACCGACGGCGCAAGCCGCTAGGCATAGCGTAGCCGCCAGCGCGCAGCCGGTGCGCAGGGTGCGCAGCGGCGCCGTTGCTGGCGCTGGCTTGCGGGGACGGCGTGAGTCGGGTGATACAAAGGTCGACCGGGAGGAAGCGTCCGTGCGAACCGGACTACTCATCCTGGATACATATAGAGCGAGTCGACCGAGTGGAGACTGGTTGCTCAAGTGAACTCCGTTTAGCCGTATTCAAAACTTCTATGTTGTCGGGCAACAGATGAGCGCCACACTGATTTGCGCACCCGACATCGGTGGAACCGCAACAGCAGAATGAGCGGTGATCTTACTCGATGTGCAAAAAGCAGGAGCACGTTAAATGAAATCGCACTTCGATAAATTTCACTTTGAAATAATCCGAAAAAAAGCCTAACGTCCGCTCCCATGCACGGCGGCTATGATCGCATCATCTGAGCTATTGAGCAGCCGCGGTGTCGCAGGGCATGGATGCGCGACAGAAAGCGGCTGAATGCTAATGAGGCGGACGAAGGCGCAAGCGCTCGACACGCGTGCAACGATTCTCGATGCAGCAGAGGCCATGTTCTTCAGTCATGGCGTCACGCAAACCACGCTGGACGAAATCGCCGATGCGGCCGGGGTGACCCGAGGGGCGATCTACGGTCATTTTAGAAATAAAGACGCGATCTTCGATGCCATTTTTGAGCGATTTGCTCTGCCGCTCGACCCTTTCGGCGTTCCCCTGCCTCCGGACGAGCCCAATCCACTGGGTACGCTGCGCACGGAACTTGAAGTGCGGCTCTCGCGGGCGTTGCGCGAAACGCGCATGCGCCACCTCTACAGCATCGTGTTTGCGCGCTGCGAATCGACTGAGGAGACGGCGCAATTCTGGCGGCGCGTCCGGGCTGCCAACCGTCTGGCGGAGACCCAGATCGAGCAGGCGTTGCTCCACGCGGTCTCGTGCGACCAGTTATCCGCCGATCTCGACGCGTACCAATCCGCCTTGTTTATTCACGCCACCCTTACAGGAGTCTTTCGAAATGACCTGCTGAGACGCCGGCACAACACCAGGCTGAATCTGGGTAGCATTGTCGGTTTGACGTTTCAGTGCCTGTCACGGCACTGACATGAGCCCCCGGCGACTCGCCTGCGGGTTCACGTTTCAATCAGGGCTGACAGGAGGGTGTGGATGGAGAGTGAAGCGATTCAGGTCCTGCTCGTAGACGACGATGCCGGTCTGCGTGACCTCCTCAGGAAATTTTTCCAGCAGCGCGGCATCGAGTTTTCGGTTTTGCATAACGCCACCAATATCGCCAATCGCCTCGCGCTCGAGCGGCCATCCATCGTAGTGCTTGACGTCATGATGCCAGGCGTGGACGGCTTGACCGCACTCAGGCAATTGCGCGAGGCGGGCGACACTATTCCCGTCATCATGCTGACTTCGCTTGCGGACGAAATGGATCGGGTCGTGGGGCTCGAGTTCGGCGCCGACGACTATCTGGGCAAGCCGTTCACGCCGCTCGAGCTGCTGGCGCGTATCAAAGCGGTGCTGCGCCGTCATTCGGGCCAGCCGTCCCCAGCTGTCAATGGACGCCAGGCGATTTACCGCTTTGGCCGGTTTCGCCTCGATCTCACTGCGCGCGCCCTGTTCTGCGACGACAAGCGCATCAAGCTGACGGGCACGAACTACGCGCTGCTTGAAGTGCTGGTGACGCATCCGATGGAGACGCTGTCGCGCACGAAACTGCTCGACATGCTGTACGGCCCCGACGCGGACATCACCGAGCGCGGCATGGATCTGGCCGTGTGGCGCCTGCGCAGACTGCTGGAAGAGGACCCCTCCCAACCCTGCGTGATCCAGACCGTACGCGGGGTGGGCTATATGTTTGCTCCGAGCGATGGCGGCGACGGCAATGAAAAATCCGTTTAATACACTCTTTGGACGCGCGGCACTGATGACCACGAGCCTGCTCGTGCTGGCCTACGCGGCCATGGTGTTCATGCTCGGCCGCGAAGCCAACCAGATGCATGCCGAGCATGCGTCGCGCGGCATCCAGGTGGTCGAAGAGTCGCGGCGTGATGGTATCGAGGCGACGAGGCACATTGCTTCGGCGCTCGGCGCCACCTATCTCGACGGGCGCGATACGAACCCAGGCGACGGACCGCCTTCACGGCGCGAAACACACGGACTGTACGAGAACGCGTTGCGTGAGAATCTGCCGCCGGGCAGTCAGGTCGTGTTGTCCGGCGACACAGGTACGGTCTGGGTGCGCTATGCCGGCGACGCCAACTGGATCCGCATACCGGGCGCTACGTTGACGGAAGCCCGCATGCACACCGCGTTGGCCTTGATGCTCGCGTTGGCCATCGCGGTGGCGTTTCTCGGAGCCTGGCAAGCCCAGCGCCCGCTGCGCAGGCTGGCCAATGCGGCACGCGAGTTTCGTATTGGCGTCAGCACACCCGTCGTCAGTGTGAGCGGGCCGCGCGAGGTGGCGGAACTGATCGTCAGCTTCAACGAGATGATTCGCGAGATCAGCGAATACGAACAGGAGAGGGCGATGATGCTGGCGGGCGTCGCTCATGATCTGCGCACGCCGCTCACACGGATGCAGGTTCGCGCCGATCTGCTGCCGCACGGCGCAGAGCGGATGGGTTTCCTGGGCGATGTCGAATCGCTCGGGCGCATCGTCAAGCAGTTCCTCGATTTCGTGCGCGACCGTGCGGATGGATCGCCGCTCGTGTCCGTGGACTCGTTTTGTCAGAGCCAGTACGGCAACGTTCCGCAGGACGGGGACACGGAAAGCTCGCTCGTGACGCTGGATCTGCGTGCTGCTGGACACTTCAGACTGCCGCTGGTCGACCTCGACCGCATCCTGGCCAATCTGCTGGAGAATGCCATGACGTACGGCGAACCGCCCGTCGAAATCGCGACCAGCCTGCAGCACGGCAAATGCGTTTTGACGCTGCGCGATCACGGCCCCGGGATTCCCGACGACCAGCTCGAGCACGCCTTGCAACCGTTCGTCCGTCTCGATGAGGCTCGTGGCGGCGATGCCCATTGCGGGCTGGGACTTTCGATCGTGCGAAGACTGGTGCGCCGCAATGGCGGGACGTTTTGTCTGGTCAATGCGGCGGACGGCGGCTTGCTTGTCACGCTGACTTTTCCGGACCGTGCGGGATAGTCAGGAGTTCGTACCTTACTGCGGAATGATCCGCTCGGTCTTAAGCTTGTCGAACAGCGCGAAAAACGAGTCCGGGGTGCTTTGATAATCGAGGAAGCCAGCTTTGCGGCTCTTCGTCATGTCCGTGACCACTTCCATGGGGCGTCCAAGGTCAGCGTCGGTGTGCCACCATGACACCAGCTTGCCAATATCCGCTTCCTTCAGGTTGAAGCGTGTAGCGATCTCGGTCCATGCCGGCGCGGCTTTCTGCATGCGTGTCTCGAGCGGACGGACTTCGCCGTCGAACGGCACGGCTTCGATGCCGAAATAGCCGGCGATCTGCGACCACATCCATTTCCAGCGGAACACATCGCCGTTGACCACGTTGAAGTCTTCGTTGCGCGCAGCGTCGGACGTGGCGGCCCATTCAAGGTGACGTGCGAGCAGGCGCGCGTCGGTCATGTCGGTCAGGCTGTTCCACTGCGCTGCGGAGCCGGGAAACAGGAACGGTTGGCCCGTCTGTTTGCAAAGCGTCGCGTAGACGGCGAGCGTGACGCCCATATTCATTGCGTTGCCGATCGCGTAGCCAATGATCGTATGCGGCCGGTGCACGCTCCAGCTAAAGTCATACTGTTGCGCGGCTTCGAACACACGGTCTTCCTGCTCGTAGTAGAAATTCTCCACGACCTGGCGGCCCTGTTCCTCGCGAAACGGCGTAATGGGTACCGCGCCCGTCGCGTACGCTTCGAACGGTCCGAGATAATGTTTCAGGCCCGTGACAAGCGCCGCATGCGAAACACTGCCCGAGGGCCCAACGGCATCCAGCACGTGACGAACCATGCCGCCATTCACGCGAATGTTGTCCTTCTCCGTCGCCTGGCGAGACCATGCAGTGAAAAAGATATGGCTAAAGGATTTTCCCGCCAACGCTTCGCTTACGGATGCGGCGGAGGTCAGATCGGCGGCAATCGGTTCGACCGCCTGCGGCAACGCTGTGCGGCCGCGCGAAAGACCGGCAACAGTCCAGCCGGTCGAAAGCAACTGGTCGGCCAGGTTGCTGCCGACGATACCGCTTGCGCCAATAATAAGTGCCCGGTTTTGCATGAGATTGATAGTCACAAAATGAAAATGTCTGTGGAAAGCAGTGGCGATCTAGCGGAACCGCTGCAAAGACGGATCGGTAATCGGCTGTTCCGGCAGATTCAGCATGGCCGGCAATGAGCTCAAAGGCGGCAAGCCGCTGACATCTGCCCAGCGGCCGCCGCTCGTCATGTAGATGATGGTCGGCGTGCCGTCGAAGCCGAGGCTTTGGAACGTTTTTATATTGCCGTCCAGCTTGGTTTGCGTCGCTGGCGGCACCTTTGCCAACGGTGCGATGCCGCCCGACTCTTCTTTCTCGGAGAATTTCGTCTCGAGTTCATGCATCAACGCCGGACCATCCGGCGCCTGGAGCAGTGCGGCGGCCTTGCCGGCCGAATCCGGTTTCAGGAAGCCCATCGGGATCCAATGCACCTGCAAGCCGGCGGCTTCGTAGGGCTGGAACGCTTTCCATGCGTAGTGACAGAAGATGCAGTTGGGGTCCATGAAAACATAGATCGTCGATTTGACGTTTTTGCCCGAAGCGCCTTCCACGATCGCCGGCGCGTTCTCGAACGTCGCCGCTGCTGAGGCCGGCAGATACGTGGGGGCGGGCTGGTCCGCCGCTACAGCAAAACCGGACACCATGATCGCGGCCGCAGCAGCGACATGTCTTACAGGTTTGAACATAAAACGCTCCTCTGGATGCAGGTCGAACGTACGCAGGTTGAACGTACAACGGCGTGAATTCGCTAATTGTCCACGATCCTGGAGTTTGGCGTGCGCAGCTACGCAGGCAGGAGGTCCGCCGCACGGCATTCACAGCGGCAAAATGGGGGCTCGTAGCGATCTGGCGATCGTGACCTTGCCCGAATATCAGATTGGCCCGCGCTTGCCTGGACTTCGGCCTTGATTGGTTGGCGAGCCCACGGTTGCCGTTCCTCGATCAGGTAGACTTTGGACGGCTCGCGACTACCGGATCGGTCATGGACGCCCAGTTACTGATTATCTGCTCGCTGACTTTTGTCATTCATGTCGTCGCACTGAATGTGGTTGCGATGACGCTGTGAACGGGAGAGGGTATGAACTGGCTCGACAACTTATTGCCGCCGCAGATCAAGCAAAGCGATCCGGCGCGCCGCAAGGTCATTCCTGAAGGCCTGTGGTTCAAGTGCCCAGCATGCGAAGCGGTGCTTTATCGCGGCGACGTCGAAGCGAATCTTCATGTCTGCCCTAAATGTTCTCATCACATGCCTATTGGCGCCCGTGAGCGGCTGGATCATCTGCTCGACGCGGAAGGGCGCTGTGAGATTGGCCGCGAAGTGTTGCCGGTCGACCCTCTGAATTTCAAGGACAACCGCACCTATCCCGATCGCCTGAGCGAAGCAATGGAAGACACGGGCGAGACTGACGCCCTGGTGGTCATGGGAGGGGCCATCCACTCGATTCCGGCCGTGGTGGCGTGCTTCGAGTTCGGATTCATGGCAGGTTCGATGGGTTCGGCTGTCGGCGAACGATTTGTGCGCGGCGTACAAAACGCCCTCGAGCAACGTACGCCTTTCGTTTGCATTGCCGCGTCTGGCGGCGCACGCATGCAGGAAAGCGTGTATTCGTTGATGCAAATGGCCAAAACCACCGCCATGTTGACGCGGCTGGCGGACGCGCGACTGCCGTTCATCTCCGTGCTCACGAATCCAACCACAGGTGGCGTATCGGCAAGCTTCGCCTTTCTCGGCGACGTGGTGATGGCCGAACCGAAGGCAATGATCGCGTTTACGGGCGAGCGGGTAATCGAGCAAACAGTACGCGAGACGTTGCCGGCAGGATATCAGCGCCCGGAGTTCCTGCTGCGGCGGGGCGCGATAGACATGATTGTGGACCGCCGCAAGATGCGCGACGAAATCGCACAACTGATGGCACTCCTGACCTTGCAGGCGACGGATGCGATTATGTGATGTTGACGGATCAAATTTAGATGCGCTGGCCGGCTATCGTGCGGCCAGGTGTTCCACATACGCGCATAACATGTCGGCCATTTCCGCGACCCATTTTTCGACATCGGCTTTCGACTTCGCCTTTTCGGAAACCGCTTCACCGACTTGCGACATGGTTGTCACCAACACCTCGGCAACAAACGCACGGCGCGCGGTCGTCAGATCAGGAAGCGCTTCTTTCACGAAGGCGACTGCCACGCGCATACCGGCTTGTTTCTGCTCGCGCGCCTCGAGCGATTCGCGATAAAGCGGCGCTGCATCCTCGAGTGCAATGCGAAACGCAGCTTCCTCATATTCGGTCTGGAAGAATGCCTGCACGGCTGAGCGCAGCCGGTCCAGAGGAGGGCGCGTCGGGTCGTTGAGGATGCTCTCCAGCAACGCGTGGGTTCTGGTCCATTCCTCTGTCTGCAGCCGGAACAGCATGGCCTCTTTGTTCGGGAAGTACTGGTAGAGAGAGCCGACGCTCACCCCAGCCGCTTCCGCTACCCGTGCTGCGGTAAAACGCGGCGCGCCTTCCCGCTCTAAAACGCGAACTGCGGCTTCAAGAATGTCCGCTACAAGGCGGGTTGAACGTTCCTGCTGTGGACGCTTACGTGCTGTCACGACGGGGCCTTGCCGGCGTTTCATGTCTGTGCCTTCCGAATGCGAATAGTAAATGCGACTAATTGTTCGTATTCTATCCACGTGCACAACAACGTGTATTCCGTTCAAAGGGTTCATTCATGATCACACTGACTCAACCGCCCGTATCTACCGTTCTGGAACAGCTATTCGCCGATGCAGACGCATCGCGGGCGCTTATGCACAGGCAGATGGCCGCGCTCTCATCCGCGGAACGCGATGCATTGATGGCAAGCGCGCGATCCGAGGACTATCAGGGCTTTTATAGGCGTGCGAAGGAATTCCATCTTGCCGTCTCGAGACAGACCGGCGCGCTGCTCTATATGTATGCGCGCATGACGAAGGCGAACTCGATTGTCGAGTTCGGTACGTCGTTTGGCGTATCGACTTTGCACCTGGCCGCAGCGTTGCGGGACAACGGCGGCGGACTGCTGATCACCACCGAGTTCGAGCCTTCGAAGGTTGCCGCGGCGCGCAGGACGATTGCCGCTGCCGGTCTCGGCGACCTGGTTGAGGTGCGCGAGGGTGATGCGCTCGAAACGCTTGCGAGCGGACTGCCGGAGCACGTCGACCTGGTCCTGCTCGATGGAGCGAAGGCGCTGTACCCGGCGGTTTGCTCGCTGCTCGAACCGCGCCTGCGCGCGGGCTCCGTGCTCGTGGCCGACAACGCCGACTGGAGCCCGGAGTACCTGGAAATCGTGCGTTCGAGCGGCAGATACTTCTCGCAAGGCTTGGCGGACGATGTAGAAGTTTCGATCAGGCTGTAGACCGCCACGCCGCGACGAAGACTACACAGACTGCTTTTCCAGCGCCTCGATGGCCTTGGCGACGCCCGCGCCGTAGGCGGGGTCGGCCATCGTGCAATGCTCGATATGCAGTTGCTGAATCGGCTTCGATACGCCGTTCATGGCCCGCGCGGTGTTCTCGAACAACGCCTGCTTTTGCGCGGGGGTCATCTGGCGAAACAGCGCGCCGGGCTGAGAGTAGTAGTCGTCGTCCACACGATGATTCCAGTGATCGGCCGTGCCTTCAATTGACAGCGGCGGTTCGCGGAAATCGGGTTGTTCCTGCCATTCGCCGCGCGTGTTCGGCTCATAGGAGGTCGCGCCACCCGAGTTCGTGTCGACGCGCATGAGCCCGTCGCGGTGATAGCTGTGCACGTACCTTGCGCCGCGCGGAGCGTTCACGGGGATCTGATGGTAGTTCACGCTCAGACGATAGCGCTGGGCGTCGCCGTACGAGAAGAGGCGCCCTTGCAACATCTTGTCGGGCGAGAAGCTGATGCCTGGTACGACGTTGGCCGGCGCGAACGCTGCCTGCTCGACATCGGCGAAGTGGTTTTCGGCATTACGGTTCAATTCCATCACGCCCACTTCGATGAGCGGATAGTCGCTTTTCGGCCAGACCTTCGTCAGATCGAATGGGTTGATGTGATAGCTGCCGGCGTCCTTCTCCGGCATGATCTGCACGGACAGAGTCCAGCGAGGAAATTCGCCGCGCTCGATCGCTTCGTAAAGGTCGCGATGATGTGTTTCGCGATCGCGGCCGACCAGCGCTTCAGCTTGGGCATCCGTCAGGTTTTCGATTCCTTGCTGCGAACGGAAGTGGAACTTGACCCAATAGCGCTCGTTCTTCGCATTGATAAAGCTAAATGTGTGGCTTCCGAATCCGTGCATATGACGGAAAGTTTTAGGAATGCCTCGCTCGCTCATCACGATCGTGATCTGGTGTAACGCTTCAGGAAGCTGCGTCCAGAAGTCCCAGTTGCTTTCTGCGCTGCGCAGACCCGTGCGCGGATCGCGCTTGATTGCATGGTTCAGGTCGGGGAATTTAAGGGGATCGCGCAGGAAAAAGACCGGCGTATTGTTGCCAACCAGATCCCAGTTACCTTCCTCGGTATAGAACTTGAGCGCAAAACCGCGGATATCGCGTTCCGCGTCAGCCGCACCGCGTTCGCCGGCAACGGTCGAGAAGCGGGCAAACATCTCGGTCTTCTTGCCGATTGCCGAAAAAATCTTTGCCCGCGTGTATTGCGTGATGTCGTGTGTGACGGTGAAGGTTCCGAATGCGCCGGATCCCTTCGCGTGCATCCGCCTTTCGGGGATCACCTCACGGTCGAAATGCGCCAGCTTCTCGAGAAACCACACGTCTTCGAGCAATGCGGGGCCACGTTGTCCGGCAGTCCTGATGTTCTGGTTGTCGACGACGGGCGCGCCGAATACGGTTGTGAGCTTCGCCATGCTAATCAACTCCTTTGATTCCAAAGATATAGAGGGACGGCGAGAGGCGCAGAGGCGGTCATTGCCTGCGGACTCGCCGTTTCCTGTCCAGAATTACGAGGAAGGCCTCGCGCGTTGGAAGATCCGTTCCAGCTGCGCCGGCGTATCGGGCGCTCCCATGCGATTGGCCGCGCCCATTGCGTTTTCTCCGTGTGCGAGGTGCTGCATGACGATCCTCCTTTAGTCCGCGCAGCCGCAGCCGGCGTGGTGAGAGTGACCGGCCTGGCTGTCGTCCCATGCGGAGCCAAGGATAATCTGGCAGAAATTCAGGCGCTTGTAGGTCGGGTCGCGAAGCTCGAGAACGTCAGCCTTGACGTTGCCGAACGTGGTTTCGGGTTTCTTGATCGTGCCTTGAGCGAACGCATCGATGATGTCGTTCTTGAAGGACTTCTCGCGCGGGTGCGCGGCGACGACCTGGATCCGTTGTTCTTCGCTGAACTCGTGATAGGTGAGACCGAGCACGTCCATCTCGACGCCGGCGGTGACCAGCGCGACGACGGGCTTCATGTGTTCGGGAACTCCCGGAGTCGTATGCAGTGCGATGGACGTCCAGACCTGCTCGATGTCATATTCGTTCACGCCATACTGCGTGAGGAAGTCGCGCGCTGCGTTTGCACCATCGACTTCGAAGCGGTCTGTCTTGCTACTGTATGCGTCGACGAGCCCCATGTCGTGGAACATGGCGCCGATATACAGCAGCTCCGGATCGTACTTGAGATTTTTGCGTTGACCGGAGAGTGCGCCGAACAGGAACACACGCCGGGAATGGTTGTAGAGCAGGTCCGGTTCGGTGTCGCGGACCAGTTCAGTAGCAGCACGTGCCATGATGCTGTCGGGGATCTTGATTCCGGCGATGGTGGTAGTCATATAGTATTCCTTATTGATAATTGAGGAGCTGTTGATAGCGGTTCTGGCGAGTGTTCTGGCCGCGAGCGGTGAAGCGGGGCGCCTGCGACCCGATGCTGCTATTCAGGTGAAAAAGCCAGGTGAGACTGGATCGCTGGCGGGAAACGTCAGCATCAAATACTCGTCGAGGACATCGTCTTCACTCGCATGCACAGCGTGTTCGGCGAGTGCGCGAAACGTGGCGCCGCGGACGTTAGCCGAAGCGGGCGCGGCAGCGAGTGAGAGGTGTTCGACAGGGTGGTTCATGATGTCCGTCCGAAGTCGCGTTGATGGAGACCAGTATTGGTCAACGCCCCTTGACGGGCAATGACGAAGAACCGTGCATCACTGCCAGGCGCACGACGTTTTCTGCCGTGGCGGGGGATAGGGTGAGTTTATTGAGGTGATTGGCTCGTTTTCGGGCGAGCGGGGAGTGCCGATTCGCGGGCTTGGGGTGCGTGTTCAGTGCACGTTGTGAAGGCCCGGATGGTTTGATTTTGGTGGTTGTGTGGGTTTCGTTGCGTTGGGTCTGGACGACGTTCGCGCATGGGATGAAGCATCTTCGCGTAGGGCTTACGCGAAGATGCTTTTGGTTCGCTAGAGCGGTTTTAGTGCGGAGTTGTTGAGGTTAGTGGCCGCCGTGACCACCGCCGCAACCGCCACTGCTGCCGCCTCCGTGGCCGCCACTGCCGAAGCCGCCCCCGTGACCGCCGCTGCCGAAGCCACCACTGCCGAAGCCACCACTACCGAAGCCGCCGAAGCCGCCGCTATGACCGCCGCTGCTGTGACCGCCGCTGTCGCCGGAGCCGTGGCCGCTGTCGCCGGAGCCGTGGCCTCCGTCACCGCTGCCGTGACCGCCATCGCCGGAGCCGTGGCCTCCGTTGCTGCTGCCGTGACCACCGTCACCGCTGCCGTGACCACCGTTGCCGCTGCCGTGACCACCGTCGCCGGAGCCGTGACCACCGTCACCGGAGCCGTGACCGCCGTCACCGGAGCCGTGACCACCGTCACCAGAGCCGTGACCGCCGTCGCCGCTACCGTGGCCGCTGTCGCCCGCACAACCACTGCCCGAGCCACCCGTGCCCGAGCCACCCGTGCCCGAGCCACCCGTGCCCGAGCCACCCGTACCAGAGCCACCCGTACCCGAGCCACCCGTGCCCGAGCCACCCGTGCCCGAGCCGCCCGTGCCCGAGCCACCCGTGCCAGAGCCACCCGTGCCAGAGCCACCCGTGCCAGAGCCACCCGTACCAGAGCCACCCGTACCAGAGCCACCCGTACCCGAGCCGCCGGTGCCAGTACCACCGGTACCCGAGCCGCCCGTGCCAGTACCACCGGTACCAGATCCGCCCGTACCAGATCCACCCGTACCAGATCCGCCCGTACCAGATCCACCACTGCCCGAACTACCACTCCCAGACCCACCACTCCCACTACCCGCACCACCGCTACCTTTACCACCACCTGCAGCCCCGGCCCCGGCATTGCCGGTTCCACCACTCCCTGATCCCTGGCTTCCGGACGCCGTGCCATTCGTTCCACTCGACGGGGTGCCCGCGCCGAATGCGCTTTGCGGACCTACCGTGCCACCGGTATCCGAATCTTGCAGGCCACTGAGCAACGCCGGCAGGCCATTACCGTCCTCCTTGCGGCATCCATGCGTGCTTGACTGGGGACAATCTTGTGTCGGGTCTTGAGCCAACACAAATTGCGGGGGACTACTCTCGCTCTTCCAGAGTGGCGCAGTTTGCGCGGCGTATGGATTCGATTGGGCACAAGCCATTCCCGCATATAAGGTCACTGCGGTTGCAATCGCTATCCTGCACATTCCGATCGAGCCGGATGCACTTTTATATCTTTTCATATCGTACCCCTAATTATCTATTCGAAGCCGGTTCCTGGGGAGCCGTTCAAAGTCCTCCCATTTACAGAGGCCGGGTCTTCGTGACCGTGTCAGGCGGAATCGTGGGTCTCCTAACCATTCCCCGAAGTCCGCTCGTAGAACAGATCTGGATATGACGGAATGTGATCCGTGCGCGTGGCGCGTACACCTCTATACCCGACGCAAAGGGGATGCATCCCGTTGATACAGACGCAAATGAAAGGTAGTGGAGCAGGTACAGACACACTGTTCGGCACCACACGCATAGAGCGGGTGCGAGCGGATTTACTCGTAATACGAACTTAAAAACTGTCAAATAGCGTTAGATTTACCGGGATAGAGTGAGATTGGAATTTTCGGACAATCAATATGGAATCCGAATTAAACGTGATGGTTTTAAACAGATGGGAGTTCGTTGATACAGGGGATTGCGCCCGCAGAGGCCGATGCGATTTCTCCGTCAAACATCGGTCGAACAGATTTCGTGGTAAGGGGATTTCAGAATCTGGGAGAGACTCTGATCTGATCATTGCTCGAGTGTAAAAAATTTCCTCGGCGAGAAAAATACTGCAAAAACGACCGAATTTGCGTGAATGCCATCCGCTGATGCAAGGGTGGCCGAGGGTAAACCTGGGAATGAGATGAGCGATGCATTGCTCAGAGCATTCGTATTATGTTGTTCGCGCCTGACGCCTCGAGTTTTTCGATGTCGGCTTTGATGTGCAATTCGATGTGCTTCGGATGTTTCACACGCGCGTGTTTCGGCGCCTGTTCGAGCATGGCGTCGGTGACAACAATACGCAGGCACGGATGGTTAAGACCGATAGTTCGGACACCAATTCAAATTGAATGGTGAGCGTTCGTGGTCTGTCGAAAAGCGCGCTGAAGGGCACATTGTTCCGCCATAACGACGACTCGAGTTCGCATCTGAAGCGGGCATTCCTGCCGCCACCGCGGGCGACCGACTTCTGAGCGCGCGAGTGGGCTGAGCGCAGGATCCGGGGCGAGGTGTTGATCCGGCCCCGCTGCCCGCGGCCGTCGGCATTGCGCCGAGCGGGCGTCCCGATTGTCAGATTTCCGAGAAAAGTCATTTCCAAACTTAGGTATTTACCCTGGGCTGCTCGCCTCATAGACTGTATTCACCTGCTGCACACCAACCTGTTTGCAGCGCCGTGTAAAACAATTTGTGGAGGTTTTAATCATGAACTCGATCATCAAGGCTGTCGCCATCGCTGTCGCTCTTTCCGCTCCGGTGGTTTCATTTGCTCAATCGAATCAACCTTTGACGCGTGCAGAAGTGCGCAGTCAACTGGTTCAACTGGAAAAGGCCGGTTATAACCCCGCCTCGGCCGACAATGCCACGTACCCGGCTGACCTGCAGGCTGCAGAAGCCAAAGTCGCTGCACAAAACGGTGCAACTGACGTCGGCGGCGTCGCAAACGGTTCGTCGGATACAGGACACCGGGCCATTTCGAAGGCTGAGTGGAACGAGATGTACGGCCACTAAGGTTTAGCCAGGCACACGTTGAACGATGTTGACGCGTCGGCATAGCGAATACCGTGCAGTCAAGGCATTGCGCCGCGACACGTCACCATCCACGAAACTGGCTCGCTAGCGGGTTGGACCGCAGTAGCGAGCCGGTTTTGTTTTGAACACCTCCGCCGTCGGATTCCCGATGGCTTCGCTCAGGCCTTCACGGTCTGGGCGCTTTTTGTTATTCATCAATGCTGGTTCACGTCCGGGCAACCGCGTCACCCTATTCAGCGCGCGGCCCAAAGCAGTCCACGCAACATGACTTCGCGCGCTTGCGGGACCTCGAAATCGGCGTTGACGTGCCCTAGCGAAGAATAGAACACCCTGCCTTTGCCCCACTTGCGTTTCCACGCGACTGGCATGACGACACCCGTTACCTGTGGCTCATGTTCCCGAACATACGGCCCGTCGAAGCAGGTCGTCGCAAGAACCTCGTTGCTCGGATCAAAATGCATGAAGTACTGCTCTGAGTGCATCGAGAAATCGGCGAGACCGTGCATAACGGGATCATCGGGTGCCGTGATCTGAACGGTGTAGTCCACGATGTTGCCGGGATGCGCAACCCATTGGCCCCCCACCATGAACTGGTAGTCGGGGTTCGCACGGAACGCGTCGCCGGCGCCGCCGTGCCAGCCTCCGAAACCCACACCGCCACGAACCACTCGAACTCGCCGCGATTGGTTGGCAAATGCCAGCCCCGCTCGCTGATCCGGCGTGCCGGGCCGCCTGGCTTTAGCGCATAGGCCTCGCAAATCGCGGCAAAGGTGGCGTGCGGTTGGTCCATTCAGATCTGCTCAGCTGGAGCGTAGCGATAAGGATGGCCGCTCAGGAACGTGTTGTGGCCGACGTAGCGCAGCTTGTACATGGCAGGCCGGAACAGGACTGATGGATCGTTGCTGACGATGCCGAGAAGCGGGTACAGGTCGCGTCTTACGAAAAACGCGTTGTTGCCCATGCCGTCGCAACACACCAGTTCAAAGCCTTTGCGCTTCGACAGATGATGCAGCGATTCCAGACTCGCGCCGTACGCATCAGCCGTCACCAGAGATCGTTGCCCAAGCCGATGTGCCTCACGGCACGGTCCATACTTTCATCATGGACTCGGCAGATAGCGTCATCGCAACTGGAGTCGCGAGGTCGATGTCTATGTCCCGGCCGGCTACATCCCAGGTACGGCAGCACCCTTCATCGTTTAAGGCGACGGCGGCCCGCACGGCTTCTTCAAGGCGCAGAAGCTGTTCAACGCGCAGGACAATCTTATCCACTCGCACAAACTGTCCCCGATGATAGCGATCGGTACAGGCGCCGGCGGACAGGATGCGCAGGGTGCCGAACGGGGCCGCGAATATGACGCGGTGTCCGGCACCTGTGCTGAATGGGTCGAGCAGGAGGTGTTGCCGCGTGTCGAACAGAATGCGCATGTGGTGTTGACGAAGGATCCGGATGGCCGGTCGCGCCGCTTGCCGATGGTATGCATGACTGGACCGCGGCCAACGAGGACATGGCGCGCGTTCTCGCCGCCAAGGGTTACCACCACCAGTTCGTGTTCTCCCGCCTGAAATCGTCATGTCATACGGGCTAACCCGAATGCAAGAAAGTATCGGTTAGCGGCCCGATTTTCAGTGGTGGAACATCTGCAAGAGGGTTAATTTTCAGTCATGGCTAGGCGCGGTGCAGCGTACGCGGACTGGCTGAAAAGAGACTCAGGAGGAAGACAGATGCACACCACCCGGGGTGCCACGGCGCGCGCGGATGTCCGCAGCGCCAATATCGCCCAGCCCGATCTGGAACTGGTCGCCGTGCCGCGCGACGAATCGTTCAAGGTCTGGTCGCACGGGTACCCCTATCGCACCGTGCGCTGGCATTTCCACCCCGAATACGAGATTCATCTGATCACATCGACAACAGGGAAATTCTTCGTTGGCGATCACATCGGTAGCTTTGAGCCCGGCAATCTCGTGATGACAGGCTCGAACCTGCCGCACAACTGGGTGAGCAGTGTGCCGCAAGAGACGCGTGTGGACGAACGCTGTCTTGTCCTGCAGTTCGATGCCGAATTCGCTGCGCGTGCCATCGCGGCTTTCCCCGAACTCAAGCGCGTGGAGCCCTTGCTCGACGCCTCGCGCTGGGGTGTCCTGTTCACGCCGAAAACCGGCATCGCGGCCGAACCGATCATGCGCGAGATGCTGGGCGCGCAAGGCATCCGGCGCATCACGCTGTTCGTTGCGTTGCTCGATGTGCTTCTGCAAAGCACCGAACAGGTCAAGCTGGCGAGCGCCGCTTATCGTTCGGATCCGACCTCGTACGTCGAGACTCATATCAATCACGTGCTTGCCTACATTGGCAAGAACCTGTCGCAGGAGTTGCGGGAAACAGAGTTAGCCGAACTCGCGGGGCAGAGCGTGAGCGCCTTCTCACGATACTTCCGCAGGCAGGCGGGCCTCACCTTCGTGCAGTACGTCAACCGGCTGCGCATCAATCTCGCGTGCCAGTTGCTGATGGCGGGCGAACTGAGTATCACCGACATCTGCTATCAGGTCGGTTTCAACAACCTCTCGAACTTTAACCGGCAGTTCCTGTTGCTAAAGGAAATGCCGCCGTCGCGATGGCGCGCGTATCAGCAGCTCAACGCTGCAAGCGCCAAGGAATCGCCCGAGGCCGCGCACGCCTCGTAGGCGTTCGGTCAGCACCTGTTTTACGCCCCACCACGGCAGCAATAGCGCCGGAATTTTCTAATAAACGGAGACACTCAATGAATAGCTTTCCTAACAAACTGATCGGCGCCAGCGCACTTACCCTGAGCATGCTCGGCACGACGGCGGCGTTCGCCGCACCCAGTGGCACGGTCGCCTTTCTGATGCCCGATCAGGCGTCGACCCGCTACGAACAACATGACTTCCCCGGCTTCAAGGCCGAAATGAGCAAGCTCTGTCCGGACTGCAAGGTGCTCTATCAGAACGCCAATGCCGACGTCGCGACGCAGCAGCAACAGTTCAACTCGGTGATCGCACAGGGTGCCAAGGTGATCGTGCTGGACCCGGTCGATTCGACGGCCGCCGCTTCGCTGGTGCATATGGCGCAGGGGCAGGGCATCAAGGTGATTGCGTATGACCGCCCGGTGCCATCGACGCCGGCCAACTACTACGTGTCGTTCGACAACGAAGGTATCGGCAAGGCGATTGCGCAATCGCTCGTCGAGCATCTGAAGGAAACCAATGTGCCGACGACCAAGGGTGGTGTGCTCGAGGTCAACGGTTCGCCGACTGACGCAGCGGCAGGGCTGATCAAGAAGGGCATCCACGCCGGGTTAGCGGGCAGCGGTTACAAGACGCTCGCCGAATATGACACGCCGGACTGGGCGCCGCCGAAGGCGCAGCAGTGGGTCAGCGGTCAGATCACGCGCTTCGGCTCGCAGATCGTGGGCGTGGTGGCGGCCAACGATGGCACGGGCGGCGGGGCCGTCGCGGCCTTCAAGGCGGCTGGCGTCAACCCGGTGCCGCCGGTGACGGGCAATGATGCAACGCTCGCCGGGCTGCAGTTGATCATCGCAGGCGACGAGTACAACACGATTCTCAAGCCGAGCGAGATCGTCGCGGCAGCGGCAGCGAAGGTGGCCGTTGGCTTCCTGAACGGCCAGACGCCGAAGGGTGAAACGACGCTCTTCAACACACCGACGCAACTCTTCAAACCGGCTGTCATCACGGCGAAGAACCTCAAGGCGGAGGTGGTCGACAAGGGGTTCGCGAACGCCAAGGATCTGTGCACCGACCGCTATGCCGACGGGTGCAAGAAACTCGGTATAGCGAACTGATCCAGCGCAAGCAGACGCTGGATGGGATCCGGCTCGTGCCGGATCCGGCTACTTTTGATGAGGTATCCGTCCCATGACTGACAACTCCAACACACGGTCCACGCGAGGCGAGCTGGTGCTGAGCCTGCGTGGCGTCTCAAAGCACTTCGGAGCGGTCTCGGCTCTGACGGACATCGAACTCGACGTGCATGCCGGCGAAGTCGTCGCCCTGGTGGGCGACAACGGTGCCGGCAAATCGACACTGGTGAAAGTGCTCGCCGGTGTCCATCAACCCAGCTCCGGAACGATCACCTTCGGCGGCAAGGAGGTCGCGCTGACCAATCCGGCCGCGGCGCTCGATCTCGGCATCGCCACAGTGTTTCAGGACCTCGCGCTGTGCGAGAACCTCGATGTCGTCGCGAACATCTACCTTGGGCGCGAGATGAATCCGCTGCGCCTCGACGAGGTTGCAATGGAGGTCAAGGCCTGGACGCTGCTGAACGAGCTCTCGGCCCGCATCCCGAGTGTGCGCGATGTGGTCGCGTCGCTTTCGGGCGGCCAGCGCCAGACGGTGGCGATCGCCCGCTCGCTGCTACTGGATCCGAAGCTGATCATGCTCGATGAGCCGACGGCGGCGCTCGGCGTAGCGCAGACCGCCGAGGTGCTGAACCTGATCGAGCGGGTCCGCGACCGTGGCCATGCCGTGATCATGATCAGCCACAACATGGAGGACGTTCGCGCGGTGGCGGACCGGATCGTCGTGCTGCGTCTCGGACGCAACAACGGCGTGTTCTATCCCGACTCGTCGAATCAGGAACTGGTGGCGGCGATTACCGGTGCCACCGAGAACGCTGTGTCGCGCCGCGCCGGGCGGCGCCAGGCCGAGCAGGGCGCCTAGACAAAGGAACCATCATGAGTAAAGAACTGCAAGGCGCTCCACAGCCTGATACGCAGGGCGCGGTGAAGCCTGCCACGCTGCTCGATCGCAGCGACGTGCGTGTCAAGCACGCCAGCGGGATTGGCGGCACCGTGTCCGCGTTCGTCGAGCGGGTGCGTTCGGGCGATCTCGGATCGCTGCCGGTGGTCGCGGGGCTGATCATCATATGGACCGTGTTCACTAGCCTGAACCCGGTGTTTCTATCGGCCGATAACCTGGTCAATCTGCTGTTCGACTGCTCCACGGTGGGCGTGATTTCGCTGGGCATCGTTTGCGTGCTGATGGTGGGGCAGATCGATTTATCGGTAGGTTCGATGAGCGGCTTCGCTTCGGCCCTCCTCGGGATGCTGTGGGTCAATCACGGCTGGCCAGTGCTGCTGGCTATTCTCGCGGCCATCGTCGTCGGCGCGGTGGTGGGTGCAGTGTATGCGCTGCTACTCAACCGGTTAGGCATGCCAAGCTTTGTGGCGACGCTGGCTGGCCTGCTCGCGATACTCGGGATGCAGCTCTACGTGCTTGGTGCCAGCGGGTCGATCAATCTGCCTTATGACACCGCGATGGTGAACCTCGGTCAGTTGATCGTCATTCCCGCCTTCGTTTCGTATGTCATTGCATTGGTACCGGGTGCGGTGATGCTGGTGCTTGGGTTGCGGACGCGGGAGCGGCGTCAGGCGTCGAATCTTTCTGCGCCGTCGGTCGGTAGCCTCGTCATACGCGCGCTTGCCATCACGGTGCTGCTGGAGATTGTTGTGGCCTACCTTAACCGCGGACGAGGTGTTCCGTTGATGTTTGGCCTCTTTCTCGGCATCGCGGTCGCCATGGACTATGCGCTGAAGAGGACGCGTTGGGGCCGCTCGATGCATGCGGTCGGTGGTAATCACGAGGCGGCGCGGCGGGCGGGTATCAATGTCGGCGCTATCTATACGAGCGCGTTTGTGTTGTGCGCGAGCCTTGCCGCGCTCGGCGGCGTGTTGACCGCGGCACGGCTGGCTTCGGCCAGTCAGCAGGCGGGCACCGGCGACGTCAATCTGAACGCTATTGCGGCGGCGGTGATCGGCGGCACCAGTCTGTTCGGCGGGCGCGGCAGCGCGTATTCGGCGGTGTTGGGGATCATTGTGATCCAGTCGATTGCGAGTGGTTTGACCTTGCTGAATCTGTCGTCGTCGCTGCGTTTCATGATCACTGGCGCGGTGCTGGCGATTGCGGTGATCGTCGATTCGCTGGCGCGTCAGTCCCGCGTTTCACATGGCCGCGCGTAAATCCAGAGAATTTCGTAACTTCGTTGCGCGGGACCAGCGTAACGCGCTAAAGCGCAAACGCTGGTCGACCGCAGTCAACTGCATGGGACTGGAGAGTAATCAATGTCTGAATCCATCAAAGGAAAGGTCGCCGCCATCACAGGTGCGGCCTCGGGTATCGGCCTCGCATGCGCGCGTGCGCTCATCGCGGAAGGCGCGAAAGTCGTGCTGATCGATCGAGCACAGGACCGGCTCGCACAACTCTGCGCCGAACTGGGACCGAACGCTTTTCCGCTAGTCGTCGATCTGCTTCAGCCCGCAGAGGTTTCGGGAATGCTGCCGAAGATCCTCGACCTCGCCGGCGGCCTCGATATCTTCCACGCCAACGCCGGCGCCTACGTCGGCGGTGAAATCAAGGACGGCAATCCCGACGAGTGGGACCGCATGCTGAACCTGAACATCAATGCCGCTTTCCGCTCGGTGCACGCCGTGCTGCCGCATCTGGTCGCGCAGAAATCGGGTGATATCGTCTTCACCAGTTCGATCGCGGGGATCGTCCCGGTAGTGTGGGAGCCGATCTACACCGCTTCCAAATTCGCGGTGCAGGCCTTCGTTCATACAACCCGGCGCCAGCTCTCGAAGCACGGCGTGCGGGTCGGCGCGGTGGCGCCAGGTCCGGTCGTCACGGCATTGCTCGACGACTGGCCGAAGGCGAAGATGGACGAGGCGCTCGCCTCCGGCAGCCTGATGCAGCCGAACGAGGTCGCCGAAGCGGTGCTCTTCATGCTGACGCGGCCCCGCAATGTGACCATTCGCGATATCGTGATACTTCCGAATAGCGTCGATCTGTGACTATGACTTCTGACAATCCAACCTCCAGCGCGGCAGGCAGCGCGCACGCCGCGCGCTACGTCGTCGGCGTGGACGTGGGCACGGGCAGCGCCCGGGCCGGCATCTTCGACCTCGCCGGCCACATGGTGGCCACGGCAAAACGCGACATCACGCTGTTTCACGCGAGCGGCTCGATTGTCGAGCAGTCGAGCGCCGAGATCTGGAGCGCCGTCTGCGATTCCGTCAAGGAGGCGCTGGCGCAGGCTGCAGTGTCGCCCGATCAGATCGCCGGGATCGGCTTTGACGCCACTTGCTCGCTCGTCGTGCTGGGCGAGAGCGGGCAGTCGTTGCCTGTGGGGCCGTCGGAGCAGGCTGAGCGCGACATCATCGTGTGGATGGACCATCGTGCGGTTGAGCAGGCCGAGCGCATCAACGCGGGCGGCCACGAGGTGCTGAAGTTTGTCGGTGGCAAGATTTCGCCGGAGATGGAGACGCCGAAGCTGCTCTGGCTGCTCGAGAACAGGCCGCAGGTCTTCGCGGCCGCATGGCAGTTCTTCGATCTGACCGACTTCCTGACCTGGCGCGCGACCGGTGATCTTTCGCGTTCCACCTGCACTGTCACCTGCAAATGGACCTATCTGGCGCACGAGCGGCGCTGGGACGAAAGCTATTTCCGCAGCGTCGGCCTGGGCGTGCTGGCGGACGAGGGCTTTGCGCGTATCGGGCAGAGTGTCGTCGACGCGGGGACGCCGTTGGGCAACGGATTGACGGCAGAGGCCGCGGCAGAGCTTGGCCTGCGCAGGGGAACGCCGGTTGCCACAGGCGTGATCGATGCGCATGCCGGTGGCATCGGCACGGTGGGCGCAGATGGTGCGCCCGAGTCGTGTCTCGCCTACGTCTTCGGCACCTCGTCATGCACGATGACGACGACCCGCACGCCTGTGTTCGTGCCCGGCGTATGGGGGCCTTATTTTTCGGCGATGGTACCGGACGCATGGCTCAACGAGGGCGGTCAATCGGTGGCGGGCGCTGCGATCGAACGGCTGATTTCGATGCATCCCGCGGCCTCCGATGCCCGAAGCCGTGCCGAGCAGGAGGGCCAATCCTTGCCTACCTTGCTGGCCTCGCTTGCCGCGCAGGCGGCGGACAACCTGTCCGGGGTGGTATCGCTGGCCGACGGCCTGCATGTCGTTCCAGAGTTCCTCGGAAACCGTGCGCCGTTCGCCGATCCCCACGCCAGAGCCGTGATTGCAGGCCTTGGAATGGAAGACGACCTGGACAGCCTGGTTGCTCTCTACATTGCCGGCATTTGCAGCATCGGTTACGGCCTGCGCCAGATCATCGAAGTGCAGGCTGCGGCTGGTGCGCCGATCGAGCGCGTGGTGATCAGCGGTGGAGCGGGGCGGCTCGATCTGGTTCGCCAGCTGCTCGCCGATGCGACGGGCAAGCCCGTTCTCGCCATCCAGGCGGAAGAGCCCGTCCTGCTCGGCGCAGCCATGCTGGGCGGCGTGGCGGGCGGACAGTTCGACGACGTGCGCACGGCAATGGCGCGGATGTCGCAGATCAGCAAGACCTACGAGCCGGCCACTGGCGACGTCGCAGCAAGGCACGAGGCCCGGTTCCGCGCGTTCAAGCAGTTGCAGAACGTGGCCAGAGAAATCCGCTAGGTCTGCAATGACGCGATCGCATCCTTCGAACACGTGAAGCGCGCACGCGGCTAGAATGCTCGCCGGGTCTTTGGCCCGGCACTCCTGCTTCGGAGCGCCGGCTCAAGACCGGCCTCATACCCGAAGAAGGAGACCTCATGGCAAGCCCCGACCCGTCCGGGTCCATCACGTCCGCGCACGGCGCAGCGGTGCTGGATGCCGGCACGATTTCCGCGCGCCTCGACCGCTTGCCCGCCACGCGTTCCATCTGGAAGCTCGTGGTTCTGCTGAGCCTCGGCTTCTTCTTCGAACTCTACGATCTGCTCTACACCGGCTACGTCGCGCCGGGTCTCGTCAAAAGCGGGTTGCTGACGGCTACGACCCATGGCCTGTTCGGCACGACCGGTGTCGCGAGCTTTATCGCCGCGTTGTTCGCCGGCCTCTTTATCGGCACCATCGCGTGCGGCTTTCTTGCCGACCGCTTCGGCCGCCGCGCAGTCTTCACGTATTCGCTGCTGTGGTACACCGTCGCCAACGTCGTGATGGCTTTCCAGGAGAGCGCTACGGGTCTCAACTTCTGGCGTTTCCTGGCGGGCGTCGGCATCGGCGTCGAACTTGTCACGATCGGGACGTACATTTCTGAACTGGTGCCCAAGGAAATCCGCGGACGGGCCTTCGCCTGCGAGCAGGCGGTCGGCTTCGTGTCCGTGCCGGTGGTGGCGTTTCTTTCTTATCTGCTCGTGCCACACGCGTTGCTGGGTCTCGACGGCTGGCGCTGGGTGGTGCTGATCGGCGCGCATGGTGCGCTGTTCGTCTGGTGGATCCGCCGCGCGTTGCCGGAGAGTCCGCGCTGGCTTGCCCAGCAGGGGCGGCTCGCCGAAGCGGATCGCGTGATGAGCGAACTCGAAGCCAGCGTGCGCAGCGAATATGGCCGCGAACTGCCGCCGCCCGCTGCGCCGATGCCGGTTGCTCCGCGCGGCAGCTTTCGCGACATGTGGGTGCCGCCGTACCGCAACCGCACCCTGATGATGACGATCTTCAACGTGTTTCAGACCGTTGGTTTCTACGGTTTTGCGAACTGGGTGCCCACGCTGCTGATCAGGCAGGGCATCACGGTGACCACGAGCCTGATGTATTCGAGCGTGATCGCGCTCGCGGCGCCGATCGGGCCGATCATCGGCCTGTTTATCGGCGACCGCTTCGAGCGCAAGACGGTGATCGTCGTGATGGCGGCGGCCAACATCGTCTGCGGGCTATGGTTCAGTCAGGTCTCGGAGGCTGTGCTGCTGGTGAGCCTCGGCGTGGGCCTGACGCTGGCCAACAACGTCATGTCGTATAGCTTCCACGCTTACCAGTCGGAACTGTTTCCGACCAGCATCCGTGCGCGGGCCGTCGGCTTTGTGTACTCGTGGAGCCGCTTCTCGGCGATTTTTACGGCTTTTCTGATCGCCGCCGTGCTCAAGGCGTTCGGTACCACGGGCGTGTTCGTGTTTATCGCAGGCGCGATGCTGATCGTGATGCTGGCGATCGGTCTGATGGGCCCGCGCACCAAGGGCCTGGAGCTGGAGAAAATCTCCCGCTGATCTTACTTTTTGAAAGTCTAGGAAATATTGTGTAAGGACTTGTCGCGCGCAGGGGCTTATTCGCAGGTTTTAATGTGGCCGGAGTGGGGGACTATCAGGGTGCGGGTTCGTACGTGCGGTTCGCATCCATACACTACCGTCTCTCTTAAGGTTAACGGACGCAAAAGCAGATTCTTTACCCTGACCGCCAAACATCCCGTTTGCCCGGCGCCCCATCCGGCCCGAGTGACCTTCGACTGACAACGAAGAGGAATCGTTGAATACCTTGTTTGTAAGAACCATATTGCTGTCGATGCTGGTGCTGATCTCGGTCCATGCCTGCGTCACGCTGCTGGTTTCCGATCCGGCCGCGGGTAGCGACGACCGTGCTCTGCAGACTGCTGTCTTCACCGGGCGCGCTTTCGCCGACGATCCGCTGGACAACGCCGGCGGGACGTGGGGTGCGCCAGTGGCGCCCGTCTCGCTGGTGCCGGCGACGATGAAGCTCGATCTCGCAGCAAGGCCGAGGATTGTCGACGTTCGCCCGGCCGTCTATGAAGTACCCGCTGCCGGCGCTTTGATGGACATCGCCGCACCGTCGACGCCGGGTTCGTCGAACGGACTTCATGACGATTCGCCTTTCGCCGGCGCTGCTCCGGCAGCGCCGCTGGACTCGCGCTTCGCGGTCGCGGAGTGGGTGATGTCGCTCGTGATGCTCATCCTCGCGTGTCTGAGCCTCTGGCGCGTGCAGCGCCCGCTGCGCAACGTGGCACACGCCGCGCGCGAAACAGCTTGTGGCCGCCGCGTCGCGCCAACCGTCCGCGAGGAAGGACCGAGCGAATTGCGTCACGTGGTGCGCGCCTTCAACGAAATGGCCCGGCGCCGCAACGAGGCGATCGAAGCGCAGGCTGCGGTGCTTGCCGGACTCGCGCGGCATATGGAGTACCAGGCTGCACGCCTGCGAACCCGTGCGCTCGAAGTCAGCGAGTGGAACAAGCGGGTGGGCTTCGTCGAAGATATCGATTCGTTTTCCGACATCGCACAGCAACTGCTCGACGTGGCGGGACACGGCGACAGTGAAGAGCAACAGGTTTCCGTGGATAGTTTCCTGCGCGACCGCTTTTCGATGATCGGCACCATGGACGGCGCATTGTTCGCCTGCGATCTGAAGGCGGGGCCGCAGTTCATGATGTCGCGGCCGCTGCTCGAACGCCTGATGACCAATCTGGTCGACAACGCGCTCGCGCACGGCGAGCCGCCCATCGAGATCAGGACGTCACGCGATCAGCACGGCTGGCACCTCAGCGTGCGCGATCATGGCCATGGCATCAGCGCGAGCCAGATGCCGGGCGCGACGCCATCGTTCGTGCGTCTGAACGAGACACACAGCCTGACCCAGCACTGGGGCCTGGGGCTTTCGGTGGTCGCGCGACTGGCGCGTAGTTGCGGCGCCAGTCTGAAACTGGGTAATCATCCCGATGGTGGTCTGTGGGTGCGGCTTGTTTTGCCGGCTAATTGAGGGTGTCGCGTCAGGCGTTCGCCACCAGGCGCGCTCAAACTGGTGTGCTTGTCGATTCAGGCGACCGCGGTTCGTCGTAGGGTAAAGCTGCTTTTCCCGGCTATCCTTGCCCGGGCAGCTTTCCTGACGCCCGGAGATCGCGATGACATTGAAGCTCTACGCTCACCCCTTTTCCTCGTATTGCCAGAAGGTGCTGGTCGCGCTGTACGAAAACCACACGCCGTTCGAGTTCCGCCAACTGTCCCACGACAAACCGGAGGTGATGGAAGAGCTCACGGCGTTGTGGCCGTTCAGAAAGTTTCCGGTGCTCGTCGACGCTGGCCGTCCGGTGATGGAGGCGACTGTCATCATCGAATATCTGGGCCTTTACCATCCTGGGCCGGTCTCGCTGTTGCCGACGGATCCGCGCGCGGCGCTCGAGGTCCGCAGCATGGACCGCTTTTTCGACAACTACATCTCGACGCCGCAGCAGAAAGTGGTTGGCGACTGCCTGCGCGGCGAAGCCGAGCGCGATCCCCGTGGCGTGGCCGATGCCCGCGCCATGCTCGATACCGCCTACGCATGGCTCGACAAGGCCATGTCCGGCCGCGAATGGGCGGCAGGCGATACCTTTAGTCTGGCCGATTGCGCCGCTGCGCCGTTTCTGTTCTACGCGGACTGGACGCATAGGATCGATGCTTCGTTTGCCAATGTGCTGGCCTACCGTCGACGCCTGCTTGCGCGACCGTCTTTCGCGCGCCGTCGACGAAGCGCGTCCATACCGCGCGTACTTCCCGCTCGGCGCACCGGACCGAGATTGACTCGCCAGTAGGGTTGCCCAGCGGAATTGTTCGAAATCTGAAAATTGTGATTTCGCCCTATCGACATAGACTTTCGATAGGGTTCCCCTAAACTACCTTCCAATGTCGCGCTGCACAGGGCAGTTCGCAGCGCACCCCGTTACTCGAAAGCACATTGGAGGTTCATCATGAAAACCAAACTGATCGCAGCATTGCTCGTCGCCGTTTCCGCAGCCGTGGCTGCTCCGGCTTTTGCCAGCGGCTACGGCCCGGCACCGTTCTATCGTCCGTCGGTCGGCGCACCGGTCTCGCAACGCGGCCAGAGCGCGCAAGTGGTTGCCGCCGAACGCGACAGCACCGGCAACGCAACGGCAGACAGCTCTTACGGCGGCGTGGCTAGCGCTACGTCGGAATCGGGCAGCCGTCAGTTCTCGGCCACGACGCGCAGCCTGTACGCAGGTCATTGATTGCGTCGCGTGACGGTGTCGGACGTGTGCGTGGGCCTGAAGGCTCAAGGCAGCCGGTCCGCCCGTCACGTCATCGCGCACTAGAGCGGCAGAAAAATGAGGTGATGTCATGACGCAAATACTTGAAGGCATAGCCGTTCTCGGCGCATTTACGCTTTACATGATCCCGTCGATCGAAGCGGACGCGCATAACCGCGACGACGCTTTTGCGATCACGATGGTCAATGTGCTGCTCGGCTGGACGGTGATCGGCTGGCTTGCGGCTTTCATGTGGGCACGTCGCCCAGCCACCGAAAAGCGTTTGACCCATCTGGTCAGGCGCACGCATCGGGCCGTGGCGCGCGTGACGATCGACAAGCTGGTGGCGCACGCTCAAAGCCGCACCGCGTTGCAGAGCCAGATGGTCGGCAAGCTTCGCGTGCGTACGCGTGCTGTAGTGGCTCGTCAGTCGTAATGTGCTGGCGCCGGCCGGCGCATTTGCGCGGTGAGTTTCAGCCGCGTCAGTTTCAGCCTGCGTTTTGCGCAATGTCGTCGCTGGCGGCCGGTTTAGCGGCGCCTTCGAGAAAGCGCCGTGTCGCTTCGAACGATTGCAGCATCTGATCGGGCCACGGCGTCTGCAGCATCACAGCCTGATGATTTTCGAACGCATTTGTCAGCAGCTTCGAAAGCGCGGGCGATTGAAAGTGGCGAAGCAGCACGCTCACAGCGATGGCGGTCGCCTGGCTGGCGCCGGCCGTCTGCAGTTCGGACGTGGTGAGAGCGGCGAGTTGTTTGTTGATGTCCATAGTGGCGAAGAAGAAAGTTGACGCGCTTGAGTTGAGCTCGCGCGCACGCCCGGGTGTCGGGCGTCGATTAAGCGGTAGAAAAACCAACGGCCACCCTGGGTGGCCGTTTTTACGTAGGTGATCTCGTAGGCGTTCAGGAAGAATCATACCGCGCGCATAAAACCCGGACAAGCCACGGCGCCACCGCCTTAAAAGCCCTCGCTTTTCAGATTATCTATTTTCAAGGCAGGTGCGTTGCGGATTCTGCTGCCGGCAATGGGTTTGCGGGGGCAGTCACTAAACCGGCAGCGTAAATCGTTTTCAAGCCTCTTTGAAAGTCGATATTCGCCGGATGCAATCCAGCAATAGCGTGCCGGCCGTTAAACACACCAGGTTCATGATTCGCTTGAGTTTCGAATCCCGACGCGTTAAATTCGCCTCGCACGCCGCCGGCGCTGCCAAAAAATCCTGACGAAATACATACAGTTTTTAGTTGACCGGGTTCAGGGGCCCGGCGCGGGTCATCCAAGGATAGCGATGTTGCATCAGATGCAAAGCGACGAAGAAACACCGCACAGCTATCCGGTTTCCGCCACTCGGATCGCCTCGGTCAGCCTGGTGCTGGCTCTCGTGCTCGCCGCGTTGCCGCTCATCAAGGGTGGCTGGTTCGATATCCGCTGGTGTGCCGCCTTGTCGAGCGCATGGCTCGATGTGTTTACGGTCGCGTTGGCGGCCCGTCTCGCTCATACCGGCGGTTCGCGCGCCGCGGAAAAAACACCCCATCCGCAAGGCTTCCGTGTGTGGCAACGCGCGTGGTGGGGCGCGTTAAGCAACACGATCTTTGCGACGCTGCGCGCGATTCGCTGGCAGCCCTTCGCGGTGCTGCTGTGCGCGGCGCTTTCCGTGGCCGTCGCCTCGCTCGCGTGGCGCGCGCCGGTCCAGTTTGCGCTTGCTGCCGTGCTGCGGCCGCCCAGCGCCGCGCTGATCGCCGGCCTCGCCGCCTTCGCGCTGGCGTTCGGCACGCTCGTCGCTGAGCTGTACTTTGCGATGCACGCCGCGCGTGGCCGCGCCTGGGGCTCGCTCGCCAATGTGCTGCGCGTGGCGCTCCTGAGCGCGATGGTCGCAGCGATCTGCGCCGTGCTGCTTGCCTATGCGGAAATCGCCGCGGTGTGGCCGGTGCGGGCCCTCGCGGTTTTCAACGCAGCCATTGCCCTTGAATTCGCCTTGCGTGCCGTGTTCTCGTGGTTCGCGCCGCCCCATATGCGCAGCGGCGACGCCAGCGTGCCCGACAGTCTCATCGCGAGTCTGCTGCGTCTGCGGCCCTCGCCATTGGCCCGCTTCAGCGCACAACTGCGCAATCGCTACGGCATCGATCTGCGTCAGAACTGGGTCTTGCAAAGCGTGGTGCGTTTGCTGCCCGCGGCCATTGGCACGATCGTCGTGTGTGCCTGGCTGCTGACGGGCATCGTGATCCTCGGACCCGAGCAACGTGCGGTCTACGAGCGATTCGGCGCGCCGGTCGCGGTCTGGCAACCGGGTCTGCATGTGGCGCTGCCGTGGCCGTTTGGCAAGGCGCGCGCAATCGATAACGGCGCGGTCCATCAACTGATCGTCTCCGGTTCGCCGGAAGAGAGCGCGGCCGCGTCGCCGCTGGTGCCCGCCGACGCGCAGACGCCCGAGCAGGTGAACCGCTTGTGGGACGTCGTGCATCAGGGCGAGACGAGCCAGGTGATCGCCGGTGCGAGTGGCGACCGGCAGAACTTCCAGATTGTCAGCGCCGACGTGCGGCTCGATTACCGCATTGGTCTCTCGGATGCCGCGGCGCGCGCCTCGCTATATCGCGCCGAGGACGTACCCGGCACCGTGCGGGCCATTGCCAATCGCGAAGTGGTGCGCTACCTCGCCTCGCATACGATCGATTCGTTGCTCGAAACGCGGCAGACCGTGATGGCCGACACGCTGCGGCGGGCGGTGCAAACCCAGCTCGATCGCCTGTCGAGCGGCATCGATGTGGTGGCAGTGGTGATCGAAAGCGTGCATCCGCCGGCGGGGGCATCGGCGGCGTGGCACAGCGTGCAGGCAGCGCAGATCCGCTCGGAGGCGAGCGTCGCGCAGGCGCGCGGGCTTGCCGCGCAGTCGCTCGGCGATGCGCAGCAGCAGGCCGAGACCGCGGTTGCGCAAGCCACCGCGCAGGCCGCCGATATCACCTCGGCCGCGCAAGTCCAGCAAACCAGTTTCAGCGCCGACGTGATCGCAGCCCAGGCAGGCGGCCCGGCGTTTGTGCTCGAGTACTACCTGCATAGCCTGCAGAAGGGTTTGCAGAACGCCCATATCACGGTGATCGACGACCGGCTCGTCGACGGCAACCGCGCCACGATCGATCTGCGCTCATACGGTGCGGGCGACGCGGCAGGGGCGCGGCGGGTTTATTGACGGCGACGTACTCGCCGCGTGGCATCGGACAGACGGCTTCGGGGGATATTGTGAGTTTGAATCATTCGCATGCGCACGCTCATGGTCACGCGCATCACCACCGCGGCGGTGATGCGCACGGCCACGGCGGTGCGGCAACCGGCGGCCCCGGTTTCTACTGGCGTGTGGCGCTGGCGGCGCTGTGCGTCGTGATCGCGTTTGCGGTCGCGAGCTTCATTCAGGTCCAGGCGGGTCAGGCTACCGTGGTGACGCGCTTCGGCGAACCAGTGCGAGTGCTGCTCGAGCCTGGCCTCGCGTGGCGCTTGCCGGCGCCGATCGAAGCAGCCGTGCCGGTCGACCTGCGTTTGCATACGACCTCGAGTGGCCTGCAGGACGTCGGCACGCGTGATGGCTTGCGCATCATCGTGCAAGCCTATGTGGCGTGGCGTGTGCCGGCCAACGCGAGCGATGTCGGCCGTTTTGTGCGCGCCGTGCGCAACGAACCTGATGAGGCGGCGCGGCAGATTCGCTCGCTGCTCGGCTCCGCGTTGCAGACCACCTCGGCCGACTTCGATCTCGCTTGGCTCGTGAACACCAATCCGGGCCAGGTGCGCATCGCCGCGTTCGAAGATGAACTGCGACGTCAGGTCGATTCGCAGCTCTATCAGGCGTATGGCGTGCATGTGGTGCAGGTCGGGTTGGAGCAACTGACGTTGCCCGCCGTGACGCTCTCGGCGACTGTCGAGCGCATGCGGGCCGAACGTGAAACAGTGGCTGCGCAACGCACCGCGGATGGCAAACGGCAAGCCGCGCAGATTCGTTCCGATGCGGATCGTGATGCGCGCATTGCCATTGCCGATGCCAACGTCAAGGCTGCGCAGATCGAGGCGCAGTCGCGCCAGGATGCGGCGGCGATCTACGGCAAGAGTTATGCGGGCAACCCGCATCTTTATACGATGCTGCGCTCGCTCGATACGCTGAACGGCGTGGTCAACACCAATACGAACCTGATCCTGCGCACCGACGCCGCGCCGTTCAATGTGCTCGTGCAGGGTCCCGCAGGACTCGGTGTGACGCAAGCCGAGCAGACGCAAGCGCAAGCGCAAGCTCCTGCGCCATCGAAGAAGGGCAAGCACACCCCATGAGTACCGCCATGGAGACGTCGTCGCCAACACCACCGTCGCTCGGACCCGGCGCACAGGCCGTGCGCCTTGCGTTCTGGTTCGTGGTGGTGATTGCGCTACTCGCGGCAGGGGTGTGGGCCACTTCGAATATCCGCCGTATTCCCGCGGATAGCCGGGCTGTCGTGATGCGTTTCGGCGCCTTCGTGCGCACGCAGGACGCGGGGTTGCTGGTGGCGATGCCGCAACCGTTCGAAACCGTGCTGCTGATTCCCGGCGGCGCGCGTGTGCTGGAACAGCGCATCAGTTCGCTTGATCGCGACCCGCGCGCTCGCGCTGCGGATCCGGCTGCTACGACGCAATCCAGTCAATCGGCTCAATCCAGTCAGACGATGCCGCTGCCGCCTGGTGAGGCCAATTCGTTAGGAATCCCATCAGAAGCTACATCGCTCGGCTCTGCCTCGCCCGACTCCGACGCCGGCTCGCCCGATAACGCCGGCCCGACGTTGCCCGATGCGCTGGCCGGCTCAGGCTATGTGCTGACCGGCGACGAAGGCGTCGTGCAACTGAGCGCGACGCTCTACTATCGCGTCGTCGATCCGTACGCCTACGTGCTGCAAAAAGAGCGCCTCGAATCGGCGTTACAGCGTGTGGTTGCAGCGGCGGTGGTCGAAGTGACGGCGGGGCGCGACCTCGATTCGATTCTGGTGGCGCGTCCCGAACTGCTGTCGTCCGACCAGCAGATGGCGGTCAAGCGCGAGCAGTTGCGCGGCGACATGGCGCAGGCGGTGCAGCGCCATTTGAATGCGCTCGCGGCTGCGCATACGGGCCTCGGTATCGAGGTAGCGCGCATGGATGTGCAGGCGCAGTTTCCGGCAACTGCGGTCGATGCGTTCAACTCGGTGCTCACCTCGCTGCAGACCGCCGACCGCAATATTGCCGATGCACGCACGACGGCTGAGAACATCCGCCAGGGCGCGCAGCAGTCAGCGGATCAGATTCTGCAGAGCGCGCAGGCGAGCGCCAGCGAGCGTGTCGCGACGGCGCAGGCTGAAACCACCACGATCCTGCAACTCGAAACGCCGCTCGACGCCAACAGCGATCCGGGCTTGCTGGCGCGTGCGTACCGCGACCGGATCCAGCAGATCCTGTCAAAGGCTGGACGCGTGACGACGATCGATCCGCACGATGCATCGAGTCTGGTGCTGCCGGGGAAAATGCAATGAGCGCGCATATCGATCCGGTTGAGCGTGCTACGCCCGGTGGGGAGGGTGATTTGGCGCATGGTGCCCATGGTGCTGACGGCGCCGGGCATGAACACGGCCATAGCCACGACCACGACCCGCACGCCGCTCATTCGCACGATGACGATGGACCGGGCATCGCGCTCTCAGCTACAGAACGGAGCATCGTCACGCGGCAGATCGCGCTTGCTTTGCTGGCGGGCGGCCTGCTGCTGCTGTCGATGGCATGGCGCTACTTCGCACCCGGCGGCGCGCAGCTCGCCGAAGTATTGGCGGGACTCTCGTCGCTGCTGGTGGCGGGGCCAGTATTCACCGGCGCCTGGTACAGCCTGAAGTCGCCGAGTCTGCATGGCGTCACCGACCGGCTGATTGCGCTCGCCATGCTGGCAGCGTGGGCGACCGGCGACATGACGACCGCGGCCTTGCTGCCGATCGTCATGACCTTCGGACATGCGCTCGAAGAGCGCAGCGTGCTGGGTTCGCAAGAGGCGATCCGCGCGCTTGGCCGGCTGACCTCGGGCAACGTCCGGCGCGTCAGGACCGATGGCACGATCGAAGAAGTGGCTTACGAGGCGATCCGCGCCGGCGATATGGTGGAGGTGGCCGCCGGTTCGCGGATTCCCGCCGACGGCCTGGTGCGGCGCGGCCGCTCGAGCGTCGACAACGGGCCGATCACCGGCGAGTCGTTGCCGCTCGATGTGGATGAAGGCGCCGCGGTGTTCGGCGGCGCGTTGAATCTCGACGGCCCGCTGCGCATCGAAGTTACGCATGCGGGCGAGCACTCGACGCTCGGCAAAATCGTCGAACTGCTGCAACGCGCAGAACAGGTGAAGCCGCCGATCACCCAGGTGCTCGAGCGCTACATGGGCGGTTATCTGGCGCTGGTGCTGCTGATCGCGGCGATTGTCTGGTTCGCGTCGGCCAATGCGTCGGCGATGCTGGCGGTGATCGTCGCTGCATGTCCGTGCGCACTGGTGCTGGCCGCGCCTTCCACGGCGATTGCCGGGATCGCGGTGGGTGCGCGGCACGGCGTGTTGTTCAGGAACGCCGCATTTCTCGATCGGATTGCCGAGATCGATTCGCTGGTGATCGACAAGACCGGCACGCTCACGCATGGAGAACTGCGCGTGGCGGATGTGTTCGCGCAGCCCGGCGTGGCGCGAGCGGAGGCCGTTGCGCTGGCGGCGCGGCTGGGGGCTGGAAGTGCGCATCCGGTGAGCCGGGCGTTGACGCGGTATGCGGCGTTGGACGCGTCTACTGCATCGGCTACATCATCCGCGTCAGCGACTTCAGCCACGTCAGCCACATCAGCCACCGGGCACGACGCCACGCCGTTCGAGCGCACCCGCGAATTGCGCGGCCTCGGGGTCGTCGCGGAAACGCCGGACGGCACCGCCGTGCTCGGTCGCGCGGAATTACTGCGCGACCACGTAACGGCTTTGCAACCGTCGCCCGATTCCATCGACGGCCCGTGTGTCGGCCTCGCGCTCAACGGTAAGCTGCTCGCCTGGTTCGGCTTCGCCGATGCCTTGCGCGCCGAAGCCGCCGGTGCGCTCGCCGAACTGCGCGAGCTTGGCCTCGTGCGCCAAACCCTGCTGACGGGCGATCGCGATGCCGTGGCGCGCAAGGTGGCCGCCGAGGTCGGCATCGAGACGGTCGTCTCCCAAGCGCTGCCGCACGACAAGCTCGACTACGTGATGCACGAACTCGAAGCGGGCCATCATCCGCTCGTGGTCGGCGACGGCCTGAACGACGTGCTGGCGATCAAGGCTGGCGCGACCAGCATCGCGATGGGCGAACGCGGGATCGATATCGCGGTGGCCTCTGCCGATATCGTGCTGCTCGGCGACGATCTGCGCCGCATCCCGACCTGCATCCGGCTTGGCCGGCGCTGCCGCCGCACCGCCAGCATCAATGCGGCGATCGGATTGCTGTGGACTGTCGAGATCATGGCGCTTGCTGCGCTCGGTTTGCTAGGAGCGGTGTGGGTGGCGATCCTGCACAACGTCGGCACGTTCATCGTGATCGCGAACGCCGGACGGCTACTGCGGATCGACGAGGATTCCGCATCGAAGCCGAGCCGGGACACGCATGTGAATGACGCGCAGACCGCCGCCGCGCCGCATTGAAGCGCAGCGATGGATTGACCGGGACTGCAGTAAAGCGATGGAGCTACGTATCGGCGGTCACCTTGCCGTGCCTGATGGCCGCATCGAGCTCATCGAGTTGCAACAGCAAGTCGTCGATTGAGCAGAGTTGGGGTTTGGTGACGTGATGGGCGTCGAGCAGTCTGAACAGACGCTTGCGCCAGTAGTCCGGTGGCAGGATGCATCCGCCGAAATCCCCGCACACCGATGGCTTCATAACGCGCGTGATATGCGCGATGTCCTGATCGATTAGTGTAAGCATCTTCCGCCCCCGCGGTGGTTTGTACCTGGTCTGCGCCAGCTTTTTGTTGTTTTGTCTAATTAAAACTCTAGCTCAAATTGGCAGGATGGCAAGCTGCATGAAGCGCCAGGAAAGCGCTACGGGCGGTTGCGGCCGGGCTGTGGCGGGTCGCGAGGATACTAAGGAAAACCATGATAGAAAGCTTTCCCAAAACGCCTAGACTGTAACCAAACGTAACTAAGTGTTGCTAATTCTGATTACGGGGATGATTAACGGGGCCGCGCCAGATTGGGCGCACAGTGATGAGAACGTGGTGAAGTGAAGCCGCGCATATGGAATGGCCGCAGAGCAATCTGCGGCCATTTTTTTCTTTGCTGCCGGTTTGCGCAGCCGCTGTAGTTTCCAGCGGCAGCAAGCCCCGGCGTCAGCCGCGGCTCAGGCAGCGCCTTAGTGGCAGCGCTTTTGCCAGTGGCCATGAACCTTTACTTTGTGGCACACCGGATGGTGTTCCTCGGCGGAAGCCGGAGCGATGACGCCAATAGTGACGGCGGCGAGCGTGATGGCAAGCAAAATTTTCTTCATGGGGTTTTCCTGGGTCAGATCGACCTTGTTGGTGAACGGCCCGCTATCTTAGCCCCAGTTGTGGAACGTTAATGTTAAGGAATTGCAAAAACCTGACCGGCCGGCTTCATGGCCGGCCGAAGCGAGAGGGGCCGAACGGCTCAATGCCCCTGACCGTGTCCGCCGCCACCGTGCCAGTTACCGCCGCCACCGCCGTGGCCACCGCCACCATGCCAGCCACCGCCTCCGTGCCAGCCGCTGCCGCCATGCCAGTACCGGCCGCCGTGCCCGTAGTAACAGCAACCGCCGCCGCCACCCCAGATGCTGACCGAACCGTAGGCCGGTGCGTATCCATAGCCGTACCCGTAACCGTAGTCGGGATAGTAGGCTTGTCCGTAGTCCGGGTAGGCCGGCCCGTCGTAGTACGGATATCCATAACCTGGCGCGACGGCGCAGCCGGCCAGAACTGCCACCACCCCGAGCGCCGCAATTAGGCGAAGCATGATTGTCTCCCTCGATTCTCTTAAGAAAGAAACGCGCTCGCCAAGTTCCAGAACAATTGTGTCCACCGTTTACAGAAACAGTGGACGTGGGTCGTGAGGGGTGGTGTGTCAGTGCGCCGGAGCCGAGGCACTCATTACGTTTCGAGCGCGAGCGTCGCAAAGGTTGCGAGCCAGTGCTCTCCCATGTAGTCGCCGGCCACATGCTCGAGCGCGCTGTCCAGATGCCGCTCGGCCGCTTCGTTGAGCAGCGTGCGACGCGCGTCGTCGTCCGGCAGCGCGCGGGCGATCGAGCGCTGACACCATGCGCGGCTCAGATTGAGGCCGTCGAGGTGAGCGATCTTGCCGTCGCTGCGATCGGTCACGGTGACCGGTTCGAACAGGGTGGCTGGTTTTTGCGCGGCGAGCTCCGGTAGAAATGCGTCGAACCATGTGGCGAATTGCGCGCCCGGCAGCACTCGCCGCATCAACTCGGCTTCCATCAACGACGGCGAGAGGAATTCATCTCCCGCCGGTTCCCACGCCTGACACGCGACGTCATCCAGATACCAGCGGCGCGCGGTTTCGATCACCAGCGCCGCCAGCGATTCATGTGAGGTTTGCCGTGCGAAGTCAAGCGTCAGGGCGAGCGCAAACGCCATGTTGAAATGCGTGCCCACGCGTAGCGGATAGGTGGCCTTGGGCAGAAACTCTTCAAAGCGTTGGATGAAGACTTCGGTTAGCGGTGCGAAGGTTTCGCTCCAGCGCGCGGCGTGGGGATGCTTGCGCAGTTTCAGCGCGTCGATCTGTGCGGATAACGCCAGCAGCCAGCCCCAGCCGTACGGCCGCTCGAAGCCGCGATTTTGCGGCAGGTCGAGATAGGCGCGCTCGCCGGCTACATTGGCTTCGGTGAAATGCTCGTCGACGACGGCGACGATGCGCGCCGCCTCGGGCAACCCGGGAAAGCGTTCGAGAAGATGGAGGATAAGCCAGTAGCCATGCACGCAGGAATGCCAGTCGTAGCTGCCGTAGAAGATCGGGTGCAGTGCGCGTGGTCCCTGGACGTCTTGCGGACCTTCAAGCGAATGCGTCAGCTTGTTCGGATACTCGCGGGTGAGGTGATCCAGCGCCAGATTAGCGAATTTGGATGCGATAGCGGGGGTGAGTTGGGCAGTCATGGCGTCTCGCCTGTAGCGGGTCGGAAGCGGAATATGAAGAGATACATCAGCACGGTGTTGACGGTCAACAGCAGTAGTGCGGTACGTCATTGTGCCTTGATCACGCCGTTCCGGTCCTTCAGTTCGGGCGAGGCGATCCGCGCCAGCGGTGGCGCGGGTCCGTTTTGCCGAGTGACAGCTACAGCAGTTCGCGAATCCGGTGATACAGCATCCCAAGCTCAAGCGCCGGTCCGCGCAACGCCGGCCCACCCGGAAAGCGCGTATGACGCAGCCCGGCGAACAGATCGAATGCCGCTGTCTCACCGGCAATGGCCTGAGCAATGACGCGCCCGGCAATCCCGGTCAACGCCACGCCATGCCCGGAAAATCCCTGCACATAGAAGTAATTCGGATCGATCGAGCCGAAATCCGGCGCGCGATTGCGCGTGACATCCACGAAGCCGCCCCAAGCATATTCGACCCGCGCATCGGCCACCTGCGGAAACACGTCCACCATTCGCTTGCGAATCTGCTCGGACAGCTGCGCAGGCGACGCACCCGTCGAACTGGCGCGGCCGCCGAACAGCACACGATGATCGGCCGAGATGCGGAAGTAGTCGAGGAAGAAATTGTTGTCGCACACGGCTTCCCGTCTGGCGATCAAGGCGGACGCACGCGCTTGCCCGAGCTGCTCGGTGGCGACGATATACGACGCGATCGGCGCGATCCGCGCCGCGACCGTCGCGGGCAGCACATTGCCGATGGTCGCGTTGCCGCACGCAGCGACAAAGCGGCAACGCACTTCACCAGTCGCAGTCCGCACGACCGGCCGTTCGCCGCGGACCACTTCGACCACCGGCGAACGCGCGAACAGCAACGCTCCTTCGCGGCCCGCCGCTTCGGCAAGACCCAGACAGTATTTCAGCGGATGCAGATGCCCGGAGAACGGATCATAGACGCCGGCCAGATAACGCTGGGATGCGACGCGAGCGCGGATCTCATCGGTGTCGATCCACGAAAGCTTCGTATAGCCCCAGCGCGACGAAGCATCGTCCATCCACGAGCGCAGATCGGGCACGCGCTTCGGTTTGGTCGCGACGGTCAGATAGCCCGGTGTGAAATCGCAATCGATCCCATACCGTTCGATGCGCTCGCGCACCAGCGCCACGCCTTCCACGGACATTGCCCAGGCCGCGCGTGCCCCATCGAGCCCGAGCTGCCTTTCGATGATCTCGTCTTTGGCGAAACCCACCAGCGTCTGTCCGCCATTGCGCCCCGACGCACCCCAGCCGGGACGGTGCGCATCGAGCACGATCACCGACATGCCGCGCGCCCGGCACTCGAGCGCAACCGAGAGCCCGGCAAAACCCGCGCCGATCACGCAGACGTCGGCTTCGAGTGCGGCATCGAGCATCGGATCATCCGCGAGCGGGCGCACGGCGCTCGCTTCGTAATAGGAGTCGCGGATCAGTGCATCCGCACGGCGGTCGAGACTGTCAGCCATCAAAGCAGGTCCTTCATTCGATACCAGGCCATCGCGAGCACGAGGGCAGGGGTGCGCAGTGTAGCGCCACCCGGAAAATCGCGGTGGCGAATCTTGCCGAACAGGTCGAAGCGCGAGGCCTGGCCGTCGATCGCCTCGGCGATCAGCTTGCCTGCCAGCCCCGTGGTGTTGACACCGTGACCGGAGAAGCCTTGCGCGAAGTACACAGTGGGCGAGAGGCGTCCGAAATGCGGTGCGCGGTTCATCGTGATATCGACGAAACCGCCCCACGCATAGTCGACCTTGACGTCGGCCAGTTGCGGGAAAGTCTTCAGCATATCGCGCCGCATTGCTTCGCCCAGATCGCGCGGCGCAAACGTCGAGTAACTGACCTTGCCGCCCCACAACACGCGGTGATCCGGCGCGGGGCGGAAGTAGTCGAGCACGAACCGGCTATCGCAGATGGCGGCTTGCGCCGGCATCAAGGCCCGCGCACGCGCGGGGTCGAGCGGCTCGGTGGCAATCACGTACGTGCCCACCGGCATGATCTTGCGCGCGAGTTCAGGTGCCAGTGCACCCAGCCAGCTGTTGCAGGCGAGCGCAACGAATTGTGCCTGCACCTCGCCATGAGCGGTTTCGATCACATGTCCATTGCCCTCGCTACGCATCTGGCTCACGCAACTGTCTTCGAAAATCTGCACGCCCGCTGCGCACGCCGCACGCGCGAGGCCAAGCGTGTAATTAAGCGGATGCAAGTGGCCGCTGTCCGGATCGAACAGGCCGCCCAGATAGCGTGTCGACTGCACGTAGTGGCTCAGGCCGTCTTGCTCGATGTAACGGAAACGGTCGTAACCGAAGCGCGTGTGTGCTTCATCTCGCCATTGCCTTAGCGCTGCGGCATCGCGCGGTTTGTTCGCCGCATGAAAATAGCCGAACTTGAGATCGCAGTCGATCTGATGTCTGGCGACGCGATCCCTGACGATATCCAGCGTCTCGAGTCCCATCTCCCACATACGTTTGACGTCTTCGGCGGGCATGTGCTTTGCGAACGTATCCATATCGCACGCAAAGCCGCCGATCAACTGGCCGCCATTGCGCCCGCTCGCCGCCCAACCGACTTTCGAGGCTTCGAGCACCGCAACGGAATAGCCGCGTTCCGCGAGGTTGAGCGCGGTCGAGATGCCGGTGAGGCCGGCGCCGATCACGCAGACATCCACCTTCAATGTGCCGTCGAGCGGGGCATGACGGGTCGTATCGTTGAGCGTCGCGGCGTAGTACGACGCGGCATGGGGCTGGTTCGAGAACCGGAGCATAGGCAGAAAACACAATAAGGGCCGAGGCGCGACACCTCGAGGCAGGCAATCGCGCTTCGGCGGTACAGGTTAGAACGCGTAGATGAACTGCGTGGCCAGCATGTCGTTGGACTTGCTATAAGAGCCATCGTTGCGCAGGAACGTATCCTGGGTGGCCCAGTCATGCCGGTATTCCACCTTCACGGTGATCTGCTGGGTCGGATAGAACAGCAGGTCCAGTGCGACGTCCTGGTGGACGGCGCCCTTGCACTCGAAGCCCAGGCCGCCGTTCGCCTTCGAATTCGCGAGGCAGCTTGCACCGATGCCAAAACCGTCTGCCGTGTCCATCCCGTTCGAGTTCAGCGCGATGCCACCGCCGCCGCCGCCGTTCTTGGTGTCGGCTAGCAGGTCGTAACGCGCCGTCACACCCATGCGGCCCACCGTCGGCAAAGTGAACTTGCGGTGCGCGAGCAGCGAGATGCCGTACCACTGCGCCTGGCCGCCGTTGAATGCAGCGTTCTGTTGCTGACCGTAGTCGAGCTCGGCGTTGTACTGGACGTCCGCGAGCGTGTAAGCGGCATCGGCTTCAGCGAAGAAGAAAGTGCCAAAGGCGCTTGGCGCTGCACCGCCCACGCCGTACACCGGATTGCCGTTGGAGTCGAGTCCGGAGGCGAGCGTTTGCCGGCCGATGTTGAACGAGCCACCCAGATCCAGCGCGCTAGACCACGTGTAGTCGACCCGTGCCGTGAAAGTGGGGATCTTGTTGCTGCTGGTGATCGGATCGCCCAACGCGTTGGTGCCCGTCTGCACCACGGAACCATACGTGCGGTACTGTTCGTTGCCCAGCATGAATTTCCACGCCCAGTTGCTGCCGTCGCCCGTGTAGTTCACACCTACGCCAACATAGCTGCCCGGATCCGAGAAGTCATACAGCAGGTTGTGCGTGAGCGTGGTCATCTGGTTCGACTGCTGCACTTCATAGCCGCCGAAGCTCGGCATCAAGCCGGCCACAAAGGTCGTCGTCGCCGTCACCGGTACCGTCACGACTGCCGTGTTCAGGATGTTGTCGCTGATCGTACCGTGCTCGTTCTGCAGCAGCGTAATGCCGTTGCCGCGGTTCGGCATCAGCGTGATTTCGGCCGACGGCGCCATCGGGCCGACACCGAAAGTCTTCTTGATGTCGAGGTAGAGATCGCCGAACGTGCTGTTGAAGTAGTTGTAGCTGCTTTCGTGGTTCGCGAACAGGAACGACGAGGTGCCTGGCGCGCGGTTATAGACATAGGTCGGATCGATATAGCCGGTGATCGAGAGGCCTGCGATCGGACCGGTGTTCTGCGCATCCACCAGCGAATCGACCTTCAGCTGCTGGTTGGCGATCTGCTGCTTCATCGAGTCGACCTGGTCGTTGGTCAGCGTCGCTTGCGACTTGCCGTAGTCAGGCGACGAAATGTCCACCGGGGCTGCGGCCACGGCAGGTGCCGCAGCCGGCGCTGGCGCCGGTGCGGCGGCTACCGCCTTGGGTTTGGCTGCGACCTCCGAGCGCAATTGCTTCACTTCTTTTTGCAAGGCGTTCAGCTGGGCCTGAAGCGCCTTGATCTCATCGCTGGTGGCGTCCGCCATGGCAACGCCAGGCAGACTCCCCGCCACTAGCAGGCAGATGAGTTTCTTTCTCATGCACATTCTCCTTGTTGGTCGTATTGCCAGGAACTGCTTAAACTCGGACGGTACCGAGCGACTTGCGCACGGCGGCGGGTTGAGGGGTAACGGTTGCCGCATCGGCGGCTTCGGCAACGGCAAACGCCATTTGCATATCGCGGGTGCGCTTGCGTTCACGAATCTGCATCCAGCGGTTCACTGCAATCACACCGATCGTTACAACCGTGATGAAGATCGTTGCGAGCGCATTCATTTCCGGATTCAGACCGAGACGTACTCGCGAGAACACGACAAGCGGCAGCGTGGTGGAACCGGGACCGGAAAGGAACGCGGACAGCACCAGATCGTCGAACGAGAGCGTGAACGACAGCAGCCAGCCGGACATCAGCGCCTGCGAGATCAGCGGCAGCGTGATCAGGAAGAACACCTTGAACGGCGTTGCGCCGAGATCGAGCGCGGCTTCCTCGAGCGACTTGTTCAGCTCCTTGACGCGTGACTGCACGATGATTGCGACGTAGGAGACACACAACATCACGTGGCCGATCCAGATCGTGAACAGGCCGCGGCCCTTTGGCCAGCCGAGCATCTGTTCGAGCGCGACGAACAGCAGCAGCAGCGAGATGCCCTGAATCACTTCAGGAATCACGAGTGGCGCGTTGATCATCCCGGCAAACATCGTGAAGCCGCGAAAGCGCCCGAAGCGCGCGAGCACGAAACCCGCCCACGTTCCGATCACGACCGAGGCGCATGCCGTCAACAGCCCGATCTTCAGCGACAGCCACGCCGCGCTGAGCAACTCGTCGTCCTGCAGCAGCGCCCCGTACCATTTCAGCGAAAAGCCGGACCACACGGTGACGAGCTTCGACTCGTTGAACGAGTACACGACGAGGCTGATGATCGGGATATAAAGGAACAGGAACCCGAGCGTCAGGACGGTGTTGGAAAGCTTTCTGTTCGGCCGGATCATTTCGCGCCCTCCAGTTCCTTGACCTGGTAGTACTGGAACACGGCCATCGGCACGAGCAGCAGCAGAACCATCGCGACCGTGACGGCGGACGCCATCGGCCAGTCCATATCGTTGAAGAACTCGTCCCACATCACGCGGCCGATCATCAGGGTGTCTGCGCCACCGAGCAGTTCGGGGATCACGTATTCGCCCACTGCGGGGATGAACACCAGCAGACTGCCGGCGATGATGCCGTTCTTCGACAGCGGCAACGTGATGCGCGTGAAGGCGGTCCACGGCTTGGCGCCGAGGTCGTAGGCGGCTTCGAGCAGCGTCAGGTCCATCTTCACCAGGTGCGCATACAGCGGCATCACCATGAATGGCAGATACGAATAGACCATGCCGATATAGACCCCGATATCGGTGTGGTATAGCCGCAGCGGCGAGTGGATCATGCCGATCGCCATCAGCGTGTGATTGAGCAGGCCGTCGTCCTTCAGGATGCCTATCCATGCATAGACGCGGATCAGGAACGAGGTCCAGAAAGGCAGCATCACGCCCATCATCAGCAGATTGCGTTTGGCCGGCTCCGAACGCGCAATGTAGTACGCGATCGGATAGCCGATCAGCAGGCAGAAGAAGGTCGAGATGGCCGCCATCTTCAGGGAACTGATGTAGGTCGCGATATACAGGTCGTCCTGCAGCAGAAACGCGTAGTGACCGAGCTGGATCGCCAGATGCACGACACCGTCTTTCATGCTGACGAGGTCGGAGTACGGTGGAATGCTCAGGCGCAGATCGGCGAAACTGATCTTCAGTACCAGCACGAAGGGCAGTGCGAAGAACAGCGTTAGCCAGATGAACGGCACGCCGATCACCGTTGTGCGGCCCGACGGCAGCAGGGCGGTCAGGCGCTTCAGCAGCCGGGCGAGTGCGCTGGGCGCCACGGAGGAGGTGGAGACGGATGGTGTCATTGCGTCACCACCACGCCGCTCGCCGGCGACCAATGGACGAACACGTCGTCGTTATAGGCAGGCGCCCCTTCGTTCATCAGGTGCGAGCTGGACAGGTTCGACACCACGGTCTTGCCGCTCGGCAGGCGCACGTGATACAGCGAATAGCTGCCCATGTACGCGACATCCGAGACGACCCCGCGGGCCCAGTTGTGCGGCGTGCCCGGCTTCTCGAGCGAAACCCTGACGCGCTCCGGGCGTACCGAGATGCCCACCGGCATGCCGAGCGGACCCGTGATGCCGTGGCTCACATACATGCGTGCTTCGAGATCCTCGCTTTCGACGAAGATGTGATCGGGCTCGTCCTCCACCACCACGCCTTCGAACATGTTGGTCGTGCCGATAAACTCGGCCGAGAAACGGCTGTTCGGAAACTCATAAACCTGGGAGGGCGTACCAATCTGCACGATGCGGCCTTCGCTCATCACGGCGAGGCGCCCGGCCATGGTCATCGCTTCTTCCTGATCGTGGGTCACCATCACGCAGGTCACGTCGACCTTCTCGATGATGTTGACCAGCTCGAGCTGGGTCTTCTGGCGGATCTTCTTGTCGAGCGCGGACATCGGCTCGTCGAGCAGCAGCAGCTTGGGACGCTTGACGAGCGAGCGGGCCAGCGCCACACGCTGCTGCTGGCCACCCGAGAGCTGGTGCGGCTTGCGGCCCGCGAACCGGCTCATCTGCACGAGATGCAGCGCATCGGCAACGCGTTCCTTGATTTCGTTCTTCGGCGTGCCTTCCTGCTTGAGGCCGAAGGCGATGTTCGACTCCACGCTCATATGGGGGAACAACGCATACGACTGGAACATCATGTTGACCGGGCGCTTGTACGGCGGCATCGCCGCGAGATCTTCGCCGTCGACGAAGATGCGTCCCGAGGTGGCCGTTTCCAGCCCGGCGAGCATGCGCAGGAGCGTGGACTTGCCGCAGCCCGAGCTGCCAAGCAGTGCGAAGAGTTCATTCTTCGCGATGGTCAGATTGACGTTATCGACAGCGGTGCTGTCGCCGAATTTCTTTACGACGTTTTCGATGCGGACGAATTCGTCGGACTTGCTTTTAGTCGTAACCGCGGCTTTTGCAGCATTACGAGCCGCCTGGGCGGCGCTATTTGAGGTCGTCGAGTTCATGGCGTAACCATTCCTTACGGATCGCGGGCGTAAGCGTCCCCGTGTGGGGCGCGCGGGGCGGCTCACAAAGGTCTGCTGCGATCGGGAAACATGGGACTGCGCTTGCAAGGCGCAGGCTGACTGCCTTATTGCCTGATTCAGGCGGAGAGGGATCGAGCGATCCCTGCTCCGCGGTTATATCCGCTGATATGCGGTGTCTAAAGATTAGTGGCCGGTTTTGAGCTGAGCCCAAAGACGGTTTTCGAGGCGCAGAATGTCGCTCGGCATCGGCTTCATCAGCGTCATCTTGCTCAATACGTCGTCACCCGGATAAACAGTGGTGTCCTGAGCGACGCCCGGCGTCACGAACTGACGTGCAGCCTTGTTGGCGGTCGGGTAGAAGACTTCGTTGGTGATCGCGGCGTTGACCTTCGGATCTTCGATGTAGTTGATCCACTTCAGTGCGGCTTCAGCGTGCGGCGCATCCTTCGGGATCACCATCACGTCGAACCACAGCAGGCCGCCTTCCTTGACGTTGGAAAACTTGACCGTGTACGAGCGCTTCGCTTCAGCGGCACGGCGGCTGGCGATGCCGACGTCGCCCGACCACGCCACGGCGACGCAGATGTCGTTGTTGGCGAGGTCGTTGATGTAACCGGAGGAGTTGAACTGGGTGATATACGGGCGGACTTTCTTCAGCACTTCGAAGGCGGCCTGATAGTCAGCCGGGTTCGTGCTGTTCGGATCCTTGTGCATGTATTGCAGCACGGCAGCGAACACGTCGACAGCCTGGTCGAGGAACGACACGCCGCAGCCCTTCAGCTTGGAGAGGTTGGCCGGATCGAACACCAGCGACCAGCTATCCACCGGCGCATCGGCGCCGAGTGCCTTCTGTACGGCTTGCAGGTTATAGCCTATGCCGTCGGTGCCGTATGCCCAGGGCACGCCGTACTGGTTGCCCGGATCGGCGTCGGTAATCATCTTCATCAGAACCGGGTCGAGGTTCGCCAGGTTCGGCAGCTTGGATTTATCCAGCTTCTGGTAGACGCCGGCCTGAATCTGTTTGGCCATGTAGTTGGACGTCGGCACCACGATGTCGTAACCCGAACTCCCTGCGAGCAGCTTGGCCTGCAAGGTATCGTCGCTGTCGTAGTTGTCGTACTTCACGTGGATGCCGTCCTGCTTCTCGAAGTTCGGAATCGTGTCTTTGGCGATGTAGTCCGACCAGTTGTACACGTTCAGTTCCGTGTCGGCCGCAAGCGCCGGTGAGACCGACAGCGCAGTAAAGCTCGTGACGGCGAGAAGCGCGGCCCCCGCAACCGCATGTCGAAGATGACGTCCAGTATGACTAGCGCTCATGGCGTTTTTCCCTTGAAGTTAGAATCCCGGCATGGGCGCGTGTCATGGTTGTTGCGCCCGGGCCGGAAAAGAACTGCCGTTACGAAATTCCGAGTTGTTGTGCGGTCGCGTCGATGGCTTTTTTCGCCTTCGACACGATCTCGTCGATTTCCTGCTTCGTGATCACGAGCGGTGGCGACAGCAGCATCCGGTCGCCGCTAGCGCGCATGATCAGGTTGCCGTTGAAGCAGAAGTCGCGGCAGATGGTGCCGACTTCACCTCCATTGGCAAAACGCTTGCGCGTTTTAGGCTCCTGCGCGAGTTGCAGACCGGCTACCAGCCCGGCGCCGGAGATATCGCCGACGATCGGATGGTTCGCGAAGGCCTCGCGCAACTGCTTCTGGAAGTACGGACCGGTGTCGGTCTTGACGCGCTCGACGATTTTCTCGTCGCGCAAGAGCTTCAGGTTGGCGACCGCCACCGCTGCCGCAACCGGATGGCCCGAGTAGGTGAGGCCGTGATTGAAGTCGCCGTTTTCGACAATGACTTTGGCGACGCGGTCATGCAGACCGACCGCGCCCATCGGCACATAGCCGCTCGTCAAGCCCTTGGCGAGCGTGATGAGGTCGGGTTCGAACTCGAAGTGCTGATGTGCGAACCATTCACCGGTGCGCCCGAAACCGCCGATCACTTCATCTGCCACCAGCAGGATGTCGTACTTGCGGCAGATGCGCTGGATTTCCGGCCAGTAAGTCGACGGCGGGAAAATCACGCCCCCCGCCCCCTGGAAAGGCTCACCGATAAACGCGGCGACGTTCTCCGCGCCGATCTCTAGGATCCTGGCTTCCAGCTGCTGTGCGCGGGCGAGGCCGAATTCTTCCGGCGTCAGATTACCCTCGGCTTCGCCGAAATAATACGGCTGGTCGATGTGAACGATGTTCTCGACTTTCGACGGCATCTGCTCATGCATGTAGCCCATGCCGCCGAGCGTGCCGCCGGCGATTGTCGAACCGTGATAGCCGTTCTTGCGCGAAATCACGTACCTCTTCGCGTGCTTGCCCTGCGTGGCCCAGAACTGATGGACGATGCGCAGCACGGTGTCGTTGCCTTCCGAACCGCTGTTGCAATAGAAGAAGTGATTGAACGGAGCGGGCGCCAGTTCCGCGAGCAGCGCCGACAGTTCGATCACCGGCGGATGCGTGGTCTTGAAGAAGGTGTTGTAGTAGGGCAGCTCCAGCATCTGCCGGTAGGCGGCGTCGGCGAGTTCCTTGCGGCCGTAGCCGACGTTCACGCACCACAGACCCGCCATACCGTCGATGATCTGGTTGCCTTCGGAATCCCATACATACACGCCCTTGGCCTTGACGATCACGCGGCTGCCGGCCTTGTTGAGCGAACCCATGTCCGAAAACGGGTGAATATGGTGTGCCGCGTCGAGCGCGCGATACTCAGCAGTGCTGCGTTGTTGCGATACCTGCGCGAACGCCGCCGGCTGGGCCGGTTGCACGTACGCGACTTCTTCTGTTCTGTAGCTCATGTTGCCTCCAGTTGTTCTCTTGGCTTACGCACGTCTTAAACGTGCAGCAGCAGGTGCCGGCGTTCCCACGAACTGATCACGCGGAAAAACGCTTCATACTCGGTTTCCTTCAATGCCAGATAGGCCTTGACGAATTTCTCGCCGAGCACTTCGGCGATCGGTTCGCACCCGCCCATCAGCGTCAGGCCCTCTTCGAGATTGCGCGGCAATTGATAGGGCAGTTCGTAGCCGTCGCTGATCAGCGGCTCGGTAGGCCGCAGATTTTGCGTCATGCCGAGGTAGCCGGCCGCAAGCGTTGCGGCAATGGCGAGGTAGGGATTGCAATCCACGCCTGGAATGCGGTTTTCGATGCGCCGTGCAGCCGGCCCCGAATGCGGAATCCGGAAGCCCACCGTGCGGTTGTCGTAGCCCCACGCCACGTTGATCGGAGCCGCCATAAAACGCGACAAGCGGCGGTAGGAGTTGATGTACGGTGCGAAAATCGGCATCAACGCGGGCGTATATTTCTGCAGGCCGGCGATATATCCGTCGAATAGTCGCGTGGGCTTGCCGTCGGGGCCGGTGAACAGGTTGTGCCCGCTCTCCTCGTCGACGAGGCTCTGATGCATGTGCATCGCCGAACCCGGCTCGCTTTCCATCGGCTTGGCCATGAACGTCGCATACATCTTGTGACGCAGCGCGGCCTCGCGCACCGTGCGCTTGAACAGAAACACGCTGTCCGCGAGCTTGAGCGGGTCGCCGTGCATGAAGTTGATTTCCATCTGCGCTGCGCCGACTTCGTGGATCAGCGTGTCGACTTCGAGCTCCTGAATGTCGCAGTACTCGTAGATGTCTTCGAACAGCGGATCGAATTCGTTGACCGCTTCGATCGAGTACGCCTGGCGGCCTGTCTCCGGACGGCCGGTCCGGCCGATCGGCGGTTGCAGCGGCAGATCCGGATCCTTGTTCATGTCGACGAGGTAGAACTCGAGTTCCGGCGCAATAACCGGCTTCCAGCCACGGGCCTTGTACAGTTCGAGCACCTGGCGCAGCACCCGGCGCGGCGAGATGGCGACCGGTGTGCCGTCGAAGTGCACGCAGTCGTGAATCACCTGCGCGGTGGGATCGACTGCCCACGGAATCAGGCGGATGGTCGAAGCGTCGGGAACGCAGACCATGTCGGGATCGGTGACGCCGGTCAGTGAACCGTCCTCCGGATAGTCCCCCGTGACGGTCTGGATCATCACCGCTTGCGGCAGGCGCATGGATTCTCCGGATTCGAACTTGCTGCGCGGAATGATCTTGCCGCGCGCGATCCCGGCCATGTCGGGAATGATTGCTTCGATCTCGGTGATGCGGTGTTGCTTCAGAAATTCGTCGATGTCTTGCATGATTGTTCTCTCAGTTTTTGCGCGGACCAGCTCAGGCGTGCGTGGCGGCGGATGCCGCGCCATAGCCGGCCCTGGTGCGCATTCGATCGCGGCATGCATCGCCGAACGCCCGGAAGATCGCGGTGGACAGCGCGTCGTTCGCGTGCTTCCACTCGGGGTGCCACTGCACACCCAAAGCGAAGGCACGCGCATTCCTGACGCTCACCGCCTCGATCAATCCGTCCGGCGCAGTGGCTTCGGCCACGAGGCCGTTGCCTAGCCGCTCGACGCCTTGTCCGTGCAAGGAATTCACACGTGCCTCATTCGCTCCCGCTGCAAGGCGCTGCAGCAGGCCGCCCTCGGTCAGCGCGATGGAATGCGACGGTGCGTATTGCACGTCCAGTTCGTCTTCCTTGTTCTCACGGTGGTCGTTTAAACCTGCCACCGCGTGAACGCTTTGATGCAGCGTCCCGCCGAACACCACATTCATTTCCTGAAAGCCGCGACAGACGGCGAGGACCGGCACACCGGCGTCGATCGCTGCAGCGAGGAGCGGCAGCGTCGTCGCGTCGCGTGCAGCATCGTGCAGCGTGCCCGGTACGCTGGGCTCGCCACCGTAATGGTGCGGCTCGACATTCGAATAGCTGCCGGTAAACAGCAAGCCGTCGACCGTCGCGAGAATCTCGGCAGCGGCCTGACGGTTGCCGAGCGCGGGCAGCAGCATCGCCAGCGCGTGTGAGCCGTCGACGACAGCGGCGATATATTTCTCGCCGACCGTGTGCGACGGGTGCACTCCCGTCATCGTTCTGTCGGCGCTAATGCCGACCAGGGGTCTGGTTCGCATGACTAAATGAATGGACGTGTTTATTCCCCGCGGGACGCGGCGCGAACAACGTTAAAACAGGCGCGGCACGATTCCGCAGCCGTGCGCAGGGCGCAAAGCCACCGGAAGTGCAGGCGGAGGTCGTTAGCGGACCATGCCGCGCATTGCTATCAGGAAAGCCGTTCGGTTCAGCCCATTACCTGGCGCAACGGATACGAATGCGCAGACAACAGACGAAACGATGCACGCACAAGCGCTGGTGCCGGTAAAGGCACACGCATACGCTCAGGCAAACAGGTGAACCGAACGGTAAATAGAGAGGCGCTAGGGCAGCAGGGAAGCGACTTCGTCGGTGCGTACGGCGATGAAAGCGCGCGCAGAGACGGAATTGTGGCGTCGGACAGAACGGCGGGACAGGATCGTGAAGACGGACAGAAAGCGGCGAAACGCAAGGCTGCCGTTGCTGCCGTCGGCGATGGTGCCTTCAGGACGAAGACATCTCGCCTGACTGCGTTCCCACCTAACCAAAGGGCCTCGGACTCTCACGATTACACTCGACTAGCGACGTTGAAAGTATTGAACGCCTCGTTCAGAAACGCACAGGGCGTTTAAAGAAACGTGACGCGGGTTGATCGCCTGGTGCCGCAGCGAAACTGCTTCGCTTCGTCGCAAAACACTCGCTGGAGGATCTGTGACGTTGGCATGACGACCCCCTGTGAACCAGCATATACGAGCCAATATTGCCGTCAAATCATTTTTATAAAAGATTTATCAGGGCTTACCCGAGGCAATAGGCCAAAACCCGCGGGTTGGGTATGCGTATTGCAATAGCCGGTATTTCGAATGCATCAAAGGGTTTTCCCCAGCAGCGGCAGCCTTAAAGTGATTAGAATATTCAACACTCGCGCAGACCCGACGCGATCCTGCTGATTCCTTAAACGGGTTCATCCACTCTGAGAGTGCAGCGATGTCCATCGAAGTTGCGTCCCGCCTGCAGTACATCCGTAAGAAGAATGGCCTGTCTCAGCGCGAGCTGGCCAAACGGGCGGGCGTCACTAACGGAACTATTTCGTTGATCGAACAAAATCGCGTGAGTCCCTCAGTCGGGTCGCTCAAGAAGCTGCTCGAGTGCATACCGATGAGCCTCGCCGAATTCTTCACGTTCGAAGTGGAAGCTGACCGCTCCGTGGTGTCGCGCCGCGCCGACATGCCGAATCTCGGCAACGAGTCGATCGAGTTCTATCTCGCCGGTGCGGGTGTGAAAGACCGCAACATGGGCATCTTGCGGGAAGTCTATCAACCGCTTTCAGACACCGGACCGGAGATGCTCGTGCACACCGGACACGAGGGCGGGGTGATCGTCAGCGGTCAGATCGAATTGACCGTGGACGGCGCTACGTGGCTGCTCGACCCCGGTGACAGCTACTACTTCGAAAGCCGTTTGCCGCACCGTTTTCGCAATCCCAGCGCGGAACACGTCTGCGAAATCGTCTCGGCGAATTCGCCGCCGAGCTTCTAGACTTTCCGCGTCAACGTCGTTGCGACGCTCGTGATGGCTGCGAGGGCGGCTCTCACGCTGGACGTCGAACGCATAACATTGAGGCATCCTGATGGAAAAGACTCTGGCTTACTGGCAGGACAAGGCCGCAACGCTTTCGATCGAAGGCCGCGCGTTTATCGACGGCGAATATCGCCATGCTGCGAGCGGGCGCACCTTCGATTGCCTGAGCCCGATCGACGGCAAGCTGCTCGTCAAGGTGGCCGATAGCGCGGCGGACGATGTCGGCGCGGCGGTTGCGGCGGCGCGCCGCGCCTTCGATTCGCATGTGTGGTCCGGGCTGAATCCGCGCCAGCGCAAAGCTGTCCTGCTGCGTTGGGCCGGCTTGATGCGCGAGCACCTCGACGAGCTATCGCTGCTCGAAACGCTCGACGCCGGCAAGCCGATCGGCGATACGACTTCGGTGGACGTGCCGGGCGCCGCGTACTGCGTTGAATGGTTTGCCGAGGCGATCGACAAGATCGGTGGCGAAGTGGCCCCGGCCGATCATCATCTGGTGGGGCTGGTCACGCGTGAGCCGATCGGCGTCGTGGCGGCGGTAGTGCCGTGGAATTTTCCGATCCTGATGGCGTCGTGGAAGTTCGGCCCGGCGCTGGCGGCCGGCAATAGCGTGGTGCTGAAGCCCTCCGAGAAGTCGCCGCTGACGGCCATCCGTATCGCGCAACTTGCCCACGAAGCGGGTATTCCGGCGGGCGTGTTCAATGTCGTGCCGGGCGCCGGTGAGCCGGGCAAGCTGCTCGCGCTGCATCCAGACGTAGATTGTCTCGCCTTCACCGGCTCGACCAATGTGGGCAAACTCATCATGCAGTACGCCGGGCAGTCGAATCTGAAGCGCGTATGGCTCGAACTGGGCGGCAAGTCGCCCAACATCGTGATGCCGGACTGTGCGGACCTCGACCGCGCCGCCAACGCCGCCGCGGGCGCGATCTTTTACAACATGGGCGAGATGTGCACGGCTGGTTCGCGCCTGCTCGTGCATCGCGACATCAAGGACGTGTTCCTCGACAAGCTGATCGCCGCTGCACGCGGTTATACACCGGGCAATCCGCTGGACCCGAAGACCTCGATGGGCGCAATTGTCGACCAGGTGCAACTGGACCGCGTGCTGGGCTATATCGAAGCGGGCCGCGCGGAATCGAAGCTGCTGCTCGGGGGCGGCCGCGTGAAGCAGGAGAGCGGTGGCTACTATATCGAGCCGACCATTTTCGACACCCAGGCCGATGCTAAAATTGCACGTGAAGAAATCTTTGGACCGGTGCTGTCGGTCATCACGTTCGATACGGCGGAAGAAGCCATCAGGATTGCGAACAATAGTGAATACGGTCTGGCTGCTGCAGTCTGGACTTCGAATCTGACCACCGCTCACGAAATGGCGCGCAGCCTGCGGGCCGGCACTGTGTGGGTCAACTGCTACGACGAAGGGGGAGACATGAATTTCCCGTTCGGCGGCTACAAGCAATCGGGCAACGGCCGCGACAAGTCGTTGCACGCACTGGAGAAGTACACCGAGCTGAAGTCTACGCTGGTGCGGCTGCGCTAAAGGATTCGCAAGCCAGCGCGGCGGTGCGCGATTACGGCACCGTCGCGTTCCCAATGAATCCGAAGCCGGGCGATACGCGTACAACCTCGGGAAACCTCGCGCGTGTTGCCGGCATGTTTTATCAGGTCATCCCATGACTGAACTTCTCTATGGCGACGGTGCAATCCGCCGTCCGTCCCTGTACGGTTCCTCGATCGAAAACACCTATGCGGGCGTGCTGTCGTTCATGCGACGCAAGTACACGCGCGAGCTCGACGGTGTCGACGTGGCTATTTCGGGTGTTCCACTCGATCTGGCGACCACCTTTCGCTCCGGTGCGCGCCTCGGTCCCGCTGCGGTGCGTGCGGCAAGCGTGCAGTTGTCCGAGTTGTACCCTTATCCGTGGGGCTTCAATCCGTTCGACGATCTCGCCGTGACCGACTACGGCGACTGCTGGTTCGACGCGCACAATCCGCTGACTATCAAGCCCGCAATCGTCGAGCATGCGCGCACGATCCTGCGCTCGGATGCGAAGATGCTGACGCTGGGTGGCGATCACTACATCACCTATCCGCTGCTGATCGCGCATGCCGAGAAGTATGGCAAGCCGCTGTCGCTGATCCACTTCGACGCACACTGCGATACTTGGGCCGACGACAGCCCGGACAGCCTGAATCACGGCTCAATGTTCTACAAGGCGGTCAAGGACGGCCTGATCGACCCGCAGACCTCGGTGCAGGTCGGCATCCGCACGTGGAACGACGACTTCATGGGCATCAATATCCTCGATGCCGCGTGGGTGCACGAGCACGGTACGCGAGCCTCGGTGGAGCGGATCATGTCGATTGTCGGCGAGCGTCCCGCGTATCTGACCTTCGATATCGACTGCCTCGACCCGGCCTTTGCACCGGGTACGGGCACGCCGGTCGCAGGCGGCCTGTCGTCGGCGCAAGGGCTGGCGATCGTGCGCGGCCTGACCGGTGTGAATCTGATTGGCGCCGATGTCGTGGAAGTGGCGCCGGCCTATGATCAGAGCGAGATCACCGCGATTGCCGCGGCGCATATTGCATGCGATGTGTTGTGCCTGTGGCGGCAGCGCAAGGTAGCCGGTACACGTTGATGCTTCAGCGGCACTGACGTTGGCGTTAGCTCGTGGAGGACGCTCCGCGCGGCTGACGCCGGCCCTCGAGCAGACCCAGCGTGTAGACGGCGAGTGCGCCGCTCGCCAGCGCCAACTGCCATATCAGCATGTCGTTGCCGAGCGCTTTCATTGCAAAACCGGCGAGCAAAGGGCCGACAATCGAACTGGCGCAGAAAGTCAGCGAAATCAGCCGCATATTGCGAATGAGTGCGGCTTTCGCGCCGGAGGCCGCGGCGTAGACACCGAGCGTGAGGAATGCGCTGTTCAGACCGCCTAGCAGCAGCGCGCTCGCGCTGAGCAGCCATGAAGCGGGCGCTGCGAGTCCGAATGAGACAATCGATAGCGCACTGATTGCGGCGCAAAACATGACCGCCGTCGGCAGGTCAGTGCGATCCGCTAGCCAGCCGACTGGAAACTGCAGGACCATGCCGCCAACGCCGAAACAGGTCAGCAGTGTGGCGGTCTGTGTGACGCTTAGGCCGCGGCCATTGGCGAAGAGGGGAAAGAGGCCGAATAGCGCGCCATCGCCCAGGCCGCCTACCACCACGACCACCATGCCCAGGGCGATCAGCGGGTCGATACCGTTTGCCTGCCTGCTGGCGGCGTGCTGAGCGGACCGGGCGGCCTGGAGAGCATCGGCGGCTTCGTCAGATTCGGTATCGTCAGGAACTTCATCAGGAACTTCATCAGGAACTTCATGAACCCCGGACGCGCGAGCGAGTTGGCTGCTTTGTGTGTTTGCGTCACCGGCGGCATCGGAACCTGCCAGCCAGAGCGGGACGGCCGCGGCGAACGTACATGCCGCGCCGGCTATAAAAATGATCGGCCCGTCGACCCCGCACCACGCAGCAAGCGCTGGACCAATCACCCCCGCGACGGCGATCAACGCTTCGTGCATGCCGACCACGCGCCCGCTGGCATCCGCAGGAACCAGCCGGTAAAGCCAGGTCTCGTTCGCGATCCAGCGCAGCCCCATGCCGAGTCCGATCAGAAAGCCGGGGACGATCCATAGAGGCCAGGTTAGTGCGCGGATGCTGGCGAAGGCGATGACCGTTGCCGCCAGCGCGAGCAACACGGTGCGCCTGGCGCCGAACCGCTCCACCAGCCGTGGCGCCGAAAGCAACCCGGTAAACATGCCCGCCCACTGAACTGCGGAAAAGAGCCCGGCTCGCGGTGCGTCGAGCCCTTGATGAGCCAGCCACACAGGCAAGACCATGAAGCCGATGCCGAACTGGCCGATCTGCGTGAACGCCGACACGGCGGTCAGCGCTCCAATCGCACGCCAGCGTGCAGAGACCGCGGAATTCATGCGCCGCTCCGCTGTGGCATGGGCAAGCCCTGGTCGCGGCATTCGACCGGGCAGCCTGCCTTCAGGCAAGGGCCCTCGTCGCACAGACGACACAGCTGCATGGCATGCGCTGGATCACGCGTTTCATGCCAGAGAATCTTGATCAGCAGGTCTTCGAACACGATGCGTTCGTCCGCGTCGAGACGGCTGACCACGCGCTGCAACATCCGTTCGCGCGCGGTCTGCATGCGCTTTGCTTCACGCTTGCCGGTGGCGGTGAGGGCGAGCGCTACAGCGCGCTTGTCGGGGCCGGGCTTTTTCTCGATCAGGCCCGCTTCGACGAGCCCCGCCACCGCACGGACCGCCGCCGGATGCGAAAGGTCCACCGCATCGCGCAGTACTTCGATGGACGAATCGGGGTACTGGCCAACGGCGTTGAGCATGGCGCGCGCCGTGGGGCCGGCGAGGGCGGCCACGGTGTTCAGCGCGTTCATCTCGTCTGTCACCAGCAGGGCGAGTACGCCGAGGAGGTTTTCGGTGCGCTGCGTCATGACGATGCCTCAACGTGTGCAGTGTGCATATATGCATGATGCACACGTTGAGGCGAGAGCGCAAGCTGCTTCTGAACGCCCGCGAGCAGCCGGAGAGGGCTAGGCCGCGCGCCGGCTGGTCTGCTCGATCACGTCCGCTACACCTGCAGCCGTGGCCGCCGAAAGTGTCCAGCCGAGATGCCCGTGGCCGGTGTTATAGAACACGCCCGGCAAACGGCCTTTGCCCACCTTCGGCAACATGCTCGGCAGCATGGGGCGCAGACCGGCCCACGGTATGACGCGCGACGTATTCACCTGCGGAAAATAACGGCGCGTCCAGTCGACCAGGGGCGCAATCCGTTCGGCCCTGATATCGCGGTTGAAGCCGTTGATTTCAGCGGTTCCTGCCACGCGGAAGCGATCGGCGCCGAGGCGGCTGGTGACGATCTTCGCGCTGTCGTCGAGCAGGCTGACCCACGGAGCGCCTTGCTGGCTCGCTTCATCGTCGAGACAGACGGTGATCGAATAACCTTTGACGGGGTAGATGTTGACGTGGTCGCCCAGCATCGAGGCGAATTCGCGGCTCCTGACACCGGCGCACACCACGACCCGCGCAAACGACTGCTGAAACGGCTGCCCCGTTTTCGTGGCCGCAATGCTGAACGCGCCCGTCTGATCACGCGTGATCGAAGCAATCTCCGTGTCGTAATGGAATTCGACACCTTGGCGTTCGCATGCCTGAGCGAGACCGCGCGTGAACTTGTGAATATCGCCGGTCGAATCGGACGGTGTAAAGAAACCGCCGTGGAAGGTGCCGTCGAGCGCGGGCTCGATCCGGTGGATTTCGTCAGCGCTTACGGGCTCGCGCTCGAGACCGCCTTCCTTGAGCAATGCATTCACCTTCGCGGCTGCATCGAACTCCTTGCGGGTTTTGTACACGTGCAGGATGCCGCGCCGTTCGAGGTCGAAATCGATCCCCTCGCGTTCCGCCATCGAAAACAGATGCTGCCGCGCGGCAATCGCGAGCCGCACGGTTTCAATCGTGTTCGCGCGGTAGTGCGGAATCTGCCGCAGAAATTCACCCATCCACGAGTACTTGTGCCAGTTCGGCAGGGGATTGAGCAGGAGCGGTGCGTCGCGGGTCAGCATCCAGCGCAGGCCCTTGAGGACCGTCGCGGTGCTGTTCCACACTTCCGCGTTGCTGGCCGAGAGCTGGCCGCCGTTGGCGAAAGAGGTTTCCATCGCAGCATAGCGATGGCGTTCGAACACGGTGACGTTGAAGCCGCGTTGCGCAAGGGCGTAAGCGGTCGTGACGCCGGTAATGCCGGCGCCGATGATGGCTATACGTGACATGTCATGGTCCAGAGTGAGTGAGCACGGCCGTTTCCGGCTTCCATGCCCCATCTGTCCATGTACCTGAGAGTTTCTTTCCGTGTGCATCCCGTTGCCGGGCGGACGGAAATCCCCTTCGGTGGGCGCTGAAAGCGCCGCTCTCCAGATGTTCCCGCTGGGCGGTCCTTGTGCCTGAGAGTTTCCGGGGCGGTTGCTCCGTCGGCGCCGCCACCGCCTTTCGGCGTGACAGTCTCTCCCGCGACAGCGTGTAGAACGGCGTAAAGGTAGCCTTTCCCAAAAGATTGGGCAAGCGATTTCTGTAATGCGGCCTGGTTCGAACATCAGGATGACACGCGACCCGGCAACCATGCACTGGATTCGCCTGACATTTGCGAAATATGCATCAATCGTATAGCCTTTGCCCAGGCTCACCCGCCTCCAGCAACCACCTACAGCCGCCACCGTGAAGGACATCCTCTCCCTCAAGCTTTACACCCGTGTCGCCCGTCTTGGCAGCTTCTCCGCTGCGGCGCGCGAATGCGGGCTGTCGCAATCGCAGGTATCGCGCATCATCGCCGATCTGGAAACCGACCTCGGCGCGCGGCTGCTCACGCGGACCACGCGTGCCGTCGTGCTGACCGAGGCCGGCGCCGAGTTCCTCGCGCGCCTCGATTCAATCCTGATCGCGCTCGAAGACGCCGAACACAGCGTACGCGATGGCGGCGAACTGCGCGGCATGCTGCGCATGAGCATGCCGGCCAGTGTGGCGATTCGCGAGGTCATCCCGCGTCTAACACCGTTTCTCGAACTTCATCCGGAGCTACGTCTGCAGGTTTTGCTGGGCGACCGTCCGCAGGATCTCGTCAAGGATGCGGTGGATGTCGCTATCCGGCTCGGGCGGCTGGTCGATTCGAGCGCAACCGCCACGCTGATTACGCAGATCCAGCGCGTGATCATCGCCTCGCGCGACTATGTGGACCGTTATGGCGCGCCGGAGAGGCCGGAGGATCTCACGCGGCATCGCATCGTCGGCGGGCCGGCGTCGGTGGTCCCGTCGGGCTGGAAATTCGAGCGTGCGGGCGAAGAGGTGGTGGTCGATCTCGAAGCGCATTTTTCGACCAACGAAAACGAGGGCGCCGTCGCTGCCGCGGTAGGGGGCATCGGCATTACCTCCACGACCGAATGGGCGTGCCGGCGCGAGTTGGCCGATGGTTCGCTCGTCAGGCTGCTGGCCGACTGGACGACCGACGACGTCCCAGTGCATGCGTACTTTCCAATGGGCCGGGCAACCCGCGCGGCAGGGCGCGCAGTCGTCGAACACCTCATGGCCGATCTGCGCCGTGAAGCGCGGCCATCTATGCGCCGCATACATAAGAGATAGCGAAAAAGAGCGGCTACCGCTGCCGCTCAGCCGCCGTTATCTTTACTTCACCACGCAACCGTTCCGGCTCTGCGTTCCGTCGACGTCCGGGACGTCCGGCGGCGCTTCGACTCATCTACCTTCATCTATCGAGACTGACATGAGCACAACCACGCCTGAGCAGAACAAGGCCCTCGTCCTCGAGGCTTTCGATACGCTTTTCAACAAGCGCGACTACGCGGCCGCCGAACGCTTCTGGTCGGACCGCTATATCCAGCACAGCGCACACATTGCACCGGGGCGCGACGGGCTGTTCGGTCTGATCCGCACGCTGCCTGACACGCTACGTTATGAGAACCAGCTGATCGTGGCCGAAGGCGACTACGTGATCGCGCATGGCCGTTTCTCCGGCAGCGGCAGGCCAGCCGCGTGGATTGCAGCGGACGTGGTCCGCTTCGAAGACGGCAAGCTCGCCGAGCACTGGGACGTATTGCAGGACGAGGCAACCAGGGAGCAATCCGCGAGCGGTCTGCCGATGTTCGGCGACCGTTTCCCGGAGTAAAGTCCTAGCCCAGAAACATTGGACTCCGAAACCACGATGCCTTGAAAATTATTTAGGACACCATCATGAAACTGACAGGAAACACGATTTTTATCACAGGCGGCACCTCGGGTATCGGGCGTGCATTGGCCGAGGCGCTGCATCAGCGCGGCAACAAGGTGATCATTAGCGGACGCCGTCGCGGCCTTCTCGACGAGGTGGTCGCAGCCAACCCCGGCATGGCCGCCATCGAGCTGGACATGACTGACGCGGCAAGCATCGAGCGGGCCGCGGCGCAACTGATCCGCGACTATCCCGACTTCAACGTGCTGATCAATAACGCCGGCATCATGCAACCGGATAGCGCTGCGGGCCGGATCGACGATGTGCTGCTGGTTTCTACCGTCGAGACCAATCTGATCGGGCCGATCCGCATGACCTCGGCGCTGCTCGGGCATCTCAAGACGAAGAACAATGCGGTGGTCGCTTATACGACCTCAGTGCTGGCGTTCGTGCCGCTGGCCGTGACTGCAGTGTATTCGTCGACCAAGGCCGCGTTGCATTCATACATCATGTCGCAGCGCTTCATGTTGCGCGATACCACGGTGCGAGTCCTCGAAATCGCGCCGCCGTGGGTGCGCACCGACCTGATGAACAGCCGCGAAGCTGAACAGGCGATGCCGCTGGATGCGTTTATCAACGAGACTATCGCAGTGCTCGGTACGGACACCGATGAGGTGCTGGTGGACGCGGCCATGCTGTTCCGCGGCAATCCCGGGCCGGGTGAGCATGAACTCGTGAACGGGTTCAATGCCCAGATGGTCGAGGTGTTTGGCGGGTGAGCGGTCGTCTGTGGAAGATCGTTGAAGAGAGGGACCGCGTGAGCAAGCCGGGAGGCTGCTCACGCGGTAAGTCATAACCGTCATGAAGTCGCGAAGTTCGCCGGCTCAGGCGTGCACTTCGATCGAATCTACACGGTCCGGATAGAAGGCGAGGTGATCCTTGATTGCCGCGACTGCCGTGTACGGATGTTCATAGGTCCAGACCGAATTGACCGAACGCTCTCCGCCGGACGGGATCGAGAAATACGAGCAATCGCCTTTGTACGGACAATAGGTCGTATGTTCGGTGCGCTCCAGCAGCGTCATGTCCGTGTCCTTTCTGGGGATGTACAGGACAGCAGGGTAGGCCGCTTCGCGCAACGTCAATGCTTCGCGGGTGTCGGCGATCACCTTGCCGCCGAGCTTGACGACGATGCGCGCCGGATTCGGCTCGACGGTGATCGGATGATCGGCGCCTGGAATCTTGACGGTCTTGCCTGTCTGGTTCAGGTTGCTTGACATTGAAACACTCCTTGGGTTGATTCGCCGCGCAGCGTGGGCCGCGCTCGGCGAGACGGGTGTTGCGGGCCACTGCCGCTATGATCGGCCCTTTGACGATTTTGCGCAGGAACCATGACGCGACCGGTGCCAGGTCTTCCACGAGTGTCTCGGTGCCTGTCACACGCGGTTCGATCACATGAAGACAGGCTAGACCATACGCGTTCGGACGTCCGGCGAAATAACAAAGGCCGCCTCCGGATTACTGTTCAATCAGAGCTTCGAGCCGCCATCCACGTGCAGCGTGTCGCCCGTGACCCAGCGGGCTGCATCGGAAGCGAGGAACGCGACCGCACCGGCAATGTCGTCGGGCTGCGCGATGCGCTTCAATGCCTGCATGCCTAGCGTGATGTCGCGACCGGCATCCGTCTTCGTGAAGTTCGACATGTCGGTGGCGACTACGCCAGGCGCAACCGCATTCACGCGAATGCCACGTTCGCCGAGTGCGGAGGCGAAATGCTTGACGAGCGTATCGACCGCGCCTTTGGTCGAGGCATAGGCCGACAGCACGCCCACCGCGGAATGGGCGGCAAGCGACGACAGCAGCACGACGCTACTGCCCTGGCCAAGCACCGGCAGCAACTGTTGCACGAGGAAGTAGGGCGCCCGCACATTCACCGCGAACAGATCGTCGAAATCTTCAACGGTGGTGTCCTCGATGCTCGCGGCCTTGGAGATGCCGGCATTGGCCACCAGAACGTCCAGCCGTTCGCCGACCATTTCACGCACGGCTGCTGCCAGCTTGTGCGGACCGTCTGCCGCACGCAGATTGGCGCCGACCTTCTGTGCCTTGCCGCCGGCTGCGCGGATCTCGGCAACGACAGCGTCGGCTTCCTTCTCGCCACTGCTGTAGTGAATCAGGACCTCTGCGCCCTGTCTGGCGAGTGCGAGGGCGCTGGCGCGGCCGATGCCACGCGAAGCGCCGGTGACGAGGGCGGTTTTTCCAGTCAGGCTAGTCATGGTCAATCTCCAGTGAGGTTAAAAGCTGCTGTGCCTGTGAAGTTCGGATGCGTGTTCGTCATCCGGTAGTTCAGAGCTGTGACGCGAAGGGGTAGACGTTCGCGTCGCTGCCATGAGAGCTAATTTAGGGGTGCACAGCACAAAGGAAAAAGACTTTGTGGGCTGGTGGCCATGCCTCGTGGGCATGTGCTGCAAACGCAATGCCGCATGATGGGCGCTGAGTGGCCCAATGAGGCTTGCTATAGGAGGGTGTCGGGGAAATGAAAGTATGTTGGGGCTGCATGACCGGAAGATCAAAAAAACCTCCCAGGCAGCCACAGCCTGGTGATCTGGCCGCGCTGTTGTACCGTCGCGCGGCCAGAAGACCACCCTGCAGATTCGATGCGCGTTACAGCGACGCTTCGAGTTCCTCGATCGCTTCGGCGAGCACCATTTGCGCGGCATTGGCCGGCCGTGCCGCAGTGCGGCCTGCAGGCCCATAAACCGCGTCGCCGCGTACGATGCTGGATCCCGTGATGGCGCAAATGCCCTGCGAGCGCGCGATCCTGCGAATCCACAACTGTTCGCAGTAGTTGGCGGCGGTGGAGTCGCGCCACGTAATCGAAACCGATTTGGCGGTGAAACGCTCGACAAACGTCACCACGGCGCTTTTGTTGTCGGCGGCCCTTCCGCGCGAACGATCCGCCGCTGCACCCCGGCGCGCCGGATTGGCGCAATCGCGACCCGAGCGCGTCGCGGAGAGGCGAGGCGCGCCTTGCATGCGGCCCGTACCCGCCGCTTCTTCCACATCGCTATCAAGCATCTCGTCCTGCGTGGACAAGGCGCTTTCTTTCAATCCGGCAATCACCACTGCCCATGGATCTGCGAGGCGGGGACGCGCAAGCGCCTCGCCAGCGGTCGAAAAGGCACGTTCAACTACACTGTTACGCTGCGCCGCATCTGCCTTCAGGTGCCGGCTGCGCCCCGTGGGTGCGTTCATCGTGGCTGCCAGGTCTGGCTCGGGTCCTGTAACGTTCACGTCGAATCCTTTATCTGATTCCGCTCTCCAGGACCGCTTCTGCCCGCCACGACGGGTCGGGACGGCTGAGCGCGGCAACCCGCGACGCGTCGCAAAGACGCGAACGCCCGTCGTGACGGCGCGCGGCACAACGGGGCTGAAGGCGGAAGGCTGGTGTCATTGGCGACACCCTCGAACGCATCTTATCGGCCGGCTCACGTGAGATAAATGCGCGTTCCCTGAAAACAATGTTTGGGTTCGGCCAACAATGAAGGGGCGCGGCGAGGCGCCCCTTGTGCTCAGACAGTGACGACGATCTTGCCGAACTGGCCGTTTTTCTCCAGATAGCGGTGCACCTCAACCATTTCGTCGAACTTGAAGGTGCGGTCGATCACTGGCTTGAGCGCGCCGCTTTCCAGCCCCTTCAGGACATATTCGACCGCGGCCTTGCGCCGGGCCTCGTCACCGCTCGTCAGCCAGATGTTGTGAGCTTTGACAGTGATGACCTTGGCGATCATGTCGAGGATCGGCAGCGGCGTGACATCGGTGCTGAGCGCGCCATAGATGTACAGGATGCCGTTGAAGGACAACGCCTCGACCAGCTTGGTCAAGGTCGGGCCGCCGACCGGGTCGAAGGCGACGCGTGCGCCGTTGCCGCCCGTGATGCGTTTGACCTCCTGCACCAGGTCGGTTTCTTCCGTGGCAATCACGTGTGCCGCGCCGGCGTCGAGCAACTGATGACGCTTTTCCGAGGTGCGTGTGAGCGCGATCGAGGTTGCACCCGCGTAATTGGCGATCTGGATCGCCGCAAGGCCCACGCTGCTCGAGGCCGCCGGAATGATGACGAAGTCGCCCTTCGTGACCTTGGCGTCTTCGATCAGCGCGCCGTATGCAGTGACGAACATCATCCACACCGAGGCGCCCTCAGCATAGGACAGCGACTTGGGATGCTTCACGACCGCATGTTCCGGCACGATGACGATTTCGCCGTACGTGCCGTAGCTGTTCATCGAAAACGACGGCATGACATTGACTTCGTCGCCGGCCGCGATCCCGTTCAACTCCGGTCCCACCGCATCGACGACGCCGGCGGCCTCGTACCCCAGAACGGCCGGAAACTTGACGGGCTCGATATAGTCATCGAGACGCCACATCGATTCGGCGCGGTTGATGCCGATTGCCTTCACTTTAATGCGAACTTCATGCGGGCCGGGGGCGCGCACCTGATGCTCGACGAATTCGAGCACTTCGGGAGCGCCGGCTTTGGCAAACTGAACTGTGCGTGACATAGAAACCTCGTGACGTGAGTGGATGCTGGTGGTGTCGTGCGTTGAGCGTTACGGCGAGTGCTCAGGAGCACACCGTCTCGGCTTCTTCGTAAGCCGGGAAGTCCGAGTAGTTCTTTTCGTCGCCGCCCCAGAACGCGGAGCGCACGTATGGCGTGAGCGGCAGGTTGTGCTGCAGGCGATAGGGCAGATCCGGGTTCGACGAGAAGTGACGACCGAAAGCCACCAGGTCGGTGTCGCCAGACGCGACGATCGCTTCGGCACTGGCGCCATCGAAGCCGCCTGCGGCGATGATCGGACCTGAGAAGTGCGGGCGCAGATACTTCACCGCCGCCGGTGCGTGACCTTCATGCAACGTGTCGTCTCCTTTGATGTGCGGTTCGATCACGTGAAGATAGGCCAAACCGTAACCGTCGAGTACTTTAGCCACGTAGCTAAAGGTGGCTTCCGGGTTGCTATCGGAGATACCGCCCCATTCGCCGGACGGCGAGATCCGCACACCTACGCGCTCGGCGCCGAACACCGAAATCGCCGACTTTTCTGGGAGTGAACAGGTGAGCCACGATCTTTCCGTTGCTGGGTAGATATATATTGCAAGCATGGATTGAAATCGGCTTCGGGTCGCCGTCCTGAGTGGACCGCCGTCCCGTCGCCGCCTGATCGGTAATGTAGTGAGGTCTTGTCGAAAGCTAAACGACTTTGTAAGCTGGCAGGCATGCCTATCAGGCATGGATCGAATTCGAGGGCCTATGGAACTACGCCATTTGCGGTATTTCATTGCGGTTGCCGAGACCGGCAGCCTGACGGTCGCGGCCGAGCGTCGGCTGTTCACTTCGCAGCCGTCCTTGAGCCGGCAGATCCGCGATCTGGAGGAGGAGGTCGGCGCCGACCTGTTTAGCCGCAGCGCGCGCGGGGTCGAACTGACGGCCGCAGGCAAGGCGTTTCTCGATCACGCGCGGCTCGCGCTCTCCCAGGTGGATGCAGCGGGCGAAGCGGCGCGGCGCGCGGCGCAGCCGAGCAAGCCGGTCTTTGCGCTTGGCTTTCTGACAGGGCAGGAAATGACGTGGTTGCCGCGCGCGATGCAGGTGCTGCGCGAGGAATTGCCGAAGGTCGACGTGACGGTGTCGAGCCACTACTCGCCGGATCTGGCGGACGCCCTTGCGCGCGGCAAGCTCGATCTCGCGTTTCTACGCGCGGAACCGGGCTTCGATCTCGACTATCGCGTCGTGAGCCAGGAGAAACTGGTCGTGCTGATGCCGAGCGATCACCGCCTCACTGAGCGGGCCACCATCCGACCCGGGGATTTCGCGGGTGAGCCTTTCATCATGGCGACCAACAAGGCCAAGGTGCTGCATCAGGTGATCTTGAAGTATCTGAAGGACAAGGCGATTGAGGTCGCGCCCGAACATGGTGTCGACAACCTCGCGATGGCGATGTCGTTAGTAGCCTCTACGCGCGGTCTCGCGCTGATGCCCGAGTACGCGAACAATCTGCTGCCATGGTCGGTGGTGAGCCGTCCGCTCGAAGGCGAGGCGCCGACGATCGATCTGGTGATCGGCTACAGCAAATCGAATACGTCTGCGGTGTTGAAGCTGTTTCTTTCGAGGGCGGATGAGTTATTGATGTAGTCGCTCGATGATCCCTCGCGCTGCGGCGGGATTGCGTTCCTTGAAGCCGCCGATCACGTAGAGGTATACGTCGTGTCCCTTTTTCGCGCCGGTGTCTGCTGCGACCGGTTCGAGGTCGTCCGGTACAGTGCCCGCGGCGAGCTGGCTGGCCCGTTCCGCCCATGCGTCGAGCGCCTTCTTCGAGTAGCCCTGGGCCTGATTTTCGGAAGTCCCCATGATCCGGGCGTACACGAAGGGCGCGGTGAGGTTGGCGATCTGCGGATGCTCGCCGTCTACCGCGAGCACGATAGCGACGCCGTATTTGCGCGCCAGCGCGACAAAGGCCTCGCTGCGGAAGCTCTCGTGCCGGACTTCGACCGCATGCCTCAACGTGAGCCCGTCCAGCTTTTTGGGCAGCAGCGTCAGAAATGCTTCGAAATCCTCTGCATCGAATTGCTTGGTTGTGGCGAATTGCCAGTTGATCGGCCCGAGCTTGTTTTTCAGGTGGGTGAGGCCGCTGGCGAAGAAGCGCTCCATGCTGTCACCGGCTTCTGCCAGCACGCGCCGGTTGGTTGCGTAGCGCGGCGCCTTGAGCGAGAACACGAAATCGTCGGGTGTCTCGTCGTGCCACTTCATGTAGCTCTCGGGCTTCTGCAAACCGTAGAAGGTGCCGTTGATTTCGATGGTGGTCAACTGGCGGCTCGCGTATTCCAGTTCGCGCTTTTGCGTCAGGTCCTCTGGATAGAACACGCCTCTCCATGGGGCGTACGTCCAGCCGCCAATGCCGACCCTGATCTGCGGTTTCGTGCGCGTTGCCATATGCGGTTGTCCTCGTTGTTTGGGGTGCCGCGTGGTGCGACGACTTTTCCAAGGGGCTCAGCAAGTTCGATGCCTTCCCTTATCCTGGCAAATCCGATTGCATGTGTCCATGAGTTGCGAGCGCGACCATGTCAAGAGTGGCGACTTTCACGCTAACGTATTGGAATTCAGGTTACATGGAACCTGAAACGCGAGGTGGCACGCTTGTGGAAGTCGACGCCATGTTGCTGGCCGGGTCCGCTGCTATCGTCGAGTTCATCCTCGCCTGCTATGGTCATGGTCGTTTGCTGACCACGATGCGCCTGTTCCATCCTCTCGACCTCACGCCTTATCCCAACATACTCGCGTACCTGCAGCGCATCGGTGCAAGGCCTGCTTATCAGCGGGCGATGGCCAAAGGCGATCCGGACTTGACGCCGATGTTGACCTGAAGTCACGGCCTTATCTCAAAACGGCATAGTTGTTATCTGTCATATAGCGTTGCGCGATACGGTCCGCGGTCGGCACACTTGATCCACAAATCAATTACCGCCAATCGCAACTGCGTTGCATGGGTGAGAGTCGGCGCTAAAGCGCCAACTCTCACCGACCGCGACAGGAGACATCTATGCGTACCCAAGTCGGCATCATCGGCGCCGGGCCGGCAGGCCTGCTTCTTTCCCATCTGCTTCATCTGCGTGGCATCGAGTCCGTCGTGCTCGAATCGCGCACGCGCGCGCAGATCGAATCCACCATCCGCGCCGGCGTGCTCGAGCAGGGCACCATGGATCTGCTCTGCGAGGCCGGTGTCGGCGCGCGCATGAAGGCCGAGGGCGCGCTGCATCATGGCTTTGAACTCGCTTACGAGGGCAAGCGCCGCCGGATCGACCTGACCGGACTAACGGGCCACTCGATCACCGTCTATGCCCAGCACGAGGTCATCAAGGACCTCGTGGCGGCGCGGGTGGAGGCGGGTGGCACCTTGCTGTTTAGCGTGTCGGATACTTCGATTCACGGTATCGATACCGATACGCCTTCGATCCGCTTTCGCCATCAAGGCGAGGCGTGCGAGCTTCAGTGCGACTTCGTGATTGGCTGCGACGGGTCGCAAGGAGTGTCGCGAGCGTCGATTCCTGCGGTCTTGCGCAAGGACTATGAGCGCGTCTATCCGTTCGGATGGTTTGGCATCCTGTGCGAAGGGCCGGCGTCTTCCGGCGAACTGATCTACGCGCGCCACGAACGGGGTTTTGCGCTGGTCAGTACCCGTTCGGCGAACGTGCAGCGGATGTATTTCCAGTGCGACCCGAAGGACTCCGTCGACAACTGGTCCGACGATCGCATCTGGGCCGAAATGCACGCGCGGGTCGATTCTTCCGACGGTCAGAAAGTGGTGGACGGCAAGATCTTCCAGAAGAACATTGTTGCCATGCGCAGCTTTGTCTCGACCACCATGCAGCACGGCAGGCTCTTTCTGGCTGGCGATGCGGCCCATATCGTGCCGCCGACGGGCGCCAAGGGCATGAACCTGGCGATCGCCGATGTGCGTGTGTTGACCGCTGCCTTGCGGGCCTTTTACGCGGAAAACCGCCGGGATCTGCTGGATAACTACAGCGCTACCGCGCTCAAGCGCGTCTGGCGCGCGGAGCACTTCTCGTACTGGATGACGCGCATGATGCACCGGCTCGACGATGCCTCGCCGTTCGAGCAGCAACTTCAGGTGGCGGAGCTCGAGCATGTCACTACCTCGCGGGCAGCGGCTACTGCGATGGCGGAGAACTATGTTGGCGTGGCGCCGGTGTGAACCTCGCGCATTCCTAGGCGCTGGCGGCCTTGTGTGCTGCCTTCGCCGCTTCTGCCGCTTGCGCCGCTTGTGCCTTTTCCAGCCGCCGGCTCGCTTCACCCACCTCATGCCGGAACTGCACCAGGGCGGCGAGCGCCGCATCGGGCGGCTGCAATGCCGCCCACAGCACCTCGATCAGACTGTCGGCAGTGGCTTCGATATCCGTGCGGCGATTGGCAAGCGTCGCATCCCACAGCACGTGTTCCATGGGTCCAAACACCATCGAGCGCAGCAGCCGTAACGGCACATCCGCACGAATCTGACCGGTTTCCTGGCCATGGGCGAGCACGCGCATCAGCGGTGCCGTGTAGCGCCGCTGCAGATCGGTCAACGCTTCGCTCAACTCGTGATGCCGCGCACGTCCCTCGGAAAGCACCAGCGCGCACAGATCCGTGCCGTTCACCAGCATCAAACGAAGATGCATGCGGACGATGAACGCGAATTGCTGCCTCACGCTGCCATCGCGCGGCAGACCCGTTTCAATTGCATCGATGATTTCGTCGTACCAGTCGCCGATCACCCGTGCGCACAACTCGCGCTTGCCGCGGAAATAACTGAACACGGTCGCCTCGGAGATGCCGAGCCGTTGCGCAATCTCTGCCGTGGTCGCACGTTCGTAACCCTTTTCGGAGAACACGTCGCGGCCCGCCTGAAGGATTTCCTTCACGCGTTGCTGCGATTTACGCCCTGCCGGCTCGCGGCGCGATGCAAGCGCCTCTGTCTTGGGTGTGGCCCTCGCCATGGCGGTCGGTGCAGGCTTCGATGCGGCCATCATATGAGTCCAGTTCAGTTTTGAGCCTTGGAGGCTGCCGGTGTGGGCGAGTTTAGCATGCTGAAACGGCGCTTTGGAGTACATTTACCGTATCTGAGTATCACTCAAAAATACCTATTGACGTATACGTAAATCTAGCGTGAAATTCGCTAATCCCACGTATTCCTGGAGACACTGCAATGAGTAACCTGCCCGGTTTGCAATTCCCGCTCGGTGAAGAGATCGAAATGCTGCGTGACAGCCTCGCGGGTTTTGCGGCGAAAGAAATCGCGCCGCGCGCCGCTGAAATCGACCGCACCGACCAGTTTCCGATGGACCTGTGGAAGAAATTCGGCGACCTGGGCGTGCTGGGCATGACGGTGTCGGAAGAGTACGGCGGCGCCAATATGGGCTATACGGCCCACATGATCGCCATGGAGGAAATCTCGCGGGCGTCGGCCTCGGTGGGTCTGTCGTACGGCGCGCATTCGAACCTCTGCGTGAACCAGATTCATCGCAACGGCACCGAGGCGCAAAAGCGGAAGTACTTGCCGAAGCTCGTGTCCGGCGAGCACGTCGGCGCACTCGCCATGAGCGAGCCGAACGCCGGCTCGGACGTGGTCAGCATGAAGCTGCGCGCGGACAAGAAGGGTGACCACTATGTGCTGAACGGCACCAAGATGTGGATCACCAACGGCCCGGATTGCGACACCCTGGTGGTCTATGCGAAAACCGATCTCGAAGCCGGCCCGCGCGGCATCACGGCGTTTATCGTCGAGAAGGGCATGAAGGGCTTCTCGGTGGCGCAGAAGCTCGACAAGCTCGGCATGCGCGGCTCGCACACGGGCGAACTGGTGTTCGAGAACGTCGAGGTGCCGGAAGAAAATATCCTCGGCCAGTTGAACGGCGGCGTGAAGGTGTTGATGAGCGGGCTCGATTACGAGCGCGCCGTGCTGGCAGGCGGCCCGACCGGCATCATGGTCGCGGTGATGGACGCGGTGGTTCCGTATATTCATGACCGCAAGCAGTTCGGCCAGTCGATCGGCGAATTCCAGCTGATCCAGGGCAAGGTGGCCGATCTGTACACCACGCTGCAGGCTTGCCGTGCGTATCTGTACGCGGTGGGTCGCCAACTCGACACAATGGGTTCCGAGCACGTGCGCCAGATGCGCAAGGACTGCGCCGGTGTGATTCTCTACACCGCTGAAAAGGCCACGTGGATGGCCGGCGAAGCGATCCAGATCCTCGGCGGCAACGGCTATATCAACGAGTACCCGGTGGGCCGTCTGTGGCGCGATGCGAAGCTCTATGAGATCGGCGCGGGCACCAGCGAGATCCGCCGTATGCTGATCGGCCGCGAACTGTTTGCTGAAACGGTCTGACTGGTGGCACCCGGTTGCCACTCAGTTGCCACTCAACCCGCCTGGTCGAACCGGGCGGCGAATAGAACAGCGGCGCTCAGGAGAGCCAAGCAATGCCGATCATCGAAACAAAGCTGAATCCCCGCTCGGACGATTTCCGCAACAACGCGGCTGCGCTCGAGGTGCTGGTTGCCGACCTGCGCGCCAAAGTCGAGAAGCTTGCGCTTGGCGGCGGGCAGGCCGCGCGCGACAAGCACGTGGGACGCGGAAAACTTCTACCGCGCGACCGGATCGCGCAACTGCTCGACCCGGGCACGCCGTTTCTGGAACTGTCGCAACTGGCGGCGTTCGGCATGTATAGCGACGATGCGCCGGGTGCCGGCGTGATCACCGGTATTGGCCGCATCGCCGGGCAGGAATGCGTGATTGTTTGCAACGACGCCACCGTCAAAGGCGGTACGTACTATCCGGTCACCGTGAAGAAACATGTGCGGGCGCAGGAGATTGCCGCTGAAAACCATCTGCCGTGCGTGTATCTGGTGGACTCGGGCGGCGCCAATCTGCCGAATCAGGATGACGTGTTCCCCGATCGCGATCACTTCGGGCGCATCTTTTACAACCAGGCGAACCTGTCCGCAGCCGGCATTCCGCAGATCGCGGTGGTGATGGGTTCGTGCACGGCGGGTGGCGCTTACGTGCCGGCGATGAGTGACGAGTCGATCATCGTCAAGAACCAGGGAACGATTTTTCTCGGCGGGCCGCCGCTCGTGAAAGCCGCGACCGGCGAAGTAGTGAGCGCGGAAGACCTCGGTGGCGGCGACGTGCACACGCGCCTGTCGGGCGTGGTCGATCATCTGGCGCAAAACGACGCGCATGCGCTGGGGATTGCGCGCAGCATCGTCGGTAATCTGAACCGTACCAAGCAGGTTCCGGTGGCGCTGCAGGAGCCGAAACCGCCGCGTTACGACGCGCAGAGCATCTACGGCGTGATCCCTGTCGATACGCGCAAGCCGTTCGATATCCGCGAGGTAATCGCGCGTATCGTCGACGACTCCGCTTTCGACGAATTCAAGGCCCGCTACGGCACGACGCTTGTCACTGGTTTCGCGCATATCTGGGGCCATCCGGTCGGCATTATCGCTAACAACGGCATTCTGTTTTCGGAGTCGGCTCTCAAGGGCGCACACTTCATCGAGCTGTGCTGCCAGCGCAAGATCCCGCTTGTGTTTCTGCAGAACATCACCGGCTTCATGGTGGGTCGCAAGTACGAAAACGAAGGTATCGCACGCAACGGCGCGAAGATGGTGACGGCCGTCGCGACGGCCAAGGTGCCGAAATTTACCGTGATCATCGGCGGCTCGTTCGGTGCGGGCAACTACGGCATGTGCGGTCGCGCGTATTCGCCGCGTTTCCTGTGGATGTGGCCGAACGCGCGCATCTCGGTGATGGGCGGAGAACAGGCGGCCTCCGTGCTGGCCACCGTTAAACGCGATGGGATCGAAGGCAAGGGCGGCGCCTGGAGTGCGGAGGAGGAAGAGGCGTTCAAGCAGCCGATCCGCGAGCAATACGAGCATCAAGGGCACCCGTACTATGCAAGTGCACGCCTGTGGGACGACGGTGTGATCGACCCGGCGCAGACCCGCGATGTGCTCGGCCTCGGACTGTCCGCGACAATGAATGCACCGATCGAAGACACGCGTTTCGGCGTGTTCAGGATGTAACGCGGCAGCTCGACGGAAGGAGCGAATCGATATGCAATACGAAACATTGATCCTGACGATAGCCGGTCAGGTAGCGACAGTCACGCTGAACCGACCCGATGTACGCAACGCATTCAACGAAACGATGATTGCCGAAGTGACCGCGGCGTTCCAGTCGCTCGACGGGCGCGACGACGTGCGAGCGGTCGTGCTGGCAGCAAACGGCAAGGCGTTTTGCGCGGGCGCGGATCTGAACTGGATGAAAAAGATGGCCGGTTACTCCGACGAGGAGAACCGTGCCGACGCAATGCGCCTCGCCGCCATGCTGTCGGCGATTTACCGCTGCAATAAGCCGGTGATCGCTCGCGTCAGTGGTGACGCCTACGCGGGTGGCATGGGCCTGATCTGCGCGTGCGACATCGTAGTGGCGCTGGATACCGCGCGCTTCTGCCTTTCCGAAGCACGCCTCGGTCTGATTCCCGCCACCATCGCGCCGTATGTGATCCGCGCGCTGGGCGAACAGGCCTCGCGTCGCTACTTCACCACCGCGGAATTGTTCGACTGCGCAACGGCGCTGCGCCTGGGCCTCGTCAGCGAATCGGTCAGTGAAGAGCAACTCGACGCCACCGTGAAGCAACTGGCCGACACGCTGTGCGCCAACGGCCCGCACGCCGTGCGAGCCTGCAAGCAACTCGTGCAGGACATCGCGGTGCGCGAACTGGATGAAGCGCTGATCGCGGACACGGCCTCGCGTATCGCGCGCGTGCGCGCCAGTGCGGAAGGTCGCGAAGGAGTGGCGTCGTTCCTCGAAAAGCGCACGCCGTCGTGGCGCACATGAGGCCTTGGGCAAGATGCCGCCGGACGCCACGATTACCCGCAGAACAACGGTCCTGAACGGGACACTTCATCGAGACACCTCATGTTCAACAAGATTCTGATCGCTAACCGCGGCGAGATTGCCTGCCGGGTCGCCGCAACCTGCAAGCGTCTCGGCATCGCGAGCGTAGCGGTGTATTCCGATGCGGACGCCAACGCGAAGCATGTCGCGGCGTGCGATGAGGCGGTGCATATCGGCGGCGCGACTGCGGCGGAGAGCTATCTGCGCTACGAACGCATCATCGCGGCGGCGCTCGCAACCGGCGCACAGGCGGTGCATCCAGGCTACGGTTTCCTGTCGGAAAACGAAGACTTCGCGCAGGCGTGCGCAGCCGCAGGCATTGCGTTCATCGGACCGCCGGTCGAAGCGATCGCGGCAATGGGCTCGAAAGCGGCTGCCAAAGCGTTGATGCATGCTGCTGCCGTGCCGCTGGTGCCGGGCTACCATGGCGACGATCAGGATGCCAAACTGCTGCAACGTGAAGCAGATGCAATCGGCTATCCGGTGCTGCTCAAAGCGAGCGCAGGTGGTGGCGGCAAAGGCATGCGCGTGGTCGAGCGCAGCGAAGACTTCGCGGCGGCGCTTGCATCGTGCAAGCGCGAAGCCGCAAGCAGCTTCGGCAATGATCGTGTGCTGATCGAAAAGTATCTGACGCGGCCGCGCCATGTCGAAGTGCAGGTGTTCGCCGATCAGCAGGGCGGCACCGTATATCTGTTCGACCGCGATTGTTCGGTGCAGCGTCGCCATCAGAAGGTGTTGGAAGAAGCCCCAGCGCCGGGCCTTGCCGCCGAGTTGCGGCGTGCGATGGGCGAAGCGGCGGTCGCGGCGGCGCGTGCGGTGAATTATGTCGGCGCCGGCACGGTTGAATTCATCATGACCGGTGCGAGCGACTTCTACTTCATGGAGATGAATACGCGCCTGCAGGTCGAGCACCCGGTCACCGAAATGGTAACGGGCCTCGATCTGGTGGAATGGCAATTGCGCGTAGCGTCAGGCGAGCCGTTGCCGCTGACACAAACGCAACTGAAACTCGATGGTCATGCCATCGAAGCGCGTATCTACGCCGAGCATCCGGCACGCGGCTTCCTGCCGTCGACGGGCACGCTCAAGCATCTGCGCATGCCTGAGGGCGTGGAGTTTGCGATCGGTTCGCCAGGGGTACCCGGTTCGCGCGCTGCGGTGCGGATCGATAGCGGCGTGCGCGAAGGCGACACGATTACGCCGTACTACGATCCGATGATTGCGAAGCTGATCGTCCACGGTGCGACGCGTGCCGAGGCGCTGGCGCGGATGAGCCGGGCGTTACGCGCTTGCGAGGTGGTGGGTCCGCATACCAATGTCGAGTTTTTGCAGCGTATCGTCACGAGCGAGCCGTTTTCCAGTGGAGATCTCGATACCGGCCTGATCGAGCGGCATCACGCTGCGTTGTTTGCGCCGGTGCAAAAGCCATTTCGCGAAGCCGTGGCGCTGGCCTGTGCGGCCTTGCTGACGCGTGAAGGCGGTACGGCCCATGGCGCATCGCCGTGGGATGCGCTGTCGCATTGGCGGTTAAATAGCGGCTATACGCAGACCCTTGCATGGCGCGACGTCGAAAACGAAAGCGCCTTTGCAGTGACGTTTGCTCGCGATGGCGGCGTGCAGACACTGGAACATGATGGTCAGCGCGACGGCTTTACGTGGTGGAGCGGAACAGGTGCACATGAGTTCGGTGCGACGATCGGCGACTCGCACGTCACCGGGCGCGTCTTCGTGGATGGCGACGTGTTCCATGTGTTCTGTCTGGGCGAGGCGTTGGCTTTCGAATGGCAAAACCTGCTCGCGCACGCGGCCGATGCCGAACATGGCGAAGGGCGCCTCACCGCGCCGATGCCCGGCAAGGTGATCGCGGTTCTTGTCGAACCGGGTGCGGTTGTCGAGAAAGGTACGCCGCTGATCGTCATGGAAGCCATGAAGATGGAGCACACCATCGGAGCGCCGGCGGCCGGTACGGTGTCGGAGGTGCTGTACGCGGTGGGCGATCAGGTAGCGGACGGTGCGCAGTTGCTGGTGCTGGATGTCGGCTGATTGCGCGTAGTCCAGACCGCTCAGGCAAGGTGCGGATACCCCAGGGCCCGCGCCTCGTTTTCCATCTGGTTGATGCGCGCATAGTCGCCTAGCGACAGGCGTGAAAATCCCTTGAGACGCAGTCGCTTCGCACGCATGGGTTGTGAAGCGAGGGCGTCGTCCAGCGCCGCGCGCATCGATTCGACGGTGCTCTGCGGCACATCGTTCGCGGCAATCAGCGGTAAGCCCGGCGATGCAGCTGTCCAGCCTGGCACTCGCACCTGCTGCGCGAGTTCGGGCAACTCGTCGCACATAAACGCAAACGTGACACAGTCGATTGCGGCGACATCCGCGCGGTTCTCCACCACCGCTCGCAGCGAGCCGAGGTGCGAACCGGTGCGGATGACTTCGCTAAAGAATCGACCGTGCTTTGCAAGCGGCGCCACCGCATGTCGGAATACATTCATGCCACTATTCGAATCGTCCTGGTTATAAGCAGCGCGTGTGCCGCGGTATGCGTCCAGAGAGTCGAACGGCGCGTTCGCTCGGGTGATCAACGCGCTCGAGTAGTTCGCGCCCGCACAGCCTGGCGCGTCGAATTGCGGCGTCGCAATCAATTGAACGTGACGCTGCAAACCGCTGACAAGCGGATAACCGCAGGTCTGGGATATCAGGAGGTCGGGGCGGCGCCACAGCGCATGCAGGTCTTCACCCGGATCGATCAGGGCGGCATGCGGGTCCACTGCCTTTAAAACGTCAGCAAGGAATGCGCGCCACTCGGCGGCGAGCGCGGGCGTGACGTTGTACATCGGAAGGGCGGCGACGCGGTTCATGAGGGTTCTCTTTTCTTGCGCAATTCGCGTAGTTCCGGTTCGTGTCTTTCGGCCCATTGCCACACTTCGCAGAATGCTGCGCACAGGCTCGTGCCCAGTTCAGTCAACGAGTATTCGACGCGTGGGGGAACCTCCGGATGCACGGTACGCAACACGAGTCCGTCGGCCTCCATTTGTCGCAACGTCTTCGTCAACATTCTTTGGCTGATCGAGCCGACCAGTTCGCCGACGCGCGTAAAACGCACTACGCCGTTCTGATTGAGCACCTCAAGGACGCACATCGTCCATTTGTCCGCGACGCGGCCGAGCACGTCGAGCACAAGTGCATCGAGTTCCGCTGAGGACGAGTGCCCGGTCGTCGATTTGAATACGACCCGTCGATTTTCTTTTTTGCCGTTCGCCATTGAGAATCCGCATTACGCACATTGATGTTCGTACCACACAAACCGGTGCCTACTTCCCGAATGAGAGTGCTTGCCATACGCTAGCACAACCTCATACAGGAGAACAGTCATGCAAATTAGCGGAAACACGATTCTGATCACCGGCGGCGGTTCGGGCATTGGGCGCGCGCTCGCGGAAGCATTTCATCGTCGTGGCAACAAGGTCATCGTCGCGGGGCGCCGCCAGTCCGCACTCGATGCTGTGCGCGAGGCCAATCCAGGCATCGAGACAGCCACGCTGGACCTCACGGATCCGCAAGACATTGCCCGCTTTGCGGCGCAAATCGCTCGCGACTATCCCACGCTGAACGCGCTCCTCAACAATGCTGGCATCATGCAGCCTGAAGACTGGCGTGCGGCCGATGTGAATACGAGTATCGCCGAGGCGACGATCGCCACGAACCTGCTCGCCCCTATCCGTCTCACTGCTGCATTGTTGCCACTGCTGCGTAAGCAGGCGAAGTCGACGGTGCTGACCGTGTCGTCGGGACTGGCATTCCTGCCGCTCGCCATCACGCCGGCGTACAGCGCCACCAAGGCAGCAATCCACTCGTTTAGCGAGTCACTGCGCTATCAGTTTAAGGGCACGAATGTGGATGTTGTGGAAATCGCGCCGCCTTACGTGCAGACCGAACTGATGGGCGAGCAACAGGCCAGCGACCCCAACGCGATGCCGCTTACGGAGTATATTGACGAAGTCATGTCGATTCTGGAGTCGCAGCCTGACGCGCACGAAGTGCTGGTCAAGCGTGTGCTCCCGCTGCGCTTTGCGGCAGAGCAGGGACGTGAAGGTTATGCAAAGCAGTTTGCCGGCTTGAACGATCACTTCGCTGGCAGCTAGATGTGTTGTATCAGATCGGGCTCAAACCATGAGATCAGACATCGCCGTTGTTCAGATCGAACGATTCTCCCAGTCCTGGGAGAGTGATGTCTGGTCGCTCATTTCGCAAGTCTGGGCGGAATTCGGCATTCACGACGACCCACGCGCGGAGAGTGATCTTGGCGATCTGGCCCACGCTTATCAAGAGGGTGCCAGCGGGTTCTGGATTGCGATCAGCGACAGCCGGGTGGTCGGTACCGCTTCCTTGAAAGACCTCGGCGACGGGTTGATTGCGGTGAAACGGTTCTATGTCCTCAAGGAATTCCGCGGCACCACGATAGGCACGGCGCAACGTCTTCTGGACCATCTCGTGCAGCATGCTCGTCAGAGTGGCGCAACAACTCTATGCCTCGGTACCATCGAACTAACCGTCGCTGCGCAGCGGTTTTACGAAAAAAATGGTTTCCAGAGAGTGCCACGTAGTGAGCTTCCCACTGAGCGGTTTGCGGCCGAGATCGATACGCTCTTTTATAAGTTGCCTCTGGCGTGAACCGCATCGGTATCGATAGCGCGGACGGTCGTTAGACTGTTCACCGCGCGGACTTCGGAGTGACTTCGTCAATCAAGGAGCTAGTAAGGCATCCGAATTGACGAATGCCTCACCACTCAACAACAGGTTCGACGTTCAACTTATAGTCAGGCAGTCCAGGCGTATTCGCCGAACATTTCCTCCAGCGGAGGATTGGCGACGCTGCCGGCATAGTTGGTGATGGTCGATGCGGCCACGACCAGGATGACTTCGAGCACCAGAGACTGGTCGAATCCGGCAGCCGTGAACGACGTGACATCGCGATCGTCGAGACGACCACGCTTTTCGATCAACGTACGTGCAAGACGCGAAAGCGCGGCGAGCTTGCTGTCTTGCGGCAAGCCGCGCGTACGGATCGCCTGGACGTCTGCTTCATGAAGGCCTTCCTTGAGTGCCAGGAACGTATGGAAGGCGACCGCCCAGGTGGAGCCGTTCGTGACGGCATTCGTCAGCAGAAGTGTCTGGATCTGTGCTTCCGTAAAGCTGCCGGTATGAACCTGCTGGAACACGCCGACCAGACCGTTGATCAGCTTCGGCGATCCGGCGATCGCGCCTGCAATATTGGGCACCATGCCAAACGCTTGCGCGAGTGCCTGCAGCGACGGCTTCGACTGTTCGGGTGCGGATTCGAGCGTATAAACGGGAAACTTAGCCATGATTTTTTCCTTAAGAGTTAAGTGCGTACGTTAGGTAGTGATCGCACGACAGACGTAGATTAAGTTTGTGCCGGTAATGCGCCAACTACCTCCGAAGTAATAGCGGCAGCGCGGCTGCGATTGTTCGATCAGATCGCATGATTCATCCTGGTTATCCAGCCTGATAAGAAGCGAAACCCTTTCTATACTCAGCCCAGAGGTGCCGGGTTTAGGCGCGAGCGAGCCGGGGTGCGGCTTGCGGGTCAAGCGGCGATGAACTGATAACGTAGGAGATTGACAATGCTCGGAAAGAACGCGGTCTGGCTGATTACTGGATGCTCGAAGGGTTTGGGCCGTGCACTTGCGCGACAGGCTTTGGAGTCGGGCTATCGGGTCGTCGTGAGTGCACGGGATGTGTCCGCTGTCGAAGACATCGTCAAGGAGCATCCGGCCGTCGCGCTGGCTGTCCAGCTCGACGTCACGAAACCCGACGAGGCGAAAGCCGCCGTCCGTGCTGCTGAGCGCCAGTTTGGCGCGGTGGACGTGCTGGTCAACAATGCCGGGTATGGATACCTCGGCGCGATCGAGGAAGGCGAGGATGCCGACGTCCGGGCGATGTTCGAGACGAACGTGTACGGCACCTGGAACATGATAAAGGCCGTCCTGCCAGGTATGCGCGAGCGTGGCCGTGGACATGTTGTCAACATCAGTTCGGTAGGTGGACTGACAACCTTCCCGGGCGTCGGGTTTTACCACATGGCAAAGTTCGCAGTGGAGGGGCTGTCAGAGACACTGGCCAAAGAGCTCGCTCCCTTTGGCCTGGGGGTGACCGTCGTTGAGCCAGGTGCTTTTCGCACCGATTTCCGCGGTGGCTCGATGAAGCAATCGAACGTGCGTCTTGCGGCCTATGCGGACACCGTCGGCAAGGCGCGGGACGGCGTGACGGCTGCGCACGGCAAGCAGCAGGGCGATCCCGTGCTCGGCGGCAAGGCGATCATAGCCGCGCTCGAAGCAGATAAGCCGCCATTGCATCTGGTGCTCGGTGGCGACGCGCTCGATCTGATTCGCAGCAAGCTCGACGACCTGGGTCGCGAGCTTGATACATGGGAAGAACTGACGAGAAGCACGAGCTTCAGGTAAGTCGACGAAGGTCAGGTGGCCGACTCGCGAAGTGCACGCAGAAAAGCCTCTCTATCCACTGACGACGGCAGCGCATCGGCGAGACGCGTATGGAAGGTGGCTGTGTCCGCGCCTCGTGCTGCGCGTCCTGCGACAATCCGCGCAATGGGGCCCACGTGCACCGCCAGTTGTCGCGTGGCGGCTTCGATATGAGCGGGATCGAGCGTCGCGGTCGCTGCGTGCGCGCTTTCGAAGGCCCGTGTCTCGCTCACAACTTGAAACGAAGAGCCTTGCCCTGACTCCATCAGATGCTGCTTGAGCATGGTGCCCCATTCGCGGCGAGCCGCTTCGTCGGGCAGATGTCGGGCCAACTGCGCGGCGAGCGCTCGTGAATCGGTCGCCTGCGATGCGGCGCGCCGCACCAGCAGCGAGGCGATCGGCCCAACGTGGCTGGCAAGCCGCTCCTCTAATGTAGCGAGAAAGCTGCCTGACAGGTCGGACGCGGCTACCGGCAGGGGTTCGAGCGCCTTGCGCGGCAGCTTCGCAGCGATCACGGTATGGTCAGGATCGAGCGTGTCCTTCAAGGTGTCGTGCAGGACAAGCAATGCGTTCCGCCAGCTCAGGGCAGTCGCGAAGCGCTGCTCGGGGCGCTTGGCGATCGCCTTCATCACCATGGCGTCGAGTTCAGCAGGAAGATCTGCCACGTGGCTGGACGGAGGCGACGGCATCTCGTTGATGACCTGGTGCATCATTGCCGCTGACGTTCCGCTGAATGGGCACTTACCCGTCAACATTTCGTAGAGAACGACACCGGCGGAGAAGAGATCGCTACGCGCGTCGATATTCCCGCCCGCATACTGTTCAGGCGACATGTAGCTCGGCGTGCCGATCATCATGCCTGCCTGGGTCAGACGCCCGGTATCGAGCTGGGCGATGCCGAAATCCGTCACCTTGCAGTCGCCGCGCGGCGTAATCAGAAGATTGGCGGGCTTGATGTCCCGATGGATGACCCCAAGCTCATGGGCATATGAGAGCGCATCCAGCAGTTGCGCGAACCAGCTCAGCGCCTCGAGCACCGGTATTGCACTCCCGCTGCGGACACGCCGGGCGAGACGTTGCGCGAGCGTTTCGCCCGGCACGTATTCCAGCGCGATGAATGCGACACCATGGGTCTCCCCGTAGTCGAATACGCTGACGATGTGCGGATGCACGAGACGCCCGGCGGCGCGCGCTTCGTTGAGAAAGCGTTCGGTCAATTCGCTGCCGGAAGGCCGATCGTCGCCGGTTCCTGTGTCGTCAAGCAGTGCAGAGCGAATGGTTTTCAACGCCACTTGCCGCTGGATATGCGGATCTGTGGCGAGATATACCGTGCCCATTGCGCCGCGGCCGAGCACCCGTTCGACCTGATAGCGGCCTATCTGCCGTGGCAAGCTGGCCGTGCGCGAAGTATCTTCGTGGTCCATGACGCGTCGCCTGGTTACCGTTGACCTTCCTCGAGAATCTCAAAGGCTGCGATGAGGCTCGTGCGCATCCGTCCGAACGAAACGGCCAACGATGCGATTTCATCGCGCCCGCCTGCCGGCAACGCAACGTCTCCTAACTTGCCAAGACTCACTTCGTCAGCCGCGCGTGACAGCATCTGCAGACGGCGCGTTACCAGAAAGTGCACCATGAGGTTGAGCACGACGAGCACAACCGCGAACACCGCGCTCAATGACACCATCAGGCTGCGCCACACCGCGTGACCGCGAGCGATCGACTCCGACATCGGCACCGAGACGAACTCCGCGCCAATGACCTCGTTCATGGTCCAGCCGAAGCCGTTCGCCGGACCATACTTGTCGAGCATCGTGCGCGGGGCCGCGGAGGGCGTGCTGTGGCATTGCATGCAGCTCGAATCGGTGATGCTGCTGGGGTGCGCGAGGAACAGCAACTGTTCGCCCCCAGGCGTGCGGCGTTGCCCCGTGATTTCCTTCAGTTCGGGATGGTCGTGAAGGTGGTTGATCACCTCGGTTTCCCAGTCAGTGGGCCGGTCGCGCGGATTGGTCGGGTTGACCATGGTCGAGCGGTACGAAAAGTTTGGAAACGCGCTTTGCAGCGTATTCAACATTTCGATTGCAGAATACGCCGGCACCGATTCTGGCACGAATGAATACTGGATCTGCGTTGCGAGCAATGGCGTGATGTGCTGGGCGGTGTAGTTTTGCACGGCGCCGGCGGCGCTCAACAGCACGTCGGCATCGTGACGTGTTTCCTCCAGCGCCTGCTGTTGCAGAACCCGATCGGCAACGAGACCGATAGCCGTGAGCCCGATCGCGAAGATCGCGATAAACACGAGATTGAACTTGATGGCGAGCGAGATCTTCATGGGTGTACGGAGTCGGAGGAATAGGGTGATCGCGGCTGGAATGCTGTGCTGCGCGCGAGGACACGTGGCGGCGGATAAACGAGCGGACGCCAGTCGGGCAGCTCACGGATGTTCTGCTTGATGGCGTGTTGAAACGCCCCATCGGAAAGACGTGCGCGGAACCGCGCCGTAAAACGTGTGGGCGGCGCAGTACGCACTGCCAGGCTGCTTGCGAGCCAGTCCGACACATCGGCGTAAGCGACGGGACGCATGTCTTTGGGCGGATCGTTGTGCACGGTGGTTAGCGCGGGGATGGTGCGCAATGCGTCGCGAAAGGCGACCGGCATCGACGCGATAAATGCGGAATCGGGTCGCGTCGCGAAAGTGACGGGTTCCTGTGCCGTGGAGTGCGTGGCGAAGCCGTGCGCGTCGACGCGTAATGACACCGGCTTGCCGTGCGAACCTGCAATTGCGCTGACGCTTGCCGTGCCGCTCTCGCAGAACACCGCGTCGGTGTCCTGATAGCCCGCGGCTTTCGCCGCAATCACGAGCGCCGTATCGGCTGCCGGCAAAAATCGGCTGCGCTCTGTTTCGATAACCGGTGCGGCGCAATCATTCGTGTTGCACGCATTGCGCACCTTCATCCATCCCTTTAGCAACGCGATATGCGCGTCGCGCGACAACATCACACGCGTGTCGTGACCCAGCGCGACGATGTTCCCCGCCTCGTCCTGAATCTGTATGCCGCCGCTTGCCGGTGTCTCGACGATGTCGTCCGTCCCGAAGCGTTGCCCGATGTCCGGCTGATACAGCCCCGTGTCGTGGATGGCGACCGGGCGTGCATCGGCACGCACGAGTTGCCACGCCGCTTGCGCCCGTGACGTAATCGCGACGAAGACGAGCAGGGCCAACAAGGTCTGTTTGCCACGCAATGCGCTGCTGGGTTGAGTTGAGAGTTTCATGTCCTGAAGCGCCATGACATCGACGAAGTACGGAGAAGGCGTCCCCATAAAACGCTCGAACGCGCGGTTTATTCCGTGGCCGCCGCGAATGACAAAGCGCGCAAATTTAAAGTGGTTGCGGAATATCCCCCAACTCTGGGGCGTTGTGTAGCCAGCGGGCGGGGATCACGCCGGCAAGCACAGCACCTGACGAACGCGGAAAAATTTAGACGGAATAGATCGCGACGCTGAGCGTTTTGTAGGTGCGGACAGCGTTCACCGTACAGATCGAGCGCATCGTCGAATCCATCACATGGTCAACACTGAAAGGAAGCAGCCAATGTCAACGAGGCAGAACAGTCAGAAATTTATTGGGCGCAACCGGGCGCCGCGCGTGCAGATCGAGTACGACGTCGAGCTGTATGGGGCGCAGAAGAAGGTACAGCTCCCGTTCGTGATGGGCGTGATGTCGGATTTGTCCGGTGCCAATGCCGCCGAGCTTCCTGCGATTGAAGCACGCAAGGCACTGGAGTTCGATGTCAGCAACTTCGATAGCCGCATGCAGTCGATGAAGCCGCGGGTGAGCCTGAGTGTGCCCAACACGTTGACGGGCGAAGGCCACCTCGCAGTCGACATGACCTTCGAAAGCATGGACGACTTCTCGCCTGCCGAGGTGGCGCGCAAGGTCGAACCGCTCAGGAAATTGCTCGAGGCGCGCACGCAGCTAGCCAATCTGGGCACGTATCTCGACGGCAAGTCGGGCGCAGAAAAGCTGATTGCCCAGGCGATCAAGGATCCGGCACTGCTGCAGGCACTGGGCGCGGTACCGAAAGCCGCTGATGAATCCGGGAAGGAGTGAGGCAAAGTCATGGAAAGCCAGAACCAGATCGAGCAAGGTGTACAGGGCGCCCTCACCGAGGTCAGCGAATTCTCGGCACTGCTGAGCAAGGAATTCAGGCCCAAGAATGAGCGCGCGAGGGAAGAGGTCGAAGCTGCGGTACGCACGCTGGCTGAGCACGTGCTTCAGGATTCCAACGTCGTATCCGACGATTTGACGCAGACTATCAATGCGTACGTCGCCGAAATCGATCGCAAGCTCAGCGAGCAGTTGAACCAGATTCTGCACGACGCCGGGTTTCAGCAACTGGAAGGCGCGTGGCGCGGGCTGCATCATCTCGTCACCAACACCGAAACGGATCCGCTGCTGAAGATCCGGGTGATGAACGTGTCGAAGAAAGAGCTTGCCAAAAATCTCAAGCGCTTCAAGGGTGTCGCGTGGGACCAGAGTCCTGTTTTCAAGCGCATTTACGAGGAGGAATACGGCCAGTTAGGCGGCGAGCCGTATGGCTGTCTGATCGGCGACTACTATTTCGACCACGGTCCGCAGGACGTGGAGTTGCTGCGCGGCATCGCGCAGGTCGCGGCGGCAGCGCATGCCCCGTTTATATCGGCGGCCGGCTCTTCTTTGCTGGGTATGGAGAACTGGAACGAACTCGCCAACCCGCGTGACCTGTCGATGATTTTCACGACGCCTGACTACGCCGCCTGGCGTTCACTGCGGGAAACGGACGATGCACGCTATCTCGCGCTGACGATGCCCCGTACCCTCGCTCGCTTGCCATATGGTGCGAAGACCGATCCGGTCGAAGAATTCGATTTCGAAGAAGACACGGAAGGCGCGGATTCGTCGAAGTACACATGGCAGAACGCAGCATATGCGATGGCGGTGAACATTAACCGCTCGTTCAAATACTACGGATGGTGTACGCGGATCCGCGGCGTCGAGTCGGGTGGTGCAGTCGAGAACCTGCCGGTTCATACCTTCCCCAGTGACGACGGCGGCGTGGACATGAAGTGTCCCACGGAGATCGCGATTACCGATCGACGTTCGGCAGAACTCGACAAGATGGGCCTGATGCCGCTCGTGCACCGCAAGAACACGGACATCGCGGCGTTCATCGGGGCGCAATCGGTCGCGAAGCCGGAAGAGTACGACGATCCCTCGGCCACGGCCAACTCGAATCTTTCGGCCCGCTTGCCCTACATGTTTGCCTGCTGCCGTTTCGCGCATTACCTGAAGTGCATTGTGCGCGACAAGATCGGCTCGTTCAGCACGCGGGAGCAGATGGAAAGCTGGCTTTCCAACTGGGTCATGAATTACGTGGATGGCGACCCCAAGAACTCCAGTGAAGAGACGAAGGCCCGCAAGCCGCTCGCTGCCGCGGAAGTCGTGGTGGAAGAAGTGGAAGGCAACCCCGGCTATTACACCTCGAAGTTTTTCCTCAAGCCGCACTACCAGCTCGAAGGGTTGACCGTTTCACTACGCCTCGTCTCGCGCTTGCCGTCTGCGCAGGCGGCCTGAGCTCACACGTAAGTCACTTTTAGTCGCTACCCGGAGGGCAATGCTCCGGGTCCAAAGGCCTGTCAGCCTGGCAGGCAAACTTTTACAGCACACAAGTAGAGGAATATATGGCATTCGACATGCACCTGAAATTCGGCTCTGGCGCGGTGACAATCCAGGGCGCCTCCGCCCATTCGAAGCACAAGAACCAGGTGCCCATCATCGCCTGGTCATGGGGCTGCAGCAATACCGGCAACCTGCACACCGGCGCCGGCTATGCGTCGGGCGGCAAGGCAAACATCCAGGACATTACCGTCACCAAGTACGTCGACGCCTGCTCTAACGCGCTGTTGCAGGCGTGCTGCACGGGTGCGCGAATCGATACCGCCTATCTATACGTGACGAACGCGACCGGTCAGCAGACCGACTACGTGACCATCGAGCTCAGCGAAGGCGTATTGGTCACGTCGGTATCGACCGGTGGCAGCGGCGGCGACGAGCGGCTGACCGAAAACATCACCTTGCACTTCGGCAAGTTCAAGTATTCGTTCCAGCCTCAGGACGATACGGGCAAGGCGAGCGGTGGCACCAAGGATTTCACCTACGACATCCAGCAGGTCACCAAGGAATAAGCCAGCCGGCGCAATACCGGGGGTCCGTCCGGATCCCCTAATGTTACGGAGCCCGCCGCATGGCAGAGCTGACACCCCAGGAGCGCCTGCAGCCTTCGCTGCTCGACCGGTTGACCGACCTTGCTCCTGCACAGCGTGAAGAGAGTCGGGAGGAGCGTGTTATCACCGCGCTGCGTCTTCGCGAGTACGTGACTCGCGATATCGCCTGGCTGCTCAACTGCACGCGTCAATGGAGCAGCGAAGAATCCGCGGGTTTCACGCACGCGGGTAAGTCAGTTCTGAACTTCGGGATTCCTGATCTTACCGGTACGGCCTTGTCGGGCATCGACATCGCGCTGTTGCAGGAGCGTATCCGCTCGGCGCTGCGCGATTTCGAGCCGCGTCTGATCGCCGGTACGGTTCAGGTCAGTGTCGAGCCGGACCATGCCCGCATGGACAGCCGCTCGCTGCGTTTCCGGATCGAAGCGGACATGTGGGCGCAGCCGATGCCGCTTAGCCTGTATCTGCGCACCGACGTCGATCTCGAGACTGGCGAGTTTCACGTCTCGCAACTTTTCGGCTGAATGTAATGGATCCACGACTCTTACGCTATTACAACCGCGAGCTCCAGCATGTCCGGGAAATGGGTGCGGAATTCGCGAGCGAGCACCCCAAAATCGCGGGGCGGCTCGGGCTGGAAGGGTTCGAATGCGCGGACCCGTATGTCGAGCGTTTGCTCGAAGGATTCGCGTTTATGGCTGCACGCGTGCAGTTGAAGATCGACGCGCAGTTCCCGGTGTTCACGCAACATCTGCTGGAGATGATCTACCCGCACTACCTGACGCCGGTACCGTCGATGGCAGTAGTGCAGTTTCATCCGGATGAGGCTGAAGACTTGCCGGCGGCCGGCCACCCGATCGCGCGGCATACCGTGATGCGCAGCCTCACTGGCTTCGGCGAGCGGACAGCCTGCGAGTACCGTACCGCGCACGAAGTCACGCTGTGGCCGCTCGCGATTGCCGAGGCGAGATACTTCGACACACCCGCGGCGCTGGCCGCCGCAGGGCTCGTGCCGCCACCCGGCACGCAGGCGCGCGCGGGTTTGCGGTTGAAGTTCAGGACGCTCTCGGGTGTGCCGGCGAAGGCCCTCGCGCTCGATCGTTTGCCCGTCTTTCTCGGCGGCGCCGACGATTTGCCGCGTCTGGTCTATGAGCAACTTCTGGCCAATGGCGCCGGATATACGGTGCGTGCGGCTGCGCAGGACGGGACGGCCGTCGAGGTGCATCGCGAGGCCTCAGCGCTGCGCGCAGCGGGCTTCGACGAGGATGAGTCGCTGCTGCCGTACGGAGGCCGTTCGTTCAGCGGTTATCGTCTGCTGCAGGAATACTTTGCCTGTCCGGAGCGCTTCCTGTTCGTCGAGTTCACTGGCCTGCGCACGCTGCTTGCGCGTGCCGCCGGCAACGAGTTCGAGATCGTGGTGTGGCTCGACCGCAGCGTCGCGCGTCTGCATAACGCCATCCATGCCAGCAATTTCCGGCTCTTCTGCACACCGGCAGTCAATCTGTTCGAACGCCGCGCAGACCGTATCCATCTGCAGCAAGGGGCCACGGAATATCACGTGCTGGGGGACCGGACGCGCCCGATGGACTTCGAAGTGCATAGCGTGCTGGACGTGCAGGGTTACGGCGATCGTCAGGAGCCCGAGCAAAGTTTCCGGCCGTTCTACGACAGCACCGCGCGGACATGGCACAGTCCGCAGTCCGCGTTCTATACGCTACGTCGCGAGCCGCGCGTGCTATCGAGCCGTCAGAAGCAGCGGGGCGCGCGCTCCAGCTACGTCGGCAGCGAGACCTTTATCGCGCTGGTGGACGCGAACGACGCGCCCTATGCGACCTCGTTGCGTCAATTGGGCTTGCGCCTGCTGTGCACGAATCGCGATCTGCCGTTGCATATGCCGGTGGGCAAGTCGTACACGGACTTCACGCTGGATACGGATGCGCCGGTGGCGTCGATCCGCTGCGTGGCCGGGCCGACCCGGCCGCGTGCGCCCACCGCGACAGGCGAATCCGCCTGGCGTCTGATCAGCCATCTGCAACTGAACTACCTGTCGCTGCTCGATGAGGAGGGTGAAGCAGGTGCAACTGCCTTGCGCGAAATGCTCAGTCTGTATCACGACCAGTTCGATGCCGCCACGCGCCGCCAGATCGAAGGCATCAAGCACGTTGCGGCCGTGCCGGTCACGCGCCGCATTCCTGTGCCGGGACCGGTCACTTATGGCCGCGGCCTGGAAGTCACGCTGACCTGCGACGATGCGGCTTTCGAGGGCAGCGGCGCATTTCTGCTTGCTTCGGTTCTGCAGCACTTCTTTGCGCGCTACGTTTCGCTGAATTCGTTTGTCGAGACAGTGTTGCGCACACTCGAACGAAACGAGGTTGCCCGATGGCACGCGAATCCCGGCAAACGGCCGATCCTCTAGCGCTCGAGGCGGCGCTGCGCGCGCGGCCCGAAGCATTCGAGTTCTTCGAGGCCATGCGGCTTCTCGAATGTGCGTACCCGGCGTTGCCCAGGCTCGGACACTCCACGCGGCCGGCCGAAGATCCGGTGCGGCTGGGTCATGCGGTTTCGCTGGAATTTCCGGCGCGCAGCATCGAGCGCTTCGAAGCACGCACCGCTGATCGACCTGGACGGCTTTATGGGCTGTTTCTCGGCCTGTTCGGTCCGTATGGACCTCTGCCGTTGCATCTGACCGAACATGCCGTGGACCGCGAGCGCAATGCGAAAGATCGCACGCTGGTCGCGTTTGCCGACGTGTTTCATCATCGGATGCTGAGTCTCTTCTATCGCGCGTGGGCCGATGCGCAACCGACCGTGCAGATGGATCGTCCGGAAGAGGACCGGTTTCGCACCTATATCGGTGCGCTGATCGGCATCGCTACGCCGCATCTGGAGAAACGCGATGCATTGCCCGATGAGTACAAGCGCTTCTTCGCTGGGCTCCTTGTCGCGCAGTCGCGCAACGCCGAGGGACTCATGAGCTTTCTCGAGCATTACTTCGGCGTGCCTGTGCGTGTGATCGAGTTTGTCGCGGGCTGGATGAAGCTGCCGCGCGATGCCTGTCTGCACATGGGGCGCGGCATGGCTTCGTTGGGCAGAGACGCACTGCTTGGCGCACATGTGCGAGGCGCGCAAGAGCGTTTCCGGCTGCGTATCGGGCCGCTGGACCGCAACGAATTCAACCGCTTCCTGCCCGGCAGCGACGCGCTACGGCAACTGGTGGCCGCGGTGAGGATGTATGTCGGCGACGAGAAGGGATGGGATCTGCAACTCGTCCTGAAGAAAGAGGACGTACCGCTGACTTACCTCGGCAAGGCCGGCCGCATGGGCTTCAACACCTGGATGGGTCGTTATCCGAAGCCCGCCGATGCGGACGAAGTCGTACTGAGGCCCGTGAAATAAAGTCCGCGCCGCAGTGGCGCGCGCATCGTTCAACCCAACGGCGGCCGTACGTCGGCTGCCTCACGTTATACAGGATCGGAAACCATGGCTGAAATCAGTCGCGGCGCGCTGTTCGGCAAGCTCAATCCGCTTGCCTACCGCTCTATCGAAAGTGCCACCGTGTTTTGCAAGCTGCGCGGCAACCCGTATGTCGAACTGGCGCACTGGATTCACCAGATCCTGCAGTTGCAGGATTCGGATCTGCATCGCATCGTGAGTCACTTCGGACTGAATCCTTCGCATCTTGCGCGCGACGTGACCGGCGCGCTCGAACGGCTGCCGCGTGGCAGAACCAGCATTTCCGATCTGTCCGCCGAAGTGGAAGAGGCCGTCGAGCGCGGCTGGGTCTTCGCCACGCTGATGTTTGGCGAAAGCCAGGTGCGCAGCGGCTATCTGATTGTTGGGCTGCTGAGAACGCGCCATCTGCGCCATGCACTTCTTAACGTGTCCAGCGAGTTCGAGAAGGTGCGCGCCGAGACCCTTGCGGATGAATTCGCAGGCATTGTCTCGGGGTCGCCGGAAGACGGTCAGCATGCCGCTGACGGTTTTCGTGCCGATCAGGTCGCGCCCGGTGAGAGCAGCGGTGCGCTGGCACCCGCGCAACTGGGCAAGCAGCAGGCGCTTGCCCAGTTCACCGTCGATCTGACCGCGCAGGCCCGCGACGGCAAGATCGATCCGGTAGTGGGCCGCGATGGCGAGATTCGTCAACTGGTCGACGTGCTGATGCGCCGGCGTCAAAACAACCCGATGCTGGTCGGCGAGGCCGGCGTCGGCAAGACGGCGGTAGTCGAGGGCTTCGCGTTGCGCATCGCGCGTGGCGACGTACCGCCGCCGTTGCAAGCGGTGCAGGTGCGCGTGCTCGACATCGGTCTGCTGCAGGCCGGGGCAAGCATGAAGGGCGAATTCGAAAACCGGCTGCGTCAGGTGATCGACGAAGTGCAGGCCTCGCCCAAGCCGATCATCCTTTTCATCGACGAGGCGCATACGCTGGTGGGCGCGGGCGGTGCCGCGGGCACCGGCGACGCGGCGAATCTGTTGAAGCCCGCGCTGGCGCGCGGCAACCTGCGCACGATCGGTGCGACCACCTGGGCCGAATATCGTAAGCACATCGAAAAGGATCCGGCGCTAACGCGCCGCTTCCAACCAGTGCAGGTCGACGAGCCGGGGGAGGAGAAGGCGATCCTTATGCTGCGCGGCGTCGCGAACGTGATGGAACAGCACCATCGCGTGCAGATCCTCGACGAGGCACTCGAAGCGGCCGTCAAGCTGTCGCATCGCTACATCCCGACGCGGCAATTGCCGGACAAGGCCGTGAGCCTGCTCGATACGGCTTGTGCGCGCGTCGCGATCAGCCAGCATGCGGTACCCGCGGAGATCGACGATGCGATGAAGCGCATCGAGGCACTGGAAACGCAGCAAGCCATCATTGCACGCGAGAAGACGGTCGGAGTCGACGTTGGAGAGCGCGAGCCGCAAGCTGCCGCGATGCTCGCGAGTGAGCGTGAGCGTTTGCGGCATCTCGAAGCCGGGTGGGCGGAAGAGAAAGCTCTGGTTGAGCAGATTCTGGCCTTGCGCGCGCGCTTGAGAAGCGAAGACCCTGAGATGGACGACGACGCAAAAGCCGTCGCACTCGCCGGACTCAGGCAACTCCAGGCGCAACTGGTCGAATTGCAAGGCGAAAGCCCACTAATCCTGCCCAACGTCGACTACCAGGCCGTCGCTGCGGTGACCGCGGACTGGACCGGCATCCCGGTGGGCCGGATGCTGCGCAGCGAACTGCAGACTGTAATGAATCTCGCGTCCGTGATGTGCGAGCGTGTGATCGGTCAGGACCATGCGATGGAGATGATCGCGAGGCGCATCCAGACGTCTCGTGCCGGTCTCGACAATCCCGGGAGACCGATCGGTGTGTTCATGCTGGCCGGCACGTCGGGGGTGGGCAAGACCGAGACCGCACTGGCGCTGGCCGAAGCGCTGTACGGCGGCGAGCACAATCTGATCACCATCAACATGAGCGAGTTTCAGGAAGCGCATACGGTCTCGACTTTGAAGGGCGCGCCGCCGGGATACGTCGGTTATGGCGAAGGCGGCGTGCTGACCGAAGCCGTGCGTCGCAAGCCGTACTCGGTGGTGCTGCTCGACGAGATCGAAAAGGCGCATCCCGATGTGCACGAGATCTTTTTCCAGGTCTTCGACAAGGGCGTGATGGAGGACGGCGAAGGGCGCTCGATCAGTTTCAGGAACACGTTGATCCTGCTCACCACGAATGTGGGCACGGATCTGATTGCCGCGCTGTGCAGGGATCCGCAACGGATGCCGGACGTCGAAGACCTCACGAAGGCCTTGCGAGAGCCATTGCTGGACGTGTTCCCACCTGCATTGCTGGGGCGGCTTGTGACGGTGCCTTATTTCCCGCTGAGCGGCGACATGCTTGCGAAGATCGTGAGGCTGCAACTGGAGCGCATCAAGCGGCGTGTGGAAGATCGCTATCGCGTGCCGTTCGAGTATGACGACGCAGTAGTGGGACTGGTGGTGAGCCGTTGCACCGAGAGCGAATCAGGCGGGCGGATGATCGATGCGATTCTGACCAATACCCTGCTGCCGGAAATCAGCCGTGAGTTTTTGGCGCGGACGATGCGAGGCGAGGAAGTGGAGTGCGTGGACGTCAGCGTGGAGGACGGTGAATTTGCCTATCGCTTCGATGCGCTTGAGCAGGTTGCCATCGACATGGCCGCCGCAACGTTGTGATGGGGCATTCCCCAAGCGCCACGTTTTTTTAATCCTTCGTGCGAAGACGCTTCTGAGGAAATAATGCAAATACTCGACAAAACACTTCCCGTACTGCCTTTCACATATGCGCAATGGTTGGAGCAAACGGGCCAACCTGCGGAAGATGCGAACCGGACGCAAAAAATACTGGCAATGACGCGTCCCGCTAGTCCTGAATTGGTCGCGCTCAATCTATGCATCGAGAATTATACCTTTGTGGTTGCGAGGGATCGCTACGACCGTTTGATTGCGGCCTTTGAGAAATGGAAAAGGCTGAAGGAGCAAAGCTACGAGAACTGGAGTAAATCGAAGCGGAATATTTCGAAGAAAGGCAGCCTCGTTTCGGTCATGCAGGAGATATTTGGAGAGAGCAATTATCTTAAATACGAAAGGAAGACGCGGGAAACCATTCTGATGTTTCTCTCCAAGCTGGAATGCTCCGAGTCAAGTTACCAGTTCATAACGGACGGCGTGATAGATAATTTATTCGATTTTGCCAACAATGCTGCCTCGTTGCAGGCGCAGACGGTGGCCTCGTCTATCGATGCAGCGGGACGCACTTTCAATAACCTGAACCTCAAGGAGCGCGTGCTGGACCGGCTGGTCGAGCGTACGAAGTCGATGTCGGCAAAAGATGTGCTGCAACTTGCTTCGCGCCCCCTGCCAGCCATGAACCAGGCGCTGGTCACCAAGGTTACCCAGTTTGTTGAGGCCAGAGCCAAATCGATCGAGGAATTCTTTCGCGCCGAGTTTGGTCAGCCTGTCCGCTTACGGACTATCGATCTCGATGAACGGTTTGAGAAGGCCGGGCAGGTCCAGCGCAATCTGACTAAAAGTCTGGTGACTTTTTTGTGTCCCATTGTCGGGGCAGTGGTGACCGATTCTTTCGATGTGCTCGATAGCTTGCTCGATACAGCGGCGGCGTCGCTGGTGAAAATCGAGCAGCGGGCTCGCGAGAGAAAAATTTCAATAAAACCCGGCATCAGCCAGATGCTCGCCAGCACTCTCCGTAAGGAGATGACAAGTGACATTGCGGAAGGGGTGTACAACATTGCCAAGACTTCAGGAAAACTGGCGGTTGACGCAAAATCAGCGGCGCTTGCGTCCCCTGTCTATTCGATTATTTTGTCGGCGTTGGAGATTCTGTGGCAAATGATCAGGCGGTATTTCCAGATCCAACGGATGAACCAGATGTTCAGGGATGCCCAGGCGTTGTATCAGAAGAAGGACGTGCTGACACTGGGAGATTTCAATTCCTGGTTTTCAGACAGTATTAGTAGGACTCCGGCTGTGGCGGCGGTCATTCTCAACAGTGGCATCCTGGTAGACAAGGTCTCCTTCTACCAGTTGATCAAGGACGATGCCGTAGTCGATCAGTCTGTCTTTGATGCAGCGGTAGCGCACCTGCAAACGTTAATTGAATTCTCGTCGGAATACCTCGAGCAAACGGGATTTGAAATTTCCAGCACCGTGCCGGAGTTTGAAATTTACCTGCAACCCGCAAAGCGCGCTCAGGCATCAGGCCTTGCCAGACTGATCTCCGGGGTGCAAGCGGGGGTAGGCGCCGAATGATACGACCGCGTGCATCTTGAACGGGTCTGGCGTGTTCCGACATCGAAGTGCGTAGCGACGGAATAAACGCGGAGCCCAGTCGTTCTAAGTAACAACACGACGACTCATGCGCCTCGGCACGCAACTCATCTCATGGCACACGCAATCACGCTCACCTCCACGCTCGGCTCGAGCCTTCTGTTCGCGAACATGACGGCTAGCGAGTCGCTCGGCAAGCTGTTTTCGTACCGGCTGGAAGCGATCAGCAAGAACATCGAAGTGGATCTGCGCTCGCTGCTGGGCACGCCGATGACAGTGAAGCTCGTCTCTCCGCAAGGCTATACGCGCTACTTCAACGGGATTGTCTGCGAAGCCGAGCAGGGCGGGTTCGTCAACATCGAAAACGTGCGCTATGCGGTCTACACGTTCAGGCTCGTGCCGAAGCCCTGGCTCGCCACGCGCCGGCGCGACTGCCGCATCTACCGAAGCATGAGCGTGCCGCAGATCATCCAGTCGGTACTTGGCGATGTCGGCTATAGCGATCTGAAGCAGAGTCTGAGCGGCAGCTATCCGGCGCGCGACTACTGCGTGCAGTACCGCGAAAGCGACTTCGACTTCATCAGCCGCCTGATGGAGCAGGAAGGCATCTACTACTACTTCACGCACACGCAGAGCACGCACACGATGGTGCTAGCGGACGCGCTCGGCGCGCACTCGACGGTGCCCGGCTTCGAGCAGATACCGTATGCGCCGCCGATCGAGCGTGGCAAGCGGATGAAAGCGTCGATCAGCGACTGGGAAACTGCCCATGCGGTGAACACGACGAAGGTACAGCTCGACGACTACGACTACCTCAAGCCGAAGGCGTCGCTGCTCGCCACCGAAGAGTTGACCGACACGGAGGACGTGCACAACGTGAGCGGCCTCGACATCTACGACTACGCATACGACTACGTCGGTTACGACGAGCGTCTCTCCGATGGTCAGCGCTATGCCCAGGTGCGAGCCGACGCGCTAAACGTGCCGCTCGCGACGAGTGTGGGCAGCACCGATGCGTGCGGTCTCGCGACCGGCGTGCTTTTCACGCTCCAGGACTTTCCGCTTACACAAGCCAACCAGGAATACCTCGTGATCGACACCACGACGCGTCTTGTGGAACCGGACTATGCGTCGGGTGGCGGAGGGGACGACGGCGAAGAGCCGTTCCAGTGCGACTTCAAGGTAATCCGCAGCCGCCAGCCGTTTCGCACGGCCCCGTCGACGTCGCGGCCGGTGATTGCGGGCCTGCAGACGGCGGTGGTCTATGGGGATACGCCCGAGGACATCTCCGTGGACAAATACGGCCGCGTGCAGGTGACGTTCTTCTGGAACCGCCCGGCCAAGCCCAATGCGCAAAACTCATGTCCCGTGCGGGTCGCACAGATGTGGGCCGGCAAGCGCTGGGGGGCGCAGTTCATTCCACGCGTCGGGCAGGAAGTCGTGGTGAGTTTCCTCGACGGCAATCCGGACCGCCCGCTCATCATCGGCAGCGTCTATAACGCCGACAACATGCCGCCGTATGGCTTGCCCGACAACAAGACGCAGAGCGGTGTGAAGAGCCGCAGTCATCAAGGCGGCGGTAGTGAGGACTACAACGAGATCCGCTTCGAGGACCGGATGGGCAGCGAGCAGGTGCTCATCCATGCACAGAAGGATCTGTGCGAAGAATCGGAACACGACCATGACGTACAGGTGGGCAACGACTACACGCTCACTGCGGCCAGCCAGATCAGGCTTGTCACCGGGCTTGCGAGCATCACGATGAACAGCTCCGGCGAGATCGTGATCTCGGGCACGAATCTCACCCTGAACGGCGACATGAACGTCACGATGACCTCGGACCTCGCTATGGAGATCAACTCCAAGGCGAACCTGAACATGAGTTCGGTCGCGGCGATGGAAATCATGTCGGAAGCCGATTGCCTCGTTCAGTCCACCAATCTGCAACTGATCGGGACTGCGACCGCGGTGCTCGGCGGTGCTGCTCCGATGATCCTGTAATCATGATCGCGATCCTCGATGCAGCCCGGCAGATGCGGCTTTCCGAACAGGCGATCGCCTGCGTGCGACCGGTCGCGTCTGCGCGTGCGGCCGTGCAGGCACTCCTCGACGGCGGGCACCGGAGCGATGCGCTGCGGCTGCTGGCCCGTGTGTTGCCACGCGGGTATGCGGTGGCGTGGGCCTGCCAGTGTGGGCGCCGGCAGCCGCTGACCGGGCACGATCAGGCTGGTCTCGCGCTGGCGGAGGCATGGCTGCGTGAGCCTGCGGAATCTCAACAGGCTGCCGCGCTCGCCTTCGCAAAAGCGCATCGTTATCAGACGATCGGGGCGTGGATCGCCGCTGCCGCAGGCTGGTCGGGCGGCAATCTGAATCCCGACCATGAGCGGCCGACTCCGCCGCCTGCACACCTGAGTGCGATTGCGGCGAGTGCCGCAGTCGCCTACATGGCTGCGCTGGAACCGGCGCAGTTCGATGCGCGCCGCACGGCATTTGTGCGCGACGCCCTGAATCTGCTGAGCATTCCTGATGGTATCGATGGAGGGTTGCAATGAGTGTCGCGCCTGGCTTGATCCTCGCGCTGGAAGGCGAACGCGCGCAGCGTTTCGACGGTCGCCGTGAACAGCGGTTCGACTGCCGCGATGGCAGCATTGGCCGCTCCGAGGAGTGCGACTGGATGCTCGGCTCGGAAGGCGTATCGCGCCTCCACGCTGTCGTGCGTTACCTGAATGGCATTTACTTCATCGAGGATAGGAGTACCAACGGCATGCTGCTGAACGGCGCGCCGTTGCGCAAGGGGGAGCCGGCTGCACTGAAGGAGGGTGACCGGTTGCAGATCGATACCTTCGAGGTGAGCGTGCGGTTGAGCCGGGAAGATGAAACGCGCTTCGGTGGCCTGGGTGAGAGTGCTGTCGCAACGCCTGTAGCGGCGTCCCTCCCCGCAGCCACGCCCGCACCTGCATCTGCACCCGCGTCCGCGGTGCTCGCGCGTCCCGCGTTTGCTGCGGATGAAAACAGGAATCCGCTGGACCTGAGTCTGCTGCTTCGCCCGGCGCGTGATGGCGGGTCAGACGCTGGGGGCGAAGCCGAAGGCTTGATACCGGGCGCTACGTCGCCTGCTCCTGACTCGAGCCTCGATCCGCTGGCGCTGTTCGACGCGCCGTCTTCGTATCAGGATGAACCGCCGCCGCTCGCGCCGCCGGCTCAGGACTGGAACCACACGCCCTCGGTTGCCGACCGCTATCGGCCGCCGCAACCGCAGGCGGCGCGCGTCGATGCGCCGATGCTCCCGGACGACTGGGACGCAACCGGCTATCGGGCTGCCGTGCATGCTGAGGCGGCGGACGTGGGTCAAGGTGAGGTGTCGACGGGGATGGCATTCGAGTCGCCGGATAAAGCGCCTGCTACCGACGCCGGCGCAGATGCATCACAGACGGTGACGGAGCCACCCGTGCGCGCACCGTCAGCGCCGGAAACCCCGCCCGCGCTGATGCCGGGCGCGGGTATGGCGGACGCAGGTGTGCCGTCGGCCGAGCCCGCCGCCCCACTTGCGGTGCCGCCCACGTCCCCAGTACAGGCGCCTGCCGCTGAGCCACACTCATCCGGACTCGACGCAATGTTCGAGATTGCCGTGGACGCGATGATGGACGTATTACGCGCCCGGGCAGAACTGAAAAACAGCTTCCGGCTACCCGCAACACTGATCCAGCGCTCGGAAAACAATCCGCTTAAGTTCGCGCCGACCGCGAAGGAGGCGGTCAAACGGCTGCTCGCAGCGCCCGACGGCGGATTTCTCTCGGGTAGCGCCGCTCTCGCCGATGCCGCCGAGGACATCCGCAATCATCAGATGGCGATGCTGGCTGGCGTACGTTCCGCTTTCGATTCGATGCTTGCGCACTTCGACCCCGCACGAATCGAGCAGTTCAACGAAGGCGGAACGCGGCGGCTGCCGTTTGGCGGCCGGCCGCGACATTGGGAACGTTACAAGGAAGAGTTCGAAGCAGTCACAAGGAATCCTGACGAATGCTTTCGAAGACTGTTTGGCGACGAATTCGCTCGCGCCTATGAAGAGCAGCTAGGGCGCCTGAAAAAGCGGCGCAACTGAAGGCCGTCCGCGGGTCTATCGCGACACGAAGCATTCCAGGCTATCACCCGCCGTCGTGAGCGACCGATCGCGCACGACGCTTGAAGAACCATTACCCGGCATTCCGACATGACTCAGAACAACAAGGTGGTATGGAGCGAGGGCCTGTTTCTCAGGCCGCAGCACATGCAGCAGCAGGAGCGCTACTTCGAACGCTACGTGCAACTGCGCACCGGCGCGCTGCGTCCGCACGGCTGGGGCTTTCAGGAGCTCGAGCTGGAAAGCGAGCTGCTAGCGATCGGCAAGCTCGGCATCAAGCGTGCGCGAGGCGTGTTTCCTGATGGCACGCCGTTCGCGATGCCTGGAGATGATCCGTTGCCGCCACCGCTCGACATCGACGCGAACTGGCGCGACCAGGTCGTGCATCTGACGTTGCCGCTGCGCTCGCCAACCCAACCTGACAGCGCGTGGCCTGATGCGGGCTCCGACCAGCTGTTTCGCTATCGGGTGCGCGAAACCGAAGTGCTCGATGCCTCCGGCAGCATGGAAGGGGTCACGGTACTCGAAGTGGCGGGGATGAGCACGCGTCTGTTGCCGGAGTCGCAGCCCGCCGAAGGCCTGATGAGCATTCCGCTCGCCCGGGTGGTCGAATGCCGGGCCGACCGGCGCGTGATTCTCGACGACGGCTTTATGCCGAGCGCGCTCAACACCGAGGCGGCGAGGCGGCTGGTGACGTTCCTCTCCGAACTGCTCGGCTTGTTGCATCAGCGTGGCGAGGCACTCGCGGGCCGTGTCGCCGAAACCGATCGTGGCGGCGCCGCCGAGATCGCCGACTTCCTGATGCTGCAGGTCATCAATCGTTATCAGCCGCTCGTTGCGCATCTGGCCGAAGCGCCGCTGTTGCACCCTGAAGCATTATTCGGCCTGCTGCTCGAACTGGCTGGCGAACTTGCCACCTTCACGTCGCCCGGAAAGCGCGTACAAGCCTTTCCGCCGTACCGCCACGAGGCGCTGCGCGAGAGCTTCGAGCCGGTGATCGCGGCGTTGCGCATCGCGCTGAGCGCGGTGCTCGAGCAAAACGCCGTGGCCATCCCGCTGCAGCAGCGCAAGTACGGTGTCTGGGTGGGTGTCGTGCCCGATCTGACGCTGCTCGATACGGCAACCTTTGTGCTGGCGGCGAAAGCAGATCTGAAGTCGGAGGACATGCGCCGGCAGTTACCGACGCAGTCGAAGATCGGCCCGGTCGAAAAGATCCGTGACCTGGTCAATCTGCAACTTCCAGGCATCGGCGTATCGCCGATGGCAGTGGCGCCGCGCCAACTGCCGTACACGTCTGGCTTCCTGTACTTCGAGTGCGACCGGAACTCGCCGATGTGGCGCATGCTGAAGACATCCGGAGGCATCGCGATGCACTTCGGCAGCGGTTTTGCCGGGCTCGATCTGCAACTGTGGGCGGTGCGCGCATGAATACCGGCAACCGCTCCAATGACTCGGTGCGCGCCGACGCGACCCTCGTGCGTCCGCGTGACTCGCTGGACATGACCGGTGCGACGGCTACAGGCAACGCCGACGACGCGACACGCATCATGTCGCCGCGCCCGCAGACCGTGCGTGCCGCACAAAGCACACAAACCACGCAACCCGGTCAATTCGCCCAGCCGTCCAGGCGGGCGCCACTGCGCGCCGAACTGGGCGACTTCCTTAGCGGCGTCGCTAATCCGCTCGTTCGCGCCGCCAATCCGCTACTGCTGCTGGCGGTGCAGTTGCGGCACAGCGTGGCGTCACCGGTCGACATCGGCCGTTTGCGCGAGCAGGCCGTAGCGCACGTGCGAAGCTTTGAGCGCTATACGCAAGATGCGGGAATCAACACGCAGACGATCATGGCCGCGCGCTACGTGCTGTGCACGATGCTCGACGAGTCTGTGAACAACGCGCCATGGAGCGACCAGAGTGGCTGGACCCAGAAAACATTGCTCGTAACCTTCCACGGCGAAACCTACGGCGGTGCCAAGTTCTTCCAGATTCTCGATCGACTGAGCGTGGACTTCTCGCGTCATCTGGACCTGATCGAAATGATGTACATCTGCCTGGCGTTGGGTTTCGGTGGTCGCTATCTGGTGGAGCAGGGCGGCCTCGCGCGTCTGGCCGACATTCAGGACGACCTGTACCGCCGCATCCGCGGGCTTCGCGAAGCACCCGCTGACGAACTGGCGCCGCACTGGCGCGGTGTCGAAGACCGGCGCAATCCGGTGATGCGCCACGCGCCGCTGTGGGTGGCGAGCGCCGCTGCGCTCCTGATCGTGGTGGGGACGTTCCTGTTCTTCTTCACGCGGCTCAACGCACTTACGGCACCCGTCAGCGCGCAGCTTGCCACGATAGGCCTCGAGGAGGCCGCGCCGCCACAAACGGTCGCGATGCCCAAGGCCGCGCATCTGACGCTCAAGCAACTGCTTGCGCCACAGGAGCAGGCGGGGCAGCTAAGCGTCGACGAGCAGGCCGACGGCCGCGACACCGTGCGTCTGGCTGCGGCGGAGCTATTCCCGTCTGGCGGTGCCGATATCGCCCCCGAGGTTGTGCCGCTCCTGCACCGTATCACGTGGGCGTTGAATCAGGTGCAAGGCCGGGTTGTCGTGGTCGGCCATACCGACGACCAGCCCGTGCGCTCCCTGAAATTCAAGGACAACTTCGAATTGTCGACGGCGCGTGCGCAGAACACCGCGCAGATCCTCGCGCAGGGCCTCGACGATCCGCGCAGGCTCGAGTCGAACGGCGCAGGTTCGTCGCAGCCGATCGCCACGCCGGCCGATCTGCCCGCCAACCGGGCGCGCAACCGGCGCGTCGAAATCCTCTACATCCCGGAGAACTGAGCCCATGAATTCGCTAAAAACCTGGGCGACGTCCCGATGGTTTGCGATCGCAGCCGGCATGTTGCTGATCGCAGCACTGATCTGGCTGGCTGGTCCGTATCTCGGCATCGGCGACCGGCAGCCGCTCGCGAGCGCTGCATCGCGCGTCGCCCTGATCCTTGCGCTTGTGCTGATCTGGCTGTTGTACATGCAGGTAATGCAGTGGCGGATGCAGCGCAAGACTGCGCAACTGCCGGGCGAACTTGCCGGACAGAACGCGTCGTCTGCTGCTGACGAGCGCAATTTCGCCGAGAGCACGCAATTGCAGCAGCGCTTTCGCGAGGCGGTCGACACCTTGCGCAAAACACGGCGCAATGGCGGCAACCTGTACGCGTTGCCATGGTATGTCGTGATCGGGCCGCCCGGTTCGGGTAAGAGCACCCTCCTGCAGAATTCCGGACTGGACTTCCCCCTCGCCGAACGCTTTGGCAAGGATGCGATCCGCGGTATTGGCGGCACGCGCAACTGCGACTGGTGGTTCACCGACGAAGCGGTGTTTCTCGATACGGCTGGCCGTTACACAACTCAGGACTCCGATGCGCTCGCCGACGGCTCGGCATGGCAGTCGTTCCTCGGGCTGTTACGCCGATATCGCAAGCGCCGGCCGCTGAACGGCGTGATCGTGACGATGAGCGTATCGGATCTGTTGACACTCGACGACGACGCGCGCCAACAGCACATCCGCGCGGTACGCCGCCGTCTCGATGAGCTGTCGGAGCATCTGAAGGTGGCGTTTCCGGTGTATCTGGTGTTCACCAAGTGTGACCTCGTTGCGGGATTTGGGGAGTTCTTCGACGACCTCGGACCAGACCTGCGCCGCCAGGTCTGGGGCATGACCTTCCCGGTCGATTCGAGTTTCGACGGCACCGCCAGCACACGCTTTACGGGCGAATTCGACCTGTTGCTGGAGCAGTTGAACACACGCGTGATCGAGCGTCTGCACGCCCAGCGCGACCGTAGCCGCCGCGCCGCTGTGCTCAGTTTTCCGCAGCAGCTCGGCGCGTTTCGCGAGATTGCCAGGCAATTCGTCGAAGGCGCATTCGGGAATTCTCAATACGGCGCGACGCCGCTGCTGCGCGGCGCGTACCTGACTTCGGGCACCCAGGAGGGCGCGCCGATCGACCGCATGCTGAGCGCCGTCGCACGTACCTTCGGCGTGGACGCTGGCCGCGTTCAGGGCCGCTCGACGCAGCGCCGCACCTTCTTCGTCGAACGGCTGCTCAAGGATGTGCTGTTCCGGGAGTCGGGCCTCGCTGGCACCAATCCGCGGCTGGAGCGGCAGAAGATCGCGATGCAGGCGGCCATCTATGCCGGCATCGCGTTGCTGACCGCGCTGCTGGTGACAGGCTTCGCGACCAGCTACGAACGCAACCGCCTCTACGTCGACGAGGTGCAGGGTCAGCTGAAGGATCTGCCGCCCGGCAACAGCCTTGCTGGCGCGCCGGATCTGAAGGCCTGGTTTGCCCGTGCGCTCGGCCGTCTCGAGGTCATTGCAGACGCGCAGGACGTCGCGGGTCAGTACCAGGGGCACGTTCCGCTGCTGATGCGCTTCGGTCTGTTCGAAGGGCATGCGTTGTATGCGCAGGTTCACAGTGCGTATCTGCGCGAGCTGAACGGCACGCTGCTGCCAGGTGTCGGCGTCCGGTTCCGCGAAGGTCTCAGTGCCAGCGCCAACGACCCGCAGTCGCTTTACGACTATCTGAAGGGCTATCTGATGCTGGGTCAGCCGCAGCATCTGGATCCGGGCGAGCTTGCGGCGCTTGCGAGCATCGAATGGCGGCGTCTGTTCCCGCAGGACCCCGCGATCCAGAGCGCACTCGACCGGCACTTCTCGGCATTGGTCGACGATTCGCAGAAGCCGCGCGCGTTGACGCTCGACAATGCACTGATCGATCAGGCGCGTGCGACGCTCAAGACCGCCGATCTGGCGACCCTCGTGTACGGCAGCGTCCAGCTCGACGCCGCGCGTTCCGGCGTGCCGCCGGTGCGGCTCGATCAGACGCTCGGATTGCTCGGCAACGTGTTTCGCCGCAAGAGCGGTGCGCCGCTATCGCAGCCGTTTCCGGCGCTTTTCACTCAGCCGTATTTCGCGGCCGAGGTGAACGGCGGGATCGACCAGTCGGTGGATCGCTTCGTCAAGGACTACTGGGTATTCAATGCGGGCCGCGTCGAGCCGCTGGCGCGCTCGCGTTATGCCCAGCAGGTGCTGGCGTTGTACGAGCAGGACTACATCAAGGCATGGGATGCCCTGCTTGACGACCTGCAACTGCAACCGGTCAGCGATATCCAGAGCGCAAGTGCCGTAGCCGCGAAACTGTCTGGTCCTGGCTCGCCGCTCAAGGCGTTGCTGCAGCTGGTGCGTGATAACACCAACGACATGCTGCGGAGTCCGGCGCATGATGAGGCCGCATCGGGCGCAGCCGAGGCTGCAGCCGCTTCGCAGGCGAAGACGGTGGGGGAGAACCTCGCGGCGCGAAGGGCGCTCAATACGCGCCTCGGCAGCGAGTTGCGCGGCGCTGGCGCCACGCTGCCCAATGGCACGCCTGCTGTCGCGGCGAACGGCGTGGACACGGCGAGCGGGACAAGCGGCACCCGTCCGGGCGCCGCCATCGAGGCGCACTTCGCGCAGCTGAACCAGTTGAGCGCCGGCACGCCCGGTTCGACACCGCTCGACCACACGATCGGTGTGCTCGACCAGTTGAGCAAGAGCTTGCTATCGATGTCCGATCTGAGCGACCCCGCCACGCAGAACAACCCCGCGGTCCTCGCAGCGCGCCAGGAGACGGGCGAGCTGCCACCGCAGGTCGCCTCGCTGGTATCGGGTGTGGCGACGAAGAGCGCGTCGCTTGTTGCGAGCGGCAACAGTGCGGCGCTCGCCGATCAGTTCCGCGCAGCGGCCGGCAACGACTGCGCGCGCATGGTGGACGGGCGCTATCCGTTCGCGGCGAACGGCGCCTCGGACATTCCGTTGCAGAATTTCACCGATCTGTTCGGCAATGGCGGCCGCTTCGACGGCTTCTTCAAATCGACACTGGCGAAATTCGTCGATACCAGCGGGCGGGCATGGCGCTGGAAACCCGGCGTGCCGGCGGGTCCCGCTTCGGTGCTGAGTGAAGCGCAGGCTGCTGACGCGATCCGCCAGATCTATTTCCGCAACGGTGCACAGCTTGCGGTTGGCTTCACGCTGCTCGCGCCGCAACTGGATCCGTCCATCGCGAAGCTTTCGATCGAGATCGACGGGCAGAAGTACGACTACTCCGCCAACGGTACGGCCAGCATGACGATGACGTGGCCGGGTCCGCAGCCTGGGCACGTGGTCGTGACGGCGTTCGATACATCTGGCCAGCCGGTCGGTGCACCGTTGAAGTACGACGGCGATTGGGCCTTTTTCCATGCGCTCGATGCTGCGCATCTGCAGAAGCAGGGCGATCTGCACTATCTCGCCAGTTTTGATTTCGACGGGCACACGGTGAAACTGCCGATCCAGCCGGCGAGCCTCGAGAACCCGTTCCTCAACGGCGAGGTACGGGAATTCAGGTGTCCGCGATGACGGGCGGCGTCGGCTTTTACGGCAAGCTGCCGGGGGCAGGCGATTTTGTCCAGCGACGGCTGGCCCCGGCTTTCGTCGATGACTGGGACCGCCATTTCCAGCGCGCTGTCGAAACCGGGCGGCGCGAACTGGGTGAGCAGTGGACGCAGGCCTGGAAGCAAGGTGCGGCGTGGCGCTTCATGTTGCCTGCACAGGTGTGTGGCCAGGGTGCGTGGTGCGGACTCGTCGGGCCGGCGGTGGACCGGCTCGGTCGCGCGTTTCCGCTCGTGCTCGCGGCGCCCTGTAGCGGCGATGTCACCGCGATCCTCAGTAACGATGCGTGGTTCGATGCACTCGAGCGTGTCTATCGCGGCGCGCTCTACGACGCTGTGAGCGTCGAGACCTTCGATGCGCGGGTCGCCGCGTTGGCCGGCCCTTCGACATACGAGGCGGGTATTGGCGCAATCTGGCGGGCGCTGCCTTGGGACAGTGGGCAATGGATGATGACGCTGCCTGCCGGTGCGGCTACGGGGATCATGCTGGCGCAAACGTGGACGCAGTTGAGCCTGCGCCCGGGGCCGTGGTGCCTGTGGTGGACTGCGAGCGCGAGCACTCTGCTCGCGACGCGTGGCTTGCCGCGCAGTTATGCGACTCTGCTGGAGCACCGTGCCGAGCAGCCCGGCGAGACTGCCTCGTTAAGCATTCCTGATTCCGGAAGCGAGCGGGGTCTGCAACCGGTCCATGACGTCGATGTTGCCGTGGATATGCAACCGGCGATGCCGAGTCTCGATGACGGCCGCATGCTGGTGCTGTGCGCTGACGATGGTCCCGATATGCCGGGTCGTCTCGCTGCATACCGCATCCGCGAAGCCGCGCGTACGGTCGAGGGGGATCTCGAACGCCTGCGATCGGCGCTCATGGAGTTGCACGCGCAATTGCGCGTGCATGACGAGGCGTCGCGCGATGAGACACCGGAAAACGGCGCCGCGCTGATCGCCCGCTTCGAGGGTGCTGCGGTGCGCCTGCTGCGCTTCGGGGCGGCATCCGCGTGGCTCTGGCGGCACGGTGAGTTGCATCCGCTGTTTGTCGAACGGGCAGCAGGCGCGGGCGGCGAATTCGACGATCTGCTGTTCGGCGACACGTGGATCGACATGCCCGGCATCGGCGCGGCAGGTGAACCGGATTGCGACGAGGCGCACATCGTGCTGGAGCATGGCGATCGTCTGTTGCTGCTCGTCACGCGTGAGCTGGTTCAACTCCCGCGCACCTGTCTTGCCGAGGCGCTTGGCTTGTCCAGTCACGAAGACGCTCGCATTCATCTGGCCGTCTGCGCGGGGCTCAGCGGCCGGTCCGAACTGTGGCCGCTCGCGGTCATCGGAGTGGGCGCATGACGACCCGTTGCCGTTCCGCTGGCCACACCGAGACCGGCAAGGTGCGACGCCGCAACGAGGACGCGATCCTGCTGCGTGACGACCTCGGATTGTGGGTGGTCGCTGATGGCATGGGCGGTCACGCGGCAGGCGACCTTGCGAGCGCGCTGATCGTCGAGCGGCTCGGCTCGCTCAGACGCGAAGGGGATGTCTACGAGTTCGTCGCAGCGATCGAGGACAGCCTGCAGCAGGTCAACGACGAACTGCGCGCCTCCGCTATCGAGCAACAGGTCGATGTAATTGGCTCGACGGTCGCGTTGCTGGTGCACGACCAGCAGTTCGTGCTGTGCGGCTGGGTGGGCGACAGTCGCGTCTATGTCGACGATCACGGCGCGTTCACGTTGCTCACGCAAGACCACGTGCACGGTCAGCCGGTCGATGTGACGCATTTCGGACGCCGTGCGCCGCCCGGCGCGGGAGCGGGTGTGCTGACGCGGGCGGTGGGCGTCGACGAGACGCTCTATGTCGACTGGGTCGTGGCCGGCAGCCGACCGGGGATGCAGTTTCTGCTGTGCACGGACGGCGCTAACAAGGAATTGAACGACGCGGAACTGGCGAACGCATGCTGCACGCCGGACGACCCGCAGCAGCGGGTCAGGCGCCTGTTTGCGCTCGCGCTCGCGGGACGCGCACGGGACAACATTTCTGCCGTTTTCGTGCGGCTCGACGCATCGTGAACTTCTCGTCATGAACAACTTCAACGACTTTCTAGCCGCATGCCGCGAACGCACTTCAACGCTCGCGACGCTGTTCGATTCGGTCAAGGCCGGGTATGGACGGCTGATTGCATCGAAGCCTGCCGTCGCTGCGTTGCCACCGGGCACGCACCGGACGGCCGACGTCGAATCGCATCCTCCGCCAGGGCACGCTGCGTCATCCGCGCGTTCGCTATCCGATTCCGATGCCGGATCAGAGGCCGGATCCGACGCCGATGACTTCGAGCCGACCAGGGTGCAGTCTGCACGCAGCGGTCATCAGCGTGCTCTCGCATCCGTGCACGAGGCGGACGCCGACGCGACGGTCGTGAAGCCTGCGAGCAGCGCCAACAGTCGTCGCACCGGCACAGGCAACTCGGCCGCGGACGGCAGCCTGAATCGCGCCAGCTGGCAAAGTCTCGCAGAGATGCAGAGCGTGGAGCACGCGAGCGTCGGTATGCTGCTGAAAGGCCGTTTTCTGCTCGAGCGTGAACTGGGCCGCGGCGGCATGGGTGTGGTCTATCTCGCGAAGGACGAGCGCAAGGTGGAAGCGCGCGACCGCGATCCTTACGTGGCGGTCAAGGTGCTCAACGACGAGTTCCGCCGCCATCCCGATGCGCTGATTGCGCTGCAACGCGAAGCGCGCCGCGCGCAACGGCTCGCCGACGACCACATCGTGCACGTTTACGACTTCGACAAGGACGGCACGATCGTCTACATGACGATGGAGTACATCGACGGCACCGATCTGCGCACGCTGATCCGCGAACGGGCCTCCGGGGGCGTGCCGTTCGACGAGGCATGGCCGTTGATCGAAGGCATGGCGCACGCGTTGCAGCGGGCCCACGCGAGCGGCATCGTGCACTCGGATTTCAAGCCTGGTAACGTGATGGTGACGCGCGATTACGTCGCCAAGGTTTTCGACTTCGGCATCGCCCGCGCGGGTATGTCCGGCGCCGGCGCGGTGGGCGAGCAAACGGTGTTCGACGCGGGCACGCTCGGTGCGCTTACGCCAGCCTACGCGAGTCTGGAAATGATCGAAGGCGCGCATCCTGCCGTCCGCGACGATGTTTACGCGCTCGGCTGCGTGATCTTCGAATTGCTGACCGGCAGCCACCCGTTCGATCGTCAGAGCGCCGATGTGGCGATGAAGGAAGGGCGGCAACCGCCCGTCGTAGCCGGTCTGTCCCGACGCCAGCAGAAGGCGCTGTGCGACGCAGTTGCGTTTCATGGCGAGGAGCGGCCGCATAGTGTCGAGGCGCTGATCGACGGACTGCGCCGCAGGAGCACGAGCGAGCGCCTCGCGCCGTACGTCGGCACGGCGCTCGCCGTTGCGGCGCTGGCGGCGGGTGGGGCGATGCTGCATACCCAGATGCGTCATCGGCAACTGGAAACGGCGATCGAGCGCCTCGCGGCAGCGAATCCGCAGCACTACGTGAACGAAAATCAGATGATGACGGCACTCGATGCGCTCGGCGAAGACGAACGCGAACGCGCGGTGCTCGACCAGAGCGAGGCTATCCAGGCCTTTTTGCTGGAGCGCCTCGACGCATACTGGAATCCGACGCTTGGCCGCTTCGACTATGGCGCGGTGCGGCACGTGTTCGAGCTGCGCGATCGGCTTAAGCTGTTTTCACCGACGTTCGACGGGCGCCGTAAGCAGATCGAAGACGAGCGCAACGATCTGCTCGGCAGACTGGGCGGTGACCTCGATCAGGCGAGCGAGCGCGACGCATTGTTCGAAGATCAGCCCGGCAGCGCCGCCGAAATTCTCGAGCGCATCCGCGCGCTCGACCCGGGTAGCGTGTTGCTGAAAAACAGCCAGCTGGAGTCGAAATACGACGCTGCGATCGGGCAGTCGATCGATCTGGGTCAACTCGACAAGGCGCGCTCGAGAATGACGCTGGCGTTGCAGCTATTCCCGGACTCGATGCTCCTGCAGCAACGTCACGCGCAGCTGGACGCCGCTGTGGCGGATGCGGCGGCGCATCCGGACGCGCACGCGAATCGCGCGAGCGTGGCCGACGCGCGCCGCGCGCTGACGCAACTCGCCGCCAGGCCTGCGGCGAGCAGCGAGTGGCTTGACGCAGTGACCAGTGCGATGTCGTCGCTGCGAGGCGACGACGCACCCGAGACCGAGCAGGCGATCGAAATGCTGGTTGACGGGATCATCACCGCGGCGGAGAAGGTGAACGACCCGGGCCAGGCGCAGCAATATCTCGATCTGGTGCAGGCAGGGCTACGCTACGCACCGCGCTCGACGGCACTTGCTGCACAGCGCGACCGTATGCAGGACCTGTTGCAGCAGCAGAAGATCGACCAGCAGATTGCGAGCGGCGACCCGGCCTCGCTGATGGACGCGGTGCGCCTTGCCGCGAGTGCTAACGATGGGCCACGTGCGCTTACCGCGTTCGAGCGGTTGCGCACGCTGCAGCCATCGGATCCGTTCGTGGGCGCAGAAGGGAGGCAACTGGTGGCCGCCGCCTTTCTTGGCAATGCACGTGTCTTGTGTCAGCAGGGCTTGCTCGCGGATGCCGCGAAGACCGCGGCGCAGGGCGCCGGCGCGCTCAGCGACGACGCCAGACTGAGCAACGCGGCGCAACGCTACCAGGTGGCTGCGAGCATCCTCGCGGCGCGTAGCCAGCCGATGGCGGACCCCGACTACCAGACTCTGCGCGCGCGCTACGCAAGCGCAGCCGCTGCCGATCCGGACGGCATGCAGCAGCTGGAGCGCGACCTTGGCGCCCGCGTGACATCGCCACAAGGCGGCCTGCGTGCGTTGCTCGATCAGATCAAGACGCAGAACCCGGACACGTCTGGCGATGTCGGTGGAGATGCTTCCTCCACGTTGGATGGCTCTGCGCTCCCCGCCAGCGGTGTCGATAACTGATGAGGAACGGCATGATGGAACAGTGGTCGGTTGCGGCAGGCGACAGCCCGCGCAGCCTGGTCGAGAGCGCCGCGCGGGCCGCAATGAAGGTCCGCGAACGCCAGGTTAACGAAGCACTGCGCACGCTCGACGAAGATCATCGGCTGGGCCGCATTGCGCGCGACGAATACCGGCACCGCCGGCGCGCCTTGCTCGAATCGCTGGGTGACGAGATTGCTCAGGCGGAGCGCGAAACGGTGCGTCGCGCGGTCCCAGCTTACGACATGTCGACGCCAGGCGAGTTGGGAAAGGCGCGCAACGGCAAAGAGGAGCGAAAGCTAAACAGCTCGGGCACGGCCTTCGACGCAGCGTGGCTCATTGAAAGAGCCGCACTGCTTTGCGCGATCGCCCTCTGCTCGGGTGTTTTACTGTGCTATTGGCTTACATGCACGTGAGGCGGTGTACCAGGTATGGGCGAGGACGGTACCGGGGTCGAGCGCGCTATGAGCAAGACCCGCAAGCGTGTCAGTCGACTTCGGAACCGGACAGTGTTTGCAGTTCCGACAGACCGCCGGGCGTGATGTCCTGCATGATCTCGACAAAATTCTTGCCTACCAGACGGCGGGCCCGCTTGAGCAGGATGGGCAGCGGACTGGAGGGTTCGTTGCGTTCGTAGTACTCACAGATTTCGTCGATGCGCAGCCTGACATCGTCAGGTCCTGCGATGCCTCGCGGGCGGGGCGGGTCGATCGGGTCTGTACCTTCTGACCGCATCTGTGGCTCGCGGCCGTTAGTATCCGTGTTTTGCTGGTCCGGAAATCGCCGGGTGCGTTGCGCGTCGACGAATTTCTTCAGATCCCTGATGTCGGCCGGCAGATGGCTCAGGTCCGGGCTCGACGTTCCCAGCTTTTCGCCCAGAAGCGCATCGATCGATTCTGCGTGTTCCAGTGCGTCGGCAAGCAACGCAGCAGTACGGGGTAGCTCATCCTCCGGACAATCCATGCAGGCCGCCTCGAGATCGACAAGGCTAGGAGCAGATGCGCCGTCCGCGGACGGTGTCGCAGCTGCCATGCCCGTCGCGACGCGCAGATCTCGCAGCGAGAAACGGCCGAGCCTCACCGACTGCACGAACGTCGCGGCACGGAAGTAGCCCAGCACGCTCTGCGGATTGCCAAGGGCCATGAGTGCGTTGGCACGCGCAGTGGCATCGTTGTCGTCGTCGGCGTCCAGTTGAGGGTGGACGTCGTCCCAGTAGCGCTCAAGCAACCCGCGAACCAGACCTAGGCCCGCGGCCCAGCCATCAAGTCCCGCTTTGCGTGTCCACGCTGCGCTCAGATGGAGCGCGACGCGCAGGTCCTTGGTGCGAGCGAGCAGTGCGTCGGCCGCATCGGCCACTTTGTCCCAGTCGGGTTCGACGGCGGCTTTGATGCTCTCGCCCATCGCGCGTTCGGAAACCGGCGTGGCGATTCGCTCCAGTTCCGCAAACGCAGGGTCGTATTCGAGGTTTTGCCCCGTTGGCGCGCTGTCATCGATTGGGGCCAGGAAGCGGTCGAGGTCGAGTTGCATCGTGGAGATCTGAGTTTAGGGGAAGGGTTGCGGGAAAGTGAAACCCGTCAAGGATTTCGGCTGACGCAGGTGAGTCGGCGCATGACTTTCACGCAGGGTCTCTGGAAATGGAAACGCTTGAGCCGACCCGGTTATTCCAACGGCTCGCTGACCGGAGGGCCCGCCAGCAGAAAAACAGCAGCCGCATTAGACTGCCCATCTGAGCGCATCCACGAATATCACCTGTGTAGGAGACAAACTGCATGTCCGGTTCCGCTGCCTTGAATGTCGCCATCCTTGACGATTACCAGCATGTCGCCCCTTCGCTCGCGGACTGGGCGAGCCTGCAGCCCCAGGCGAACACCGTATTCTTTCATGATCATGTCAGCGACGCGGATGCGCTTGCGGCCCGGCTCGCACCGTTTGACGCTGTCGTGCTGATGCGCGAGCGGACCCGCTTCGACGCGAATCTCCTCGCACGTCTGCCGCGTCTCAAGCTGATTGTCAGCGTCGGCATGTGGAATGCCGCCATCGATCTCGATGCCGCGAAGTCGCGCGGCATTGTCGTATCGGGCACCACGGGCGGCGATGCCGCCGCCACCCCGGCTCTAACCTGGAGTCTGATACTCGCCGCCACGCGGAATCTATACGGCGAGGCTGCGTCATTGCGGGCGGGTGGCTGGCAGACCCGTGTGGGGATGGATGTAAATGGCAAAACGCTAGGAGTGCTCGGGCTCGGACGTATCGGCGAGGCCGTCGCTCGCATCGGCGTCGCATTCGGAATGCGGGTTATTGCGTGGAGTCAGAACCTGACCTCCGAACGGGCCGCGGAAGTGGGCGTGCAACGTGTCGAGAAGGATGAACTCTTTCGTGAGGCGGACGTGCTTACGATTCACCTCAAGCTTGGCGATCGCACAAAGGGGCTTGTGGGTGCGAGAGAGCTTGGACTGATGAAGCCGGGCGCGTACCTGGTGAACACGTCTCGCGGGCCCATCGTCTCGGAAGACGCGCTGATCGAAGCGCTGCAGGAACGCCGTATTGGTGGTGCCGCGCTTGATGTATTCGACGAAGAGCCGCTAGCCGCGGGGCATCCGTTCCGGTTTCTGCCGAACGTACTGGCTACGCCTCACATTGGCTATGTCACGGAGAATACCTACCATGTGGCTTATCCGCAGATTGTGGAGGCGATTCGCGCATGGATTGACGGGGCGCCGATCCGGCAGCTTTGAGCGAAGGGACTGCAGCGTTTTCGAACGGGGAGGCCCCTCGTCCTGTGCGGGGGCCATGCCTCACTTGCCCGTCTCTGCGGCAGCTGCCACCATCTCCGTGATTTTCTCAATCAGTCTTTGCGGGACAGATGGCAACTTTTGATGCGCGAACGCTTCCCTGTAGGGCAGGCGGGATGCCTGCAGTCGCGTTACCTGGATCGCGGTCTTGACTGACCGATGGATCCTGGCGTTGATTTGCTCGCGCTCATGCGGCGACAAAGTGCCGTCCGCATACGCCATGAGCTGGATATCGTCCGTTTTCATGAACGCGATTCCTTTTTGCTTCCGGTATTTTTTTGTTTTCTGGTCTTCCCGCTCGCCTGAAAAATTTGCCAATTCTCCGATGTGCCTAGGACAGGAGGCTCATGACTGTGCCAACCGGGATGCAGAGAATTTTGGCTGTTTCGCTCCAGGTGAGCCCCCCGACAGCTATTAACAGCATAACTAATCGTTAAGATTTCGACAACCGCTGGGCAGAAGTTATCATCTTTCCAGACATCACGTTTTATTCAGGAGTGCCGGTGGCCGAGCCACGCGAAGCACCGGTGATGAGGGCGATATGATCGGACAGGCTATGCATTGCGGTTTCTCCAGCGGTATCGGCCAGGAGAGGGGTACACGCAGGCGCATCGATCCGCTCGGCAGATGACGGTCACGTTGGCTTTGGGCCGCTCGGTCACGAGCTTGTCGTCGGACCTTAACAACTAAACAACTGGATACACGAAAATATTCCTTCGACCCGAGCGCTTCGTGCTGTCCAACCGGTATCACGCGATTACATCGCCAGTCGTGCAGGCAATGTTGCTGCTCCTCACCATCAGGGGGAGGTTTCATCCAGGGTCCTTTGCGGCGTTTTGCAGCAAACCAGAATGAGCGCACCAACCTTCGTGACCAATTCGACCAACGATAGCGCGAACTCAGTAATCCTGGAAAGTCGAAGCATATCGGTGAGAGGTGGAGGACTGAATCTGTCGATTAGGGTGGCCGTGCTCAGACGGTCTCGATGTCTTCGCTCCGTGTTCGCTTCGACTCGAAGGTGCCGGTATGAAGCAAGTTTGCGAGTCGTCGACCGTGTGTTTCGAATTCAACTGCGTAAACTCAACTGCGTAAACAGATGGGACGTCGATTCTATTCCCAGATTGCTGGGTTGCTTAAGGCATTAGGTAATTTCCCTGGCGCAGCGAACGCCCTCCCGGCAGGTTCGCGGACGAGCTTAAGTACATTCCCGCGCTTAAGTAGATTCCCTTACATACGCTTCGACAATGTGCAGGTAGACTGATCAGTATGCCGGTTAGAACACTGTCTCGACCAAGGTCGGCCGACAGCCGATTCGGCCCCACTGGAATTCAAGTGATCGATACCGCCGTCCATGCTGGACTGCGCTCGTTCGAAGATGAGGAGGACATTTGAAATGAGCGATCCCGCAGCAACCGATTTTCAGAAGGCCAACCCAGCTCCCGTCGACTCTTCCGTCGGCGGTGGGCGTTGGGGCGTGCGCTTTTTAGGTGCTTTGCCTTTGGTTGCGATCGTGTTGGCAGGCGTTGCAGGGCATGCGACCTCAACCCTCAAGCCGCTCATCATTCAAGCCTTTGTCCATTCGATTGGCTTCGACAAGGCAACCGCCGGATATCTTCTAACGGTCGAAATGATCTCGACGAGCGCCGGCACCATCGTGGCGACAGCGTTTCCGCTTGCCCTGCGCCGGCGAGAGTACTTGTTCGTTGCCCTTGCCTTGACGATGTTAGCCAACCTGGCGAGCATCCCGTTCAAGGGTGACGTTGGTATTGTGTTGTACGGGTTACGCTGCCTGTCGGGCCTTGGTGCTGGTTTTGGTTTGGGGCGCCTTGGGATTCTGATTGCGCTGTCGGCGCGCCCCGGGAGAACTGCGGGGCTTTACTCGGTGACCACCCAACTTTACGGAGCCGCCGCTGCCTTTGCCATGCCGCTTATCGAGCGGCTCTGTGGGACAAACTCCATCTTTGTTATTCTCGCCGGAACAATTCCGCTCGCACTGCTCATGATCGCGTGGATTCCAGAGCATCACGTGAGGGCCGTGAAAGAAAAAGCGATCTCGGCCGCGCAATCGCAGCCATTGGGATTAGTGGAGAAGCTGGTTCTCGCCACGAGCTTCGGGGTGTTCTATCTAGGGGTAGGAACCTTTTGGCCCTTCATTTCAGTTCTCGGCGAGACCGCTGGGGTTGGCCGTGCGCAGATAACCGCCGTCCTGGGTTGGGGCGCGCTCGTCAGCGCGCTGGGATCTATAACGGCAATTTTCGCGGGAGATCGCAAAGCGTCGGCTCCGATCATTACTCTGGTTTTCATCGGGTTATGTCTTTCCGTCGCGCTGCAGCTCTTCTTTCCCCGGTCTTTCTCGTTCTTCGTGGCATCCGCGCTGCTCTTTGCTTACGCATACTGGGTCATCAATCCAATGATTCTTGGTGTGATGTCCAAGCTGGATACATCGGGCCAGATGAATGGCGTTTATTACATCGTCGCCGTGGGAGGCATCTCGTTGGGTCCCGCGTTGGCAGGCTGGATCCTCACGCACGAAGGCGACCGGTTCACGAGCGCTGCATTGCTCAGGGTTATTAGCGTGCTCCTGCTTGCGTCTTCTGCGACGGTCCAGGCCTACTATGCTTTCCGCGCGCGGCACTTGCCGGACTAAGCTGGGCCATCGGCCAAAACGCTGCTGCTTTTCCAGCTGAACGGCGTTCAAGAAGAGTCTCCGGATCTGTATGGCCGCGCAAAAGAACAAGAGGCGGGATTTGCAGAAACCATCCGAAGCTCTGTACAGACGTGGCCGCAACCCAAGCAGCGCAGCGAGGTATGAGACGTTACCGCCGCGCTAACATTGAAAATTTCGCCGTCTATTAAATTAGTACTATTGATTATAAGTAATAAACAGATCGGTCCAACGGACTTCGGTATCAAATTCCAAAACCAATTCAGGAGATCTTTGCGATGAAAAAAACCCTATTTGCGGCGGCGATTTCTATTGTCTTTGCCACGGCGGCGAATGCTCAAAGTTCTGTGACGCTTTACGGCGTGCTTAATGCAGGCGTCGCCTATACAAACGATACTGGCGGTCACAGCCAATTCCAGATGACCAGTAGCAATATTCTGGGAAATCGCTGGGGGCTCCGTGGCACTGAAGATCTTGGCGACGGCTTAAAAGCGCTGTTCGTGCTCGAAAACGGCTTTGTCATTGCAAACGGGGGGCTCGATCAGGGCGGGGATGAGTTCGGCCGGCAGGCCTATTTCGGGTTGTCGTCTTCGCATCTCGGGTCAATCACCCTGGGCCGCCAATACGACTCTTCAATCGATTACACCTATATGTTCGAGGCGTCGGACGTCTGGCTGCCGTACTTCGGGGCGCATCCCGGCGATCTGGATAACCTGAATGGCACAAACCGCGTCAACAACTCCATCAAGTTCAAAAGCGTGTCGTACGACGGCTTCACTTTTGGCGGTCTGTATAGCTTCGGTGGTGTGGCTGGCCAGTTTAGCCGCAACCAGATCTGGTCGCTTGGTGCGAACTACACTCGCGGCCCGCTCATAGTTGGTGTTGCGTACCTTAATGCGAAGGATCCGAATTACTCTTTTTTTGGTAGCAACCCGTCTTCGAGCACCACCGCCTCAAACATGAGCGCGAGCCCTGTGTATTCGGGCTACGCTTCTGCAAAGTCGCAGCAGATTGTGGTTGCTGGCGCGTCGTACAACTATAAGGCGTCAACGTTCGCGGTGGTGTACAGCAACACTCAGTTCAAGGATATCGGCGCGCTGGCAGGCCTTCCCGCGGTCGGCGCAGGCGGCGACGCAAAATTCAACAATATCGAAGTCAGCTTCCGCTACCAGCTCACGCCTCACCTGCTGCTCGGCGCCGACTACGATTATCTGCAAGGGTATGGCGTCAACGATGCTAAATACAGTCAAGGCGGCCTTGGCGCTGACTACTTGCTCTCGGCGCGAACTGATTTGTTCGCTGACGTGATGTACCAGCATGCTTCGGGCACTGATTCAACGGGAAAGGCGGCGGTAGCGGAGCTTTACTTCGCGGGCCCATCAACGACCCAAAACCAGGTCGTCACGGTGGTGGGTATACAACATCGATTCTGAGAGTTGTAACGGCGTCGCGCCCACTATCCATGGTGGGCGCGACTTGCGGTCGCGACGGGTTTGCAACAGCAACTGAAGGCGCATGGCCAGGTCCTACGATATATGTGCTAGCGCTTGAGCGTCGTTCACAACCTTTCGAAGACTGCTGCAATACCTTGGCCGCCGCCAATGCACATCGTAACAAGCGCGTAGCGCCCCCGGATTCGCTGCAACTCGTACAGCGCCTTGACGGTAAGGACAGCGCCAGTCGCGCCGATGGGATGTCCGAGGGAGATCCCCGAACCGTTCGGGTTGACTTTGACTGGATCGAGTCCGAGTTCTTTCGTCACGGCGCAGGCTTGCGCAGCGAACGCTTCGTTAGCCTCGATAACGTCCAGGTCGTCGACTGTCAAACCCGCGCGCTTGAGCACGTTACGCGTGGCCGGAACCGGACCGATGCCCATATAGACCGGATCGACCCCTGCGTGTGCATAAGCGACGAGCCGTGCGAGTGGTGTGATGCCGCGCTTTTCTGCCACCCCACGCTCCATCAGCAAAACGGCTGCTGCAGCGTCGTTAATGCCCGACGCGTTACCTGCGGTGACGGTGCCATTGTCCTTTGAGAAAACCGGCTTTAGCCTGGAGAAGTCTTCGAGCGAAGCGTCGAGGCGGACGTGTTCATCGGTAGCGAACACGTTGTCTCCATTTCTTGAAGGCACCGTGACTGGCAGGATCTGTTCCTTGAAGTAGCCGTTGGCGATCGCCCTGGCTGCGCGACGATGCGATTCCAGCGCGAGCCCATCTTGTGTCTCGCGCGCAATCTTGTACTTGCTCGCAACGTTTTCGGCCGTTACGCCCATGTGGATCGTCTGGAACGGATCGCTCAATGCACCGACCAGCATGTCGACAAGCCGGGAATCACCCATTCGCTGACCGAAGCGCGCGGCCGGCACGGAATAGGGCGCGCGCGACATGCTTTCTGCTCCTCCGGCGATCGCGATATCGGCGTCGCCAAGAAGCACGCACTGGGCAGCTGAAACAATGGCTTGCAATCCAGAGCCGCAGAGGCGGTTCAGCGTCAGCGCTGGCGTATGTTGGGCCACGCCTCCGTACATGGCAGCGACGCGAGCAAGGTACATATCCTTCGGCTCGGTGTGCACCACGTTACCGAATACAACGTGATCCACTTCTTCCCCTGAGACAGAACCTCGGGATAGTACTTCGCGCACGACCCGCGCGCCGAGATCGGTAGGAGGGAAGTCTTTAAGGCTGCCGCCGAAGTCTCCGATAGCCGTCCGCACACCGCTTGCTACAACCACCTCTCTGCTCATCGCTGTCTCTCCAGTACTTACTGCAACAATTGGACGCCGGTACGAGCCTGCACGAAATCGATATCGACACCGGGCGCCATCTCGACGACTCTCAGACCTTCTCTCTCAACATCGATCACCGCAAGATCTGTGATGATTCGATCCACGACCCGTTGTCCCGTCAGCGGCAGAGAGCAAGACTCCACGATTTTGAAGTCGAATCCACCGTCGGATCGACAAGCCACGTGTTCCATCAGGATAACGACACGTTGCACACCTGCTACGAGATCCATTGCTCCGCCCATTCCCTTCACCCGCTTGCCGGGAATCATCCAGTTAGCAAGGTCGCCGTTCTTGCTGACCTCCATGGCGCCAAGGATGCTGAGCGCAATTTTTCCGCCCCGCACCATGGCAAACGCCTGATCGCTGCTGACGATCGAACTCCCGGCTATTGTCGTAACTGTCTCTTTTCCGGCGTTGATAAGGTCCGCATCTACGTTGTGTTCCTCAGGAAACGATCCGATACCAAGCAACCCGTTTTCCGAATGCAGCCAGACGTTTATGTCATCCGGTACGTGATTGGCAACTAACGTTGGAATGCCTATTCCGAGGTTGACGTAAAAGCCATCGTGCAATTCCAACGCAGCGCGTCGGGCCATTTGATCTCTTGTCCATGCCATCGCTATCTCCCATGCGTTGTCTCTTGTTTGATTTACCTGCTTGCACCAATGGTCCGCTTTTCGATGCGCTTCTGAGGCACTGCGTTCAAACAGATCCGATGAACGTATATTCCGGGGAGGTGAATGTCGTCGGGGTGTATCGTGCCGACATCGACGATCTTCTCTACCTCCACAACACATGTTCGTCCAGCCATCGCGACCGCCGGATTGAAGTTTCGAGCCGTGTACCGGAAGCGCAGATTCCCTTCCGTATCCGCGATTTCGGCCTTGATCAATGCCAACTCGGGTGTCAGCGACCGCTCGAGTACATACGTCTCGTCGTCAAACCGACGCGTTTCCTTTCCTTCCGCCACGACGGTGCCAACACCGGTCTTCGTGAAAAACGCGGGTATTCCTGCGCCACCGGCCCGGAGTTTCTCTGCGAGCGTGCCCTGTGGCGTGAATTCAACCTCCAGTTCTCCACTCAGGAACTGACGTTCGAACTCCTTGTTCTCGCCCACATAGCTCGCGATCATTTTTTTGATCTGTTTTGTCTGCAGCAATTTGCCAAGCCCGAAGTCGTCGACACCCGCGTTGTTCGAGATTGCGGTCAGGTTGCGTACGCCTGAACCCATCGTCGCATCAATCAACGCCTCTGGAATGCCGCAAAGACCGAAGCCACCCACCGCGAGCATCATGCCGTCGTGCAGAAGGCCATCTAGCGCGGCTGCCGCTGTCGGATAGATTTTTCCCATCATGTCTCCTGTTAACAACTATTTTTCAGGCGCATCTGGCGTGGATACCTGGTGTCTGACTGTCGATTCAAGCGCGATGTATCTTCTGCGCCTGTTCCCATGCTAGTTGTGCTACATGCACAAAGCGGTCACCCATCGCGCGCGCTTCGTCGCTGGCCGCAGTACCGCGAGCTACACGTGCACGGATTCCATGCAGGATTGCAGCAAAACGGAACATGTTGAAGACGATGTAGTAGTCGAGATCGGCGATTCGCTCGCGGCTGGTGCGTCGACAATATGCCTCGACGTAGCTTGCCTCGTCGGGCAGCCCCAGTGCGGCAAGATCGAGTCCTGAGATCCCGCCGAGAATGCTTGGCGGTAAGCGGTACATCATCGCGTGGTACGCGAAATCCGCGACGGGGTCGCCGAGCGTCGACAGTTCCCAGTCGAGTACGGCGAGCACTCGTGGTTCCGTCGGATGGAATATCAGGTTGTCCGCACGAAAATCGCCATGCGTGAGTGTGGTCTCATCACGTGCAGGTAGATGCGCGGGCAACCACGCCACCAGGCGATCCATGTTCGTATCACGGCCGGCCGCTTCGTCGGCCAGATATTGGTTCGACCACCGATTCACCTGGCGCGCAACGTATTGCCCCGGCTTGCCGTAGTCCACAAGGCCGAGCTCCACATAGTCAAGCGTGTGAAGCCGCGCGAGCGTTGCGTTCATCGCGTCCATGTACGCCGCGCGCTCGGACACAGGTAGACCGGGAAATCCCGATTCCCAGAAGATGCGCCCCTCCATCATTTCCATAACGAAGAAGCTACTGCCGAGTACCTGCTCGTCGTTGCACACACCGAAGACCTGAGGCACCGAAAAGCCAGCCGAGCCTAAGGCCGCCATTACCCGCGCCTCGCGTTCCACGGCATGGGCGCCCTTGAGGAGAGGCCCGGGTGGTTTGCGCCGCAACACGTAGTCGCGCTGCGCCGTGCGCAAGCGGTACGTCGGGTTTGACTGCCCGCCCTTAAACTGCTCGACGTTCAACGGTCCTTCGTAGCCGACGACGTTATCCGCCATCCATTGCGCCAGAGCGCGTTCGTCGAATCTGTGCTGTGCCCGGATCGGGCCGATTCCGGAGAACTGGTCAACGTCCGGCACGGTAGTCTCCTTCGAGCGCCGCGCGCTTGATCTTTTTTGCCAGCGACCACTTGTGAACTTCAGTGGGACCGTCGTAGATACGAAATGCCCGCACTTCGCGGAACACCTGCTCAACGATCGAATCGCGCGATACGCCGGATCCGCCCATCGTCTGCACACAACGATCAGCAACGCGGAACAGCGCATCGGATACAGCGACTTTCGTCATCGAGCTTTCGGTTGTTCCGAGGCTTCCCGAATCGAGCACACTCGCACACCAGTCGATCATCAGCGCGGATTGCTGCAGATCGATCAGGTTGTCGGCAAGCATGAAGCCGACACCCTCGTGATCGATCAGGCGTTTTCCAAAAGCGTGCCGCCGGGTCGCGTACTCCACCGCGATCTCATGTGCCCGGGTCGCCGCTCCAAGCCACCGCATGCAATGTGACAAGCGCGCAGGGGAGAGGCGGATCTGCGCGTATTCAAGTCCTCTGTGTATGTCGCCTAGCACAGCGCTTGCCGGCAGACGCAGCCCTTCAATCGCAACCCGCGAATGTCCTCCCGGCATCGAGTTGTCGATGGTATCCAGCACCTTCACAATCTTGACGGCAGGGTGCGGCAGGCTGACGAGAAACATGCTCGCGCGGGCCTGGTCGCCGTCGTCGGTGCGCGCCATCACGATACCTACCTCAGCACCATCCGCTCCAGTGATGAAGGTTTTCGTACCATTGATCACCCATTCGTTGCCGTCGAAACGCGCCGTCGTCTTAAGCATCGAGGGATCAGATCCAGCGCCTTCGTCTTCGGCGGGTTCCGTCATAAAGAAGGCGGAGCGCGCGTGGCCGGAGAGGAGTTTCGTCAGAAAATGCTGCTTCTGATCGGCCGTTGCCACTTTGCCAAGCAAGAAAATATTGCCCTCGTCGGGTGCCATCGTATTCACTGCTACCGGACCGAGAGGCGATAGTCCGGAGCGTTTGAGCACTGCGGCCGTTTCTTGATGTGTCAGGTGCTCGCCGCCAGGGAGAACGTACGGTGTCATGACGCCGGCTTCGCGCGCAAGAGCGCGCAATTCGGCAACCAGATCGGCGGATGGTCCGTGGGGCCCGCTACGCGGATCGCGCTCGTAAGGCGAGACCACCTCGCGGACGAACGCCTCGACGCGATCCGCGAGTGCCCGGCTGCGCTCGGTGGGGCATGGGGTAAACATCTGCAATTCCTTTTCTAAAGACTGCTAACGAGATGACCGCCGTCGACGGCCAGCACTGTGCCCGTCATGTAGTGCCCTGCATCGGACGCGAGCAGCAGTAACGGACCATCGAGGTCTTCCATGCGCCCAAGCCGCCGCTGTGGAATGCGCTTGATTAGCGCTTCACCGGCGGGTGTCCTCCAGAAGGCCTGGTTAAGTTCCGTCTCTATATAACCGGGCGCGAGCGCATTGACGCGAATGCCGTGACGTGCCCATTCAAGGGCGAGTGTCTTCGTCAACTGGATGACACCAGACTTGGACACCGCGTAAGGGAGTACGCCGCCGGCTTGCCGCATGCCGAGGACGGACGCCACATTGATGATTGCCGCGCCTCTCGCTTTCATCGCCGGTGCAACTGCCTGCGCAACAAAGAACATGCCCTTGAGATTGGTGTCGATCACAGCATCCCAGTTCGCTTCGGACTGCTCCAGTGCTGGACCTTCAACGGCGACCCCCGCGTTGTTGACCAGAATGTCGAGTGCACCGACGGCTTCCGCCATTGCCGCTCGTGAAGCTGCGCTAGTGACGTCCAGCGGCACCGGCGTGACTTTGCAACCCTTCTCGCGCAGAGCAGCGGTGAGCGTTTCCAGTGCGGCAGTGCGTCTTGCCGCGACGAACACCTCCGCGCCCCATGCGGCAAGTCGCGCCGCGAAATGTGCACCCAATCCACTCGATGCGCCCGTTATCAGCGCACGCTTCCCAGTGAGGTCTTTCATCGTCATCGGCATGTTGTGAGCACTGATTGTCTATGAGATTGTTGGACAATTATATTGAACAAAATCGCTCATGGATCCTCTGTTACAATTTTGGACATGATCAAACTGACGACCACACCGCTAGAAACCGAAGCATCCGAGGTCCTTGAAACAGGCTCCGCTTCGGACGCAATTTTCTTTGGAATCTTGAGCGGTCTTGAGAACCAGACCATCGTGCCGGCTCAGCGGCTGGTCGAAGCAGATCTGGCTGCGAGCTTTGGAGTGAGCCGCAACTCGGTTCGGGAGGGCTTGCAGCGCCTCGCTGCGGACGGCGTGGTCGAATTGCTGCGGCACAAGGGGGCCGTCATCCGCTCATTGAGTTTTCAGGACACCCTTGACGTGCTGGATGTCGCGGAACTCATGACCGGTTTGCTCGCACGCGCCGCCGCAAGTGCCACGCCGACGTCCGAGCAGGTTCGCGCGATCGAACAGGTTGTACGCGAACTAAAAGCAGCCGACAAAGCGCACGACAGTGCTTGCTTTTCGCTAGCGCGTCGGCGCTTTTATCGGGTGCTGCTTGAATTGGGCGGTAATCGCGAGTTAAGGCGGCTGTTTCCGGCGATCCACATGCCGATCGTCTATGCGCAGTACCGTCTCCCGTCGTTGCAGCAACTGCGCCTACGCGACTACGCGCGTATAGCAGCGGCCGTCCTCGCCAGAGACGCCGATAAGGCCGAAGCGCTTGGCCGTGAGCACGTGCAGAATGTCCGGACTTCAATTTGCGAGGCTCCCGGCGTTCAACTACCGTCATATGCGGACCGCCGCCCGTCGTAAGACTAATATCGGCATTACATTCGGCCTTGATGGACATCAGGACAGTTGGAGAAAACATGACACAGGCAGAAGAGGTCGAAGCGAAGCTGCGAGAGATGATCCTCGAGTTGGAACTCGGGCCGGGCGAACGTCTCACGGAACGTTGGGCTGAAGCGCAATTCGGTGCTTCAAGAACTCCGGTCCGCGCTGCGCTATTGCATCTTGAAGCAGACGGCCTCGTGTGTCGCGAAGGCCGCGGATGGAAGGTGGCGCCGCTCGACATTCAGGAAATTGAACAGCTTTACGTATATCGCGAGGTGCTCGAAGTTGCTGCCATTCGGTTAGCGGCGCAAAGCTCGAATCGTGAAAATCTCATGTCGCTCGACGCGACGCTCGACGCCTGGGGGCCGGAAGCGAGCACGGCTGAGGTTCACCGGATCGGTACTGAGTTTCACACTCGCCTCGCAGAATTGGCTCGAAACGATTTCATCAAGCGGGGCATTGTCGACGCGATGACCCGGCTGTCACGGGCTCGTTACCTTGATACAGCCGAAGACCGTGAAGGTTGGGGCGAGCACAGGGCAATGCTGGCAGCGGTGAGAAAGGGCGATGCGGATACCGCAGAAAAGCTCATGAGAGACCACCTGCGCGACAGCCGGGTCCGCCTGCTCAAGCTTCTCACGGAGAGTAGCCGCACGCTACGAGCGCGCGGGATCCTCGTGGCGTAAACAAAGCGCGTCGCAGGCTGCCTTGGGGCGTTTCCAGACCGCGTCATTGCGTTTTTGCGTTGACAATCAACCTTACGTAGAGCAGTGTATACCAAATTGGTATCCCAAAACTATGGAGGAACGGTTGTGTCAAAAGTAAGTGTTCTCGCCACGGGCGATTCCATACTCACGCAGCGCATCTCGGCCAATCCCGATGCCGACTTTCTCGCTCTCGTCGAGTTGCTTCGGAACGCCGACGTCACCATCACGAACGTCGAAATGGTCTTTCCCGGCCGAGGTCGGATGGCCTCGACGACCATGCATGGCATTCCGCTCGGTGCGGAGCCTGAGCTTCTTTCAGAATTTGAGTGGCTCGGCATCGACATCTACGGGATGGCACAAAACCATGCAACCGACTACGGAGTAGCTGGGTTAGTCTCTTCAATCGAAGCGTTGGAGGCGCGCGGCCTGACCTATGCCGGGGTAGGGCGAACGCTGAGCGAGGCGCGCGCTCCTCGATATTTCAGCGCGCCTGGCTGCCGCGTCGCATACATCGCCGCCGGATCGAGCAACGCTCGTCTCTCCCTTGCGGCAGATCCCAGCGTCGGCGACGTAGGACGGCCCGGAATTGCCCCTGTCCGTGTACAGAAAACGCATTACATCCGGAAGGAGCGCTTCGCAGAGCTGCGTGAAATCATGGCTGAAGCGGGCGTCAACGTTTCGGCAACCGGGACAACTGCGCCTGGGATTCATTTCCCCTATCCGGACAAGGCCGTTTATGATCCGCCGCCTCCGGGCGGATTCTCCGTGGAGGGCGTCAATTTCGCGCCGAGCGATAACTCGCGCGTACAGACTGACGCGCTGGAACGCGACGTCAACGCACTTGTTGCTTCGGTGGCGGAAGCTTCTCGCCAGGCGGACCTCGTCTTTGTCGGACTTCATTGTCATGAAGGTATGCAGGGTCGCTGGAACACCGACACGCCTGCAGAGTTTCTGCAGCCTCTCGCTCGTCAACTGATAGACGCCGGCGCGCATGGCGTTTTCGGGCATGGACCTCATATGCTACGCGGCGTCGAGCTCTATGCCGGCCGGCCGATCTGTTATTCGCTCGGCAACTTCATCTTCAACGTAGAGACGTTTTCGGCCTTTCCGCTCGAAGTATACGAACAGCAGGGCATGCCGCTGACGTCCACGTCCGCGGATCTGTTCGACGTGGTGAACGGCTATGGGAAACAGTCGCTCTTCTGGGAGTCGGTGCTGCCGCGCTTCACCTATGAGAATGGTGTCCTCGTCGACAGCGCATTCCATCCGATCACGCTCGGACGGGATGCACCGCGCAGTCGGCGCGGCTGCCCTCAGTTAGCCTCTGCAAACGACGGCGCCCGCATTCTGGCCCGGCTTGACGACCTTTCCAAACCTTTTGGCGCCGGCTTCGATGTTGTCCGTGAGGGCGCACGACATATAGGCAAGCTCAGGTTAGCGAGGTGAGGCGCAGTACGCAGTTGACCTGATGACACCTGTGCTCCACCACCCGCTGACCGACCGATAAGTTGGCGGAGAGCGGTCGGGGTGGAGCGCCAGTCTGGGCTTGGCGATTGCCCAGACTTCTCTGCGGGTTCTCCCTGGCCGTCGACGGTTGACACTCCATAAATATACAGTCAGACTGACTATATACGCGAACACTTCGTCGTGTTGGGGACTTTACGACGACGCCCGCACTTTCTCGACCACAGACTCGGGAATGCCAACTCAGTGCTGTTGAGAGTCAACGATAAAGAGCGAAAAACCAGACGTGTTCGCATAAAAATTAGGACTATTGATGATGTGTAAAACTGATTCGCCGTTCGTGCGTTACCCATTCCGCCGGCGTGTTTGGACGCTCGCGCATAAAGCAGTCGGATTCGCGATTTTTGTCAGTGGCCTTGCGGTGATTGTCTTGCATCTGCTGCAACAGATATCGAACGGCTAGCATTAAAAGAGGGGATGTGCGGCATCCGATCCGCCGATTCGCCGGGGTACGACACCAATGGGCAGGAGGGTGGAATGAAGTCGCGAAGTGTGCTTGCGGAAGTCCTTGTCGACGGCCGACAGATCTGCGCTCACTTTCAGCCGTCGACAGGGCGGCTGGTTATCACCGAGGGCCCCGCAACTGTCGAAGCGATTCGCCCTCCCGATTCGTGGATAGCGCTGGCAGCCGTCAATACTTCCAGCGGTTGGGGGACCCGCCCCACGTCTGCCGATCTCCAGGTTTTTCTTGAACGATATGTCTCGGGTTCTCCCTGGCCGAGGTCGGATTGACATCATAAAAATATACAGGCAGACTGATCAGTACGTCGACAACACTCGTCGTCGCGAGAAAACATCATGGCGACAGCAACATATTGCCGGGAGGAAACAGCATGACGACAGCAACACTTACAAGGCCGCAAGCCCAGGACAATCGACTCGATACAGTGGATATCAAAGTAATCGATACGGATGTCCATGTGGAACCTCGCTCGTTCGATGAGCTCATCCCCTATCTGGATGCACCGTGGCGCGACCGCGCCAATCTCATCGATGCCGTGCCGTGGAGTCGCTCGACCTACAAGACGCTCGACGGTGGCGGTCGAAAGGATGCGTATCCGGAGAAAGGTGATATCGGGTCCGATCCTGAGATGGTTGGCCGGCAACTCTTCGTTGACGACCCGATTGACTTCGCGATGCTATTGCCGTGGAGTTTTCGCGGCTTGACCGTCGATCCGCGGCTGGATACGGCGCTGGCGTCGGCGGTGAACAAGTGGCTGGCCGACACCTGGTTATCAAAGTACAACGCTGAGAGTCGATACTTTGGCGCGATTACGGTTTCGGTCGACGATCCAGTTGGCGCGGCTCGTGAAATCGACAAGTGGGGCGGCCATCCCGCGTTTCGACAGGTGCTGATTGGCCACTATGGACCAAGACCTTTCGGTCACCCGTCCTACGATCCGATCTGGGAAGCCGCTGCACGACACGGGCTTCCGATTTCGATGCACTTCCGGGGTGGCGCTACGCAACCCCTTGGTTGGACGTCGACGGGTCCGCTGCAGTACTTCGTTGAATACCATTCATTGATTGCGCCGATGGCCTATGCATCTCATATGGTCAGCTGGATTTGCAACGGTGTTCTTGATCGGCATCCTGAGATGAAAGTCGTTTTCGTCGAGGGCGGGTTCTTGTGGTATCGCCCCGTGGTGGATCGGCTGCAACGTCAATGGAAAATGACCGGGCACGAGCTTTCGCTGCGGAAGACGCCGCTCGAGTACGTGCACGACCACTTCCGGTTCGCGTCGCAACCCATCGAAGAGAATACGGACTCGCAAAAAATTGCCGCTCTTTTCGAAGAAGCAAATGCCGCTGAACTGCTGCTATTTTCCAGCGACTATCCTCACTACGACTATGACCCTCCGAGCAGGGCACTTCCGCGTTCGCTCGATGCCGAGGTAAAGAAGCGGATCCTGTCTGAGAATGCACGCGTGCTCTACGATTTGCCGAAGACGAGGCCGGTGGACCGGTTTGATCGCGCGGCGGGAGGTCTGCAATGATCATCGATTGCGCAGTTCACCCCGTGCTGGGAGATGAGGAATTCAATCGGGAGATCGGCGGACCGTGGAATCTGCTCAAGTTGCCGCCGCTCTTCGGTGACCGATACCGGGCCCCACTCGATCAGTTGGCAGTCCCAGCCGCGGACGCATCCAGCCCGGCCGCGGTTGCGGAGCAACTTCGTCGCGCCGGAGTCGACTATGCGGTGCTGAGCCCGACGACTCGCGGATACTGGCCTAATCCGCAGCAGGCCACAGCGGTCGCACGCGCTGCCAACAAGCTGTTCGCTGAGAAGTGGCTGAATGCGCCCGAAGGTGAGGGACGATTCCTGGGCTCCATCCGCATCGCGCTGAACGATGTCGACGTGGCGCTGCGTGAGATCGACCGTTGGGCCGACGATGAGCGGTTCGTCCAACTGGTCGTGCCCGCGCGCGCCCTGGGTACCTACGGCGAGCAGCGTTTCTTTCCGATCTGGCGTACGGCGGTTGAACGAGGCCTCGCCGTCTTCATCCACGACGACCTGGGCACGCTGTGTGAGCCGCCGCCGTCACAGGTCGGCTTTCCTAGCCACTTTGCCGAGATTCACGCTATTCGGCCGATGTCGGCGATCGTGCATCTCACCAGCTTTATCGTCGCAGGTGTCTTCGAACGCCTGCCTGAGCTTCGCGTGGTTCTCGGCGATGTCAGCGTACATGCGGCGCGCTCACTGGCAATCAGAACGGACAAGGACTGGCAGTCCGATCGGCTCGAGGTTCCCTGGGTGAGCAAGGATCCAACGACGTACCTCGAGCGTAATGTTCGCTTCGTCACTCAACCCGACGACGAGATATCACCCCACAGCGGCAGAGCGGCTGGCACGATCGGCGGCGACAATTCCTCGCTTGTGGTGTTCGGCAGTCGCCATCCGTATTGGGACGGCGTGCGTGCGGACGATGTGTTCACGACGTGGTCCAGGGAAGACCGGGCTCGCTGTCTTGCCGAAAATGCGCTGCAGTTTTACCCGCGTCTTGCAGCACGGGTGTCGGCTGAAATGAGCTCGTGACCGGGCAGCACTGAACAGGAGGATTGAACATGCGCTATGTAGTGGGTCCGGTTGCCGACCTTCCGCCCGGCTCGTCAAAAGTAGTTTTCCCGGAAAGGGTGAAAAGTGGCGTCGGTGTATTCAACATCGATGGTGAGTTCTACGCACTAAAAAATACCTGCCCGCACATGGGCGGTCCTCTGTGTGTGGGTAAGATACGAGGCACCTCGGCGGCGGAAATGCCGCTGGATTGTCAACCCGAGGTGCATTGGGTGCGTCAAGGCGAGATTGTCTCGTGTCCCTGGCATCACTGGGAATTCGACATCAAGACGGGGCGAACGATTTTTGAATCGCGCCAGAAAGTGCGTACCTACCCGGTTTCGATTGAGACCGCGGAGGAGCTCGAGCGGCTCAAAGCCGGTGTCGAGACCATTCCGGTTTCGGTCGAAGGCGCTACGGTTGTCCTCGATGTCTGAGCGCGACTTCGAGCTTGTGATTACCCGTATGGACGTGGTCGCCAAGGGAGTTCTTCGTCTTACGTTGGCACGTCGGGACGAGGCCGAACTCCCGCCTTGGGAACCAGGTGCTCATGTGGACCTCCGTTTCGTCTCCAACGGTGTGGAGTACGTTCGGCAGTATTCCTTGTGCGGTCGGGTTTCCGACCGGCGACACTGGCAAGTGGCCGTGCTACGCACACCTGATGGACGAGGAGGTTCAGCTCACATTCATGCGGCCTTTTCGGAAGGGGACACGGTACGCGTCACGGGTCCCCGCAATAACTTTCCACTGGTGGCAGCGCAGTGCTATCTGTTCATTGCCGGCGGCATCGGAATCACGCCAATCATACCGATGCTCGCTGAAGTCTCCGCGTCCGATGTTGACTGGCGCCTTGTCTATTGTGGCCGGTCTGCTGAATCGATGGCTTTTAGCGATGACGTTGTAGCGTTCGGGAGGGACAGGGTCTTGCTTCACGAGAGTGAAACAAGTGGTTTGCTGGATCTGCCTGCGCTTATCGTCGGGACCGATTCCGAGACCGTGGTTTATTGCTGTGGGCCCGAGTCGATGCTGCGCGCAGTCGACGAGTGCTGCGCGTCATGGTCGGACGATAGGGTCCACGTCGAGCGGTTCACTCGTCGCGAGGATGGCTCCGAGAATTCGGACGCTGCATTTGAGGTCGAATTCGCGCGCTCTGGCCTTGTAGCAACGGTACCGGTTGACCGCTCGATCCTGGAAGTAGCCGAGGAACTTGGCGTGGGCATCGATTCGTCCTGCCAGGAGGGCGTTTGCGGATCGTGTGAAACAAAGGTGATCTGTGGGATACCCGATCATCGGGATTCGGTGCTCAGCGAGAAAGAGCGTGCTGCGGGCCAGACGATTATGGTCTGCGTTTCGCGATCATGCTCGGCTCGACTGGTTCTCGACGCATAGCGAAAGTGGTTAAATCAGGAGTATGAATGATGACTGCAATGGCTTCTAAAATTGAATTGCCTGCCTCCGGTGAGCAGCCGCGCCACCGGCGAATTCTGCAAGAATCCGGTCCGGCGACTGGCCGGATCTCGGGAATCAACCACCTGGTCCTGTTTGTTCAGGACATGAACGAAGGCGTACGCTTTTACCGGGATGTACTCGGTCTTCGGGTCGTGCGAACTGTTCGCTTCACTACCACTGCCGAAGGCCTGCGTTCTGCCGCTCACCATTCGAGCGGGCTGGCTGTTCAACAGGCCGATCCCTCGTCCGTCGCGGTAAAGATGACGGTTAGGCAGGTGTTCTTTGAGATGAGTAACGGCCTGTTGTTTTCGCTCTACGAGGCTCCCGGCGTCGCAAAGCGACCAGCCGCTCCAGTGAGCTCAGTCCTGTGGCCGGCGGCCGGTACAGAAAAATGGAGTCGGCCTACGGAGCCACAGAAGTTGGATCACCTGTCGTTCGACGTGCCCACGCACGCTGACATTGTGTGGTTCCGCGAGCATTTGCTCTCGCACGGCGTTGCAGTGTCTGATCTGTCCGAGCGGCGCGGCGCGAACAACACGCATCGGTTCATTTCCTCCATCTATTTCTCCGACCCCAGTGGCAACCCGCTAGAGATTTCGTCGTTCAATGCGCCTGGGGCCGGGTGGGAGTCATACGATTTCTCTACCTGGTTTATGGACGAAGATCCGGTTCCCGCGCTCCTCGACGTTAAGGGTGATCAAGGCCGGGCGCTTGTTCCGCACTGGGTTCGTGCGGCTACGGAGTGATGATGTTGATGAACTTTGAGGAAGTCACTGGCTGGGGTGGTGAGACCTGGGACCGCGACGTCACTGGAGTTGCAGTCGATTCTCACGACCGTGTTTATGTCCTGCGGCACGGTGACGTTCCGGTCACAGTTTTCCAATCTGACGGGACTGTTCTCGACCGTTGGGGCCAAGGTTGCTTCTCCAGGCGGCCGCACTTCATTTCAATCGGCAACGATAACAGGATCTACATCGCTGATGACGGTGGCCATCGAGTCTACGTGTTTGACCTTGCAGGGAGCCTGCTAGAAACGATTGGTAGCGGTTCTCCATCTGAGACGGGATACGACACGCACGCCCCGAACCCAGAGATTTCATTTGACCGGATAGAGGGTGGGCCGCCATTCAACAGGCCTACCAAGGCGGCTCCATGGCGAAATGGAGAACTCTTCGTTAGTGACGGATACCGCAATTGCCGTGTGCACCGATTTTCCGCGGATCGTCAGCTATTACATTCCTGGGGTGGACCTGGGGCCGGCGAAGGCTGCTTTGTTATTCCACACAGTGTCGCGGTTGACAACGAAGGGCGCGTTTTCGTCTGTGACCGGGAAAACGACCGGATACAGATTTTTTCCAGCGACGGCCTTTTGCTTGACGTTTGGAACGATGTGCAACGGCCCGCGGACGTCGCCCTCGATCGCCGGGGATACGTGTATGTAACGGAACTGCCACGCGGTCCACTAGACCTTAAGTCCTGGCGACTCGGGCGGGCAGGGCAAGAATCGCCCGGACGGGTGACGATACGGTCCTCGAATGGCACCATCGTTGCGAAAGTAGTTTGTCCTGGCGTGGAGTTCCTTGCGCCGCATGCGATCGCGGTCGACTCCACCGGTGCGATTTACGTGTCTGAGGTGCCTGAGTCCCTCGCGAATTACACCGGCAAGCCGCACCGGACGCATCGATGCTTACGCAAATTCGAGCCGCACTAGAGGCCGGAGCTCGCCAGGTTCGTCAGGTCGAGGCTGCGCACGCTTGGCGAACTATTCCCGCGTGTCGATAATTCTCTTGATGAGTGCCAATCCTCGGCGCAGCTCGTGACGTTCGACTTCCGTTAGCTTTTCAAGCATCACGGAATTCAACCAGTCTTCGCGGACTGCGAAAATACTTTCCAGCGTCTTGATGCCTTTGCGTGTCAGTTGGATCAATACTGTTCGACCGTCAGTCGGATGTGGCCGGCGTTCGACGAGTCCGTCGTTTTCGAGCGCTCGAACAGTGATTGTCATTGATTGCGGACGGACACGCTCGGCCGCGGCGAGGTCGTTCGTGCTTAGCGCGCCCTGGCGCTGAAGATGGCCAAGGACTGTGAGCTGCGATAACGGAGGGCCTGACTCAACTCGAATAAGTCTCGCGCCACGGCTTAAAGTCTCGCGAAGCTCGAACGCGAGCTCCGCAACGGAATCTCTGTTTTTTTGCATGTTTGATCAAAAATTGCGCCGCAGGATACCGCCACTTATATCCACGAGGTGGGATCCGTGAATGTATCACACGACGCGCACACGTTCGTGGAGGTGGTCGGGTCCAGCCTGCGCCATCTTCTGGTCTTTGAGGGAGTTTGTTCATGTCCGAAAAGTTTAGCCTTCATCCAGGTCAATCGGCCTTGCTTGTAATGGACTACCAGAAGATGCTTCTGGAAAACTATGTCCCCGCTGACCAGGTCGACACGGTGCTCGCCAACACGGCGGCCATGATCGCCGCCGCACGCATAGGCCGCATGGCGGTCATCTACGTGACGGTCGCGTTCAGACCTGGCCACCCGGAAGTCAGCGCGCGAAACCGGCTATTCATGCTGCTCAAGCAAAACGGCCTGTTCGCGCGTGGTGACGTGGATACGTCAATCCATCCGGCGCTCGCGCCAGCGGAGGACGAGCCCGTCGTCATCAAGCATCGCGTGGGCGCATTCACCGGGACGGACCTGGAGATACTGCTGCGTGCGAGCGGTATCGAGACACTCGTGCTCGCCGGCATCACGACGGCTGGCGTCGTGCTGTCGACCGTCAGACAGGCGTTCGATATGGACTATCGTGCGCTGGTCGCCGGCGACTGCTGTGCGGATCCCAATCCCGATGTACACCAGATGCTGCTCGACAAGGTCATTGCGCAGCACGCGGAGGTCGTTTCCGCGCGACGGATTATCGACGCCTTGTCTGTCTGATGTGGACCTGCCGGCGAGGGGCCGATACGTGTAGCCTTACCCATTCGCTGTAGCCCATTTCCAGAAAATTTCCCGAACGCTCCATGTATCCCAGCAATTCCAGGACAACAGCGGATTACCAGCCATATTTGAGTTCGACACCGACGTAATCGGCATTGCTGCCGCCCACGCTCCGGATGGAATTGCCGACCTGGAAATGGACCGCTTCGACCGAGCCGATCAGGTTGTCAGCGATCGTCCAGTCTGCCCGTAGCTGCGCGTACATGCCCGTCCACCGGGTGCCGTGCCCCGCGGTACCGGGCACGATGGCGTTACCCTGCTGGTACACGGCGTCGCCCGTCGTCTCGCGCCACTGGAAACCGAGTGCGGCCAGCAACGCGAGACGGCTCGACGGCTTCAGCGTAATCGATGGCTTGATGTGGATGATGTTCGCATAGCCCGTATAACCCGCCAGCGTGAAGTAGTAACCGTTCGGAAAGAGCGGATTGAACGTTTCCACTCGTCCGTCGTTGGGATGCCGGTCACCGGATGCCGCGTCGATCTGGATGCCGAGGCGCGGTGTCCACGGTGCGTCGAGCGTGTAGCCGGCAAGCGAGCCGACCGCCCACGCGCCGATCGTCTTGCTGCCGACATGGCCGGTCTGCCACATCGATTCCACGTCCCAGTCGGCACGTCCAGTTTTCCCCGCATATCTCAGGTCGAACACGTTCCGATGCTCATCGCCGGTTGCGTCGAGAAACTGCGCATTGCTCCGGCTGTACAGCGAGTAGTATCCGGAGAGATCGCCCGGCCCGGCATCCTGACGCTCGAAGCGTACGCCGCTGAACGTGAGGTGCTGGTTCGATGCATCGTCGAACGCCGAGACGTCGCCGTTCTGCACCGGCTGCGTCGCGTAGCCGATGAAGCGCCACTTGCCGTTTTCATAGTCGGCCCAGACGGCATCGTAGGTCTGCCGCACGTTCGGGCCATCGCGAACGGAGATGAATCGCTGCAGGTCGAACGCCATTTCCTGACGGCCGAGGCGAAGTTTTACCGTTCCGCCTGCCAGTTGCCCAACCCACGCGACGAAGGCCTGCTCCAGATCCAGCGGGTTCTTGTCGACCGGCGAGACGGTGTCCTTGCCGAACGCTCGCGCATCCTCCAGTTGGACAAAGAACTGGAAATGCTGCGCTATATATGCATCGGCACTGACCTGAGCCCGTTGAATCAGATACGTATCCGAATGTCCCACGCCGATGCCGAAAAGCGGCGCATCGTTGACCTCGACGCGCTCCCGCAGATTCGCGCTAAGAGACAGGTACGAATCCGGATCGCCGCCAAGGGGCATGTATTTGAGTCCATCCAGCGGCTTTGCCGGCACGCACGGATTCGCCAGAACCGACCAGTCTTCCTGCCACCGGTTGAACAATACCGACGGCCGCGGAACCGTACAATCCGACGCCAGCTCATCGGCGTTCGCGTATGACCCGGCATTCAGGACAAGCGTGATCGCGACGATGTACGGCGAATACCGAAACAGCGGCGGGACATTGCGCATACGCAATCTCCCGATCATCGGGGCGAATCCGGCATCGCTTCGCGATCGGCCGTGTCCGCCCCGTCGCGGCGCGCGGCGAGTGCCAGCCAGACGAGCAACGCAAAGGGCAACAGCAGCGCCCAGAACGAAACATGCCGGTATGCAAGCGCGCCGGCAATGGCGCCCACACCGAAACATGCTACTGCCTGCAGCGTCTTGCCAAAGCGTGTGCGGACGGCCGTCTTCGCGTCGGCCGCCATCTCGGAAGAAACGAGTTCGATCGCGTCGAGCACAGCCTGGGTGACGTTTCCTGTCATGACGGTATTCGGTACGCCGCCACGGACAATCAGACGTCCGTGCGCATTCTGTACACCCATCGCTGCAGCGCCCAGCATCCCGCACGCGACGACCGGCAGGCTGCCTGCGCTGATAACCGGCTCAGCGCCGACTCCAGAGAGGCAGAAAGCCAGCAGCAGCAACGCCTGAGCGGCATACAGCAACGCTGCGCTGCAGTTCGCTCCCTGCGGTCGCGCGACCTTCACGAGCGCGCTGCTCAACCCCACCCCAGCGATGAACGCGGGGAACGCCATCAGCTTCATGAATACGCCCTGTCCGAAACCCGCAACGTCCGCGCCGATCAGCACGAAGTTGCCGGTCACATGCGCCGTGAACAGACCGAAGAGGGCCACGAAGCTGAGCGTATCCACATAGCCGGCAATCGCCGCGAGTATGTTGTCTTCCGGTTTCATCGCCGGTGTCCGGTTAAATGGATGTCGTGCAAGAAGTACCCACGGCGCACGTTGCTGTTAATGGGCCACCGAGTGAATCTCGGCGATATAGCCACCCGGGAATTGCACGAGTGCCGCTTCGCGCTGGTCGGCTGAGAACGGCGGGACCAGTACCTTCGCGCCCGCGGCATCGGCCTTTTTCAGCGTGTCGGCGAGGTCAGTCACTTCGTAGCCGGTCGTCTCCCGGCCGAACGGCCAAGGCAGATGGCCGTCCGTTACCAGCACGGTCATCTTGCCGAAGCCCGACTCGATGCGCACGCGCCGATACGTGTCGTCCGGCCGACCGATTTCGACGCCCGGCGCATTGCGCTCATCGGAGACAACCTTGCCGTGCGAGAACGCGACGAAGTTGTGGATCAGCGAATCGGCACGCTGCGGCGACACATAGACGCGGTTCTCCGGCACGGTCTGCAGCGGGTCGTAGTGCGGCGCCTGCGTGTGCCAGTACAGTTGCATGTGCACACCGCCCGGCCATTCGACGATCGCGTCGCGGCCGATAGGGTCGGGGAACGTCGCGACCTTCACGTCGGCGCCGTGGAGTTTCGCGGATTTGACCGCGGCGTCCATGTCGGTGACGAGATAGCCTGTACGCTCGTCGCCGAACGGCCAGGGAACAGGCGTCTTGAAGCCGAATACCGAAACCGTGCCGACCGGTGTGAAGACAAGCTGCGACATGGTCTGGCTCGGCGTGGGCGTCACCTGAAACACGCCTTGCTGTGACTTGTGGCCGCCGAAGGTTGCGACGAGGCTGTCCGTGAAGCGGTCGAAGTCCTCGGGGGCGACATAGACGTGCGTTGTATCGTATTGTGGTCCGACGGCAATGGACGGCCTCGCCGGATGCAGTGCAGCAAGCACGCCGCTGTTCGCCGGAGGCGTCGCGGTAGCGGGAAACGACATCGCGACGCTGGCTGAAACCAGAGCGGTCGCGATCAGGGAACGGATCATTGGCATGGTATTGGAGTCCCTTTAGTGTTTTTGCTGGGAGCGGGCATCGCCGCGCCGGCCATACAGATCGGAGAGCCGTGCCACCATGATGAGGGCGGCGATCAGTCCCAGGTGTTCGAAAAAACTGTTGGTCGCCGAAAAGCGCACGTTGCCCGCCGCGTTCCAGAAGTCGTTGGCGACGAGCATGGCGATGGCCGTCAGACAGGCCAGTCCACCCGCGCCCAGCCAGACCAGCCGGTTCGCGATCACGCAGACCGACCCGCCAAGCTCGACGGCGATCGCAAGCGCCGCCCAGAGCCATCCCGGACGAAGCCCGAAATGTTCCTGCTCGGCGACGGCCGCGGGAAAATGCACGAGCTTGGTCACGCCGCCGAGGACGTACGCCGACACCAGCGCCGCGCGCGCCACCGGCAGGAGCCAGCGCCATTCGAGGATCGCGCTCACCCAGCCGGGGTTGCCTGCTTTGAGGGTGCTCACGTCAGACCGCCCAGCACGCGCACCCGAGCGCGCCCCAGAATGCGTTCAGGTCGGAGGTCGGAGCATTGCCCGACCACGCACGCGCGTGACTGTGGCCGTGCACCGGGCAGGCAGTGGAGCAACCACACGCCGCGGCGGCGACCTGTTGCAACGTGGATTCGCCTTCGCTGCGCGAGCCGGCAGTGTCCTTCCACGCCGCGAAGCCGCCGAACCGGCGCACCGGCGACCAGTCGGGCATCGCGGGCGGCGGCGCGCTGTCGTCGAGAGGGCCGAATTCGCCCGCGCCGTACACCACGCGTCCGCCGACGATCGTCAGTTCCGATGTCGTCTGCGCAATCTCGTCCTCCGCGCAGGCGAAGAAGTCGCGGTCTGGCACGATCAGATCGGCGAACTGGCCGACCGCAATCTGGCCTTTCTTGCCCTGCTCGTTGGAGAACCAGGCGACCTTCTCGGTCCACATGCGCAGCGCCGTCTCGCGATCGAGGCAGTTGCGCCGCGGATAGAGACGCAGACCGGCTACCGTCATGCCGGTCACCAGCCACGCAAGCGAGACCCAGGGGTTGTACGAAGCGACTCGTGTCGCGTCGGTACCGGCTGAAATCTTCACGCCCTTTTCGAGCAGCTTCGCGACCGGCGGCGTGGCCTCCGCTGCTGGCGCTCCATAACGCTCGACGAAGTACTCGCCCTGATACGCCATACGGTGCTGCACAGCAACGCCGCCGCCAAGCGCGGCGATACGGTCTATCGAACGTTCCGAGATCGTCTCCGCGTGATCGAAGAACCAGTTGATGCCGGTTAGTGGAATATCGCGGTTGACCTTCTCGAAGACATCGAGCGCCCGGCTGATCGTCTCGTCGTAGGTGGCGTGAAGGCGCCACGGCCAGCGGTTTTCGGCCAGCACGCGCACCACTTCCTCGAGTTCGCCCTCCATCTGGGGCGGCATGTCCGGACGCGGCTCGCGGAAGTCTTCGAAGTCGGCGGCGGAGTAGACAAGCATTTCTCCCGCGCCGTTGTGCCGGAAGTAATCGTCGCCCTGCTTGTATTTCGAAGTCCTGGTCCAGTCGAGGAAGTCCTGCTTCTCCGCTTTGGGCTTTTGCGTAAAGAGGTTGTAGGCGAGACGGATGGTCATCTGTCCTTCGTCGGCCAGCTTCTGGACGACCTCGTAGTCGTCCGGGTAGTTCTGAAAGCCGCCGCCTGCGTCGATGACGCCCGTGATGCCGAGCCGGTTCAGCTCGCGCATGAAGTGACGGGTCGAATTCAGTTGATAGTCGAACGGCAGCTTCGGCCCTCGCGCGAGCGTCGCGTAGAGAATCGACGCGTTGGGCTTCGCGAGCAACAACCCGGTCGGGGTGCCCTGGCTATCGCGCGTGATCTGGCCGCCCGGCGGCTCGGGCGTGTCCTTCGTATAGCCGACGACGCGCAGCGCGGCCGCATTCAGCAACGCCCGGTCGTAAAGGTGAAGGATGAAGACCGGCGTATCCGGCGCAACGGCGTTCAGCTCCTCGATGGTCGGCAGTCGCTTCTCTACGAACTGCTGCTCGGTGAAGCCGCCAACCACACGCACCCACTGCGGTGGCGGCGTGACAGCAACCTGGCGCCTGAGCATGTTCATTGCGTCGGCGAGCGAGCGCACGCCGTCCCAGCGCAGTTCCATGTTGAAGTTCAACCCGCCGCGTACGACGTGCGTGTGGTTATCGATGAGACCAGGCAGAACCAGCCGGCCCTTCAGGTCGATCACACGAGTCGTCGCGCCGGCAAGCGGCACAACCTCGGCATCGTCGCCGACGGCAACGAACTTGCCCTCCCGGATTGCAACGGCGCTCGCTATCGGCTTCGCGCGATCGAGCGTCGTGAAGCGGGCGTTGCGCAGTACGAGATCGGGAGTGGTGTGAGAGGTAGTCATGAACGGTTCTCCTCAGTGTCGGTCGTCGCGCGTCGCGCCTGCTCTGAAGCCTGGCGGCCCGGCAGCATGCCGAAGACGTGGCTCGTGCAATGAGCGTCATGCCACGCGGCCGACAGGGTGGTTCCTGACAGGAGGCGCTTCGCGACCGGTATCACCTGCTCGCCGCCGAGCATGCCGAGCAGGCCAAGCAGTGCGATGAGCGGTGGTGCCGGCGAGCGCACGTTGATCAGGCTATAGATGACGCCGACGAGGACGCCGGCTCCCAGGGAGAGCAGATAGACCTTCATGGGTGGGCTGACTTCGCTTCGTCGGAGTTGGGTCGGAAAGCGGACGGCGGCCCGCGCTTTGCGCCGGGTCGAGGGCCGCAATTTTTATAGTGCGTGCGGTGCGTGTGAGGATCAGTGACCCTCGCTGCCGCCGAACATCGTCTTCGCGTAGACCAGGCCGAGTCCATAGCCGCCGCCATGCTGGATCGCGGTGGCAACGGTCTGGTTGTAGGTCTCGCTGCGAGCCCAGTCGCGCTGCAACTCGAGCAGATATTGCAGTGAGGTCATCGGGCGCGCGCCTGCCTGAATGACGCGCTGCATCGCGCGCTCGTGAGCTTCGTCGGTGACGTCGCCGCTCGCGTCAGCGATCACGTACACTTCGAAACCCTGGTCGAGCGCGGACAGCGCCGGGCCGACGACGCACACGGTCGTCCACAGGCCCGCAATCACGATGCGCGACTTGCCGATGGCATTCACGCGGTCGGTGATGCGCGCGTCTTCCCAGGTGTTCATCGAAGTGCGGTCGATGAACTCCTCGCCGGGAAACACCGAACTGATCTCGTCGAAGATCGGACCGGAGAACGTCTTCGCAGCAACGGTTGTGACAATCGTCGAAACGGAGAACTCCTTCGCCGCCTTCGCCACCAGCGCTACGTTGTTGCGCAGCACGACCGGGTCGATCGACTTTGTCGCGAAGGTCATCTGCGACTGGTGGTCGATGAGGATCAGCGTGTGGTCGGAAGGGGACAAAAGCAACTTTCCGGGTTTGGCTTGAGCTTGGGGCATCATCGTCTCTCGATTGGAAGGAGTGGACACGCAGCGGCCCGCGACTCGTCGGGTCGCGGCAGCACGCCCGCAGGAGATCGGCGAGCCGGTCATCCATACGTACTGAGCATCGTTGGCTGTCGGGCGCGCAAACATGCTGCCGTGACGCAGGCGTGTCGCTTGCATTGAAGCGTTGCGAAGCGCCCTTAGGTCCGATCCGTCTGCACCGTGCTCAGTAGCGCTGATACTATTTGAGCGTTGCCAATCAAGAAATAGAATGAATGGAATTGAACCTATGCCAGATCTTTCATGAACACTCTTCCTGACCTTGAAGCGTGGGCAATTTTTGCCCGCGTCGCCGACGCTGGTTCGTTTGCGAAAGCCGCGGAAGCACTCGGTATGTCGCAACCCACCGTATCGAAAGCCATTGGCCGGCTGGAACAACGGCTGGGAACGGCGCTGCTTTACCGGACTTCGCGGCGGCTTTCGCTCACACCTACCGGCGAGATGGCGCGCGAGCGCGCGATCCGCATCCTGAACGATGGCGAAGCCGTGGAAGCCGAGGCTTCCGCCCAGGCGCTCACGCCGCAGGGCATCGTGCGTGTTACCGCGCCCATGTCGTTCGGGCTCAAATATCTGGCTCCGCTGATCCCTGCGTTCCTTGACCGCTACCCGGACGTCGGCGTCGACCTCTCGCTCAGCGATCATCTGGTCGATGTGGTGGCCAGCGGGCTCGACGTGGCCATTCGCATCGCAGAACTGGAGGATTCCTCACTACGTGCTCGGCGGTTGTGCGCGGTGCGCAGGCCGTTGGTCGCGTCGCCCGCCTATCTCGACAATCACGGGCGCCCTGGTCATCCGCGAGAACTGGAACGGCATGCGTGCCTGATCTACACCAACCTGCCAACGCCGGACCTGTGGCGCTTCCGTCACGCGTCGGGGGAAGAGTGCGCGGTGCCGGTAAGCGGCAGGATCAGAAGCAACAATGCGGACGTGATTGGTCCCGCGCTTCTCGCCGGACGGGGCCTCGCGCTGCAGCCCGAGTTCATCGTCTGGGATGCCCTGAAACGTGGCGAACTGGAAGAGGTTCTGCCTGAATGGCGTATAGCGGACATTAACGTGAACCTCGTGACTCCACCGGGTATTCTGCGGCCGGCACGCGTGACGGTGTTGCTGGACTACCTGGCCGAATGCCTGTTGGTTGCGCCGTGGGCGGTGACCGGCACATGACGGCACGATCATCGTCGCAACGGAGTGCCACGACGTCGACCAACCGCCTGGAGGCTTGAGATGCCCGTATCTCTCGCCCAGCTCTGGCGGCGCTGGTGGCCCCGCGCGCTGGCGCCAATCGCACCAGCGGACGCCCACGAGACCGTCAGCAGGCTTGGCGAAGCCGACACGACAGACTGGATGCCCTCCAGCCGCCCATCACCACCTTTCCGTCTCGATGTCTGCTTCGAGGCGCCTCACTACGTGCCGGGCTGGATGCTGGCCGACGGGTCGCGCGAGACTCCGCCGGTCGCATTGACGCCATTCGCGAATGATTTTGGGTACGTCCGCGCCGAAACCGCGATCGGTCAGGAGGCGACCCTCGCGGAGCATTACCGTCGCATTCTGCTGGCCGCGCCCTCATGGCGCCAGTGGCGTGAAGCCCACCGTGGCTGCTTCGATGTTGACCTCGTCATATGCATCGAGGGCGAGCACGAACTGCGGCTCGAGATGTTCAATGGCGCGGCATGCGGCGCCGGCGAACTGCTTGCCCTTTTGGCCGATGTCGACGCGCCGCCGGACACGCTCTACGACAATCTCGACCAGGGGTGGGCGCTGCGCATGGTCACGACGCCGGATGCGGTATTCACATTGGAATGGGATTGGGAGCGCCCGGCTGCAGACGATTGCCCGCGCGCACTCCGGTTCCCCCGCAGGAAACTGGCCGCGCAGGCAGGCGATGCGTTGGCACGGCTGCGGCACGTGCACGGAACGCTTGTGCGGGATCTCGGAGCCGATCTGTGGAACCAGCCGCCCGAGCCGGAACGTAAACCGAAGACCAGACGCTGAGGCGCAGTACGATAGGTCGGACCTGCCTATGTCGTGCAACCGGATTTCGTGTTTTCACCCTGATATGCAAAATCGCAATGACGGATACGTCTGATACGATTCATGGATGAAGATGCAGACCCCCAAGGGGGGAAGCGCTCTGCCTCCCGGGCAATCGCCAGCCGTTAGGCTCCTGCCGACTGAGCTTTTTCCAGGCCCAAGGAAGCGAAGCGCTTTGTCGACAATGGCCTTTTAGTCAGGCTCATTCGGGGACGACGTACCCAAGAAAGCAGGCGATTCGCTTCCACATTTCAACGGGATTTGAGTACATCGGAAAATGCCCCGACTGTGAAATGCACGCGAGAGTCACGCCCGATTTCTCCAGATGCGGAAGGTATGAGAGATGGGCGTTTTGCTCGCCATACATGAACATCTTGCGACACGACAATCCGACGAACTTCGCTAGCAAGTCGCCGTGGTCGGATAGTTCGACCATCGACATGAAGATGCTTTGCACGGCTTCTGCGCGGACTTTGTGCTTGAGGCTCGACGCGTGCAGCGAGCTTGAAAGATCGACGCCACCCCAGTTCCGGTCGATGAATTCCGTAAAGAACCGGTGAGGGTCATCGGAAGAATGGCTCACGATTTGCCGGCTCAGAAAACAATCCTCAGACGCGACGTTACCCTCGATGTTGACAAAGCTCAGCACACGACTGCCTTCTTCATGTGCGAGCAGCAACGATGTCAGACCACCCATTGAATGGCCGACCAGATGGAGTCGTTCGATATCAAAGCGGCTCAACACTGCGCGAGCGGTGTCAACAAGGAATGGCACAGATATCGCCGATAGTTCGCCACATTCGCTCTCGCCGCAGCCTGGCGCATCGTAGGCGATGAACGGTCGTCCATCAAACGCGGACAGTCTCGCGATGTCCGCGTAATCTTCTTTGGTGGAGCCGAATCCGTGGAGAAAGACAATCGGCTCGCCGACACCTTGCCTGTGCATAGACGAGATGCGCAAATCCACTCCTCGAACCCGCAGATCAAGCTTTTCTCTCTTGACGTCGACCATAGATGCTCTCCAAAAAAGCAAGGTGATGGCGCAACGGAGCACCGCGTGATGCCACATGTCTCAGCCGGGTATCATGAAGTCACGAGCTTAATAGGTAAAGTTTCGATTCCATATCTCTGTGATACGAATCTCCAGTCGTTCCCCATATACGGAAGTCGCGAGAATAGCCTTTGATAAAGGCAAGCAGATCCGGGTTGATCACATCGGCGTGAGTGGTGAGCACGCCGTGCGGGTAGCCGGGGTAGACCGCAGCGTTGCGTTTTTGACAAGCTTGGTCGGCGGAGGAACGCCCCCCCACAAGGACTCAGCCCCGCGATTGACGGCCGGGTGGGAGTAGAATTCGCGGTAGGAAACGTCATTCGCTAGTTGATTGGCTATTGTTAAAGCCCAGTTTTTACGGCGCTTTATATTTTGTCTTGAGTACCATTTTTGGAATTTCGCCGTGGAAATTAAAGTCAACTTTCTCGATAAGCTACGTCTCGAAGCCAGGTTCGATGACTTCACGGTAGTGGCAGACCAGCCTATCCGTTATAAGGGCGATGGCTCGGCGCCTGGACCCTTCGATTATTTTCTGGCCTCATCGGCCTTGTGCGCAGCTTACTTCGTGAAGTTGTACTGCGTAACCCGCAATATTCCTACCGAAAATATCCGTCTGTCGCAGAATAATATTGTTGATCCGGAAAACCGGTACCAACAGATTTTCAAGATTCAGGTTGAGTTGCCGGCGGACATCTCGGACAAAGATCGCCAGGGTATTTTGCGTTCCATCGACCGTTGCACGGTCAAAAAAGTGGTGCAAGCCGGACCCGAGTTTGTGATTGAAGAGGTGGAGAATCTGGATGCCGATGCCCAGGCGTTGCTGACTCTAAATCCCGATCCCGAGGCTCGCACCAATATTCCAGGCAAAGACCTGCCGTTGGAGCAAACCATCGCCAATATGTCGGGTATTTTGGCGGACTTGGGCATGAAGATTGAAATCGCTTCGTGGCGCAATATCATTCCCAATGTGTGGTCGCTGCATATCCGCGATGCACACTCGCCGATGTGTTTTACCAATGGCAAGGGATCGACCAAGGAAAGCGCGTTGGCGTCGGCGTTGGGAGAGTTTATCGAGCGTCTGAATTGCAACCATTTCTATGGCGGTGCATTTTGGGGCGAAGACATCGCCAATGCGGAGTTTGTCCATTACCCGAACGAGCGCTGGTTCAAGCCCGGCCGTAAGGACACACTGCCGGCTGAGATTCTGGATGCGTACTGCCTGGAGATTTACAACCCCGATGGCGAGTTGCGCGGCTCGCATCTGATCGACACCAACTCCGGCAACGTGCAGCGCGGTATCTGTTCGCTGCCGTTTGTGCGGCAGTCGGACGGCGAAGTGGTGTACTTTCCGTCCAACCTGATCGAAAACCTATATGTCAGCAATGGCATGAGTGCCGGTAATACGCTGGCCGAAGCGCAGGTGCAATGTTTGTCCGAAATTTTCGAACGGGCGGTGAAGCGCGAAATTCTGGAAGGTGAAATCGCCTTGCCTGATGTGCCGAGCGAAGTGCTGGCGAAATACCCTCGCATTCTGGCGGGGATTCAGGGATTGGAAGAGCAGGGCTTTCCGGTGCTGGTCAAGGATGCGTCGCTGGGTGGGACCTATCCGGTAATGTGCGTCACCTTGATGAACCCGCGCACAGGCGGTGTCTTTGCTTCGTTCGGCGCGCACCCAAGCTTCGAGGTGGCGCTGGAACGGAGTCTGACGGAATTGCTGCAGGGGCGTAGCTTTGAAGGTCTGAACGATCTACCTCCGCCCACCTTCGTCAGTAACGCCGTGACCGAACCAAATAACTTCGTCGAGCACTTCATTGATTCCAGCGGCATAGTGTCGTGGCGCTTTTTCAGCGCCAAAGCGGACTTCGAATTTGTCGAGTGGGATTTTTCTGGCCAGGGTGGAAACTCAAACGCCGACGAAGCAAAAACCTTGTTCGGCATTCTCGAAGACATGGGGAAAGAATCTTACATGGCGGTGTATGACGAGCTGGGTGCCGTCGCTTGCCGGATTCTGGTGCCCGGTTATTCGGAAGTTTACCCGGTAGAAGATTTGATCTGGGATAACACAAACAAGGCGCTGTTGTTCCGCGCCGATATTTTGAATTTGCATCGACTGGACGATGCCGCCCTGGCGGCACTGCTCGATCGGTTGGAGAACAGTGAGCTGGACGAGCACTCCGATATTGCCACTTTGATCGGCATCGAATTTGACGAGAATACGGACTGGGGGCAGCTAACAGTTCTCGAGTTGAAGCTGCAGATTCATCTCGCCTTGCAGCAATTTGAGGCGGCGCAGGAACTGGTGGGCGCTTTCCTGCAGTACAACGACAACACGGTCGAGCGCGGATTGTTTTACCAGGCGTTGAATGTAGTGCTGGAGGTGCTGCTCGATGACGACCTGGAACTGGACGACTACGCGGTCAACTTCCGCCGGATGTTTGGCAACGCCCGGATGGACGCGGTCATGGGGGCGGTGGACGGCAGCGTGCGCTTCTTCGGATTAACGCCAACGAGTATGAAACTGGAGGGGCTCGATAGGCACCACCGCCTGATCGACAGCTACAAAAAATTGCATAAGGCACGGGCCAATGTGGCGGCCACAACCAGTTAGGGGCGCGGGTCATGGCTGGATGCGATCATGCTGTTCATACATGGAGTAGCGGGCGCGGATCTTATAGGACTTGTCTTGCGCGTTGGCGTTCAGCAGTAGCGGGTGGGTTAGCTTCACGGAGTTCTCCTCGGGGGACAACGGCCATGTATTTAGCCCGCAATTTACCCGCAAAACTGGCGGAAGCAGGTTGATTCCTTTGGATGAGATCGGGCAGACTGTCATGCACCGGATGCACAACCGGAGCGAATGCAAAAAGCCTTAGCCATTCGCTATAACCGTGCACCAGAAAACCTCCTGAGCGCTCCATGTATTGCTGGCGGCAGGTCGCATAGACGTTCCGTAGTGCAAACCATGGCACATGCGGAAGATCATGATGTACAGCATGATAGTTGTTATTCAGAAACAGCAGACGCCAGAACCACGCAGCTTCGTTGAGCACGGTGCGGTGCTCGACAGCCTCGGCTGCACGATGCTCGTAGAACGAGCGGATCGAACTCAACGACAGCGCGCCGTAGCCGACGCCCAGCATAAACAGCCACACAGATATTCCGCAGGCTGTGTGCAGCCACCACGCAAGGCCACCGAGTGACACGCCATGCGCAAGCCACAACGGAACCTCGCGCCAGTCGCCACGACCGACCTTACGCATCGCGTCGATGGTTGTCGCAGCAATCGCGAAGGCCGGCCCTACCAGCAGGCGCCCAACAAAAGTATTGCGTAACATTAGCAGCGCGCGTGTCGCGGTGCCTGCACGTCGCCACGTTTCGCCGGTGACGAAGTAGCTTTCCGGGTCGTGCTCGGGCCGTGTCAAATGCACGTCGTCGTGATGCCGCAGATGCGAATTGCGGTAGATGCCATACGGGAACCAGACAGCGAGCGGAGCGAAACCGAGAAGACCATTGACGAGGCGCGAGCGGGTAGGGTGGCCGTGTAGCAGTTCATGCTGCAGCGACATGTACCAGGCGCTCAGCAGCGCCAGCAGACCGGTGGTGAGCGGCAGTCCCAGGCTGCGCGCGTGCGTCGCGACGCTGAACCATCCCCCGTAAATCGTGACGATCAACACCCAGGTCGGCCATTCTGTGCGCCATGCCCAGCTCGCGCTCATGCGCGTCAGGGCTTCGCGTTGCTTGTCGTCGAGGTAAATCGCCATCGGCAGAGTACGGGTCGGACCGGATCGGGATGCAGGAAGCGTCAGCGGACGCGTTAAAACCGATCGTACGGGGACCTGCGCCGGTGACGAACCAATTTGTTGCGCAAAGCATCTGCAAAAAAGCGCTTAGGGCGGTAGGGCGGTTGTCGGAGCCCGCTGTCAGCGCACGGCGTTACCGGTTAATATCAGAGCACGAACGTTAAAATATTCGAGTTCTGATACTTTCCAAACCTCTGATACCCATGCACAAACCGGCCACCATACACGATCGACCTGACATACCCCGCATCGGCGAGGGCAAGCGCGGTGAGGAGGGGTATATCGGCTACCTGCTGCGTCAGGCGGGGGGCGCCCACCGGTTACGCATGGAGCGGGCGCTCGCCGACCTCGGCGTGACGCCGCCGCAGTTCACGGTGCTGACGATGCTGGTGGCGTATCCCGGGCTGTCAAATGCGGACGTCGCCCGCCTTGCCATGCTCACGCCGCAAACCGTCAGCGTGATCGTCGCGAATCTGCTGCGCAGTGGCGCGATCGCCCGGCGGCCTCATGCGGTTCACGGCCGCATTCAGCATATCGATGTCACCGAGGCCGGCAAGGCGCTGCTCAAGCAATGCCGCTCACGCGTGAAAGCGATCGAGCAGCAGATTCTCGCGGGCTTCAGCGCCGATGAGGAGAGTGTGATTCGCCGCTGGCTAGTGAGCGTTGCTGTTGAGGGCGGTTCGAACGAGGTCGAGTGAACGTGGCTGACTGGCGAGGTTGATTAGCGCGGCTGGCGCGTGACTGACCAGGTGGCCGTCAGCCTCGTGGCAGCCAACCGCCCAGCAGCCGACTGCGCACTAATGTGCGTCGGCCAGATGGCACTCGTGATCGAGTAACCCCTCTGCCGTGCCCGTGCCGTTGTCCACATCCAGTCCGCTATTGAGCACGAGCCAGCCGTCCTGATCGGCGGAAGGCCCCGCGCCGGTGACGAGGATCGTCTGCGTCGCCATCGACTGCGAGTCCGGGTGATCGCGCGCAACGATGCGGAACGGGTCGTTGTCCTGCGACAGACTGGTGACGCGCATGATCCGGTAGCGAACGCCGTCTATCGTCTCCCAGTGCCACTGGCCAGGTTGATCGCGGCGGTAAGGCGCCAACGCGTCGATGATATCCGTCCGCATGCAATCCATATGAATATGCAATTGCTGTTGCGATCGGCGGAACTCTGAATTGATTTCCAGTCCGAACTGATCGGCGGCGAGCGGCTTCTTGAGCGATGCTTCCACGGTATTGCGTGAACTCCAGCCGTCGGCCCAGTAGTCCGGCGCATCGGGCGCCACGATGCTCGGGCTTTCGATTCCGGTGACACGCTCAGTCGGAATCAGCAGATGCTGGCTGCGTCCGCTGATGTCTTTCAGAATCGCGTAGTGGTCGGCCAGATCCACGCTCGTACATTGACCGGGATGACCGCTGGCGCGCGCTTCGGGCACGCATTGTCCGCCGACGATTTTCCATAGCGCGTCGGGATCGGCCGCAGCAAGCTCGGCGCAACTGCTCGCTACGACGGCGACAGCCACCAGAGCGGCTGCCTTGGCCATCACGAGAGGTGCGCGACCGCTGAATCTGCTTCCGGTCCTTACCACGCGAGCTGACTCGCGCAAGCGGCCGTCAGCGGCCGCTGAAACTTTCCGCGCGCGCATCAAAGGGTCGGCGCCGGTAATGTGCCGAGCAACTGCTCGAACGCCACGCCGATAGCCAGCAGCCGCCGGTCGCTTCCAAGCGGTCCGTCCAGTGCGAGACCGACCGGCAGACCTTCAGCGGTCAAGCCTGCAGCCAGCGACAGGCCCGGAATGCCTGCGTTGCTGGCAGGCTGAACATTGCGCAGATAAGCGTCCATTTCGTCGATGGGTACTCCGCCGTTGATCGATACGGCCGACGAACCTGCGAGGTCATCGATCGGCACCGCGGCGAGGCGGGTGGTTGGGAACAACAGCGCATCGAGCTGTTGCGTGGCGAAGGTCTGGGCATACAGTTGCTGAAGCTGCGGCCGCCACACGGTGAGGGCATCCTGATACTCATGGGCGAGCGGGTCGGCAAGCACCGCATCGTAGATGTCGCGTACATCCGGACTGGCAATGCGTGCCGCCAGTTCGGCCAGCGTTTTGACCGGCGCATCGTTGGCGACGAGCCATGCCGGCACATCCAGATGAGCTTCGTGAATCGCCACCGCCGAGCTGACCTTGCTGCTCAGTGGCAACAACTCGCCCATCTCGACCGGCACCAGCGTCACACCGGCCGCTTCGAGCCGCGTCAGCGCGTCCCGCACGACGTCTTCCAGCGCGTACTCCAGGCCGTCCCATAGCGGCGCCGGCAAGCCGATGCGCAGACCGCCCAGCGCAACCTCAGGCAACGGCCCGGCGCCGCTCACGACGCCGTCCAGCAGCGCAATGTCGGCGACGTCGCGCGCCATGGGCCCGACGGTGTCGCGCGTATGGCAGATCGGCACCACGGCGTCCGGATCGTGATAGCGGCGCTCTTCGCCTCCGTCGCCTACCGATGGACGAAGGCCCGCAGTACCGGTTAGCGCTGCAGGAATGCGGACGGACCCGCTCGTATCGGCGCCGAGTCCGGCTGGTACGATGCGCGCCGCAATGGCAGCGGCGGTGCCGCCCGAGGAGCCGCCCGGAATCAGGCCCGGATCGTAAGGGTTGCGAACGTGACCGGCATGCGGCGCGAAGTTCGTACTGGTGATGCCGCACGCCAGTTCGTGCATGTTGGCCTTGCCGAGCACGATTGCGCCCGCGTCGAGCAGGCGCTGCACGGTGGGCGCGTTCGCGCGCGGCACGAAGTTCTCCAGCGCGGGCGTGCCGGCCGAAGTGACAAGCCCTTCCGTATTGATGTTGTCTTTGACAACGATTGGCAGACCCGCAAGCGGCAATGCCGAGCGCGCTTCAGGTGTCATGGCGTCGATCCGCCTGGCCGCATCGAGTGCGCCCTCCATGTTGAGCGCAGTGAGGGCGTTGAGGGTCGAAAGCGCCGCAGCGCGAGCGAGTAGTGTGGCGACATAGTCCGTGGCTTTCAGCCGGCCGGTCTGGATCGCAGTCACCGCTTGCGTTGCCGTTAGGGCCAACTGTTCGTCGACGGTCCATGTCATGCGTGAGATCTCCTCGAATGACGCCTATTCTGTCACAGCCATTCCAGGCGCGTCATCGAGCAGACCGGCGCAAGCCGTTCTGTTCAGGTCAAACCCAACTGGTACACCAGCTCCCACTGGTGCGTGTCACGTATTGGTCATTGATGATTGTCGATCCACATACGTCCCCAACGATACGCGTAGGCCACCGCGTGTTCTTCGTCGAAGAAATAATCGAGCGCATCGAACGAATGCGCCCGGCTCGGATCTGCAGTGGTTTTGCCGATGGTCAGATTCGCGGCGAACAGCCCGTTGGGCAACTGTTGCGCGACCGGAGCGACCTCGTAACCTTTGTATTGGATAGCTTGTCGATTCATGATTTTGGCGATGATTCTGCCCATGTGCGTTGCAAGGGAAGCCAGACGCATAGTGTCGACCGGAGGGTCGGCGGGCAGGAACAAGCGTAGGCGCGGTGGCCTCGCCAGTGAACCAATCATTCGTCGCAAGCAAATTACGCTCGACCTGGAACTGTCTTCGCAATTTCGGATGAGGCGACCCCGGATGCGTCGAGACCACTATCCGGTGCGTCGCGCTGCCTGTCTGTTACTTGGCACACGCAGCGTAGGGGTGCTTTTTAGGGTTGATTCAGGCGTGCTGCGGCTTTGGCTTCGTATGCCGATGCAGGTAGCGGCGCCGTTTGACGGGCTGCGTGGCACCGGGGCGCCGCGTACCTTCGCCTGCCAGTTAGCTGGCGAGCGTGAACACCTTGGCCGTGCGGCCTTCGGGCGCCGCGCCGCGAGGCACCGACGTGTGCTGCGTGCTGAACGCGAGGGCAAACTGTGCGGCCTGCTGGCCGACTGTAGCAAGCTGGTCGACCACTTTCGGGTCGGAGCAGGTATCGACGGTTTCGAAGCGTGTCTCGAGCGTATTGATGCCGGCGCCGAACGGCGTGGGCCAGCCGCGCAAGGCGTGCACGATCGAGCGCAGCGACGTCAGTACCGAACCGGCGGCCTGCCAGCCATAGGCCGTGACCACGCAGCCCACCGCACGGCCGTCGAGGTAAGGACGCTCGTCGCCACGCAGTTCTTCGAGCGTATCGAGCGCATTCTTCACGAGACCGGAGACGCCGCCGTGGTAGCCGGGGGTGGCGATGATCAGCGCGTCGGCTTCGCGCACGGCTTCGATCAGCTCGAGCTGGGCGTCGGTGCGTTGCGGATCTTCAGGGGCGTAGTGCGGCAGGCTATGCAGGAACGTGCCGCCGAACAGGCGGGTGCGTGCACCGGCTGCTTCGGCGCCGCGCAGTGCAAAACCGAGGGCACGCTCGGTCGACGATGCCGCACGCGTGGTGCCGCCGATGCCGATGACGAGCGGCCGGCGTTGGTGATCGAAACTGGTCAACGAAATGCTCCTTCGGTAGCGGCTGCCGGGGGCGCGGCGCAGGGCTGCGCGCAAACTCGCCGGGCAAACGGGACTTGGCCCGCGGGACTTAAACCGCCATCTTAGTGATCGATACTAGCAGCACGAAGCGACTTTTCGTTCTAACGATATACGCCGGGAGGGTTATCGACGCAGGGCCGCCGTGAAATGCACCTGAAGCGGGCATGGATAAGCAAAGCGAAAACGCTTCGTTGGCTGTGGGCTGGGGCGCCGCTATGATTGGCCCGTCTCCTCCATGACTAACTCCTTGACATGGGTCTCGGCCCCGCTATCGCGAGATGACGGGGCCATTTTTTTGCCACGGTGCAATCCGGTCGCTTTGCGCAAAGCGGGCGAGACGTTTGTGCACGTCCTGTATCACCTTGACGGGGGTCTCCTGCAACTGCTGGTCGTGCAGCGCCAGCAACCGTTCCAGCGCATGTGCTTCGGCGTCTTCCAGGTGCCAGACATCTGCCCCGGTGGCCCGCGCCGCACTGCGCTCGAGCGCCTGCTCCGCGTGCGTATAGAGCGTGGCGTCAGCCGTGCCGAAACCTGCTTCCTGCAGATACCAGGCCACATACAGGACATGAATCAGTTCGCTCAGCAGATGGCCGTTTCCCGAGCCGGCACGCAACGCTTCCAGTGCGAGATGGCTGCGTAACGACCGTTCTCGGATCGATTGGACTGTAAGCGGCAGCAGCATGGCTTTCGCTGCCGATTTCCCTCTGGAACCTCGCAGGGCCGGATGTTTTCTTTTATTCATCTTGGGTAAAACTCACAGACTTGCTGGATTTTGAGTCGCGATTTTATATGCGCTCGCTCTCATATTGATTTAATTTTTTGATTTTTAAAAGTCAGCTGGAAAATAATCGTGAGGAGATCCCGAGTCCTTGCTGGAATGACGGGTAATCATCAGTTCGATTTAACTATTTGGAATCATGCATTCCGGGTCGAAAATATTCGAATCGCTTGCGGCCTGTGCTTCCGGGCCGTCCGATAGGGTGAGGCAGGTGTGCTGTGTCAACGTGCTGACATAATCGCTCGAATAATAAGGACGGTTTCGCATGCGGCATGCATTTTTATGGAACTCCAGAATACGGCGCTCCGCCGCGCTGGCTCGAATGGCCTTAAACCTGTGGCGCGCCGGCAACCCGCCCATAAAATCAGGGCGAATTCCTGTAGAGATTCGATCCGTTGTCACATCGATCTGGTACATGGGAAGGGACAACCCTCGTAGGAGACCGATGTGAGCATCCGAACTACCGATGTACGCCCCACGATTGCTGCGAAACACCCGTTCGAGAGTTGCTTCATGGACCTTGGAAGCCATTCGGCCGACAAGGCGCTAATCGCACTGACCGACGCTATGCATGCCGAACAGCGCGATATGAATGCCTACGACTGGATCACCCAGGCGCTACCCGGCGCGACGCTCAAGCCGGCCCACGCAATCGGCACGGTGGGCGAGTTGTACCGTTCCTTTACCCGGCCCGCGGAATTTGGCCGGTTGAAGGACATCTGGCGGTTGTGAGGAGCGCGAGCAGAGGAGGATAACGGGTTCGGTCAACGGCTCGATTTCGACAGCCGGTGGCCGAGTCCCAGATTGGTCGCGATCTGCCAGGCGTAGACCCGCGAGTACTGCACCCCGAAGCGCGCGGCGATCAGCTCGCGCAAGCGTACGTTGGTCCATGCATCGCTCGGGAAACCGTGCTCGCGTGCGGAGCCGCGCAGTGCGGCGGCGACCCACTCGAGCGCCGCGGCGTCGAGCGCGGACGAGCGGCCACCGACGCTCATCTTCTTCAACGCGTCGAGGCCGCCGCTCTCCAGCATGGCCTTATAGCGTTTGACGGTGGCGGTAGACAGATGAAGGGCATCGGCCACTGCGCTGACCGAAGAACCCGCCATCAGCATCTGGCCCGCGCTCATGCGCCGGACGACAGTGGGAAGCTCTTCGGTTCGGGATGGCATAGATTGACCGTCCGTCAAAGTCCGGGCGCATAGGCAATGCGAGCGTTCCATCTGGAAAACCATGCCCAGCCGTTGTCATTGAACCCAGAAAACGGCCGCGCAGGGGCGGATAGCATTACTAATAAATGATTTTTTATTGAATGTGTTGGAAAGGGATAAAAATAATTGCGGTCGTGATTTTTCCATTTTTCCTATGAAGAGGTGTGTGGGGAATTGGCGGTTCAGTAGGATTGAAACAATCCTACTGATTATTTCTGATTTCGATATCACCTTAATGGTGCTTGATGTTCGGCAAGACGTTTGCTAGCATCCAGTAACACTTTTACATGGTCTGCAGAATGTCGCAGAAACTCAATCCACACCGGGCTCACCGTCTGTCTGCCACGTCTCGTTGAGAAACGTTGTGCGGCGCTTCATCACCGCATTCTCTTATTTTAATGCGCGACTGATGGAAGAACATGAGATATCGCGGTTTTATCTATTCTTCCCATCGCGAATTTCGGTTTCACCGTCATTCTCTGACAGAAAACATCAATTGTTTTGGAATTCGATATAAACAGATTTATCCGTTTGGCCATCGCTTGACTCCTGAGCGACTGCGGAGTCGGAAATGGCAATTCGCGCTTAAGCGCAGGCGCGGGTGGAGCGCCGTATAGCGGTTTGTCTGCCGGAATGCCGGGTCAGTGCAACGTTTCAATGAGTTAGGAGAGCATAGTGAACCTGTTTATTTCGCGTGATGGCGGCGAGCCTGCCTTGCGGGTGCGGCGCATGGTCCTGATGGGCTCCGCGCTGGCGGCGCTGGTCGGTGCCCCCGTGGTGCTCGCCCAGGCTCCCGCGTCTGGGAGCAACGCGCCGGCCCAGGCGCAACCCGAGATGCAGCAGCAGGCCGTCGATGCGCTGAACAAGCTCGGCAACTACTTGCGCACCCTGAAGAGCTTCCGTATCGAGGCCGATAGCGTGACGGACGCCGTGCTGACAACGGGCCAAAACGTCGGCTTCCTGCATCGCACGGAGATGTCGGTGCAGCGTCCGGACAAGGTCAGGGTCGTGGTCACAGGGAGCCGCGCGCCGAAGGGCCTGATCTACGACGGTCACACGTTCGTGCTGTTCAACGACACCCATCACTACTACAGCCGGGTGCCGGCGCCGCCTACCATTCGCGAACTCATTGCCGACGCCGACGACAAGTACGGCGTCCAGCTTCCGCTCGTCGACCTGTTCTACTGGGGCGAGCAGTCGGACGACGAAAAGTCGCTGACGAGCGCGCTCTTTATCGGCCTCGACAAGGTCGACGGCAAATGGTGCAACCACTATGCCTATCAACAGCCGGGCCTCGACTGGGAGCTCTGGATCCAGACCGGCGCGCGGCCATTGCCGTGCCGGTTTGTCGTGACGGATACGACCCAGCCATCGCGGCCGCAGCATGCGGTCAACTATCAGTGGACGTTGAACCCCACCTTCGAAGCGGGCACCTTCACGTTCCATCCGGGCCCTGGCGCGAGGGAGATTCCGATGCGGCCACCGACCACGACGGGCGACGACCAACAGGGAGACGCGCAATGAAACCACTGACGCGATTGACCGGTATTGCGCTCGCCGTGATGTTTTCGGCAACCTCAACCTCGACGTTTGCCTTTGGTTTTCGTGGTGGCGCGCGGACCAGCATTCATGGCGGCGGTGGCGGTGGTTTCCATGGAGGTGCTGGCGGTGGCGGTGGCGGATTTCAGGGCGGTGGTGGAGGAGGTGGGGGAGGCTTTCACGGTGGCGGTAATTTCGGCGGGGCGCAGGGCGGTGGTCCGTCTCATGGTGGCGGCGGTCAATCTGCGCACGGAGGCGGTGGCGGCAGCAACGGCGGAGGGGGCGGCCAGAACTCGCACGGCGTTGGCAGCAGCGAACACAGCGGCGGCGGTGGCAGCAGCCACAACGGCGGTGGCAGTGACCACAACGGCGGCGGTAGCGATCACAACGGTGGCAGCGACCACAACGGCGGTAGCGACCACAATGGTGGTAGCGATCACAACGGCGGCAGCGACCACAACGGCGGCAGCGACCACAACGGCGGCAGCGACCACAACGGCGGCAGCGATCACCACGACGATGGTCACCACGACGACGGACACCACGACGACGGACACCACGACGACGACCACGATCATCACGACGATGACTACGATCACCATCATCACGACGACGGCTGGTACGTCGACCCGGTGGCGGTCGGCGTGGCAGTGGGCGTGACGACGGCAGTCGTAGTCGGAACGACCGTCGCGGCTTTACCGCCGAGCTGCAATAGCGTGATGGTCGGCGGTGTGTTGTATCAGCAGTGCGGGCCGAACTGGTATCAGCCGCAATACGTGGGCCCGACGGTGAAATACGTGGTGGTCACGCCGCCCCGATAAACGCTGAACCCGCGCGCCGGCCAGGTCCAGGCCGCGCGCTGCAGCGGTGCCTGCTCACGCTCGCTGTCTTTATAGGGACTGTAGATGCCAATCGACTTCGAGGCGAGGATCGCACAGTTGCTTTTGCGGGCAGCGCGGCACAGGAAACTGGTTCCGTACGGCGCGTTCCATGCTATTTTCCCCGCGGATTACGCGTTAAACAGGCGCTATGCCGCCCTGGAGCGCACGGCTGCATCCATCTGCGATTTGCAGCTTGCCGATTACGCATCGCTCCTCTGCACTGACTCGGGTTTGCCGGGCCCGGACTTCTACGCCCGCTTCAAGCGTCTGCACGCCGAGCGTTATTACACGGTGCTCGGCGCAGACCGCACCCGCAAACTCAAACTCGTGGAAAAACAGCGCTTTGCCCGTGAAGCGCGCGAAGAGGTCTACCGGCATGCCCGAGCCGCCAAAGAGGAATTGCCCGCGGACGCGCAAGAGGCGCTCGAGGCCGCTGCCGCTGCGCGTTCCGCGGCACGCCCAGTCCGCAATGCGGTGCTAGGCGTCGCGCTCGTCACGAGTGGATTGCTCGGTGCTCCGGCGGCCGATGCACAGGAGTTCTCACTGTTCGGTGGAGGTTCCCGCGCCGGCAGCACCAATACCTACACATGGGCCTTCAATTACCAGGAAGGTCTCGGACAATACTTTGCAGCCAGCTTTAGCTGGCTGAACGAAGGCCATATTCCCGACCATCATCGTGACGGCCAGATGGTTCAGCTCTGGGGCCGCATTCCCGTCGGCAATCCTAAGTTCGTTCTGCAGGCGGGTATCGGCCCGTATCGCTATTTCGACACGACCACCGCCGATCAGGGCGGCAGCTATTCCGACACCCACGGCTGGGGCGTGGTCTATAGCGTGCGTGCAGCATATTACGCATCGAGTCGCTGGATTACGCAGCTGCAGCTCAATCGCGTGCATGTACAGCGTGGTCCGGATGCGACCAGCGTTATGTTCGGCGTAGGCTATCAGCTCGACGCACCGGATACGCCAGGTCCGCGAGACTGGGCAGCCGGCAGCAGCACTAACGTGACCAATAACGAGGTGGCTGTGTATCTGGGCAAGACTATCGTCAACTCGACGAGCTCGCCGTCTGCGCTGGGCGGCGCCATCGAGTACCGGCGAGGTCTTGCCAGATATCTCGATGTGACGCTCGGCTATCTGCATGAAGGCAGCAGCAAACTGGCGCGCCGGGATGGCATTACGAGTCAGCTCTGGGCAACCCGTGCGTTCTTTAACGACAAGGTGACGCTCGGCGTGGGAGCCGGCGCGTACTACGCGATCAACGAAAACGAGAACAGCGAATCACCGGGACCAGGAGCCGGCAAATTCTCCGGTCTCGTCACCATTGCAGGTTCCTATCGTTTCACCAGAAGCTGGGATGCGCGGCTTGAATGGAACCGGGTGGTGACCCGTTACAACCGCGATTCTGATGTGATATTTGCTGGTGCGGGCTATCGGTTCTGACGGCCGGTTGAAACGCAAGCCGAACCGGCAACGAGGGCGGCGCAGGTTGCGCAGGCGTATTGCTGAAGGAGGTACTCCATGGCCCATACAGGTTCCGTCATCGTCGCGTTGTGCCTGGCTGTGGGTAGCCTGGTTACGACGAGCGCTTACGCGGATGACGAGGCCGTCGCTGACCGCATCCAGTCGGCCGGCCGCGGCGCGCACCTTGGACGTGATCTGTGCGGCTTCACGGCCGCGCAAATCGCGACCTACAAGGCGAATCTGAAGCGCTCGCTTTCCTCGCCGCCCAGCTTCGACACGCAATGGGACTACGGATGGCAGCGGGCCACGCCCACCTTGCTCCAATACCAGTCGCTGAAAGTGGGTGACCCGCAGGACTACGAATCGCGGGTGCACCTCGTTTGCGCAACGCTGCACAGAATCGGCAAGCGGGTTACGAAGGCGCCTGACAACAGCAGCCAGACGAAGCCTTAGGTGTCCCGCAAAGCGATACAGCGCTCAGGCCGCCAGGCGGCAAATGCTTTACTTCACCTGTTCGACCTGACCGCGAATCTCGCCGCCGGGGTTCTTCGCGGTATGGACGTTGAAGTACCAGTTGCCGGCCAGCAGATCGCTTTCCTGCGCAGCGCTCAGCGTGGCGTCGCCTTCAATCGGACTGGCCAGTTTGTCCATCGGGATCGGAACCGCCACCGGCGCGTTCTTGCCGACCGGTGCCGGGCCGTGGAAATGCGCCATGCTGGCGGGCCCGGTGAGGTCCGCGTAGGTGACCTTGTAATGCAACACCTTCGACGTGGTGTCGTAGGTTGCCGTCAATTCGCCGTGTCCGTCGCTGGTTTTGGGCGGCACTTCGGAGGAGGCGAGCAGGTGGGCTTGCAGGTTGAGCGTGTCGGCAACGGCGAGCGCAGGTGCGGCGAGACTCAGAGACAACACCAGTGCGGTAAGCGTTCGATTCATTTTCATGGACGTCTCTTGAAATGGACAGGATGTAACCTCCGACGCCGCGTGGCCTTGCGGCCATGCGGTGCGTCACCGGTTACTCCATTGAACGCTCGCTGTTTCCGGCTTATTCCCTGCCGCAACGATATTTTTTTGCCGGGTTCAGTTAGCCGCCAGCATCGAGATGCCCGCATCGCCGAACAGCGTCTGCACGTCGTTATCGGAGATACGCTTGGCCAGTGCAGGCAGGTCGGTCCCTTCGGGCTTGCCGATCAGCGCGTAGCTGAGATCGGCGTGCCGCCAGGTCACGACGTTCATGCTCTCGACGCGTCGTTCTGCGATCGTGGTGTCAGGCTTGCCTTCCTTCATGACGCATAGCGCGATGGGCGCACCCTGCTGCGGTAGATAGACGATCTGCACCAGGGGTTTGTCTTTAAAGCGCAACCGTTGCACGCGCTTGAAGGTCAGGCCCGCCTGACTCAGATCCGGAATCCGTACGTTCAGACCGTCCTGATGCTGGATTTCGTCGACGGTTTGCGCCGTGAGTTCGGCATTGACCGGCACCTGTGCCACGGTCTCGCGCGAATAGAGCTGCTGATATCCCGCTGCTGCGGCGACCCAGCCTGGCTCTTCGGGATTGGCTGCCGCGAGCGTCGCAGTGGGACTCGTGTTCGGGGTCGCGCCAAAACCCGGCAGGAAGCGCGTTCCAATGCCGTAGCAGACTACCCCCGCAACAAACGCGACCGCGAGCCACTGCGGCTCGATACGCAGGCGCGAGCGGATGGGCGCCGAAGGTGCCGTAAAGGCGTCGCGCGTGACGGCGGCGTCGTTGGCGCCCGGCGTGGCGGTGCGTTGTGCATGGGCGCGCGCCATCGCGGCAACGGCTTCGGTCAGGCTGTCCGGCACCGGCGGCAGCTTTTGCTGGGCGAACGCTTGCGCATACGGCAACTGCGACGCGCGTAACTGCGCGACGAGTTCGGCGGTATCAGGCGACACAGCGATCTCCTTTTCGATCTCCTGGCATTCTTCTGCAGACAGCTCGCCGTCCACATATGCCATCAACAAAACAGAGTCCATTTTCATGAGACCGGGTCCTTACTCGCAACTGCGACTTTTGTTTTTTGATTGTCCCGAACCCCGAACAGCGTGCCGATGGTCTGGCGCGCGCGCGACAAGCGGCTCATGACGGTGCCGATCGGGACCTCGAGCACCTCCGCCGCTTCACTATAACTAAGCCCTTCGACGGCGACCAGCAGCATGACGACGCGCTGCGCTTCCGGCAACTGTCCGACCGCATTGACAATCTGGTTATTGATCGCGTTTTCCTCCGGCGTGCGCGCCGCCGGATCGGCGACGGTTTCAAGCATGTCGTCGTCCCACTCCGTGCTGGAGCGGTTACGCCGGCTGCGGGCGCGCAACTCGTCGATCCAGGTGGAGTGCACGATGGCGAACATCCAGCTGAGGGTGGAGGTGCCGGGCTGTAACTGGTGGGCGCGTTCGAGCCCGCGCAGGCAGGCGCGCTGCACCAGGTCTTCGGCATCGTGCCGGTCGCCTGAAATGCGTAACGCGAACGACCACAGGCGCGGCAGCAACTCCGGTAGCTGGCTGGGTAAGTCTGAGCCGGTCATCGACAGGTTCCTTGCTAGGTGTTCGGTGTCTTTGGACGGATGGCTGGATTTTAACGACAACTGGTGTTCTTCGCTCACATTGGCCTCGCCGGGCGGGCAAGGCGGGTCCGAACCGGGGACATGCGGATTTCCCGTGGCGACACGAAGCGGTTAAAGTTGAACTACTGCGGTCGAACTACTGCGGTCGAAGTAGTGCGCTGTAACGCAGACGAGGTATGGCAGGCGCCCGGCAGGGCGACCGTCTGCCGGGAAAGGCGCGGCGGGCCAGCCGCGAGCCGCGAACGCGCGCTGTACTCACGACGAAGGGGGACGAGTGAGGCATCGAAAGCTTTCCCTGCGTCGACGCTGGCGCAAAGCATTCCGCACGTACGGAGCGCTGGTCGCGCAGAGCGTGGGCGGCCACCCGTTTCTCGCGGGTTTCGCCGGGACGGTGGTGGCGACGGCCATGGCGAGCCTGACCTTTCTGACACTCTACGATGGCCGGGCCGACGCGCTGCGCCACGCCCACGAAACTTCGGAGAACCTCGTATCGCTGATTTCCAGCGACCTTGCGCGCAATGTCGAGATCTACGATCTGTCGTTGCAGTCGATGGTCGACAACGCGCAGGACCCGGCCACCTGGCGCCTGTCGCCGGCGCTGCGGCAAGCTGTGCTGTTCGATCGCGCGACCACCGCCGCCTACCTCGGTGGCGCCTATGTATTGGGCATAGACGGCCTCCCGCGCGCTTCCCAGAACGGCGACCGCAATCCAGTGGTGCCGCTTAGCGACCGCGACTATTTTGTCGCTCAGCAGCGCAATCCGTCGCTGGGCCTGTTCGTATCGCATCCGTACCGCTCCCGATGGCGCGGCGGCAATCCGTCGATCGGGCTGACCCGGCGTATCAACGCACCCGACGGCAGCTTCGCGGGCGTTGCGATGCTGGCTATCCGGCTCGAATATTTTCAGCACCTGCTCGACAGGATCAACACGGGCACGTCCGGGTCTGTGTTTATCGTCCTCGACGACGGAACCTTGCTGGCCCGCAAACCGTTTGCCGAAAGCGATATCGGCACCAGCATCGCCAAGTCTCCCACTTTCACGATCATGGCGGCGCACGCGGAGGGGTCGTATATCGCGAGTTCGGCCGTCGACGGCGTACGGCGCATGTTTACCTATGCGCGTGTGCACAACACGCCGTTGATCGCTGTGGTGGCGCCGTCGCTCGACGATGTGCTTGCCGAATGGCGGCGGCGCAGCCTGATTGCCGGCGGCCTCACGCTCGCGTTGGGCGCGGTGTTCGTGGTGCTGTCGTGGTTGCTTGCATTTACCCTTCAGGACAAAGTCGCGGCGCAGGCAGAACTGATCCGGCTCGCGGCGACGGACCCGCTGACCGGCCTGAGCAACCGTCGCGTACTCGACCGCCGGCTCGACGAAGAGTGGTTGCGCGCGCGGCGTCATGGCAGTCCGATGTCGGTGCTGTTTGTCGACATCGATCACTTCAAGCAGTTTAACGATACCTACGGCCACGCCGCCGGCGACGAAGTGCTGACCGCGGTGGCCGAATGCATCGCGTCGGCGGTGCGGCGTCCGGTGGATCTGGTGGCACGCTATGGCGGCGAAGAGTTTGCCGTGGTGCTGCCGGATACCCCGGCGGCAGGGGCGACGAGCGTCGCGGAGAAGATCCGCAAAAGGGTCCAGGGCATGAGCCTGTTCTATGGGCAGAGCGGCCACGGCAGCGTAACGGTGAGTGTGGGCTGCGCCACTTGTGTACCGGCTCAGGGGGCGAGTGCTTCCGGGTTGATGGCTGCCGCTGATGCGCAGTTGTATGCGGCGAAGTCGGCGGGGCGAAATCGGGTGAGTGCGGCGGCTTGACGTTCGCGCTCTCGCGATCCACTTTTGTTATCGCATCTTCCAATACTCGAATTGTTCCGGTATCGGCCACGCCGTATATTGGCTGACACCAACACAACCACACTGTGACCCGGGTACGACTGGGTGTCATAGGAGCGAGACAAGCGATGAACCGAATCGATCTGGAGGGGCGTACCGTCGTCATTACTGGCGGGGCGCGTGGAATTGGCTATGCAGTGGCGCAGCGCGCGCTGAACTCGGGCGCCTCGGTGGCGCTGTGGGATGTCGACGCGGCGCGCCTCGAGCGCAGCCGCGGCGAACTGGCCGAACTCGGCAAAGTCTCGACGGCGATCGTCGAACTGACCGACGAGGCCTCGGTGGATAAGGCGGTCAGCGAAACGCTTGCCGCTCACGGCACGATCGACGTGCTCATCAACTGTGCGGGCATCACCGGCGGTAACGGCACCACGTGGGAGCTGGAACCCGATGTCTGGCGCCGCGTGATCGACGTGAACCTGATCGGCCCGTATCTGACCTGCCGCGCTGTGGTGCCGCAGATGCTCAAGCAGGGCTACGGCCGCATCGTCAATATCTCCTCGGTAGCCGGCAAGGATGGCAACCCGAACGCGTCGCACTACAGCGCCTCGAAGGCCGGCCTGATCGGCCTCACCAAATCTCTCGGCAAAGAACTCGCCACCAAAAACATTCTGGTCAACGCCGTCACGCCGGCGGCAGCCAAGACCGAAATCTTCGATTCGATGTCGCAGCAGCATATCGACTACATGCTCTCCAAGATCCCCATGAACCGCTTCCTGCTGCCCGAAGAGGCTGCTTCGCTGATTCTGTGGCTGTCGTCGGAAGACTGCGCGTTCAGCACCGGTGCGGTGTTCGATTTGTCGGGTGGGCGCGCGACTTACTGATGTTCAGTCAGACGTTGAGCACGCGAGTGCTGCGTGCTCATCAACGTATGTGGCAGCCTGGACGCGCATCGCAGCGCGCCATGAGGGCGAAGCCGTCAGCACGCTGCCGGCCAGCCTAGCCCGCGTAGACGGGGTAGTGACACCGGTCGCTGGGGCGTACGGCAGTCAAGCCGCCACGTCCCACGAGCGGATCAGGAGCAGGAGACAACATGAATCCGAATTCGCCCGCATCCCTCGAGGCGATTAACAGCAAGGTCATGCGGCGTTTGTTGCCGTTTCTTTTGCTGATGTACGTGCTGGCTTTCCTCGATCGCGCCAATATCGGCTTCGCGCAAAAAGCGCTGCAGCACGATACCGGTTTGTCGAACGCGGCGTTTGCGTTTGGCGCCGGGGTGTTCTTTATCGGCTATGCATTGTTCGAAGTGCCAAGCAATATTCTGCTGCATCGGGTGGGCGCACGTCTGTGGATGTGCCGCATCATGGTGACGTGGGGCCTGGTGTCGGCGTCGATGTGCCTTGCACACACGCCCACCGCGTTCTACACGATTCGTTTTCTGCTCGGCGTCGCGGAGGCTGGTTTCTTCCCGGGCGTCATCTATTACCTCACGCACTGGTTCCCGCAATCGTCGCGGGCGCGTGCCGTGGGCGTGTTCTATTTCGGCGCGCCGCTCGCGTTTATCTTCGGCAGTCCGCTCTCGGGCCTGCTGCTCGAACTGCATGGCACCGCGGGTCTGGCGGGCTGGCAATGGCTGTTTCTGATCGAAGGCGCGATGGCCGCGGCGGTCGGCGTATGGGCGTTCTGGTATCTCGACAATCAACCCGAAGACGCGCGCTGGCTCGATAGGGCGCAACGTATCGCCTTACGCGCCGCACTCGACGAAAACGCTCGCGATGCCGCCGCGCATGGGCCTCGCAATCTCCTCGCCGCGCTGCTCGACCGCCGCGTGCTGGGGCTCTCGGGAATCTATCTGCTGATCCAGATGAGCGTCTACGGCGTGATCTTCTATCTGCCGCAACAGGTGGCCGCGCTTTTGGGCACGACGGTGGGTTTGCGTGTCGGCCTGGTCGCGGCGCTGCCGTGGCTGTGTGCGCTAGTTGTGACGTGGCTCGTGCCGCGCCGCGCTGACTGCACCGGCGGACATCGCGCCTGGGCCGTTGCGTTGCTAGTGCTTGCCGGGCTTGGCATCGGTGCATCGGGATTGACGCATAGCCCCCTGTTTGCGCTGCTTTCGCTGTGTTGCGCGGCCAGTGGCTTTATCGCCGCGCAGCCGCTGTTCTGGACCTTCCCCACGCGCTATCTGACCGGCGCGGCAGCAGCAGGAGGCATTGCCCTGATCAACTCGCTTGGCGGCCTGGGCGGTTTTATCGCGCCGTCGCTGCGCACCGCTGCGGAACACAACTTTGCTTCGACCTCAGCGGGCTTGCTGGTGCTCGGCGCGGCGAGTCTGCTGGCTGCGTTGCTGATCGGCACGCTGTTTCGCCGGGACAGCGCGCCGACGCCCCAACCGCTTACCCCATTGACACATCACTGACGCATCACCGAGACACCGCGCCCGCCAGGCATCGACGGCCGCGCTTTACTGCACTACAAACGGAGCCTCTCTTATGGCCATGCCTACTATCAAGCACGTGCGTGCCTTTATCGTCCGTGGCGGCGGCGCGGATTATCACGACCAGCCGGACGGCCACTGGATCGACGATCACATCTCGACGCCCATGGCGCGTTACCCCGAGTATCGCCAGAGCCGTCAGTCGTTCGGCATCAATGTGCTGGGCACGCTGGTGGTCGAGATCGAAGCGAGCGACGGCACCGTCGGCTTTGCTGTGACAACAGGTGGCGAGATCGGCGCGTTTATCGTCGAGAAGCACCTGGCGCGTTTCCTCGAAGGCCAGCTTGTCACCGACATCGAGAAAATGTGGGATCAGATGTATTTCTCCACGCTCTACTACGGCCGCAAGGGCGTGGTGCTGAATACGATTTCGGGCGTCGATCTGGCCTTGTGGGATCTGCTCGCCAAAGTTCGCAAAGAGCCGGTATATCAGCTGTTGGGCGGTCCGGTGCGCGACGAACTGGTGTTCTACGCAACCGGCGCACGGCCCGATCTCGCCAAGGAGATGGGCTTTATCGGCGGCAAGCTGCCGCTGCAACACGGCCCGGCCGAAGGTGCGGAAGGACTCAAGAAGAATCTCGCGAAACTCGCCGATATGCGCTCGAAAGTCGGCGACGACTTCTGGCTGATGTTCGATTGCTGGATGAGCCTCGACGTCCCGTACGCTACCAAACTCGCACACGCGGCGCACGAGTACGGTCTGAAATGGCTGGAAGAATGCCTGCCGCCGGACGACTACTGGGGTTACGCCGAACTGCGCCGCAACGTCCCGCGCGGCATGATGGTCTCCACGGGAGAACACGAGGCGACGCGCTGGGGCTTTCGCATGCTGCTCGAGATGGAATGCTGCGATCTGATCCAGCCGGACGTTGGCTGGTGTGGCGGCATCACCGAGCTGATCAAGATTTCCGCGCTGGCCGATGCGCATAACGTGATGGTGGTGCCGCACGGCTCGTCGGTGTACAGCTATCACTTCGTGGTGACGCGTCATAACTCGCCGTTCGCCGAGTTTCTGATGATGGCGCCGAAGGCCGACGAGGTGGTGCCGATGTTCACACCGCTGCTGCTCGACGAACCGGTGCCCGTGAACGGCCGCATGAAGGTGCCGGACACCCCGGGTTTTGGCGTGCGGCTCAATCCGGAATGCGCGTTGGTGCGGCCTTATCCGCGTTGAAATGCGCCAGATGCGCCGGGCACGTTGAACGGCATGTCGAAACGTGCGTCGAAAGGCGCACGATGCAATCCGATCGATCAAGGAGAAAGAAGTGCTGCTCAAGGACAAGGTGGTGATCGTCACAGGCGGATCGCGCGGCATTGGCCGGGCCATCGCGGTGGCTTGCGCCCGCGAAGGCGCCGATGTGGCGATCAACTACTGGGGCGATAACGACGCGTCGTACGGACGCCGCTCGGCCGTCGGAGAAGTGCTGGCCGAGATCGAGGCATTGGGCCGGCGCGCGCTGGCAGTGGAAGGCAACGTGGCCGCGCATGAAACCGGCACGGAACTGGTGCGTCGCACGGTGGAAGCGTTCGGCAAGGTCGACGTGCTGGCGAGCAATGCGGGCATCTGTCCGTTTCACGCGTTCCTCGACATGCCGCCGGAGGTGCTGGAAACGACGGTTGGGGTCAACCTGAACGGCGCGTTCTTTGTGACGCAGGCTGCGGCACAGCAGATGAAGGCGCAGGGAACAGGCGGCGCGATCGTCGCGACCAGTTCGATCAGCGCGCTGGTGGGCGGCGGTATGCAGACCCATTACACACCGACCAAGGCCGGCGTGCATTCGCTGATGCAGTCATGCGCAATTGCGTTGGGACCGTATGGCATCCGCTGCAACTCGGTGATGCCGGGCACCATCGCAACGGATCTGAACGCCGAGGACCTTGCCGACGAAAGCAAGAAAGCCTACTTCGAGAAACGGATACCGCTAGGCAGGCTAGGGCGTCCGGAGGATGTCGCAGACTGCGTGGTGTTCCTTGCCTCGGACTACGCCCGCTATGTGACGGGCGCGGCATTGCTGGTAGACGGCGGTCTGTTCGTCAACCTGCAGTGAACGTGCGAGGCTCAGTGGGCGGGCAGCGGCGCAATGTGACCGGCGGGAGCTGCGACCGCTGCTCCCTTGCTGCTTTCCGGTTGCGCATTCGCGTCGCGGGCAAGCTGATGCGAGACGCTACGCAGCAGGTCGATGAAATGCAGCGCGGGTTCAGCGAGCGCTTCTTCCTTGCGAGTCAGAATGCCGAAGCCGGACAGGCTTTTGCCGATTTCGACGGGCAGCGCCACCAGCAGTTTGCCACGCACATGATCGCGCACAACGGATTCGGGCAACATCGCGACGGCGTCGTAGTTTTCGAGCAATTGCAGGGTGGCGAAGATCGAGGCGCATTCGGTCAGATTGACCGGCGTGGCGAGCCCCGCGCGGGCCAGTTCCTCTTCGAACAGCACGCGTGCCGGACTGGTCACGGGCTGCGCGACCCACGGCCAGTCGATCAGCTCGCGCAAGGTAATGGCCGAGCGCTGCGCCAGCGGATGAGCGGCGCGCACCACCAGCATCAAGGTTTCGCGGGCGAGCGGTTCGAAGCTGAAGTCGTTGTGTTGCAAGGGGCTGGTCAGCCGGCCAAGCGCCAGGTCCACTTCGCGGCGGTGCAACAACTGGACGACCTGATCGCTGGTTTCACCGAGGATGCGCACATTGAGCAGCGGCCGTTCCGTCTTCAGCGCGGCGACCGCCATGGCCAGCAGGTCGGGCGCGGCGCCCATGATGGCGCCCACGGTCAACTGTCCATGTCCGCCTTTGCGTTTGACGTCGAGGTCTTCGGCAAAGCGGGTCAGCTCCGCCAGCGCGCGGCGCGCATAGGCGAGGGTGACGACGCCAAGCGAGGTGGGCTGCATGCCGCGCGCGTTGCGCTCGAACAGCAGGAAGCCGAACGCTTCCTCGATATCGCCCAGCATGCGGGACGCGCTGGGTTGCGCGACATTGACCGCGTCGGCGGCCTGATGCAGGTTGCGGGCGTCGTCGAGCGCAACGAGCAGCGCCAGATGCTTGAATTTGAGCCGGTTGACGAGGGCGACGGTGGCAGCGTTCTGGCTCATTGGGCAAATGCGGTGACTGAAGCGGTGAAAAGCGCGTCGGAAGACACGGGTAGCCGGTGCGGTTCGCGGTCGTGCGATCCGGTTTCTGGATCGCCCAATCCCAACAACGGATTGAGATGCTATCGATCGAGGAATTATAGTCGGTTCAGACGCTTCCCCCAGAAAGCGCCCCGGCAGATCAAAACCCAACACGGGAGACAGGCCGCAATGGAGACAATCGCTTTCCGGATGGTGCTTAACCCCGGCATGCGCGACGAATACGAGCGCCGGCATCAGCAGATCTGGCCCGAGCTGGTCGATGCATTGCAACAGGCGGGCGTGCGCGACTACCGCATCTTCTTCGACGCGGGCACCCACCACCTCTTTGCTGTCCTGACACGTACCCCCGATCATCATATGGACCGTTTGCCCGAGCTCGAAGTCATGCGCAAATGGTGGGATCACATGGCCGACATCATGCAGACCGCCCCGGATCACACGCCGCTGCAGCAGGCGCTGGAGCCGGTGTTTCATCTGCAGTCGCCGGGTTGAAGCAAGGAGGCGATTCCATGCAAGTTGTCGACCCGCATATCCATCTGTGGGATCTGAAAACGCACCATTACCCGTGGCTTGCGAATCCGGGCGTGTCGTTTGTTGGCGACGCGCGCGAACTCAAGCACGACTATCTGCTGGCGGATCTGCTGCGCGAAGCGGGCGAGGTCGAGGTTCTGAAAGTGGTGCACGTGGAGGCGAATCACGACCCCGCCGATCCGGTCGAGGAGACTCGCTGGTTGCAAGGCCTCGCGAATGAGGCTGGGTCGCGCGGCATGCCGAATGGCATCGTCGCGGGAGTTGATCTCTCGGCGCCGGATGCCACGCAGGTTTTAGAAGGGCACGCGGCCTTTGCGAATACGCGCGGCATCCGGCAGATCCTGAACGTGCACGAGAACAAGCTGTTCGACTATATCGGGCGCCATCTGATGCGCGATTCCGTCTGGCGCGAGAATTTCGCGCTGTTGCGGCGCTATGACATGTCGTTCGATATGCAAATCTATCCGTCACAGATGGACGAGGCCGTGGCGCTGGCCCAGGCTCACGCGGATACGCAGATCATCATCAACCACGCGGGAATGTTCGTTGACCGCAGTAGCGTGGCCGGATACCGCGCGTGGCGCGACGGCATGCGGAAGCTTGCCGGCTGTCCGAACGTGACCGTGAAACTCAGTGGCTTCGCGATGTTCGATCATCAATGGACGGTGGAAAGCCTGCGTCCTTATGTGCTCGAGACGATCGATGCGTTTGGCGTCGAGCGCGCGATGTTTGCATCGAATTTCCCGGTGGACCGTTTGTTTGGCTCGTACGAAGATCTTTGGCGCGCCTACGCATCGATCGTTGCGGATGCAAGCGTTGCCGAAAAGGACGCGCTGTTTCGCCGCAACGCTGAGCGCGTGTACCGGATCTGATGCGGATTTGACGTCGTCACCCGGCGACGTGGCAACACAGCATCCCCGATGAAACGCGGCGCGCTTACGACGCCGCATGATGGAGGAGACAGGCAGTGCAGCAACAGACAACCGCTACGCCCCGGCTTGAACTGCGGCATGCGAGCAAATCGTTCGGTCGGGTGCGCGCGTTATCCGACGGCGACCTCAAGCTATTGCCGGGCGAAGTGCATGCGCTGCTCGGCGAAAACGGCGCGGGCAAATCGACGCTGGTGAAGATTCTTGCCGGGGTGCATCAACCCGATACCGGCGAGATCCTGATCGACGGCGTTGCGCAGAGCTTTGCGACGCCCGCCGCGGCACGCGATGCCGGTCTCGCGGTGATCTATCAGGAACCCACGCTGTTCTTCGATCTCTCGATTGCCGAAAATATTTTCATGGGCCGCCAGCCGGTGGACCGTATTGGACGGATTCAGTACGACGCCATGCGCAACGAAGTGAATGGCCTGCTCGCATCGCTCGGTGTCGATCTGCAGGCGGATCAACTCGTGCGCGGGTTGTCGATTGCCGATCAGCAGGTGATTGAAATTGCCAAGGCGCTGTCGCTGAACGCGAACGTGCTGATCATGGATGAGCCGACCGCGGCGTTGTCCTTGACCGAAGTAGAGCGGCTCTTTGCGATCGTGCGCAAGTTGCGTGAACGCGATGTCGCGATCCTGTTTATTACCCACCGTCTCGACGAGGTATTTGCCTTGACGCAGCACGTCACCATCATGCGTGACGGTGCGAAGGTATTCGACGCGCCTACCGCGGATCTCACGACGGCGGCGATTGTGGCAAAGATGGTCGGGCGCGATCTGGAGAGCTTCTACCCGAAGGCGGATGTCGCGCCGGGAGAAGTGCGTTTGTCGGTGCGTGGACTGACGCGGTTGGGTGTGTTCAAGGACATCTCGTTCGAAGTCCGCGCGGGTGAAATCGTGGCGCTGGCGGGTCTGGTTGGCGCGGGACGCAGCGAAGTGGCGCGGGCGATCTTCGGTATCGATCCGCTCGACGCGGGTGAGGTGTGGATTGCCGGTAAACCGCTTGCCACTGGACGCCCCGTCGCAGCAGTGCGCGCCGGGCTAGCGCTGGTGCCGGAAGACCGTCGTCAGCAAGGTTTGGCGCTTGAACTGAGCATCGCGCGCAATGCGTCGATGACGGTGCTCGGGCGCCTCGTCAAACACGGACTCATCTCCACGCGCAGCGAAACGCAACTTGCGTCGCAGTGGGGCACGCGTCTGCGTCTGAAAGCAGGTGATGCCAATGCACCGGTCGGCACGCTCTCGGGCGGCAACCAGCAGAAGGTCGTGCTCGGCAAATGGCTCGCGACCGACCCCAAGGTCCTGATCATCGACGAACCCACGCGCGGTATCGACGTCGGCGCCAAAGCGGAGGTGTATAGCGCACTGGCGGAACTGGTCACGAACGGCATGGCCGTGCTGATGATCTCTAGCGAATTGCCAGAGGTGCTCGGCATGGCCGACCGCGTACTGGTGATGCACGAAGGACGTATCAGCGCCGAGATTGCACGCGCCGATGCGAACGAAGAACGGATCATGGGCGCCGCGCTAGGCCAGCCTGTGAACCCACTAGGGCACGCCGCATGATGCGCCACTCCCAAACTCATCCTCATCCGGCGCCGGTGCGGCCTCCCGTCGCCGGTGGCCCGCCTGCGAAAACGGGCGGACTGGTTTCCGCACTGGCAAAAAGCCGCGAAACCACGCTGTTTGTCGTGCTGATATTGCTGATCGTGGGCACGGCACTCGCGCGGCCGCGGTTTCTGAATCTGCAGAATCTGCGCGACGTGCTGCTGAATGTGTCGATTATCAGCCTGCTGACGGCCGGCATGACGGTCGTGATCCTGATGCGGCATATCGATCTCTCGGTGGGATCGACGGTCGGTATCAGCGCCTATGCGGTTGGCAGTCTGTATGTCGCGTTTCCGCATATGCCGGTGATCGTGGCGCTGGCGGCTGGTCTCGCGATCGGCCTGGTAGCGGGTGGCATCAATGCGCTGCTGGTGGCGGTAGGGCGCGTGCCGTCGCTGGTCGCCACGCTGTCGACGCTCTATATCTTCCGCGGCGCGGACTATGCATGGGTGCATGGCGGACAGATCAATGCGACCAGTTTGCCCGATGCCTATTCGCGGCTCGCCACCGGCGTGTTCTTCGGCGTGCCCACGCTCGCCCTGATTGCCATTGTGGTGCTGATCGGGTTGTCGGTGTATCTCAAGCAGTTTCGTGCCGGCCGTGAGCACTATGCGATCGGTTCGAATCCGGAAGCGGCGCGGCTCGCGGGCGTCAATGTCGAGCGGCGCGTGATGTCGGGCTTTCTGTTGTCCGGTGCGATTGCGGGCTTTGCGGGCGCGCTATGGCTCGCGCGTTTCGGCACTGTGGATGCCAGTACTGCTAAAGGTATCGAACTGCAGGTCGTAGCCGCAGCGGTGGTGGGCAGCGTCGCGATTACGGGCGGTGTCGGCACCATCCTCGGCGCGACACTGGGTGCGCTGGTGCTGGGCGTGATCAGTATCGCGCTGGTGGTATTGCGCGTGTCGCCATTCTGGGAACAGGCCATTCAGGGCGCGCTGATCGTCGTGGCGATCGCAGCCGATACCTTGCTGGCCCGCTCCGTCGCCAAACGCATGATAAGGAAACGCGATCATGGCTAAACCCGATTCCGCGCTGCTGACCCGCAAACGCGAGACGCCTTTGCGCTGGGAAGTGCTGCTTGTGATTGTGCTGGCGTTGTCGCTGGCCCTGGGCCGTGTGCTGTCGCCGGTGTTTCTGACCGGCGCCAATATCAGCAACGTCCTCGCCGATCTCACCGAAATCGCGCTGATGGCGCTGCCGATGACCTTGATCATCGTCGCTGCTGAAATCGATCTCTCGGTGGCTTCGGTGCTCGGGGCATCGAGTGCGCTGATGGGCGTGCTGTGGCATATGGGTCTGCCGATGCCGGTCGTGATCGTGCTGGTGCTGATCGTCGGCGCGCTGGCAGGGCTGCTGAACGGTCTCGTGATCGTCAAGCTGAACCTGCCGTCGCTTGCCGTGACGATCGGTACGCTCGCGCTGTTTCGCGGCCTGGCTTACGTGCTGCTCGGCGATCAGGCGGTCGCGGATTTTCCGGCAGGCTATACGGCCTTGGGCATGAACAACCTTGGCCCGACGTTTATCCCGTTGCCATTTGTGATCGTGATCGTCGGCGCCGTGATTTTCACGGTGCTGTTGCAGGCCACGGCGTTTGGCCGCAGCCTCTACGCGATCGGCGCCAATCCGACTGCCGCGACGTTCTCCGGTATCGAAGTGGCAAAAATCCGCTTGCGCCTGTTTGTGTTGTCGGGCGCGATGAGCGCACTAGCCGGCGTGGTCTATACGCTGCGCTTCACCAGCGCGCGTGGCGACAACGGCGAGGGCTTCGAGCTTTCCGTGATCGCGGCGGTGCTGTTCGGTGGTGTCAGTATTTTTGGGGGGCGCGGCTCGATGGTCGGCGTGTTGCTGTCGCTGCTGATTATCGGCGTGCTGAAAAACGCGCTGACGCTCGATGACGTCTCGAGCGAAACGCTCACGATCGTCACCGGCGTGCTGCTGCTGGCGTCGGTGCTGATCCCCAATCTGGTGGCCCGCTGGCGCTCGATGCGCGACCGGCGGTTTATCGCCAGGTCGTCGGCGTCCTAGTTTTGCCGTACGGCTGTTGTACGGTGTGCCGTTCCTGATATCAACAACCCGGACGCTTCAACGTCCGATTATCTAGCCAGGAGACACTTCATGTTCAAACCCCTACGTCAGGCCGGAGCCGTCGCGCTCTGCGCCACGCTGCTGGGCATCAGCCTCGCAGCAGGCGCGGCCGATCTCAAGAGCGGCCTGAAGATTGCATTCATCCCGAAGCAGATCAACAACCCCTACGAGGTGATCGCCGATAACGGCGGTATGGCCGCGATCAAGGAATTCGGCGGCGTCGGCAAGGTGGTGGGGCCGTCGGATGCGGGCGCTTCGTCCCAGGTGCAATACATCAATACGCTGATCACGCAGCGTCAGGATGCGATCGTGATCGCCGCCAATGACGCGAACGCGGTCGTGCCCTATCTGAAGAAGGCGATGTCGCAAGGCATCAAGGTCGTCACGTTCGACTCGGATACGGCGCCGGAAGGGCGGCAACTGTTTGTCAATCAGGCCAACGCGGAAGGCATCGGGCGCGGGCAGGTCCAACTGGTTGCGAAGCTGATGGGCGGCGAGGGCGAGTTTGCGATTCTCTCGGCTACGCCTAACGCAACGAACCAGAACACCTGGATCAAGTGGATGCAGGAGGAGTTGAAGAAGCCGGAATACTCGAAGATCAAGCTGGTGAAAATCGCCTACGGCAATGACGATGACCAGAAGTCGTTCGTCGAGACTCAGGGTCTGCTGCAGGCTTACCCGAATCTGAAGGCGATCGTTGCGCCGACGACGGTAGGCATTGCGGCGGCGGCACGCTACATCTCGACGTCGTCGAGCAAGGGCAAAGTGGATGTGACCGGCCTGGGCACGCCGAACCAGATGCGCGCGTTCGTCAAGAACGGCACCGTGAAAGCGTTCCAGTTGTGGGACCCGAACCAGCTCGGGTACCTCGCTGCCTATGCCGCTGCGGCGCTCTCATCGGGGACGATTACCGGCAAGGAAGGCGAGTCGTTCGACGCGGGTAAGCTCGGCAAGCGCACCATTGGGCCGCAGGGCGAAATCATTCTTGGACCGCCGACCACGTTCGATTCGAGCAATATCGACAACTTCAATTTCTAACGCGCAAGCGTCAGGAAGAGGGCACGCGGTTGTGCCTGGTAGAACGCCCTTCGGGGCGTTTTTGCTATCGGAAGGAACTATTTGTGAATCTTGCAAAGTTGTTTGGCAAAAATACATTGCGGGTAAACACCCGGTCAGCTGTTTGATCGCCTAAGTCTCCTATAAAATCTGTCAAATAAGACACAAATATAACCAAAAATAACGATCGGCCCTTCGCATAAAATCATTCAACTTCAATGTTGCTTGACAACTATTCCCCCGGTTGATTATCTTGGCGTCCATGGTGCGACGCTGCATGGTGGTGCGTCCGCGGTGCGATCCGCGGCAAGCAGACGCCGCACACCAAATTAAACAGCACGTCAGCACACGGCGGCACTCCGGAGGAGCAAATGGGCAAGGTTAGAGGCATGCGCTGGTGGATGATTGGACTCGTCACCTCGGGTCTGATCGTCAACTACATTGCGCGCAATTCGCTGGCGGTGGCCGCGCCGGAAATGAACCGGCTGCTGAGCATTTCGACCGCGCAGTACTCGTATATCGTCGCGTCGTTCCAGGGCGCGTACATGATCATGCAACCGGTGGCTGGCTACGTGCTCGATGTGGTCGGCACCAAGATCGGCTTCGCTCTGTTCGCCATCGCGTGGTCCGGCGCCTGCATGTTGCACGGCGCGGCCAACGGCTGGATTTCGCTCGCAGTGTTTCGCGGCATGCTCGGCCTGACCGAAGCGGCCGGCATCCCTTCCGGCCTCAAGGCCACCTCCGAATGGTTTCCCGCCAAAGAGCGTTCGATTGCTACGGGCTGGTTCAACATCGGCTCGTCGATCGGCGCGGTGATCGCGCCGCCGCTCGTCGTCTGGTGGGTGCTGCATGGCAACTGGCGTATGGCGTTCGTGTCGATCGGCGTGCTTGGGCTTGTGTGGAGCGTGCTGTGGCTGCTGCTGTACCGTGCGCCGAAAGATCAGCCACGCCTGTCCGATAGCGAGCGCGATTACATCCTTGAAGGCCAGGAAGCGCAACACAAGACGGCGACGGCAACCCGCCCCTCATGGCGCGCTATCGTCAAGCGCCGCGCGTTCTGGGGCATCGCGATTCCGCGTTTTCTCGCCGAACCGGCCTGGCAGACTTTCAATTTCTGGATTCCGCTCTATATGGTGAGCGTGCGTCACATGAATCTGAAAGAGATCGCGATGTTCGCGTGGCTGCCATTCCTCGCGGCTGATATCGGTTGCGTGCTGGGCGGTTATCTCGCGCCGTGGTATCAGAAGCACTTCAACACCTCGCTGATCACCTCGCGCAAACTGGTGGTCGTGACGGGTTCGTTGTGTATGATCGGACCTGCCTGCATCGGTCTGGTGACCAGCCCGTATGTCGCTATCGCGCTGTTCTGTATCGGCGGGTTTGCGCATCAGACGCTGTCCGGCGCCCTTTACACTCTCGCTTCCGACGTGTTCGGCAAGAACGATGTCGCAACTGCCACCGGCTTGACGGGCATGGCCGGTTACGCCGGCGCCACGCTGTTTTCGCTGGCGGTGGGTGTGCTGGTGGCGCTGGTCGGTTATGACCCGCTGTTTGTCTCGCTCGCCTGTTTCGATCTTATCGGGGCCGTCGTAGTATGGCTCGTGTTGAAAGAACCGGCCGAGCCGCAGCAGCGCGCCGCCGATGCAGTTCCGCGCGGTGCCGACGCGGCACGCGCATAAGCAACCGCTACCTCTGTCCGGCCACGGCCTGCTGGACGGCGGTGGCAGAATCGGAGAAGTCGCAGGATGAGCAATCAGCAGGAATCGACGGGTAAGCCGTTTAAACGGCTTTTGTTGACCGGCGCGGCCGGCAATCTCGGCCGGCAGTTGCGCGGCGCGCTGGCGCAATGGGCGGATGTGGTGCGTCTGTCCGATATCGCGCCAATGGGCGAAGCGGCTGCGCACGAAGAGCACGTCGTGCTCGATCTTGCAGACCGTGCAGCGGTGGACGCGTTGCTCGAGGGCGTCGATGCTGTCGTGCATCTGGGCGGCATCTCCACGGATGCGCGCTTCGACGATCTTCTCGAAGCGAATATTCGCGGCGTCTACAATCTGTACGCCGCGGCGCAGAAGCATGGCGTGAAGCGCGTGCTGTTTGCGAGCTCCAATCACGCAATCGGTTTTCATCCAACCACGTCTGTGCTCGATGCGGATTCCCCGCTGCGTCCGGATAGTCTCTATGGCGTGACGAAGTGCTTTGGCGAATCGCTGTCGCGCTACTACTTCGACCGCTTCGGCTTGGAGACGGTCTGTATGCGGATCGGTTCCTCGTTCGAAGCACCGAAGAATCCGCGCATGCTGGTGACCTATCTGAGCTACCGCGACTTTATCGAACTGGTGCGCTGCTCGCTGTTCACGAATCGCGTGGGGCATGCGATTGTGTACGGCGTATCGAACAACCGGGTCTTGTGGTGGGATAACAGCAAGGCTGCGTTTTTGGGTTATCGGCCGCAGGACAGTTCCGCCGAGTTCGATGGGCTGTTTCCGGTTCAGGCGCCGACTGAGGAATTCGACGATCCCGCGCAGCAGTTTCAGGGTGGGATGTACGTGGTCGGGCTGCCGCAGTCTTGAGTCGATTCTCGGGTAGCGCTGCCGGGGAGGCGACGGTGGTGAGGCAGTTCTGTGCCGTCACCGCCGCCTCACCGGTATCATCTGCGCTCTCAGACCGCTAAGGCTTCCTCACTATAAAACGGATAGTCGGTATAGCCGGCTTCCGTGCCGCCGAAGAAGGTCGGGCGATCGTACGGATTCAGCGGCAGCTTGTCGCGCAGACGCGCAGGCAGATCCGGGTTGGCGATGAAGTCCCGTCCGAAGGCAACCAGGTCCGCGTCGCCAGCCTTGACGATAGCCTCGGCCGTATCGCCCTTGAAGCCACCCGCCGCGATAATCGTGCCTTTGTAATGCTGGCGGATCAGTTGTGCCGCCACTGGGCGCTGATCCTTGCTTTCATCGTCGACATTCCCCAGCACCCGCGGTTCGATCAGATGCAGGTAAGCCAGATCCAGCTTGTCCAGTTGCTCTGCCACGTAACTGAAAAGCCCAACCGGATCGCTATCCGACATATCGCCCCATGAGCCGCTCGGACCAAGGCGCACGGCCACCTTGTCGCTACCCCACACCGAGATCACCGCACGGGTGACTTCCAGCAGAAAGCGCGCGCGATTCTCGAAGGAGCCACCATAGATATCTGTACGCTTGTTGCTGCCGTCCTGCAGGAACTGGTCGAACAGATAGCCGTTAGCTGCGTGCAGTTCCACGCCGTCGAAACCTGCTGCGACACCGCGTTCTGCAGCACGCCGGAAGCTTTCCACCAGCCCGGCAATTTCTTCGATTTCCAGCGCGCGATTCGGCGTGTTGGGAACCCAGCCCGACTTCGTATAAGCAACGCCGCCATGGGGAATCGCTGAGGGTCCAACTGGCTGGCTGCCAGCGGGTTGCACTTCGGAGTTCGATTGCCGCCCGGCGTGATAGAGCTGTAGAAAGATCTTGCCACCCTTGGCATGCACAGCATCGGTCACAAGGCGCCAGCCGGCGATCTGGCTGTCGTCGAAGAGACCCGGTGCGCCAAGATAACCGTTGCCATTCGCAGCGGCGATAGTGGCTTCGCTGATCAGCAATGCCCCTTCGGAAGTACGTTGTGCGTAGTATTCGGCCATCAGAGGGCCTGGTTTGGCGCCGTCTTCGGCGCGCATGCGCGTGAGCGGAGCGAGCACCACGCGGTGCGCGAATTCATATGGGCCGACTCGAACGCCGGTAAAGAGTTTGGACATGATTCCCTCTGCTTGAGATCTGGTTTAGCACGGTGGACGTTCCGCCAGGTTTTTGCCTGAGAGTGTGGAAAGTCCGTTGCCTTGACGAGAACTCTATGCCGATCGTGCAGCGGGAAAAACAGGCTCACGTTCCGAACATTGCGGACATGGGTGTCACAAATGGCGCGATTCATCGCCGCGCGAAGCGCGCCGTATCACCTGTGGCGGTTGCCCGAACGCGCGCAGGAACGCGCGCCGCATCCGTTCGCGATCGCCAAAGCCGGTATCGCGCGCCACGACTTCAATGGGATGCAGACCCGACTCGAGCATCAGACGCGCCGCCTCGATGCGCAGATGCTCGACCGCCTTTGCCGGCGATTGGCCGGTCTCCGCCCGAAACGCGCGGCTGAATTGCCGTGGACTCAAATGGGCCGCTTCGGCAAGCTGCTCGACCGACAGTTCGGTATGAAGATTCTGTTTCGCATAGGCGAGCGCCATCTGAATGCGGTCGGAGCGCGGCTCCAGCTCGAGCAGCGCCGAATACTGCGACTGGCCGCCCGCGCGGCGATGATAGACGACGAGTTTCTTCGCCACCAGTCGCGCGATCTCGGCCCCAGCATCTTTTTCGACGAGTGCCAGCGCCAGATCGATGCACGCTGTCATGCCCGCCGAGGTCCACACCGGGCCGTCGATGATAAAAATGCGGTCTTCCTCCAGCTTCACCGCGGGGTAGTCCTGACGCAGGCGCGCCGCGAAAAACCAGTGGGTGGTTGCGCGTCGTCCGTCGAGCAGACCCGCTTGCGCAAGATTGAACGCACCAGTGCAGGTCGAGCCGATGCGCCGCGAGGTCTGCGCCGAGCGCTGCAAAAAGGCGATCAGTGCTGCGCCGGGTTCGATCACTTCGTTATCGCCGACCACCAGCACGGTATCAAAACGGCTGTCGTCGAATGGCTGCGTCTCGACCGCGAAGCCGGTCGAGGTCTGCACTGGGCCGCCATGCTCGGACAGCAGCACGAACTCATAGAGGGGCTCGCTAGCCGTCACGTTGGCAAATTCAAAGACCGTCGTGACAGCCAGGTTGATGACCTGGAAGCCGTGGTACAGCACGATTCCAATACGCAACATGATGGATTCCCTGGGCGTTTCGCACCGATGGTCAAAGTGATGTCCTAAAAAGTGGCATCTATGACATTTGAGACTTCCGAGTCTACGCTTAATCTTCGTTCCATGCAGGCCGACATGGGTTGGCGCTAACGGAGAAAGTTGATGAACGACACGACACACAAGGGCACAGCGTTGATTACCGGCGCTTCTTCCGGAATTGGTGCGATTTACGCAGATCGCCTTGCCCACCGCGGTTACGATCTGATTCTGGTGGCGCGCAACCGCGAACGGCTCGACAAGCTGGCTAATCGTCTGACGAGCGCGACGGGCCGTTCGATCGAAGTGGTTGCAGCGGACTTGGGTAACAAGGCCGACGTGCGGCGCATCGAAGAGATTCTGCGCAGCGATTCGAGCATCACGATGCTGGTGAACAATGCAGGGATCGGCGGTGCCGGCCCGCTGCTCGTTTCCGACGTGGACACCATGGAAGCGATGATCGATCTGAACGTCACTTCGCTTACGCGGCTGACGTATGCGATTGCGCCGGCGTTCGTCGCGCGGGGAACGGGCACGATCGTCAATATTGCTTCGATCGTGGCGGTGGCGCCGGAAATCCTGAACGGCGTGTACGGCGGCACCAAGGCATTCGTGCTGGCGTTCAGCCAGTCGTTGCACCATGAGCTGGCGGCGAAGGGTGTCCGCGTGCAAGCGGTGCTGCCAGGTGCGACTCGCACCGAGTTCTGGGACGTCGCGGGCCACCCCGTTGAGAACCTGCCGCAGAGCATTGTGATGAGCGCGGACGATCTCGTCGACGCGGCGCTCGCGGGACTGGATCAGGGTGAACTGGCCACGGTTCCGTCGCTGCCTGATGCGGCCGACTGGGCCGCGTTCGAAGCGGCGCGCGCCAAGCTGGGACCAAACCTGTCCCGCAGTGAGCCGGCTGCGCGTTACGGCGTGAAGAGCGCCGCTTGAAGTACTGCTTGAAGTAAAGGAGCCGCGGTGTTCGCGGCTCCTTTATCCGTGCCCGGGCTTTGCTTGCCGACGCGGCACGGCTTTACGTGATTAGCGCAGCGCTTCCAGTTCAGCGAACTCCCGATCGCTCAGACTGATCTCCGCGGCGGCCACATTCTCGCGAAGATGGGTGCGCTTCGACGTCCCCGGAATCGGCAACATCACCGGGCTGCGCTTGAGCAGCCACGCCAGTGCAATCTGGCCCGCGCTGACGTTGCGTGCGGCCGCCATTTTTTGTAGCGGCGAGTCCGCTTGCGTCAGACTGCCGGCTGCGAGCGGATACCACGGAATAAAACCGATGCCGTGTTTTTCGCAGTGTTCGAGCACGTCCTCGCTGGCGCGATCGGACAGGTTGTAGCGGTTCTGCACCGTCGCGACCTTGAAATACTTCGAGGCCGCCTGAATGTCCTCGACCGATACTTCGCTCAAGCCGGCAAAGCGGATCAACCCCTCGTTCTGCAACGAACGGACTGCATCGAACTGTTCGTCGCGCGGCACCTTCGGATCGATCCGATGCAGTTGCCATAGTGCAATCTGCTCGACGCCCAGATTCTGCAGGCTCTTCTGCAGCCTCTGCCGCAGATGTTCCGGACGGCCATCCGGCTCCCAGCGATCCGGTCCTGGTCGATGCAGCCCGGCCTTCGTCGCAATCAGCAGATCGGTGTACGGATGCAACGCTTCGCGGATGAGCTGCTCGGACACATCGGGGCCGTAAGAGTCCGCCGTATCGATGAAATTCACGCCGAGCTCGCGCAGGCTCTGCAATGTGCGCACTGCCTCGGCCGGATGGTCAGGCGGTCCCCAGATACCCGGGCCCGTAATGCGCATGGCGCCGTATCCCAGACGATGGATCTCGACTTCGCCGCCCAGTTTGAAAGTACCCGACGCTTCTGCCGACGGATTGCTCAGATCGCTCATTGCTCGTCTCCTTATGGTGAATGTCGTGAGTCTAAAAGATTTAACGAAACTCAACCGGCGAGCCGTCTTGTTGCCTGGCGTCTGAGGAGGGAAACAGGTGCTCGCCCATAAAGTCCACGAAGACACGAATCTTCGGCGAGAGATGCCGGCCGGAAGGCCATAACGCTCGCAGTACACCGGGATTGCCGGGCAGTTCTTGCAGCACATGCACGAGCGTTCCACGTCGCAATGGTTCGCGTACGGTGAAGCCAGGCACGCAGGCGAGGCCCAACCCTTGTTCCGCCAGCGAAATCAGCGATTCGGTATTGCTGACGATAGCCGCGTTCGGCAGATCGAGATTCAGCGTCTCGCCGTTCCGTTCGAGGGGCCAGGCGCGCAGCTTGCCGGTCGACTGAAAGCGATGCTGCAGACAGGCGTGGTTTAGCAGATCTTCCGGCGTGGCAGGCGTGCCGCGCTCGGCCAGATACGCCGGCGAGCCGACGATGATGTGCGTGAAGCGGCCCAGCGTGCGGGTGATCAACTGCGAATCGCCGACCTCCCCGGTGCGTATCACGACATCCAGACCTTCCTCGATCACATCCACGAGGCGGTCGGTGAAATCGAGATCCACCGTGATCTCGGGATAGGCTTTCATAAAGGCGCCTATTACCGGCATCAGCAGCATACCGACGAGCGGCAGGCTGACGCGCAGGCGTCCGCGTGGCATGGAGTTCGCCAGTGCGAGTTCGGCCTCGGCCGCCTCGATCTCCTGAATGATGCGGGAGCATCGTTTGAGGAACTGCGCTCCTTCCGGTGTCAGCGTAATGCTGCGGGTGCTGCGGTGGAACAGGCGCACGCCCAGACGCGTCTCCAGCCGCGAAATCGCCTTTCCCACCGCGGATGCGGAAATTCCCATTTGCCGGCCGGCGGCGGTGAAGCTTCTTGTTTCCGCGGATCTCACGAAGACGTTAAGCGAGCCGACGCGGTCCATGGCCGAGGCGCCGCTTGCGCCGTCGTCGCGCTCGGGACGCTCTGAGCGGTCAGGGTGCTCAGAGCTTTCGAGGCGAGAGGTGAGCCCGGGCGCCGTTGCTACGGCCGTGGGCTTTTGACGATCGTTCATTGCGCTCGGCCGGTTCGTGTCGGACGTGCACATCTTAGGCTGTTTCCTTACGCAGGGCAGGACATCGAGCGCCGCAAATACGGCGGCGCGCCGTATGTTTCTTCAGCGCAGGATTTTCGAAAACAGGACATGCCTGAAACGGACCACCGGCTGCGCGCTGCGTTGTGCCTTGGCGAGCATAAACGCGCCCTGAAGCGAGGCGACGATAAAGCCAGCCACATCATTGCAGTCGAAATCCGCCGGCAATTCGCCCGCTTTGACCGCCGACGCCAGGCAGTATTCGAGGCATTGCTGCTGCTCCGCGAAGATCTCCACGACGCGATGGCGAATCGCATCGCTGTAGTCGCTTGCCTCCAGGGCAAATTTGCCGAGCAGGCAACCGTTGCGCGTCTGGTTCACGCAAAGGCGGGAGATGTTCCAGTCGATGTAGTCGCCCAGCCGTTTGAGCGGCGCAAGCGCATCGTTGCGCAGCGTCTCGTCCAGGACCTGGCGGCTATTGGCGAAGTAAAGCTCGAGAACCTCGAGACCGAACGCTTCCTTGGAGGCAAAGTGGTTCGTGAACGACCCTTGCGGAACGCCCGCGGCCTGGACGATGTCGCGCACGCTAGCGCCCGCGAAGCCTCGTTCATGGACAACCTTGAGGCCTTCGGTAAGGATTTTTCCGCGGTGTGAGGGTCTTGGCATGGTCAGGAAATTGTACGGTCGTCCATATTGGGGCGTCAACGGAAACGGCCGCCGGAGCAGCCGGAACCTTATCCCGCTGGATACCAGGGGAATCCTTGACATCCATTATGGGTTCAATTTTAATACGGACAGTCGTATTGGTTGGTGGAAAATCGCGAATTTTTATCGTGCGCGCTTATCGTGCACGGCTTATCGCGCCGCCGGCCTTGCAAACTCTGCCCGGCTAGACGGGCAAACGTCAGAATTCAAAGGAATCGGAATATGGACCGGCTTCAGGCAATGAAAGTGTTCACGCGGGTTGTCGATACGAACAGCTTTTCGCGCGCCGCGGACACGCTGGATCTGCCGCGTGCGTCGGTCACTACGATCATCCAGAATCTCGAGGCGCATCTGAAAGTACGGCTGTTGCAGCGCACGACCCGGCGCCTGAGCCTCACGCCGGATGGCGCCGCTTATTACGAACGTTGCGTGCGCATCCTGGCGGACATCGAGGAAACGGAAAGCTCCTTGTCGCAGGCGAGAAGGACGCCGCGCGGCAAGTTGCGCGTCGATATGCCGAGCGCGCTCGGCAAGCTGGTCGTGATGCCCAAGATCGACGAGTTTCATGAGCGCTATCCCGACATCGAACTGATGGTGGGCTTCGGCGACAAACCCGTCGACCTGATTCAGGAAGGCGTGGACTGCGTGATCCGCATTGGCACCCTGCAGGACTCGAGGCTCGTCGCGCGACGTATCGGGGTGTTTCAGCGCGTGACGGTGGCCAGCCCGCTTTATCTCGAACAACGCGGTACGCCGCGGACGATCGAAGATCTGCAGGATCATGTCGCCGTTAACTACTTCCTGGGCCGCACCGGGCGCGTGATGGATCTGAGCTTTGGCGTCGACGGGCAAACCGTCGATGTGAAGATGCGCGGCAATATCGCCGTGAACGACGCGGAAGCGTACGTCGCGAGCGGCCTGAAAGGGGTGGGTCTCCTGCAGGCGCCGCGGTTTATGGCGTTGCCTCATCTGCGTTCCGGCGAACTGGTCGAGGTGTTGTCGCAATGGCAGCCGTCGCCGCTGCCGATCTCGGCGGTGTATCCGCATAACCGGCATCTGTCGCCTACGGTGCGGGTTTTCGTCGACTGGGTGGCGGAACTGTTTGGCCGCTGCCCGCTGTTCTCGGGTCAGGAAGATGCCGAACAGCGTTGCCTGCCGACCGTTGCGGCTGAACCGGCCATCCGGCGCAGTGCCCCAGTGGTGGCTGCGGATGATCTGGAGTTGGCGGTCTGAGCTGACGAGCACGGCTTGTCCAGCCGGGCCCAACTATGCGGTAATCTCCTGACGCTCCATTGAGCAAGTTGGCGGCGTAGGCCTGCGGGCCCACGCCGCCAACTGCTCTTCGTCGAGCCCACCACGAGGTGACCTATGGATTATCTGGAGAGTCTGCGAGTCTTCCGCGCCGTCGTCGAATCCAGGAGCTTTACGCGTGCCGCGGACATGCTCGGTCTGACCACGCCGATCGTGTCGCGCTCTATTTCCGGACTCGAACGCCGTCTCGGCAGCCGTCTGTTCAACCGGACTACGCGACAGGTTTCGCTGACCGAAGCGGCAGAACACTTCTACGAAGGTTGTGCGCGGATTCTCGACGATCTCGAAGCGCTCGAAGCCGACGCGTCTGCGCAGACCCGCGAGCCGAGCGGCGTGCTGCGCCTCGTCGCGCATACAACCGCCACCGTCAACCGGCTGGTGCCGCTGGTCTCCAGCTTCAAGCTCAAGCATCCCAAGGTAAGTCTTGACGTCACGCTCACGGAGCGGCCCGTCGATCTGGTCGCGGACGGCTTCGACCTTGGTCTCGTGCTGCCTTTTATGCTGAGTTCCGACACGGTTGTCACGCGGCTGCTCGAGCGCATGCCGTTTGCCATCGTCGCGACGCCGGATTATCTGAAGCAGCATTCGCGACCGACGCATCCGTCGGAGCTGACCGAGCACATGGTGGTCGTGCTCTCGCCGGCGTTTCGCAAGCCCCAGCTAACCTTCCGGCTTGGCGCCGAGGATTTGACGGTACCGCTCAGATACGATATCGCCTCGAATAACGCGGTATTCAACCGGGAGATGGTGCTGCAGGGGTTTGGGATTGGCGTCTTGCCCGCAGGCCTGGCCCAGGCCGAGCTGTCTGGCGGACGACTGGTAGGCATTCTCGAAGAATTCGAGCTCATCGATGCCGTGGTCGATCTGCGGCTCGCGTATAACACGCGCACGCTGTTGCCTGCCAAGGTCAAGGCGTTTGTCGAACACGCGGCGGAGTTCTTTGCCGATGTGCTGGCCGTCGAGGCAGCATCGGATCTGAAGGGCAGGGCATAGGTCGGACGATTTAACCGTAGGCCGATAATCGGGCTCACTAGGGCTGACGCCGACGCGCCCAACCAGCCCAAGCCGCTTGCCGACTGGATTCTTGTCGCAATCACAACAATCAGATGTGCCCAGGAGATTGCTCCGGCAAGTCTGCATCTCTAATCTGTGCACATGCACACATCACCCGAAAACGACGACTGCTTCGCGATCCGGCAAGCCGCCCGCCATATCTCCCAGCTTTACGAGCGGCATTTGTCTGAAGCAGAAGTCACACCGACGCAGTTCAGCATCCTCACCGCGCTGCGGGACGGCGCGAGCCTGACGATGCTCGAACTCGCACAGGCGATGGTGATGGATCGAACCACGCTGGTACGCGCGCTCAGGCCTTTGCTTCGAAACGGTCTGATCGCCAATGAACCGGATGGACAGGGCGCCCGGCGTCTGCAACTGGTGCTGACCGCCTGCGGTCGCGCGAGGCTGGATGAAGCGATGGTGCATTGGCTGGCCGCTCAGGACGAGTTTGAGCGCAAATTTGGACCGCAGCAGGCTGCCATGCTCCGACGCGAACTGTTCCGTCTGACCCGCGACGTTTCGAAGGCTTAAAGAAAGATTGGGCCGTTGGCCCAGGCAGTAAAGGCAATTTTCCATTCAATTTTGTGCATATACACAGGTGAAAACATGTCGAGTCCTTCAACACCCGTTCCGGTCGTTCCCGCGGCCCCTACCGAAGCTGCCAAGGGCAGGCGCATTCCATGGATGCGCCTTGCCTATGGTCTCGTGGCGGTGGTCCTTGCCGCCGCTGCGGGCTACTGGTTCCTTGTCCTGCGCTTCGAGCAATCTACCGACGATGCCTACGTCGGCGGCAACGTGACGGTGATGGCGCCCAAGGTCAACGGCTTCGTCACGGACATCCTTGTGCAGGACAACCAGCACGTCAGCGCAAACCAGGTGCTGATCCGGCTGGACGCGCGCGACTATGACGCCAGGCTTGCGCAGGCCACGGCAGAAGTGGATAGCGCCCGTGCCGCCGTATCGGAGTTGCAGGCACAACAGGTCTTGCAGGCGGCGGTGATCAACCAGCACCAGGCGGAAGTGCGGGCCTCTTCGGCTGAACTGACGCGTAGCGCTCAGGACCAGACGCGTTACCGCGAACTGGTCAAGGACGACGCCGTGTCCAACCAGATTGTCGAGCGTGCCGACGCGGATTTCTCCAAGGCACAGGCCGCGGTGCAAAGCAGTGGGGCAGCGGTGCTTGCTGCTCAACGCGAACTGGATGTGCTGGGCGCGCAGATCGCCGATGCGCAGGCACGCGTCAACACGGCGCTGGCCGCGCAACGGGTCGCACAACTGAACGTCGAATACACGACGATCCGCTCGCCGGTGGATGGCTATATCGGCAACCGCACCGCGCGGGTCGGTATGTTGGCCAATATCGGCGCACCTTTGCTGACGGTGGTGCCGTCCACCGATCTCTGGGTGGACGCGAACTTCAAGGAAGATCAGCTCAGGAAGATGCGGATCGGCGACAAGGCCGACGTGGCGCTCGACGCATCGAGCATCCCCGTGCACGGCTATGTCGAAAGCCTGGCGCCTGCTACCGGCGCTACCTTCAGCGTGCTGCCGCCCGAAAACGCGACCGGCAACTTCACCAAGATCGTGCAGCGCGTACCGGTGCGGATTCGGCTGAACGTGCCGCGCGGCATGGAGAACGTGTTGCGCCCCGGTCTGTCTGCGACCGTCGAAGTGCATCTTGCGGACGGCTCGCAAGCATCGAGCGCTCATTGAGCGGACAAGGCCAACATCATGACAAGCGCTCATCCCCTCGATCCGGCCTCCCAGCCGATGCGGCAACGCGTGTTTGCATTCGCACTCATGTGTCTGGGATTTTTTATGGCAACCCTGGATATCCAGATCGTCGCGTCCTCGTTGAGGGACATTGGCGGCGGCCTCTCTGCGAGTCAGGATGAGTTGTCGTGGGTCCAGACGGCTTATCTGATCGCGGAAATTCTCGTGATTCCGATGTCCGGCTGGCTTTCCAAAGTGTTTTCAACGCGCTGGCTGTTCGTCGCCTCTGCGGTGGGTTTTACCATTACCAGCATGCTGTGCGGCATCGCTTGGGACATCAACTCGATGATCCTGTTTCGCGGCCTCCAGGGTGCCATGGGCGCAGCGATGATCCCGACGGTATTCACCACGGCTTTCGTGCTGTTCCCCGGCAAGCAGCGGCTGGTTGCGTCTACCACGATCGGCGCGTTGGCTTCGCTTGCGCCGGCGATCGGGCCGGTAATCGGCGGCTGGATCACCGATCAGTGGTCGTGGCACTGGCTGTTCTATCTGAACGTCGTGCCTGGTGTCGTGGTGGCTGCGCTGGTGCCGAAGTATGTGAATGTCGATAAGCCCGACCTGTCGTTGCTGAAGAAGGGCGATTACCTGGGAATCCTGCTGATGAGCGGATTTCTCGGCTGCCTCGAATATGTGCTGGAAGAAGGTCCGCGCAAGAACTGGTTCGGCGATCACATCATCATTACCTGTACGTGGATTTCGGCGATCTGCGGCTTTCTCTTTCTCGTGCATGCGCTGACGACCGATGACCCCATCGTCGATCTGCGCGCGCTGGTGGTGAGGAATTTCGGCATCGGCAGCTTGCTGTCATTCATCACCGGAATCGGGATCTTTGTGGCGGTGTTTCTCACGCCTGAATTTCTCGGCCAAGTTCGCGGCTTCAGTTCGCTGCAGATCGGTATCGCGCTGCTTTCGGTTGGAGTATTCCAGTTGTTCGCCCTCGGGGTCTATGCAATGGTGGCGCGCTTTGTCGATATGCGCCTGTTGTTGCTGTTCGGGTTGATCTGCTTCGGCCTCGGCTGTTACCTGTATGTACCGCTGACGCACGATTGGGGCTGGCAGCAACTGCTGTTGCCGCAGGCCTTGCGCGGCATCGGTCAGCAGTTCGCAGTGCCACCGATTGTCACGATGGCGCTCGGATCGCTACCCCAGTCGCGGCTGAAGTCAGCCAGTGGACTGTTCAATCTGATGCGAAATCTGGGCGGCGCGATCGGCATTGCGGTTAGTGCGACCATGCTCAACGACCGCCTCAACTTCCACTATCTGCGGCTCAACGAAAGCGTCACGACTGGCAGTCCGCAAGTCGAGTCCTTGCTGACCGAGCAAACCGCGCATTGGTCATCCGTGGCAGGCGATGTGCTCAACACGACCCAGTCCGGGCTCGCCAATCTTCACGCACTGGTGTTGCGCGAAGCCCTGGTGCTGACCTACTCGGACACCTTCTATGTGCTGTCGCTGTGCTTCATCGTGGCGATAGCAAGTGTGCTGTTTTCCAAACCTTTCTCTAACAGTGCGCCGCCGCCTGACGCACATTGAGGCCAATCATGAAAAAGCTTCTGATAGAAATTATGGCTTGTGTTTCGCTGGCCGCATGTGCGGTTCAGCCGGCTACTCACGCTGATTTGCCGGCCACGGTGAGAACCGTCGCACCGGCTAGCTGGAGCGTCGAAGCACCGAAGGACGCTGTCGATGCAAAGACCTGGTGGGCGCAGTTCGGCGATCCGGTACTCGACGAACTGGTGGACGCTGTGCTGACCGGCAACCTGGATCTGCAGGCCGCCGCGGAGCGTGTCAAGCAGGCGCAAGCGATTACCACGCAGAAACACGCGGTGCTGCTGCCGGAACTCGACGCGACCGCGACCGCTGCCGATAGCCGTATCAACACGCCGCCGCCGCTCGGCTACGTGCGTGAGGGCGGCGCAGGTCTCGCGCTGAACTGGTCGCCCGATGTGTTCGGCGGAGAACGGCTCGATCTGCTGGCGGCCCAGGCGCAACTGGTCGGACAACAGCATGCCGAGGATGCACTGCGGCTTGCGCTCGCAGCCAACACCGCATCGGCCTATGTCGATCTGCGCTGGGCGCAATCGGAACTGCAGATTCTGCAGGATAACCAGATAATCCGGCAACGTGCGTTGCAATTGACTCAGGAACGTCTCAAGTACGGCTTGTCGACGCAACTCGATGTCGCTCGTGCACAGAATCAACTGGATGAACTGCAGGCGCGAATCCCACGCGCTCGATCGACGATCGAACATGAGCTGAGCCTGATTGCCGTGTATTCGGGCCGCACGCCGGAGTCGGTGGATAAGCTGGTGCTGGCCACGCCTGGTCCGATTCCTAACCCGGAAGGTGCCGCGCCTACAACGCTGCCGTCCGAAGCCTTGCTGCGCCGTCCCGATGTGCTGGTGGCCTATGCCACCGTCGAACAGCGTGCCGCGGAAGTGGGGGTGTCGAGAGCGGAGCGTTACCCGAAATTTCAGCTGAATCTGAGCGATGGCTTGCTGGCCGCTTCATATATTGGCTTGCCGACATTGACCGATAACCTGTTTAGCGCGGCATTGAACGCCAGCAGTCCGATTTTCAACGCAGGCCGGATCACGGCGGATATTCAGCAGAGCGAAAGCAAAATGCGCGAATCGCAGCTGAATCTGCAGCAGACGATGTTGCAGGCGCTCAGGGAAGTGGAAGATACCCGCAGCGATCTGGTCAGCACGACAGCATCGACACAAAAACTGAACGATGCGCTGGGTGCGTCGGACCAGTCGCTCAAGCTGGCGAACCAGTTGTATAAAGGCGGCGCGACGGACTTCCTCGATGTTTTGTCGGCGCAGCAGACGTATCTGCAGGACTCCGATTCGCTGAATCAGGCGAAGCGCGAGCATGCGTTGGCGGCGGTGGCGTTATACCGCTCGCTTGGGGGCGGGTGGAGTCAGTCGGCGGGACCAGCGCTTGCTTCCAGCGATCATGCTGCCGGCGAATGAGAACGGCCGGAAAAATAACGGTTGTCGGACGCTTTGCGCTTTCGCTTTGCTAGCTGATGAATTAGATTGAACAAGGTCGGCGCGTCGCCTACCCGTTTAATTGGCAATTTTTAGACCTTCCCGCAGACGAATGACGCTGGCCAACGATTGGCAATGACAGGAGATGAACGTGAAGACAGCCGGAATCTTGAGCGCTTTATGTCTGACAGCGGCGGTTGCGATGCCCGTTGCCGCTTATGCGCAAGCTAGCGACGCGATGTCCGCACCAGACACCAGTTCGATGACGAGTTCCAAAAAAGCCGTTTCGAAGGCAGACCGGGCGCTTGCGCGGGCTGTACGCCGCGCGCTATCGAAGGCCCAGGGGTTTAACGTTTCGAATGTGTATGTGCGGGCGCGCAGCGGTGCGGTGACGCTGTCTGGTAGCGTCGATACCGGAGATCAGATTACTCAGGCTGAAACGGTTGCGAAGTCAGTGTCTGGGGTGAATTCGGTGTCGAACAAGCTGACGCTGTTTCATGGGGGGAATGGTTAGGCATGAATCTCGAACCCAGTCGCATAGCGATCGGGTTCGCTACCGTCCCACACCCGGCCATCTATCAGTCGCTGCGAGACGCTTTCAGCCGGAATCGCAATACCCATACTTTCCGCCGCATCACGATACAACTCGGTCTGATTGATCGCCGCTGCGATCTCGCGATAATCGTCGCGGTGCGCGATCATCCCCCAGCGTTCGTATTGAGTGAGAAACCATACGCCATCGTCCGCTCTCGGATAGTTCACCGTACCGTCTTCGAAAAACCGCACCGGTAGACGACCAGGCGTCAGCGATCGGCTATCGTGCGTTAGCCGCTTTGCAATCAACGCTTCATCGATACCGATAAACTCCGGCCGCACCAGCCAGCGCGCAATCTCGTTGCGATGTCCGTCGCCGTCGAGCCAGCGGCACGCTTCGAGCATGGTCTGCACCAACGCTTTCGCCGTATGGGGATGCTGGTCCACGAAATCGCGGCGGCAGGCGAGCACCTTCTCCGGATGGTCGGGCCAGATTTCGCTGCTGTACGCGATCGTGCGACCAACGCCGCGCGCTTCAGCGGCGGCATTCCACGGTTCGCCGACACACAGCCCATCGAGCCGGTCTTCGGCCAGCGCCGCGACCATATCAGGCGGCGGAATCACAACGCTTTCGATATCGCGCAACGGATGTACGCCCTGCGACGCCAGCCAGTAGTAGAGCCACATGGCATGCGTGCCGGTCGGGAAAGTCTGCGCAAACACCGGCTTGCGACCGAGCGTCGCCAATGCACGCGGCAGCGTTTGATATTCATTTAACGCGTCGGCAAGGCGGTTCGAAAGCGTAATGGCCTGACCGTTACGGTTTAGCACCATCAGGACGGCCATATCCGTTTGTGGACCACCCAGGCCGAGCTGTACACCATACGCGAGACCGTACAGCGCGTGAGCGGCATCCAGTTCGCCAGCAAGCAGTTTGTCACGCAACGCGGCCCATGACGGTTGACGCAATAACTCCAGAGTCAGGCCATGTGCGTGCCCGAATTCGAGCAGTTTCGCCGCGACGAGCGGTGCCGCGTCAGCGAGCGAGACAAAGCCCAGCCGCAGATGCGTTTTCTCTAGCCGCATAGGTGCGGAGGGTTGGCTAATGGGAGCAGGTTGGTTCATGAGCCACGCTCTATTTGGGCAAGTCTGCGGCCATGACGATCTGGCGCGCGACCTCGACGAGCTTGACGCCCTGGTTCATTGCACGCTTGCGCAGGTTTGCATACGCGGCGTGTTCGGTCATTTTCTGCTGATCCATCAGCAGACGTTTGGCGCGGTCGATCAGCTTGCGCTCGGCCAGTTCGTTTTCGGCTTGAGCGAGGCGTTCGCGTAGCTGGCTTTCCTGGGCGAAGCGGGCGAGCGCTACCTCGAGGATCGGCGCGAGCTTTTCTGTCGCAAGTCCCTCGACGAGGTAAGCGGTGACGCCAGCGCCTACGGCGTCGCGAATCAGTTGCTGGTTGGTGTCGTTGCTGAACATTAGCACGGGGCGCGGGGCGGTCGCGTTCATCACCGCCAGCTGTTCGAGCGTGTCGCGTGATGGCGATTCAGTGTCGATGATGATCACATCGGGCCGCTCGCTTTCCACTCTCCTGTGCAGCGCCTGCGAGGCCGCGGTGCCTGCCAGCATGTCGTAGCCTAGCCGCGCGAGGGCTTCGCGCAGATCGCCAATCGGCTTATCGGTGTCGGTTACGAGCAGTACACGCAGCATGGGTCGGCAGGGGGGGCGGCGGCTTTTGGCGGGTCGGGTGAGGCTTTGTAGGTTTCGCCGTTTCAGTCAGCGGGCGATGGACGCCGAGAGACTGGAAGCAAGCTATATGCCATTGATGCTCGTTGCTGTAAGCGGTTTTGGGCTGAACGTCCAACCGCCGGCGGGTCTGGGGTGCACCGCGGTGGTGCGATGCGAACGCAGCGCACAGGAGTGGCGCGTGATAGGCGACTGTGTAGTTAAGCCGTGCTCGCTTCTGCTTCTGGCATTCACAGCGAAGGTGATGAATTCCACCAGACCGCTTTCGCTCAATACCCCCCGGCCATCGTAATGGCCCTTACGACGTGCGTCGGCCGCTACGAGATGGGTGTAGTAGCCGCTTGCTCTCGCGCAAAACCTCGCATGGGCGACCAGATCCCCTGCGTGAGTCCCAGCGCCGAAAGTCCGATATGCGTACGCTGGTCATGGCGATTCGTTTGGCGGCTAACGCGGCGAATGTCAGAGAGGCGTTTCCCGGTTGATGTCACTCACCTTCGCACGCTCCCGCAGTGCTAGCTGCTCGGTGGTAACCCCTATTCCCCACCCCAATCCCAAGGACCACAATCCGCCTCATCGAATTATAGAACGTCGTTCTATCAGATAGAACAACAATCGGAAATCCAGTAAAGGCTCGTGATGGTTTCTCTCCCGCTTTCCGGCATTCGCGTGCTGGATTTGTCCAATGTCCTTTCCGGCCCGTTCTGCACCTATCAGCTTGCGCTGCTCGGCGCCGACGTCCTGAAGATCGAGAATCCCGCTGGCGGCGATCTCGCCCGTCGCCTAGGCGCCGATCCGCAAGCGTCGGCGCGAAATATGGGCGCGTCGTTCGTGGCCGTGAATGCCGGCAAGGAGTCGCTGACGCTCAATCTGAAGCACGAGGCGGGCAAAGAGATCCTGCGCAAGCTCGTGGCCGAGTCCGATGTGCTGGTCGAAAACTTCCGCCCGGGCGTGATGGACCGCCTGGGGGTGGGCGCGGCAGCGCTACTCGAAGTGAACCCGCGGCTCGTCTACTGCGCGATCTCGGGTTTCGGCAATGACGGTCCGTTGGCGCATCGTCCCGCTTATGACCAGATCATCCAGGGAATGTCGGGGGCAATGAGCGTGACAGGCGATGCCGAAAGCGCACCGTTGCGCGTCGGCTACCCGGTGTCGGACACCGTCGGCGGCATGAGCGCAGCGCTGGCGATCTGCGCGGCTGTGGTGGCAGCTCAACGCACCGGCGAGGGAAGGGTGATCGATGTGTCGATGCTGGAAGCGACACTCTCCAGCATGGGCTGGGTGGTCTCCAACTATCTGAATGCCGGCGTGACGCCCACGCCGATGGGCAATGAAAACTTCACGGCCGCGCCGTCCGGGACCTTCGTCTGCGGCGAGGGCATGCTGAATATCGCCGCGAACGAGAACAAGCAGTTTATTGCGTTATGCGAACTGATTGGCCGGCCGGATTTGCCGCATGACGAACGCTTTAGCGAGCGCAATTCACGCAAGCAGTATCGCCTCGAACTGAAGCACGAGATCGAAGCCGCGCTCGCGCGTGACGCCGCCAGCAACTGGGAGCAACGCATGACCGAGGCCGGCGTGCCGGCCGGCCTCGTGCTGAGCGTACCGGAAGCAATCAGCCAGCCGCAACTGGTCGAACGCGCTTTCGTCCACGAGTTGCAGGACGGCGAGACGGTCCAGCGTGTGACCCGCGCGGGCTTTCGCTTTGTCGACGCCAAAGGAGAAATTTCGAGCGGTGCGCCTACCTCGCGCGCGCCGCATTTGTCCGAGCACACAGACGCGCATTTGCAGCGTCTGGGGTTCGACGCCAGCGCCATTGCGCAACTGCGAAAAGACGGCGCTATTTAAGCCCGCGTCCCGAAGAGACCTGAATGGGGAAATTCATGAGACAAGCATCAGATACGATCGCCCGTAGCAGCTTTGCGGACGGCGTGGAACACCGCGTCGATCAGGAGAGCCAGGCACGCGGTATTGTCGCGCGCCTGGACCGGTTGCCTGCCACGCGGCATATCTGGACCATTGTGTTCCTGCTATCGCTCGGCGGCTGTTTCGAGTTCTACGATCTGTTTATGACCGGCTATATTGCGCCGGGGCTGATTGTGAGCGGATTGTTCGTCAAGACGTCGACATCGATTTTCGCCATGAACAGCATCGCTGCGTTTGTGGCGTCGACATTTCTCGGGCTCTTTATCGGCACCATGGGACTCGGCTTTCTTGCCGATCGTTTCGGACGCCGACGCATCTTCGTGGTGGCCTTGCTGGGCTACACGGCGGCGAGCCTCATGATGGCGTTTCAGCAAAGCGCCCTCGGCGTGAATCTCTTTCGTCTGCTTGCGGGGATCGGACTTGGCGTCGAGATGGTGACCATCAACACCTACGTCGCGGAGCTGATACCGAAGAATCTGCGTGGCCGCGCCTTTGCAATCACGCAAATCGTGCCGTACTGCGCGGTGCCGGTGGTCGCATTGATGTCGTGGTGGCTCGTGCCGCAACAACCATTCGGTCTCGATGGCTGGCGCTGGGTCGTGCTAGCCAGCGCCGTCGGCGCAGCGATCGTATGGGTTATCCGGCTCGGCATTCCCGAAAGTCCGCGCTGGCTCGTGACGCGTGGCCGACTCGATGAAGCGGCGCGCGTGACGCAGCAGATCGAGCGCATTGTCGAGCGCCAGTATGGCCGTCCATTGCCGGCGGCGGTTCCGCATGCGCACAGCGTGCCGACCGTCGAGCGCCGCTTTCGCGACATCCTCAAAACGCCGTATCTGAAGCGCACGATCATGATGTCGGTCTATAACGCGGTCTCGGTGATCGGCTTTTACGGCTTTAGCAACTGGATTCCTTCGCTACTCACGAGCAAGGGCATCAATCTCGTGCATAGCCTGCAGTACTCCTTTCTGATGTCGATTGCGCTGCCGCTCGGGCCTGCGCTGTTTTTCTACTTTGCAGACAGGATCGAACGTAAGTGGAGTCTGGTCGGCTCGTCGGGTGCGATCGCCGTATTCGGGCTCGCTTTCGCGCATCAGACCGGCTCGCTGGGGCTCATTGTTTTCGGCTTCTGTATGAACCTCGCACTGACCATCATGACTTACTCGTTTCAGACCTATCAGTCTGAACTGTATCCGACCGAAATCCGTGCGCGGGCGATTGGCTTTGTCTACTCATGGAGCCGCCTGAGCGCGATCTTTTCCGGCTTTCTGGTGGCGTTCTTTCTGCGCGACTTCGGCGCGAACGGCGTGTTCGTCATGATCAGCAGTTGCATGGTGTTTGTGATGCTGCTGATCGGCGTCATGGGACCCGCCACGAAAGGCCTCGCGCTCGAAGACATCAATCGCTGATACAACCGACATCACCGACATCACCGACACAACCGCTATGACTCAAACCCCGCTCGACCCCGCCACGCTCGCTGCCGATTACTGGAGCACCTCGATCATCGATATTCACCCTGGCTCGATCCAGGTGCGCGGCTATCCGATTCAGGAGCTGATCGGGCAGATCAGTTTTCCGCAGATGATCTGGCTGATGCTGCGCGGCGATTTGCCGAGCGCGGGTGAGGCACGTCTGCTGGAAGCAGCGCTGGTGGCCTCCGTCGATCATGGTCCGCATGCGCCTTCCATTGCGATTTCGCGTATGGCGGTGAGTTGCGGATTGCCGCTGAACGGTGCCATGGCCTCGGCGCTGAATACCCTCGACGATGTGCACGGCGGCGCAGGGCAACAGGCCGTCGAGCTCTTCCATGCGATCGAACGGGCGCAGGCCGACGGCGCAACGCTGGAAGCAGCGGTTCAGACATGCATTGACCACTTCATTGCAGAGCACGGCAAATATCTGCCGGGTTTCGGGCACCGCTTCCACCCTGTCGATCCGCGCGCGGGCCGCCTGCTTGGCATGGTCGACGAAGCCGCCGCCGAAGGTGTCGTGTCCGGACGATACGCCGCCATCGGGCGTGCTATCGAGGCCGTGCTCAAGCAGCGCAAAGCGAAGCCAATTCCGATGAATATCGACGGCGCCACCGCCGTCATTTACGCCGAGCTCGGCTTCGCCCCCGAACTGGCGCGCGGCGTCTTTTGCCTGTCACGCGCGGTCGGCATTCTGTCTCATGCGTGGGAGCAGCGCGGCCGCGGCGAGCGCAACAAGGGACCGATGCCGCGCCAGATGGCCTATCGCTATACCGGGCCCGCAACACGCCATCTCGAGCAGGAAGAGGAGGGGCAATGAACTGGTCTCCCGTGCCGCCCATCGTCGGAACCGCGATCCTGACGGCCATGCCGCAACCGATGCGCCGCCACGACGTGACGGAGTGGTCGCGCGCCAACAAGGGCGGGGCAGTGGTGGATTCGTTTATCGAAGGGCCATGCTTTGACCCGCATGGCAATCTGTATCTCGTCGATATTCCGCACGGGCGGATCCTGCGGATTTCGCCGGAGTTCGAATGGAGCGTGGTGGCCGAATACGATGGCGAGCCTAATGGTCTGGCGTGGCATCCCGATGGCCGACTGCTGATCGCAGACTACAAGAACGGCATCCTCGCATTCGATCCGGAGAGCGGCGCGGTCAGCCCGGTCATCGCACGGCGCAACAGCGAGCGTTTCAAAGGACCGAACGATCTGATCGTCGCGAGCAATGGCGATATCTACTTTACCGATCAGGGCCAGACGGGCTTGCATGACCCCACGGGGCGCGTCTACCGGCTGCGTCCCGATGGACGGCTCGACTGTCTGATTACGAATGGCCCGAGCCCGAATGGACTGGTGCTAAGTCCCGACGAAAAAGTGCTGTTTGTGGCGATGACGCGTGACAACTCGGTGTGGCGCCTGCCGCTGCTCGATGACGGCAGCACCAGCAAGGTGGGGCGCTTTGCTCAGTTCTATGGCGTCAGCGGCCCCGACGGCCTGACGATGGACCGCGACGGCAATCTGTTTGTCGCGCATGCATCGCTTGGCGCGGTGTTCGTGCTGAATTCGCATGGCGAGGGGATCGCCAAGATCGAATCATGCGCGGGCCGTACGATCACCAATGTCACGTTTGGCGGACCGCATCACAGCTCTGTATTTATCACGGATTCGAGTACCGGGTCGGTCTTGACGGCGCAGTGGAATACACCCGGCCGCGGCGGGTAAGATAGCGTTCTGTCACGCATAACGCCGGCCAATCCGGCGTTTCTCAACGCTGCTCCCCAGCGCTTTTCACCGCTCGCCCCACACACTCCCTATGGCTGCCTCAAGATCTTCCAGCGCTTCCGGTCCCTCCACCGCGGACGCCGACGCTGCCGCGGGTCCTTCGCACGCACCCGACGGCGTCGCCGCGCTCGATCGCGCCTTTGCCATCCTGTTCGCATTTCGCCCTGACGATAAAGGCGTCTCCCTCGCCGAACTTGCCGCTCGCACGGGCCTCTACAAAAGCACGATCCTGCGGTTGATCGCGTCGCTTGCGCATCACCGGATGCTGCTGCGCTCGGACGACGGTCTCTACTACGTCGGTCCGGCAACGCTGCAACTGGGCGCGCTGTATCAGCGCAGTCTGCAACTAGGGGATGTGGTGTTGCCGTTGATGCGCCGCCTGCGCGACGCCAGCGGCGAAAGCGTGTCGTTCTACGTGCGGCAGAAAGATCTGCGCGTGTGTTTGCATCGGGTCGATTCGACCCACGCGATCCGCGATCACGTGCGCGAGGGCGACGTCCTGCCAATGGACAGAGGCTCAGGCGGACGCGTGCTAAGCGCGTTCGACGGCGGTCATGGAGAACTGTTCGAGCGAATCCGCCGCAACGGCTATTACCTGTCGGTGGGAGAGCGGGATGCCGATACGGCGGGGGTTTCGACGCCGGTGTTTTCGGCGGCACGGCCGCTTGCCGGCGTGTTCACGCTGGCAGGGCCACGTTCGCGGGTCGATGAGGCGCTGATGTTGCGCATGCGTCAGCCGATGCTGGACGCGGCAATCGAAGCCAGCGAGCAGCTCGGCGGCGATGCGACTCCACTGCGCGCCGCTCTGGCATTACTCAAGCCGGAGTAGGCGCGCGAGAAGTTTCGCTAGCGGGTGGAGGCAATCAACAGGCCATCAACACGATGGCTCTTCAACACCGGCCCGCAAGGCGGCAGCAAACGCGCCGCCATTGCAACTACGATTAGCGACGACGGAACTGCGTATTGCGGGCGCCGCCGCCACCGGAGGCGCGTTCGTCCTTGTGACGGAAATTGATCCGTCCTTTGGTCAGGTCGTAGACCGACAGTTCGAGCGTCACGCGGTCGCCCGCGAGAATACGGATGTGATTCTTGCGCATGCGTCCGGACGCATAAGCGCCAACCACGACGCCGTTGTCGAGCGTCACGCGGTAACGGCTATCCGGAAGTACTTCGTCGACGATACCGTCAAGTTCAAGCAGTTCTTCTTTCGCCATGCATTACTCCTGGTCGATGGGGTAAGGGTGCCTTGCTCAACGGCAAAGCTTGTAATGAGGTAGGACGGGTGCCGTCACGGCGCACCCGCAGAGGATGGAGCGGCGCGGCGCGCGAGGCGCACCTTGCGTAGATGGGGGCAGTTTTGCGATTGCCAATCAAAGATCGGCCACCGACTGGCCGTCTACACGGCCGTCGATCAACTGTTCAGCGTGCGCCATGCAAGCGATGCGGGCCTTGCCCGTGCCTTCGAACGGCCACAGATACGGCAGGCGGAACACCCGGCCGTCGGCTGCCGGATTGGCGCCAACGCGGCAGATGCGCACCGAGGCTTCGTAGCCTGCGTCCGGATTGCGACTGGTCGTGCCGTCAGCGGGACGGCGCGGATACACGAGCGGATGAATTTCGTAGCCCTTGTAGGTCTTTACAACTTGATTCATGAAGTACTTGTCCTGTAATACGTGGCTGCCGTGTCAGGCGTGTTACGCCCGGCACAACAGGCCCGGCAGCGCAGCACCTTGGGGCGCGCCGCCATGGAAAAAGAGTGGCACAGGCCCGATGGCAGGGGGCTTGAGCGCAGCCGCGCAAAATCGCGGATTGGATGGAGAAGAAACACGCTAATGTCGCGTGGACATCAGGCGCATGAAAACTGCACAACTCGCGACGGCGAATGCATGTTACGCATTGCCGGAGTGACGGGATCGCCGACAGGCGGCGGTCGAACAGTCGGGGGTACTGCGGAGATGCCGATTGGTGCTGCCGATGCTGCAGGTGCCGAATACAGCTATTCCAATATGATGCACTAAATGGGCCAGCTTGGATAGCAAAACCTGCCGCGCGAGCAACGGCGGGCCTGAAAACGGCACGGCAGACGCTCTCGCGGACCCCGTTGCGAGCGGCGAGAGGATGCCTGGACGGACGGCAAGGGAGGGCGCCAGCGCTTCCGGCCGGCGACTCTTTATGATGATCGTGTCAGCGGGTGGTTTCCGCGACGCGTTTCTTCAGTTCACGTGAGGCGGCGAGCGGAATGCGGGCGTCATCCCAAACGGCTAGCCACTCGACTTCCTTCGACGTGAATACCTGCCCGTAATTGCGCAGCGTGTATTGCAGCGAATCAATGATGTGATTGCGGATGATTTCCGGCGTGCCTTCATCGTCAAGCACGGCGCGAAACGCTTCTAGCGTGGCCATCTGTTGCTCCGTGGAATAGGGATTACCCATAGGTGTTTCCCTTATCGCACGAAAAAATTCTGCCCGCCACGCGAACAAAAATGCATCTGTGTCTGCGGACCCCACAGCCCCAGGTCGGCAAACCGCCAATGGTACGATCTTGGCGCGTCCAGCTCCCGTCATTTTCGAGCGGGTCGAATACGAAGCCGGCAGTGCGCCGCGCTTCGCTCCAGTCAATTGATCCGGTACGCCGCTTCGAGTCAGGCAAGCCGGATGTCATAAGGAAATCTGCATGCGCCTGCTGCTTGCCATCATCCTGCCGTGGTTTCAGTTCTTTACGATTGGCCGGCCGTTCGCCGGGATCATCTGCCTGATTTTGCAGATCACATTGATTGGCTGGATTCCAGCGGCGATCTGGTCGGTGTATGCGCTGAGCCAGTACAAGACCGACCAGAAAATCGAACGCGCGCGAGGTTCGCGCAGGTGAGACAGTTGCGACGGAACCCGGGTGTCCTTTAATGCATGGAACACGGGTTTCGTCGGCTGGGCGGGGGCTCGGGCGGGAAGGCACGCCGTTTGCTTGGTGAGGCTACCCGAAGCACATAACGAGAATCACCATGCGCCCTGACCACACCGCTGCCGACTACGCCTCGCCCCGCCCGGTACTACCGCTCGCACCGCCCGAGGCAAACCCTGAGGCTTCCCGTTCACAACGGCATGGCGGCTCGCTGGCTCGCGTCACGTTCTGCTTCGCGTGGCTGTTCGGACTTGAAGCATTTCTGGCGGGCGGCGTGCCCGAGTCAACTGGCCTCGACATCGACGGCCATCGTTAAGCCCAGCGCTTGAAAAAATCGCCAGCCACGCGCGCAGCTTTTACATTGGCCGGCTTACCTTGAGGGTTTCAAGCGAGCGGCGGCGCCATTCGCCGGGGGTGAAATGGCCAGTGAGCGGATTGATACGACGCGCGAACCCGATCAGCGCCCATATGGCTAGCGGCGACAAGATAAAAAATGCGAGCAGCATGATGCGTTCACGGTGATGGAGTGCCGTGAGTGTAGTCCGTTGCCTGCTTGAGAAAATCAGCTGAAATGACAACACACTGTTCATTCAACGCGAATGAACGGGCGCGGCCGGTTTCCACCTGGAACGCCGTCGCCGGACAGCGCATCCATTCCCCAATGCGGCGGCGAAATTTTCGGTAAAGAGACTATTTTTTTCTGCGACGGAATATCGGCGCGCAAACGTTAAAGTGAGGTCGAAAATAATCTGGATGCGATTTCATGAACGCCAATGTTGGATTGACGAGCGCCAAATTACCGCCGGTTATCTGGATGACGGGACTGCCAGGTGCGGGTAAGACCACGATAGCGCAGGCACTGAACACAGCATTGCTGGAGCAGGGCACAAAAGTCGTGGTGCTCGACGGCGATACGCTTAGAGAGGGCCTGTGTTCGGATCTGGGATTTTCAGATCTTGACCGCCTCGAGAATGTTCGCCGCATTGCTCATGTCGCCAGACTGTTTCAGCAGATGGGTCACGTGGTGCTGGTCGCCACCATTTCGCCGCTCGCCGCTCAGCGTGAGTTGGCCCGGGGGATTATCGGCGCTGGCTTTCTGGAAACTTTCATTTCGGCGTCCGCCGAGCTTTGCTCGCAGCGCGATCCGAAGGGCATGTACGCGCAGGCGCGACTCGGCAAGATTGCACAATTCACCGGCGTCTCGTCCGCTTATGAGGTCCCGGCCAACCCGGATCTCGTGATCGAGACGTCGCGTTGCCGGGTCGAGAGCGCGGTGGCCACCATTATTTTGCGTCTGGGCAAGCGTGTGCGAACGGAGAGCGTGAAGGGCGCGGGACATCAAAGCCGCTAGATTATCTCCACGGCGTCCGGTACCTCGATCACCACATCCGATTGTGCCACCGCTACGCAGGGCAGGATAAACCCGTCGGCCTTCTCTTCGCGGCTCAATCCCGGCCATTCGACGATGTACGAGACCGCGCCGCTGACCAGCCGGCACATACACGTCCTGCATGTGCCATTGCGGCACGAGCGCGGCAAACGCAGATTGGCGAAGCCGGCGGCTTCGAGCACGGTCAGCGAGTCTGGCGCTTCGAACGTGCGGCCGAGTGGCTCGACCCGCACCGAGAACGGGGGCTTGGTTTCGGACATTGCTTCAGACAGCAACCATCGTGCGTGGAATTGGAGTCAGCCCGTCACGATACCTCAGACTCGCCTGTCCGACTGCGAATACCGGTGAAGTTGCGTCTCTACTTGCGCTGCCCCGGTGTCCCCATTGATGGGTTCGGCGCGCGGCGCAGATACCGGTAGACCGTATTGCGCGCGAGGCCGAGTTCGCGTGCCGCAGCGGAGACGTTGCCGCCGTGGCGCGAGAGGGTTTGCGCGATCAGGGTAGCCTGCCACTCTTCCATCCGCGCCGGCGAGGCTGGCGAAGCGGACGTGCGCTGGGGCGCGGCGGCTACGTTTGCGTTGTGCGTCGTCGTCGTTGCGGACACTGCTTCTGTCGCAATCTCCCGCGCCCTTGCGACGTCCGACGCATCGTCGCAGTCCTGCAGGAAATCTTCCGGCAGATGTTCGATCTCGATCTGCGCTGCACCTTCAGCCATGATCGCGGCCGTACGCAGGACGTTCGCCAGTTGCCGCAGATTGCCAGGCCAACGGCACCGTCTGAAACACGCGAGCACGTCATCCGAGACGCGCACCGGCATCCGTTCGCCCTCGCACTGCGCGGCGAGGATGTGCGACACGAGCGCCGGCATATCCGTGCGTTCGCTGAGTTCAGGCAAGCTCACGACCAGCCCGTTGATCCGGTAGTAAAGGTCTTCACGGAAGGTGCCGTCTTCGATCATCGAGCGCACATTGCGGTGGGTTGCGCAGACGATCCGCAAGTCGACCGGAATCGCCCGCGTGCTGCCGAGCGGCGTCACCGTGCGCTCCTGCAGCACACGCATCAGCCGCACCTGTTGCGCGAGCGGCATATCGCCGATCTCGTCGAGAAACAGCGTGCCGCCATCGGCCTGCACGATCTTGCCGACGCGGCCGCGTTTTTTTGCGCCAGTAAATGCGCCGTCTTCGTAGCCGAACAGCTCGGCCTCGATCAGCGTGTCGGGCAGGGACGCGCAATTGACGGCGATAAACGGCGCCGTGCTGCGCGGCGAATCGTGATGGATCGCGCGGGCCAGCCATTCCTTGCCGGTGCCCGTTTTGCCGAGCACGAGGATCGGAATATCGCGGCCGCGGACTTTCTCGACACGGCGCAGGATCGCCGCCATCCGCGTGTCGCCGGTATCGAGCGTGGCGAGCGTCGCCGGCGTTACCGCACGGGCTGTCGGACGAATCACCGTGGCCACGCCCGATTGCCCGCCAACGCCGCCGGCCTGCACGAACTGACGCGGCGCAGCAAATTCACCGCGCGCGATTACGCGCACACCGCTCGGCAGCATCAGCGTCGTGCATTCGCCAGGCGCGCAGAGCGTCTGTTGCAGCAGGGCCGCAAATGCGCTGCCGAACAGCGTTTCGAACGATTGCCGTTGCAGCGCCGCAAGCGGCTCGCCTAATTGAAACAGGGCGCTGCGATTGGCCGACAGAAACGTGCCGTCAGGCGCAAATGCCGCGAGCCCTTCGTACAGTGTGCCGATAAATTCGGCGCGCGCATGAAAATGGATCCGCACGGCATCGGCAAACTGATTAGCAAACAGATGGTTTTCGATCATCTGCGCGGACATCCGCACGAGCGCCAAGGTGTGCTTATGAAAACCGCGCGTGTCGCCGCTCACATCCAGCGCGCCGATGATGCGGCCATACGGATCGGCAATCGGCGCACACGAGCAGGTCAGGATGCGGTTCGCGTGAAGAAAGTGTTCGTCGGCATGAACGACCGCCGGTTGACGCTCGACCAGCGCAGTGCCGATCGCGTTGGTGCCGCGGTCCGCTTCGGCCCACGACACGCCTGGACATAGCGCGACCCGGTTGGCCTTTTCGATAAAGTCGCTGTCGCCGAGACTATGCAAGATCACGCCGTGATCGTCGGTGAGCAGCACCATGCTCTGGGTGTCGACGATCTGTGCGTGCAGCGTCTCCATCACCGGCAGCGCGTGCGCATACAGCGAGTGATTGCGCTCGACGAGCTGGCGCAGGGCCGTTTGGCGCAATGGATGGAAATCAGGCGTTTCCGAAGCGCGCAGTCCCACCTCGAGCGAACGTGCATGGGACTGCGCAATCAGATCCAGATGGCCAGCCAGGGCGTGGCCAGGGGCAGGCGCCATAGGGGGCGCGCAAGGGCGATGGGTCACTGCTCGTCTCCGGTTGGAATTCGACACAGCGGGTACATTGCCCGTCCGTTGCCATCCCGCAGCGCAGCATGCCGCGCCGTCGAAGTTTCATCTTACAGGATCGGGCGTATACCCCGCACGCCACACGCTGCGGGCTATTCCGTACTTGATTTCGCCCGCAGAGGTGCAATGATTTGAACTATGGGACGCGTTCGCGCCGTGCCCCATTGAGGCCTTGCCCGCCTCGCTAGCGCCAGTTTGGGAGTACGCCATGGTGCACACGGAACACACGGAAGTAGGGGTTGTCCTTGCACTGCTTGCGACGTTTATCGCAGTCATAGGCATAGCGGTCGTGATCCACGGAATGTTGTTCGACGAGAACGGGGTGACCCTCTCGGGGGCCGCAACGGTGGCACTGGGCGTTATCGCCTCTGCCGCTTTCCTGAATCTCTGGCCGCGAGATCACTCGTAGACAGCTCGGTGACAGCCTGCGAGGCTGTCCGACGCAAGCAGGTCGACGACGGATGCGTAAGTACACCCGCTGGCGGGCGCGGCTGTGTCCGCAGCGCGCGCAGTGTGAGTAGTGTGGCCCCGGGCAGCGTTTGACCTGCACCAGAATTGGGCCACCTCGAAGGAAAACTTGCGGCGCGCCGGAACTCGTCTACAGTAATGAAATCACCCGCAGCGAGCGTGCTTGCGCGCGTTTCTGCGGTTGGTGTAGCCCGCGCCTCGAGCACTGAGGGAGGCACTTAAAAACAGGCGTGCGCGGCCTCGAGTGATCCACCCTGTCAAACCAAGGCGAATCCCATGCAGATCATTTTCCCGAACGAAACCCCTGAGTATTCGGGGCGCGAACTTACCCTGGCGTTCCCGGCAATGATTGATGGGGAAAGGGTGGAGTGCATGATCACCGCCGAGGCACTTGAGGACCACTACGGCGCAGCATCGCCGCGTCTGGAAGATATGGTCGGCGCTTTCGCCGAGCATCGGGCGCGTATTGAAGCTGCAACGCGCCGTCTGCTGTCGGAAACGCGTGCGCAATGCCTGGTTTTGCGCAGCGGCTATGTGCGCTTCTACGAAGCGAACTGGCGCAACTGACGCTACCTCTGGGCACTACTCAGTAAGGCTAATCAAGCAAAGCCTGGCGCTGCCAGGCTTGAGCGGCAGCGCCTGCCTGCTCGCCCGCCGCCCAACCGATGCTCAGTCGGCGCCCAGATAGAAATAGCGGAACAGAAAGATCGCCGCGATGATCCACACCACCAGCTTGACCTGGCGCGCCTTGCCCGTCAGCAGCTTCAGTCCCGCGTACGAGATAAAGCCGAACGCCACACCGTTGGCAATCGAATAAGTGAACGGCATAAGCAGCGCCGTGAGCGCGGCGGGCACCACTTCGGTGGCGTCGTCCCATGGCAGGTCGACCATTTCACGCAGCATCAGGCACGACACATACAGCAGGGCCGGTGCGGTCGCATAGCCGGGCACCACGCCCGCGAGCGGCGCAAAGAACAGTGCAAGCAGAAACAGCACCGCGACGGTGATCGCCGTGACGCCGGTGCGCCCGCCCGCCTGCACGCCCGATGCGCTTTCGATGTAAGCCGTGGTCGACGAAGTGCCCAGCAAGGAGCCCGCGAGAATGGCGGTGCTATCGGCGAGTAGCGCCTTGTTCAGACGATGCATCTTGCCTTCGACCAGCAGGCCCGCGCGGTTGGCGACGCCCATCAGCGTGCCGGTTGCATCGAACAGTTCGACGAGAAAGAACACCATGATGACGTTGAGCACACCACCTGAGAGGGCCGCGCGAATGTCGAGGTGAAACAGCGTCGCATCGATCGACGGCGGTGCTGAAAGGATGCCGTGAAACTGGTTACCGCCAAAGAAAAAGCTCAGCACGGTCACGCCGACGATACCAATCAGAATCGCGCCGCGTACCCGCAGATAATCGAGCGTGACGATGGCAAAAAAGCCGATCACCGCGAGAATCACATGCGGGTCATGCAGATTGCCGAGCGTGACCAGCGTAGCCGGATTGCCGACCACCACACCGGCTGACTTCAGCGAAATAATCGCGAGAAAGAGACCGATACCCGCAGTGATGGCGATGCGGATCGAATGGGGAATCCCATTGACGATCACCTCGCGCACGCGGAACAGCGTGACGATCATAAACAGGCACCCGGAGATAAACACCGCGCCGAGCGCAGCCTGCCATGTGAAGCCCATGCCTTTGACGACCGTATAGGCGAAATACGCGTTCAGGCCCATGCCTGGGGCACACGCAATCGGATAGTTCGCGTACAGACCCATGATCAGCGAGCCGAGCGCCGCAACCAGGCAGGTCGCGACGAACACGGCATCTTTGGGAATGCCTGCGTCGCCGAGAATCGCCGGGTTGACGAAGATGATGTACGCCATCGTCAGGAAGGTGGTCAGGCCTGCGAGCAGTTCGGTACGCAGATTGGTGCCAGCTTCGTCGAAGCCGAAGTATCGTTTTACGGAGTCCATTAGGCGGGTCTCGGATCGTGATGAAGTTACTTGTTGTGGTGATCGGCAGGCGCCGCCGCTTCACACGGCGGCGGACGCTCGCAAAGCGCTACGGGCGGATTGTAGTCACGATTGACGCTGATGTACCGGATCGGCATGGCTGGCGTGGAGCCGATGCAACAGTCCCGGATGCCGGGCCGCTTGTGTGTTATCGAAGGGGCGAGATGATACCGTGCCGGCGCCCGGACGGTGCGGCGCGACACCAGGCAAGGCGCGGCAAGTGCGCTTGCCGCAGCAGACACGTTTACTGCACGCAGCCAGCCGGAATACCCGCCATTGCATGCCGCTGTGCGACGATCCGTCCGGCCTGCTGCGCGTTGTAGGGATAGTTGATCCAATCCTGCGGATCGTAGCCCGCCGCACGCCACTGGATGTAATCCGCTTTCACTTCGGCGCGGGTTTTGGGCGCATACGGGTTGCATGAACCCTGCGATGTCTGCGCAAATGCGGTGCTTGCGCAGCATGCCGCCAGCAGTGCGCCGAGGGTGATGCGAGAGAGGGTTTTCATCACAAGCTCCTTTGGAGCGATCAGTACAAACCCTGGACTCAGGGTGCGGTTTGCCTGATTCGACACTTAAGCTGCCGACGACGGCTTGCCCATCCTGTCCAGCACGGCACTCAGCAAATCGATCGGCAGCGGAAACACGATGGTCGAGTTCTTGTCCGCAGCGATCGTCGTGAGCGTCTGCAGATAGCGCAGTTGCATCGCCTGCGGCTGCTGCGCCAGCGTCTGGGCCGCCTCCAGCAGATGCTGCGAGGCCTGCAACTCGCCTTCAGCATGAATCACCTTCGCGCGCCGCTCGCGTTCGGCTTCGGCCTGGCGGGCGATCGCGCGGATCATCGTTTCGTTAATATCCACATGCTTGATTTCGACGATCGCCACCTTGATGCCCCAGGCATCGGTCTGTGCGTCGAGCACCTTCTGGATATCCGCGTTGAGTTGCTCGCGATCGGCAAGCAGGTCGTCAAGTTCGTGCTTGCCGAGCACTGCGCGCAACGTGGTCTGCGACAACTGGCTGGTCGCCTCGAAGTATTTCGCCACCTGAATCACAGCGCGTTCCGGATCGACGACGCGGAAATACACCACCGCGTTGACCTTCACCGAGACGTTGTCGCGCGTAATCACGTCCTGTGGCGGCACGTCGAACACGACGGTGCGCAGATCCATGCGCACCACCTGCTGGACGATCGGGATGATCAGCACGAGCCCCGGTCCCTTGACTTTCCAGAAGCGGCCGAGCATGAAGACCACACCGCGTTCGTACTCGCGAAAAATACGTATCGACGAGGCAATCAGCACGGCCACCAGCACGATCAGAATGCTGCTGAAGCCGAATGTGAAACCAATCATGAGGGGTCCCCTTCTCCATGTTGTGATCCTTCCGGCACCACGGTCAGCGTGAGGCCGCGCCGCGCCGTTACACGCACCGCATGGCCGGCCGCAAGCGGCGCCGCGCTACACACCTGCCAGCGCTCGCCATGCACGCGCGCCCAACCCACGCCTGCATCCCCGCCTCCGTGCGGCACAAGCCCTTCCTCGAGCACCACGCCGAGGCTGCCAATCAGCGCTTCCGAACCGGTCACGACCGGCCGTCGGCGCGCGCGCAGCGCCACGCTCGATACCGTGAATACAAACAGCGCACTGAATGCGGTGACGGCCGCGATCACCGGCAAGGGAATGCCGTAGCCCGGCACATCGGTATCGATCAGCATCAGCGCGCCGACCACGAACGCGACAATGCCGCCAAAGCCCAGCGCGCCGAAGGTCGGCAGAAACGCTTCCGCGACCAGGAAGGCGAGGCCCAGCAAGATCAGGCACAGTCCCACGTAATTGATGGGCATCATCTGCATGGCGAACAGGCCGAGTAAGAGGCTGATCGCGCCTACCACGCCGGGCAGCACGAAGCCCGGATTGGCGAATTCGAAAAAGAGGCCGTACATGCCGATCATCAGCAGAATCAATGCCACGTTCGGGTCTGTGATAACCGCGAGGAAATGGCTGCGCCAGTCGGGTTCCAGCGTGATGATTGGAGCGTTGGCCGTATGCAGCGGCTGGTTGCCTGAAACGGTGTTGACCATGCGGCCGTCGAGTTTGCGCAGCAGATCGGGGACGTCGCGCGCGGTGAGGTCGATCACGTGCTGGGCCTGCGCTTCGTTAGCCGACAGGCTCACGGCTTCGCGCACGGCATGCTCGGCCCAATCGGCATTGCGGCCACGCAGTTGCGCGAGGCCGCGAATATAGGCGGCGGCATCGTGGACCTGCTTGCGCATTTCGGTCGATTGCGAGTCGAGTGGCAGCGCGGCAGGAGCGCTTGAGGCTGCCGCGGCGCCTGATGACCCGGATGTTCCTGATACGGACGTTGGTGCACCAGCGCTTCCCTGGCCGCCTGGGTTCATCGCCGGCAAGCCGGGTGCGCTTTGTCCCGCTGGCTCCGCGCCGCCCAGACCGACCTGCACCGGCGTCGCCGCGCCGAGATTGGTGCCGGGCGCCATTGCCGCGACGTGGCTTGCGTAGACGATATACGTGCCCGCGCTCGCGGCCCTCGCACCGCTCGGCGCCACGAATGCGGCGACGGGCACAGGCGAAGCCAGAATGGCCTTGATGATCTGCCGCATCGAGGTATCGAGACCGCCGGGCGTATCGAGCTGCAGCACCGCGAGCGACGTCTGTTGCTGCGCCGCGCGTTGCAGACTGCGCACGATAAAGTCGGCGCTCGCGGGTCCGATAGCGCCGCTGACGGGGATCACGATGACGCCGCCGGGCGCCGGCGCAGCCTCTATGCCAAGGGGAAGGGTGCTGGCGAACGCCAGCAGGAGGCCTAGCGCGGCGACGCCGCGTAGAAACCGGACCGCTAGACCACCGGGGATACGCCGGGGGTGCGGGCCGGATTGCCGGAACGGGAGAAACGGGTACGTTCTCATCGCGGACGGCCAGAGCGCCGTATCGGACCCGACCGTCCCAGATGAGACGTGGCGAGTGTGATCGAGCGGCGCCGGCCGAAAAAAGGGCCTGCTGCTTACAGCTTAGTCCGATTCCGCGGGATGCGTGAGATCGGCCCGCTCGAGCCGGTAATCGGTCGGCCGCATGCCGGTCCATTTGCGAAACGCGCGATGGAATGCGCTTGGCTCGGCGAAACCCACGCGTGTAGCGATTTGCGCGATGCTACGCCGAGTGTCCTGCAGTTCGGCGATGGCAATATCGCGCCGCAGGTCGTCCTTGATGGATTGGTAGGTATAGCCCTCCTGCTTCAGATGCCGCCGCATGGTTGCTTCCGCAACATGCAGACGGAGTGCCATCTGATCGGCGGCGGGCCAGCCGGCCGCCGGCAGCGCACGCAGCACCTTGCGGACCCGCGCGGCCAGCGAGCCTGGATTGCGATACTTGACGACAAAGTTGCCCGGCGCATCGCGCAGAAACGGCTTGAGCGACTGCGCGGTCTGAACCACGGGCAGTTCGAGAAACGCCGGCGCCAGGTCGACGTACGACGCGTCCTCGCCGAACTGCATGTCTTCGCAGAACATCAGCCGGTATTCCTGCGCGGCAGGCGGCTCGGCGCAGCGAAAGCGCGCCGCCAGCAGCGGAATGCGCCGTCCGACCAGCCAGCACACCAGTCCGTAGACCAGGATGAAATACGTTGCGTAGGCGAACATGGTCGGCTGCGGAGTGCCGTCCCGATGGTTGAACGTAATCCGCACGCGGCCGGGGTCTGTGCTGAGTTGTGCGCTCAGATCGTCGAGCACCAGGCGCATGAAACTGAGCGCCCTTGCCAGGGCCTGGCCGCCGGTGCGTGCCGTCAAGGTTGCCTGCGTCATGGCGATAAAGCTGCCGCGACGCATGGGATGCGGGTCTTGGCCGAAAAACTCGTCGTCGAGCGCGTTTGCAATGGCGACCCACAGCGCGCCGTATTGCGCTGAAGAAACCCGGCTTTTCGGCGCGGCCAGCATCTGCGGCGCAATGCCGGCGGCTTCGACGAGCGGCTTCACATCGAGACCGCGCGCCCGCGCGAGCGCCAGCGTTTCTTCGACGAGGCTCAGCGAGATCGTCCCTTTATCGTTTTTCGGCGTCATTGAATCGGAATGGGTTGCATGGCATGGGCCTCAAGCTCGGTGGGCGGCCAAGGGTGGGGCACAACCGGCCCAGGCTGGCAAACGCGCTCAAGATTGCGCGTGCCGGAGAACAGCGACCCCGTCAATTTACGTGCAGAAACGTTGCCGGATCACGCGGGCATGGCAAATGCGCTCACGCAGAATGATCGGGCAGAGCATCGAAGCTGTCCAGCGGCTTGCTACACTTGTTCAATCTGGACGGAGACACAGGCGTAAGCCATGGACCATTTCTACACCGATGAACAGCGGATGATCCGCGACGCGGCTCGCGACTTCGCGGTCGATTGCCTCGTGCCGCATGCGGCGCAATGGGACCGCGAGGCAAAACTGCCCGATCAGGTCGTCACGCAGATGGGCGAGCTGGGTTTTCTCGGCATGATCGTGCCGTCCGAATGGGGCGGCTCATACACCGACTACATCGCCTATGCACTAGCGCTCGAAGAAATCGCCGCCGGTTGCGCCTCGTGCGCGACGCTGATGAGCGTGCACAACTCGGTCGGCTGCGGCCCGATTCTCAACTTCGGCACCGAGGCGCAGAAAAATGAGTACCTCCAGGATCTCGCTACCGGACGCCGGATCGGCGCGTTCTGCCTGACCGAGCCGCAGGCCGGCTCGGAAGCCCATAACCTGCGCACGCGTGCCGAGTTGCGCGACGGTAAATGGATAATCAACGGCAGCAAGCAGTTTGTGACCAACGGCGCGCGGGCGAACATCGCCATCGTGTTTGCCGTGACCGATCCCGAACTGGGCAAGCGAGGCATCTCGGCTTTTATCGTGCCCACCGATACCCCCGGTTTCAACGTGGGCCGCCCCGAGCACAAGCTCGGCATCCGCGCCTCGGATACCTGCCCGATCTCGTTCGAGGACTGTGCCATCCCCGAGGCGAATCTGCTCGGCCAGCGCGGCGAAGGGCTGCGCATCGCCTTGTCGAATCTCGAAGGCGGACGCATCGGCATCGCGGCGCAGGCACTGGGCATCGCCCGCGCAGCCTTCGATGCGGCGCGTCTCTATGCTCGCGAGCGGATCCAGTTCGGCAAGCCGCTGACGGAACACCAGTCCGTTGCCAATATGCTGGCCGATATGCTCACGCGCCTGAACGCGGCCCGGCTGCTGGTGCATCACGCGGCGCGGCTGCGCAGCGCGGGCAAGCCGTGCCTGTCCGAGGCATCGCAGGCGAAGCTGTATGCGTCCGAGATGGCCGAGGAGGTCTGTTCGCACGCGATCCAGATTCATGGCGGCTATGGCTACCTGGAGGACTACGCGGTGGAGCGTCACTATCGCGATGCCCGCATCACGCAGATCTACGAAGGGACGAGCGAAGTACAAAGAATGGTGATCGCGCGACACGTTTGAGTGCAGAATGAAACGCCAATAGAACGCACATGCGCCGGACGCTACGGCAGCATCTGCACGAGACGGGAGCTAGCCCTGAAGCGCTGACCCCCTTCGACAAAGGAGACGACGATGACCGAGCGAACCATTCCGATTTCGACGAAGGCCTTCCTCGATGCGCGCGATCTCCTGTTGCGCCATCGCACGGACTACGAGCGCGCGTATAGCGAGTTTGCCTGGCCGGTGCTCGATCAGTTCAACTGGGCGCTCGACTATTTCGATGTGATTTCGCAAGGCAACGACAACCCGGCCTTGTGGATCGTCGACGATCCCAGTGGCCCGGGTACGAAGTTCTCGTATGCGCAGATGTCCGAACGCTCGGCGCGGATGGCGAATTTTCTGCGCGGTATCGGCGTAGGACGTGGCGACCGCCTGCTGCTGATGCTGCCGAATCGCGTTGAACTCTGGGACGTGATGCTGGCGGCGATGAAGCTCGGCGCGATCGTGTTGCCCGCAACCACCCAGCTTTCCGCCGACGACGTGCGCGACCGCATCCAGATCGGCGAGGCGAAATTCGTCGTGGTGGACAGCGCGGAACTGGCGAAATTCGATGGCCTCGATATCCCGCTGACGCGTCTGTCGGTCGGCGCGCCGCGTGACGGCTGGATCGATCTTTCCGCCGCTTACGATTCCGCCGCGCAGTTCACGCCCGGTGGTCCGACGCGCGCCACCGATCCGCTGCTGCTGTACTTCACGTCAGGCACCACGTCGAAGCCCAAACTCGTGGAGCATACGCATCAAAGCTACCCGGTCGGACACCTGTCGACGATGTACTGGATCGGCCTGCAACCGGGCGATATCCACTGGAACATCAGTTCGCCCGGCTGGGCCAAGCACGCGTGGAGCTGCTTCTACGCACCGTGGAATGCGCAGGCCTGCGTGTTTGTCTTCAACTACGCGCGCTTCGTGCCGAAGGAAACGCTCGATGTGCTGGTGCGCTGCAACGTCACGACGCTGTGCGCGCCGCCGACCGTCTGGCGCATGCTCGTGCAGGAGCCGCTGGCCGACTATCCGGTCAGGCTGCGCGAGATCGTCGGCGCGGGCGAGCCGTTGAATCCGGAGGTGATCGAGCGTGTGCGGCATGCATGGAACGTGACGATCCGCGATGGCTTTGGCCAGACCGAGACGACCTGCCAGATCGGCAATTCACCCGGCCAGCCAGTGGTGCCGGGCTCGATGGGCCGGCCGCTGCCGGGCTACCGCATCGAACTCGTCGATGCCGACGATCATCCCGTCAGCGAAGGCGAAATTGCCTTGCCGCTCGCGCAGCGCCCGCTTGGCCTGATGACGGGCTACGCGAACAGCGCGAATGCAACCGTGCAGGCGATGCGCAACGGCTATTACCACACCTCCGACGTGGCGCTGCGGCGCGACGATGGCTATTACGTGTACGTGGGCCGCGCCGATGACGTGTTCAAGTCGTCCGACTATCGGCTCAGTCCGTTCGAACTGGAGAGCGTGCTGATCGAGCACGAGGCGATTGCCGAAGCGGCCGTGGTGCCGAGTGCCGACCCCGTGCGCCTGTCCGTGCCGAAAGCGTTTGTCACGGTTCGTCATGGCTATGAAGCCGGCCCCGAACTCGCGCGCAGCGTGTTCCAGTTTTCGCGCGAAAAACTGTCCCCGTACAAACGGATTCGCCGTCTGCAGTTCAGCGAGCTACCCAAGACCATCTCCGGCAAGATCCGCCGCGTTGAACTGCGGCGCCGCGAACTGGAACGGACCGCCGAACCCGCGCGTCTGCCTGGGGAGTACTGGGAAGAGGACTTCGCGGATCTGTCGGGCGGGAATAGTAAATAGATCGAAGCCGTTGCAGCGCAATGCTGCACTGTCTACCTCTTTTTCAAACGCTATGAGCCGTCCGCCCGGTTACGCGCAGCGGCGATAGCACAGCATTTCCAGCCGGAGACGCATGATGATCGAACTCGACTACGCAAACGACGGCGCCGTCGCCCTGCTCACGCTCAAACGCCCGCCCGCGAACGCTTTCACCCCGGACGGACTCCTGCAACTGCAACACACGGTCGAACGCCTGAACGGCGAGGCTCGTGTGCGCGCGATTGTCATCACCGGTGACGGCCCGAAATTCTTCAGCGCGGGCGCAGATCTGAACACCTTCGCGGATGGCAATCGCGATGTCGCACGTACCGCCGCTGCGCGCTTCGGCGCCGCCTTCGAGACGCTGCAAAACGCACGCGCCGTGGTGATTGCCGCGATCAACGGCTACGCGATGGGCGGCGGCCTCGAATGCGCGCTGTCCTGCGATATCCGGATTGCCGAGCAGCACGCGCAGCTCGCGTTGCCGGAAACGGCAGTGGGCTTGCTGCCTTGCGGATGCGGCACGCAGACGCTGCCGTGGCTGGTCGGCGAAGGCTGGGCGAAGCGGATGATTTTGACGGGCGAGCGCATCGATGCCGCGACGGCATTGCGGATCGGCCTCGTCGAAGAAGTGGTGGAGAAGGGCGCCGCACGCGAGGCCGCTTTAGCAATGGCGGCACGTGTGACGGCGCTCAGTCCGCAGGCGGTCTCTTTCAGCAAGACCCTGATCCATCAGGGCCGTCAAGGTGTGCCGCGTTCGGCGGCGCTCGCGGTTGAACGCGAGCGCTTCGTCGATCTCTTCGATGGGCCGGATCAACGCGAAGGCGTCAACGCGTTTCTCGAGAAGCGGCCGCCGCAATGGCATGTAGCATAGGTTGGGTCAAACCTCGCTCAACGGTTCCGCAACGAACTCAGCGGCGGCAGGCGGTGCGTTATCGGCCGCTGCCTTGACCCGGTTGACCCACAACACAGCCGCGATCGTGATGCCCGCCGCCACCCAGCCCACCGTGCCATAACCGGCAATCTGTCCGCTCGCGGTATTGGTCAGCATCAAGCCGCCGAGCCATGCACCGCAGCCCATCCCCAGCGCCTGCAAAGCGCTGTTCGCACTGAGAAATGCACCCCGGCGGGTAGGCTCGGGAACCGTCGTGAGCAGGGCCTGCATGGGGATCATCCGTCCTGACATCGACACCATAAAGAACGGGAAAAACAGCACCATCGCCACGAACGGAAGATTGGGCAGGTGGGTCACGAACAGCACCGGCAGCAACGACACCAGAGCGGCAATGCGGAACACCCGATGCTTGCCGTAGCGGTCAGCAAGGCGCCCAATCGCACGCGACGTAAAGAACGTCGCGAAACCTCCGCCCATATACATCCACGACAGATTTGCGGGCGCCACGGCGTGATTGAGCACCAGCATCGGCGAGATAAACGGAATCACCAGCATATGCGACACCATGATCATGAAGGTGAGCGCAAACGCATTCAGATGCCGCGGATTGGTGAGCAGGCGTCCGAGGTCGGGCAAGACCTGGTTCAACGGCGGTGGCCGGCGGCTCAGATGCTGGGCGAGCGAAGGCACGATCTGCATGCCGACAAACCAGATCACCACGGAGAGCACCACCAGCAGCAGGAACGGTGCCGCCCAGTTGAAGTGCGCCCCGAGCATGACGCCGGCCGGCACGCCGGCAATCGCGGCCAGCGAGAGCGAGGTCATGATGATGCCGGTGGCCGCACCACGGCGCTGCACCGGAACCACGTCGCCGACGATCGCCATGACCACCGAGCCCAGCACACCGCCCGTAATACCGGCAAATGCGCGCGCCGCGAGCAGCAACGGAAAGCTGCTGGCGAGCGCACAGCCCAGGTTGGACACCGCGAACAGTGCGTACACCGTCAACAGCAGCTTGCGCCGGTCGAAGCGGTCGATATAGGTGGCGGCGAACAGCCCCGACAGTCCCGAACACCACGAGTAAGCCGACACTGCCGTCGCGAAGGCCGCTGGTGTAATGCCGAAGGTATGCATGATCTGCGGACCCAGCGGCATCATGACCATGAAGTCCATGATGACAGTGAACTGCGTCAGCGCGAGCAGCCAGAGTAGACGCCGTTCGTGCTTTGTGCTGATGGAATACATCGGCAAGATCCTTGAAAAGGGTAAAGCCAGCCGTGGGGCTGGCGATGATGTTGGCGAGTTTGCGCGGGCTCAGTCGTCGAGGTTTTCGTGCACCGCTACGGCGCCCTGTTTCCAGTAGCTCGCCGCACGGATGCGCGATTTGTCGACGCCGCGCTCAGTGCACAGGTGATACCGCACCGCGCGCATCGTGGCGGATTCGCCGGCAGCCCAGACATAGCCTTCGCCATCCGGCAGATACGTTTCACGGACCGCTTGCAGCAATGCGTCGCCGCGATACGGTGAGTCGCTGCGGTAGCGCCACACCGCATGCAGTTCGGCCTGCGTATCGAATTCGATGCGCGCCGACGGATCGGCGACTTCGAGGACCGCCGCCACGCGGGTGCCGGCAGGCAGCTCCTGCAGACGTCGGGCGATGGCCGGCAGGGCGGTCTCGTCGCCGATCAGCAGATGCCAGTCGAAAGCGGTGGGAATGACCAGTGAGCCGCGCGGACCACCGATGCCCAGATATTGCCCGACCTTTGCCTGCGCTGCCCAGCTCGCGGCCGGCCCGGCTTCGTGCATCGCGAATTCAATATCCAGCTCGCGCGCGGCGCGGTCATAGCGGCGTGGCGTGAAATCGCGCGCCACGGGTCGCGGCTGATCTTCCGGGAACACCGGGCCGTTCGGGCCTGCCTCTGGCAGCACCGGTTTGTCGGCGCCCGGCGCCGGGAAGAAGACCTTGATGTGATCGTCGAACGAAGCCGATTCGAAGTCGTGCAGATCGTCACCGGCGAGGGTGACGCGAATCAGATGAGGCGTCAGCGGATGAACCCGCGTGACTTGCAGCAAACGGAATTTCAGCGGATGACGTACGCGGGTAACCGCGAGATCGGACCTGGTCAGCATAAATGTTCTCTCCGGTGATGTCGGGTAGCGCGCGGGATTCTGGCCACCTGGGCTCAGATATCTCCCGCGCCGGCGTCGGTGCCGGTGTTCGTGCCTGCGTCCGGCTTGCCTTCGATTTCAGCCGTGGCGCGCGCGAGGATCGCGGCGATGCGGCGTTGTTCGTCGGCCGGTACGTTGTCGCGGCGGAACAGCGCATGCTTGAGGGCACGGCGGGCTTCGATCAGCTCGGGCAGCCAACCGCCTTCGCTCGGATCCAGCGGCTCTTCGCCAGCGAAGGCGCGCCGCACGGAATCCATCTTGCGGGCAATATGGTTCAGCTTGGCGAGCATCATCTCTGCCCGTTCGCGGTTGTCAGCGAGGTGCTGGCGGCCGGCGTCGGCCAGTTCGTAGCGCTTGCGGTTGCCTTCGAGCTGGACGGTCACGAAGCCGATTTCTTCGAGGTAGGTCAGCGCGGGGTAGACCATACCGGGACTCGGACTATAGAAACCGTTCGAGCGTGTTTCGAGCGCCTTGATGAGTTCGTAGCCGTGGCTCGGCTGGGCGTCCAGCAGGGCCAGCAGCAACAGTTGCAGATCGTCCGAGCTGAATTTGCGGCCGCGCGGGAAACCGTCTCCGTCGCCGCCGAAACCCCCAGGGCCGCCGGGACCGCCAAAGCGGCCGCTACGGTCACCGCCGCGTTCGCCGCGATGGTGCTGATGGCGGCCGATGGCGTGCCACAGGGCGTGCAGCGCAAAGCGCTCGGGAAAGGCTCCGCGGGCGGCGAAGAAGTCTTCGAAACCACGGGGTGAGCGGGCGTGGCCGCGGCCTTCGCGCTCGCCACGGCCTTCGTGGCGTTCGCGGCCGCCCTCGCGGTATTGCTCGCGGCTGAGGGCATGCCACAGCGCATGCAGCGAGAAACGGTCGGTGGAATACATGCCGTCGATGTCGTGATGACGGCGGGAATGATGTGAATGACGCATCTGCGTTCTCCGGGTGTGTCTTAAGATGTGTCTTAAGATATATATCTAAAGATACTCTGTCAAAGAGAAAATACGGGGATGGATCAGTTTTTTGTTTGGTGTGTGGAGGGCGGGGGCGCCGCGGTCGAAGTGCTGAGGCGTTATGCGCAGCACAAAATTGAGGTGTTGCCTGGTGCGGGGGTTGGGAGACAGTGGAGGCGCAGGCTATCGCGTCCGATCCTGGAGTAGCATTCGAGTTGCGAAATACGGCGCTCGCAGATTCAGAAGCGGCAGGCGGCGTAGCCGATGCAGGAACGGAACGGGTGGAGGATCTGTCGAGATGAAAAAAATCGTTTTGCTGTTGAAGGTGGTCAAGAACGATCTTCGGGTGCTCTGGTATGCGCTGAGGCACCCGGACCGTCCGGTATGGCTGATGCCCGCATTCGCTCTTGTGGCGTTGTACGCGATCGATCCTTTCAATTTTGCTGTTCCATTCGTCGGGATTGTGGACGACGGTGTGCTGGTCCCGATGGCATTGCATTTGATGGTCCGCTTTCTACCAACCGAATTGCAACGTCTACGTCGTCGATGAGATCCCACGCGGATAACTGGATCGTCGAGAGCATGGATGTGCCGGCGCTAAAGAAATTACATGGACCACAAGACATTGCTCGCAGCATACAAAGATGCGTTAGCGACTCACCGCTGGGAGGCAGTCGCACCGTTGATTCACGAAGACGCGTGTTTCATTTTCAGTGAAGGGACTTACTTCGGAAAGGCGGAAATCGAAGGTGCCATCAGAGCGACCTTCGATCTCATACAGGGCGAGCGCTACGTTATTAAGGATCTCGTTTGGACTTATGTCCACGACGACAGCGCTGCCTGCACATATGGCTTCGAGTGGAGTGGACTGATCGAGGGCCAGCCAGCCTCGGGAACGGGCCGAGGCACTACGGTCGTCGTACGTGTCGGAGATGGGTGGCAAATCATTCAGGAGCACCTTGGACCGTCTGCAACCCGGCCGTCTCACGATGTCTGACCAAAGCGGCAGTCAATCTGCATTGCGTCAAGTTGCAGTGTCGAGGCTTCTCTTCGGCGCAACGATTGCGATGTTTCTCTCGGGGCTCGGCACATCGGCGGCCGCACCACAGATCGTTCTGTTTCTGGTGAAGGAACTCGGCGCCTCGCTGCCGCTGGCGGGACTTTATTACATGACCAGCCTTGCGGCGCCAGTCACGGGGTATCTCGTCGGCCGTTATTCCGATCGAACCGGGAATCGCCTCGGTCTTTTTCGCCTGTGTGCTGTGGCGGGCTTTCTGGGCTGGGCGGGGTTAGCCCTCTCCACTTCGGTCTGGATGCCCTTCGTCATCGCCATTGCTTTGCTGGCCGTTTCCGGTGCTACCGCCTCGCAAATTTTTGCGGCCGTTCACGATGAACTCACTGATAAGCCCGGCGACGAAAATGAGAGTGTCGTTGCCGTCGTCCGTATGGCGCTTACCGGCGGATGGATCGTCGGGCCTGTCCTGGGATCGTGGGTGGCGGCTGCCTACGGCCTGCGCCCCATGCTCTGGATGACCGCCATCTGTACGCTGTTACAGATCGTACCTCTCGGAACGCTGAATCCACCCGTCAAGCTCAAACCGGAGCCGGCGAGTGAGCCCGCGCGGCACTCCAGCCTACGTGCCATGCTTCCACTGCTGACGTTCACAGGACTCTTCGTGTTGGTCTACGCGGGGGAGCCAGTGAAGTACGGATTCCTGCTGATTTACATGGAAGAGCACCTCAAGCTGAGTCCGGCGGTACGGGGCGCGGTCATCGGAATACAGCCGTTCATCGAACTGCTGATCATGCCCTTCAGCATCGGCCTGGGCCGCAAGCTTGGCAACGTGTGGCTGATGTGTATCGCGGCCGCCATGGCGGTGCTTGCCAATTTTTGCTTTGCGCTCTGGCCGTCTGCAGCGGGCATGTTCGCCGGACAGATCCTCATGGGCGGTGTCTGGGGCATATTTATGGTTCTGGGCATCATCGTCGCGCAACGCCTGCTTCCCAGCGCGGTAGCGACGGCGTCGGCAATCTTCATGAGTTCGACGGCTCTCGCCTCGGCGTTAGGAGGCGTCGCGGGCGGTTTCGGAGTGGCATTCCTGGGTATTCCTAATGTCTTCCTGCTGCCAGCGCTCTTCGCCGGCATTGCCGTTATCGGACTGGCATTGATGGCACGCACTGAAAGCTTCAAGGTGTATTGATTTCGACGAGTCTCTTCGCGCGCCTTTCCCTGGTCGGAGAAGCCGCTGAATCTGAAAGGCAACATGAAACGACTGTTCCTCACCGCGCTCGCAGCCGCCTCCTTCGCGACTTGTGTTCATGCGCAAAGCAACGCGTCCGGCCCACTTGTTACACCCTCAGGCGAACTGCAATTTGAGCGCGTCGATCGCGGTTTCGTGGCAACCGTCGACAACGGCATTTTCGATCGCTTCGGCGCGAATACGCTCACGCATTTCGATGACATCGGCGGCGCAAATGACGCCGTCGCGCGAATGCTTGTGCAGACCGATTCCGGGCCGGTGCTGTACGACTTTCGCCACCATCCGCCACTGGTGGAGCGCCTGACCATGCGCATGATGGTTAAGCGCGTTTTCTGGCAAGGCGACGAAGTCGTGATGCAAGGCCCACAAGGCTGGTTTCGATTCAAGCAAGGAGTGCTGACGAAGCTGCAGTCTTCGACGACGACGTACCACTGATCACGCACACAGATCGAATCACCCGTTCGCGAGAAGTTGAAGGTCCGCTGTAGGCGAGGGGGTGCCAACACGTCGAATCGCGCCTTTTCTGACGTGAGATCAATCCGTGGACGTGGATGAGTGAACGGTAGGGAGGTCCCGGAAGTACGACCGTAACGCGTCTACAGCGGCCCGTACCTTGGCGGGCTGGCCGTCCTTGCGCGGTGTCACGAGTGTCACAGGGAGTGCCGGAAACGTCCACTTCGGCAGAACATGCACCAGACTGTGATGCTTGAGCGAGTTGAGTACCTCGATATACGAAAGGCGCGCTATCCCGAGCCCCTCCTCACACATCTGTTGAATCGCAGGTTGCGTCGTACTGACGACGCGCACGCCAACGTGCACCGTCTGTTTCATCCGCCTCTCGCCAAAGAGCGTCACCGGTATGACCGGCGTTGCACCATCCGAAGAGTCGACGGACCGGGCAGCGTCGACCTGCCGCTCAAGGGCTATCCATTGATGGTCGCTTAAGTCCTGTGGACTGTCAGGCGTGCCGTTGCGCGCCAGATAGGCCGGAGAGGCACACATGATGGTTTCGAGGTCGCATAGCTTCTGGGCGGTCCACCCGGAGTCGGCCATGGTGCCTATCCGGATGGCGAGATCGACTCGCGCATCGATCAGATCGACCATCTCGTCGCTCACCAGCAGGCGCAGGCGTAGTTGCGGCCAGGTGGAAAGGACCGACGCCAGCGCTGGTGCGATCCGAGGTCCAAGGCCCAATGGCGCGGCAATACGTAACTCCCCGGTTGGCGCATCCCGAGCCTGCGTTAATGAATCGGTTGCGGCCTTCCATGACGCCATCAGTTGCAGGCAATGGAAATAGCACTGTTTGCCGTCTTCAGTGAGTGTCAGTTTGCGCGTGGAACGATGCAGCAGGGTGACCGCAGACTGCCGTTCCAGCGCCTTGATGGTCTGGCTTACCGCCGAAGGCGTCATCCCCAGCCGCTTCGCCGCTGCACTCATCGAGCCGCGTGAGACCGTCTCCGCGAAGACCACCAACTGACGTAGATCTTGCATTTTGTAGCTCAGCTTAAAAGATATCGTAGTTTGCGCTGTATTTTAAAGTCGAAAATTGACCGGTAGCATAACTCCTCATGCTTTTATCGTGGGAGGGATCATGAAAGTTGCGTTGATTGGCTCGTCCGGCTTCGTCGGCAAGCATCTGCAGAAGGAATTGCTTCACCGTGGGCATGAGGTCACGGTGATGGTTCGAAAGAATGGGGGCGTTGCGTCACAACCGGGCCTCAATGTCGTGACCGGCGACGCCTATTCGCCGGAGTCGGTCGCAAACGCCGTGCGCGATCACGATGCCGTCGTGTCGGCTTTCAACCCAGGCTGGAACGACCCCGAACTATTCGATAACTTCCTCCGTGGGAGCGAAGCGATTGTTCGCGGAGTAGAAGCCAGCGGCGTGCGGCGTCTTGTGGTCATCGGTGGCGCGGGTAGCCTTTTTGTTGCACCGGGCGTCCAGCTTGTCGACACCGATTCCTTCATCGCACATGTCCCGCCGAACATCGTACCTGGCGCGAGGGCGGCTCGGGACGCGTTGAATTCGATGCGCAGCAACACGGCTCTGGACTGGACATTTGTGAGCCCGCCAGCATTCCTCGAAGAGGGCGAGCGGACCGGTACCTACCGTCTTGGCGGAGAGCAACTGCTGATGGATGGCGACAAACCGGCCGGTATTTCGGTAGCCGATCTCGCCGTGGCGGTCGTCGACGAGCTTGAAACGCCTCGTCATATCAAGGCGCGATTCACAGCTGCGCGCAAGGCGGCCGGCTAACCGCGTCAAGACCGCTTCGGCGATGCGCCCATGTCGTCGCGGTACTGCCGGATGTCCTGTGGCGCGAGGCCGTAAGCACGCCGAAACGCTCTGGTGAAGTCCGACGCGCTCCGAAAGCCGTGAGCATAGGCGATGTCCTGCACTGGGACGCCCGGCCATGCGACGAGCTCGTCGGCGGCGGCGCGCAGGCGCACATGCCGGATATAGGCGCCAAGCCCTCCTTCGTGCTCAAAGAGGCGATAGACCGCGCGTCGTGAGAGGCCGAGCGACTCCACGACGCCATCGGGCGAAAGATCGCCGTCGTGCAGATTCCGATGCACGTAGCGGCGTGCCTGGTCGAACGCCATTGCCCGGGCGAGCGCGGGCTTGCCGCCCTTCAGCCCCGCCTGCTCGCCGAACGCGTCCGCGATCAGCAGCACGATCTCGCGCAGGATCCGGTGAGCATCCCAAGGCGCCATGTGGCGGACGTGAGCAGCAAGCGACAGGACGCGGCCCGTGAGATAACGCACTACGGGCAAGTGTGGCGAGAGTGTGCGTCCGTGCAGGACCGATGGGTCTGGGAACACATTACATAGCAGCGTGCCCGGCAGAAAAATCGTGACGTGCCGGCAGGGCGCGCGCTTGAACTGCACGGGCTGATTGAGATCGACGGCGAAGATGCCGCCCTCGAGCGCCGTGCCTGTGCGTTTGCCGGGGTATATGAGCTCGTTGCCGGGCGCAGTGTCGAAAAACACGTGGAAGACGATGCTGCGCGCGTTGTCCTGGGAGATGCGCGCGATCGTCCGGTCTTGCGTGATGCGGTCGGTGTGGCAGTCGGCGAACAGGAATTCGCCCACGGCATAGCGGTCGATCCAGCCGCGAAACGGCTGCCTGCGTTCGTCGCGCGTCGTCAGGAGGTTGACCACCCCAATCATACGGTCGCACCACGCCAGCAACTGCTGCTGGACGGGCAGCGCGCAAACGTCGAAATGCTGGTGCGCGATTTCGAGCCGCTGGGCCGGATCCAGGACGATGGGCAGATCCTGGAAGTGTGTCTTGACGGCGGGCATGGCGAGGATTCGGTGGATCGGATGGTCTGGCAGGGCGGTTCTGCGGTGAGCCGGCCGAACGTCACCTGGACGCGGCGCCCGTTGGCATAGACCACTGGCGGCCTCCCGGGGCTCCGAGCGATTTTACAACTCGTAGCCTCGACCTGTTGAATTCACCTCGGCAGGTGTTCCCTCCTCAAAGGCCACCTACGATAAATCGCACGGTGCCCTTGATCGCGACATTCGACTTCTTCGGTTTTATCGTCGACAATCCTGTCGCAGAAATTGGTGCGCCGGTCATTTGCGATAGCAACAGTGCCGATTGGCAAACTTACACATCAATCTTTCATCGACATCGCAAATGCAATTACAGGCGGCATCGGAGAGTCCCAATGCGTGGGTCGAACGGGTTGTAAGCGGTCTTCTTTCTGGCAACGATGAACGAAGCCGTATCGGCTCCGCGTTCCGCCTCCTTGCCGCGTTTGGAATCAAACAGGCATGGGTCTGCCTCTTTGGCGGTCTTATGGTCGCGCTGTTGGTCGGCAGTCATTTCTGGTATCCAGCGGATGCGGCGCTCCCTCGGTACGATGCGCTCACAATTGCAGCCGTTCTGATTCAGGCGCTTCTTATCGCATTCCGCCTTGAAGAGTGGGACGAAGTTGTCGTAATCCTGCTCTTCCACATCGCCGGAACAGGCATGGAACTGTTCAAGACGGCTGTCGGATCGTGGATATATCCCGAGTTCGCGTACCTAAGGATTGGCGGTGTGCCGTTGTTCACCGGCTTTATGTATGCATCCGTTGGGAGCTATATCACCCGGGCATGCAGGGGATTCGACCTGCGGTTCTCCCATCATCCTTCGCTGGCGGTGACGGGCGCGTTGTCCGTCGCGATCTATGTCAACTTCTTTGCCCACCATTATCTGCCTGACGTTCGATACCTGTTGATGGCATGCGTCGCGATTGCCTTTCGCCGCTGTACCGTGTTCTTTCTGATTGGTCGAAGCTACCACCGGATGCCGTTATTGCTCGGTTTCGTGCTTATCGCCACGTTCATCTGGCTGGCAGAAAACATCGGCACGTTCAGTCACGCCTGGTTGTATCCAGGCCAGATGCATGGGTGGGCGATGGTGTCCGTGGGAAAACTGGGTTCATGGTTCATGCTGACCATCATGAGTTACGTGATGGTGACATTGATCAATCGCCCCCGGAAGCTGTGATGGAGCTGGATTTTCTGGTGCGAAAAATCATGACAAGATTCAACGAGCAGAAGGCGATGGCGCCTCCCTGGAAAAAAACAAGACTGACAAACAGGTTTATTATTTTTTTAATGGGTATGGAAAATAGTCCATGTATCATTCGTCGCAGAGTGCCGGTAATTAACGGCTGAGCCTCCCCGCCAACAAACACGAGTTCCACACCCAATTCGTTGGCAAGATATTTTACCTTGCCACTTCCAATTACCGTTATATGAGTCATGTCACTATTCTGATTGAACAATCCGAATGGTGAGTCTCCATTTGGAAACCGGGCGATGAAAGTTCCACCGTCTTTCAGTATTCTTTTTGCTTCTCTTAGAAAGGTCAGAAGATTTTCCTGACTAACGTGTTCGAGAACGTCGAAAGCCACTACCAGATCGAAGGTATCGTCTGGAAATGCGCTCAGACCGGTTGTGCAGATGCAATCAAAATTGAGGCGCCTGGCGGCTTCGACCAGATCCTTGTTGATTTCTGTGCCGACGATATCCCATTGCTTTTTTCTGGCGTAGGTGAGAAAGCTGCCGTTACCAAAGCCAATCTCCAGCGCGCGTATCTTTCTGTCGGTTTTAATATTCGCTTTTTTTATTTCCGCATCGAAGTAGCAGCTTTCTGATTTTCCTAATCTGCCAAAGTTGCTGACTTCCCAATTTTTCCATTCGCGGTATGATTTTCCATACTCCGCACCGGGTTTTCCGCTGGATGAGGGAAGTGCATTATCGGGCATAACTCTTCTCCTGTGCGATGTCCCCGAGTTGCTAGCGTTTATGCCTTGTTCGGTGACTTTCGATGCTTCGGGTTTTCGAGCGAATCGGAGCATCCGTCGGAAAGATGCCTGTTTGCCGCCTGAGCCAGCTGGAGAAAATGGGCGATTTCGTATTATAGTTGCGCCGACTCTGTCCGCTGCGGACAGAGTCGCGCTCTTTTACGCCGCCAAAATTACCTGCCCCGGCGCTATTAAAAGATCGACTGTCCGGTAAGTGTGGTTAGCCATTCCAGTGACTTCACCCCCGCCAACGAATTCCCATTGCTATCCAGCCCTGGCGACCAGACGCAAACCGCCATTTCGCCCGGCAGCACGGCGACAATTCCTCCACCAACCCCGCTCTTGGCCGGCAGTCCCACGCGATAGACAAAATCCCCCGCCGCATCATAGGTACCGCAGGTCAACATCAGCGCCGACAATCGTTTGGCCGAACTGCTGTCAAGAATCCGCTCCCCGGTCGCCGGCACAACGCCGCCATTGCTTAGAAACAGCGCCGCCTTCGCCAACTCGACGCAACTCATCGAGATCGCGCATTGCCGGCAATATGCATCCACCACCGAGTGGACCGGCATTTCCATGTTGCCAAAGCTGGCCATGAAATGCGCCATAGCCTGGTTCCGATCGGCGTTTTGCAGCTCCGATTGCGCGACGCGCAAATCGTAGTCGATCGTCACTTCGCCGGTCAGCCGCCGCATGAACTCCACCAGCGCGGTTTCCGCCTGCACGAACCGTCGGCACAGCACATCGGTGACCACCAGCGCGCCAGCGTTGATAAACGGATTGCGCGGCTTGCCTTGCTCCGCTTCGAGTTGCACCAGCGAATTGAACGGCGTCCCTGACGGCTCGCGCCCAACGCGCTGCCACAGTGCATCGCCGAGCAGCCGAAACGCCATCGTGCAGGCGAATAGCTTGGAGATACTCTGGATGGAAAAGCGGGTGTCGGCCTCGCCGGTCCGGAACACCTCACCGGCGTTCGTGACAATGGCCATGCCGAAGCTGTTGGCTGGAACCCTGGCCAGCTCGGGAATATAGTCGGCAACGCGACCGGTACCCAGGTAGGGCTGCAGATCGTGGTGGATCTGTTCGAGGATGCCTTGGTAGTTCATAAGCGAGGGCGAGCGTGGACGCCGGGATTTTACTGGCAAGCCGTTGCAAATGGTAAATCGGCCGCCATGCCCACTGCTTGTCCACGCCCAACGCGCCCAACGCGCTCAACACACCCAGCGCCCGCGCTCAGTGTGCCCCAGCCGCACCCGGACCGCCGCCGCCCTTGGCAGGCCGGGTAATCCAGATCAGCGGAATGATCAAAATAAAAATGATCGCGGAGATAAAGAAAATATCGTTCAGCCCCATCATCGCCGCCTGCGTATTCACAGTGAAATCGAACAGGGCGTTCGACGATTGTGTATTCAGATGCAGCAGCGACTGGGTCGAATCGATCTGCTGGTTGAACAGCGGATTATTGATGCTGGCCCGCTCGGTCAATCTGGCATGGTGGAGCACGGTGCGATTATTCCACTCATTGCCGGCGATCGACGTACCCACCGCGCCGCAAAACACCCGCGCAAAATTCGATAAACCTGCTGCCGCCGGAATCTTCTGAGGCGGTTGCCCGGACAGAATAATTGCCGTCAGCGGCACGAAGAACAACGCCATCGGAATGCCTTGCAGCAGCGTCGGCAGCACCAGATGCCACGTGTCGATCTCAATCACGTATTTTGAGCGCATGTAAAACACGATCGCAAAGCCGATAAAGGCGAGCGTCGCGATAATGCGCGCGTCCGAGCGCGGCAGCACACGGCCCATCACCGGCGCGAGAAGCACCGCGAATATGCCGAGCGGCGCGGTCACAAGACCGGCGTCCACTGACCGGTAATTCAGGTACTCCTGCATCCATTGCGGCAGCAGCACGAGGTTGCCGAAGAACACGCCATAAGCCACGGAGATTGCAATCGTCCCGCCCAGGAAGTTGCGCTGCGTGAACAGACGCAGATCGACGATCGGGTTTTCTTCGGTGAGCTCCCACACGAGGAAGAACGCAAAGCTGACCAGCGCCGTGATGCCGAGAATGACGATCACCGGCGACGAGAACCAGTCGAGGTCTTTGCCCTTGTCGAGCATCACCTGCAGCGAAGCGACCCAGGTGATCAGCAGGCCGAGCCCCACCACGTCGATAGGCGGTTTGCGGGTGGGCGTTTCGCGGGTGCGGTAGATCATCCACGTGACTCCGGCCGCGAAGATGCCCACCGGGATATTGATGTAGAAAATCCACGACCAGCTATAGCTATCCGTGATCCAGCCGCCGAGCGCCGGTCCGGCAATCGGGCCGACCGTTGCGGTCATGGCCCACAGGGCGAGCGCTGTCGACGACTTCTCCTTCGGATACGAGCCGAGCAGAATGGCCTGCGACAGCGGAATCAGCGGACCAGCCACCGCGCCTTGCAAGACCCGCGCGAGCAACAGGATGGGCAACGTGGGTGCGATGCCGCACAGCCACGACGACAGCACGAACATCAGAATTGCGCCGACGAACAGCTTGACCTGGCCGATGCGCTGCGTGAGCCAGCCGGTCAGCGGAATCGACACCGCGTTGGCGGCGGCGAACACAGTAATGACCCAAGTGCCTTCGTCCACCGAGACGCCCAGGTTACCTGAAATGGTCGGAATGGCGACGTTCGCGATCGACGTGTCGAGCACGTTCATGAAAGTGGCGAGCGCAACGGCGATTGTCGCGAGTACGAGCTGGCCGCCTTTAAGCGGCGGTGGAGGCGGCGGCGGGGCCGATGCGGGCGCAGGTGCGGGCTGGCTCAATCGATTCTCCGGAGCGGTGTCTTAAGCGATGCGGGATGCCGGCTTGCTGGACGGCAGGCGGCTCACCGCTGGCCCAATGGCTGTCAAAAGCATACCTGCATTCCTCAAGTAGGGTTGTCGACGTGCACAGCGCATGCTGGCCAGGGCTCGCCAAAGGCGGCAAAAAAAATCACGAAAGCGTATGCTCGCGGCTGTGATTTGCCCGGCGTCGCGCAAACGGCGTCGGGTCGTTCGTTGATGTGCATCGAAGCAAAAGACAGAAAGCAAAGGGAGTCTGATATGGCCTGGGAAGAATTCGAACATGGCTGGCGCCTCGCGCCTGCCGTCCCGCCGGCTGATGCGCCGGCTCGCGCGCTGGTGGTTCTGCTGCATGGCGTCGGCAGCAACGCGCAAGACCTCCTTCCGCTCGCCGATAGCTGGAGCGAGACATTTCCCGATGTCGCCTTTACCTCGCTCGACGGTAGTGAACGCTTCGACGGCGGCTTTGGTGGCCGCCAATGGTTCAGCCTGCGCGACGTAAACGAGGCTAACCGCATTGGCCGCGTGGCGGATGCCTACCCGCCGCTACGGCGCATGCTCGAAAGCGAGTTGCAGTATTGGCAGCTTCCTTTCGAAAAGCTTGCGCTGGTGGGTTTCTCGCAAGGCTCGATGATGGCGCTTCATCACGCGGCGACGAGCGACGACGCGCCCGCTGCCGTCGTAGCGTATTCAGGACGCCTTGCTTCCCGCATCACCACGCAGGCGCGCACGCCGCTGACGCTGGTGCACGGAGTCGAAGATGCGGTGATCCCAGTCCTCGAACTCGAGCGCGCGGCCCATGCGTTCAGCGATGCCGGCTATGCGGTCGGCGCATTTGCGTTGCCCGGCATTGGTCATACGATTTCGGGCGAAGGATTGGTACTGGGACGCGATGCGCTCGTCCGTGCACTGGGAGCAAAGGCCCCTTGAAACAGGGCGAAACTCGGTCCGAAATGAAATGGAAAATAAAGTAAGCCTAAAGAATTTGTTCTACTTGCCGTTAATGGTTCAATAGCGCGAAAATCACGCGCGCTGCATAAAGATCTTGCTGCACCCGCGGGGGTGTTGGGTGGGCTTGGTGCGGTACAACGGGGATTCATCGCAGCGCCTGCAAGGGCGATAACGACAAACGCAGAGCCTTCATATGGCCAGACCGAAGCCGCATCATTCACTGTTCAGGGGACTGTTCCGTCACACCGTGGCGGTCGACCTCGGCACGGCTAATACCCTGATCTACACCGACGACGGCGGCATCGTCCTCAATCAGCCGTCGGTGGTGTGCTTCCAGAAGCAGCCCGAAGCCGGCCAGAAGCGGGTGGCGGCAGTGGGCGCCCAGGCCAGACAACTGCTCGGCCGCGCGCCCAACAATCTCGAGACGGTACGGCCGATGCGCCACGGCGTGATCGCCAACTTTTCCGCCGCGGAACACATGATTCGCCAGTTCGTGGAGATGGCCCGGCCCAGACCGCTGTTCGGCCGCCGTGCTGCATTCACGATCTGCGTACCGGCCGGGGCAACCCAGGTCGAGCGTCGCGCCATCAAGGAAGCCGCCGTGGCGGCGGGGGCCTGGAAAGTGAGCCTGATCGGCGAATCGCTGGCTTCGGCAGTCGGCGCGGGCTTGCCGGTATCGTCGGCAACTGGCTCGATGGTGGTCGATATCGGCGGCGGCACGACGGAAGTCGGGGTGATCGCGCTTGGCGGCATGGCCTATAACGGCTCGGTTCGCGTCGGCGGCGACCAGTTCGACGTGGCTATCATCAACTACGTGCGCTCGCTGTATGGGGTGCTGCTCGGCGAGCAGACCGCGGAACACGTGAAAAAGACCATTGGCTCTGCCATGCGCGACGTGCCGATGGAGCGCATGAACGCCACCGGACGCAGCGTCGACGACGGCCTGCCGCGCACGGTCGAACTGAACAACCACGATATCGCCGATGCCATCGAAGGGCCGTTGCGCCAGGTGATCGGCGCCGTGAAAACGGCGCTCGAATGCGCGCCGGCCGAACTGGTAACCGATATCGCCAGCTCGGGCATCGTACTGACCGGCGGCGGCGCGCTGCTCGCCAACCTGGGACGTCGTCTGACCGCCGAACTCGGACTCGGCGTGCGTATCGCCGATGAACCGCTGACATGCGCGGTGCGCGGTGCGGGGACGGCAGCGGAAGCCGGCCTGCTGGACGAACTCGTCTACGAATAACGCGTGACGGGCGATATCGAGCTCTCCAATGGCTTGCGCATGCCCTACGTCGAAGCAGGCGAGGGCGAACTGCTGCTGTTCGTGCACGGCTCGCTGTGCGACTACCGCTACTGGCAGCCACAACTCGACGGACTGGCGAAGCATTACCGCTGCGTAGCGGTGAGCCTCACTCATTACTGGCCGGTGACGGATACGCCGGCCGACATGCCGTTCAGCTGGAGCAATCACGCAGACGAACTGGCCGAATTCATCGAGCGCCTGGGCTCTGGGCCGGCACATGTCGTGGGGCATTCGCGCGGCGGCTGCGTGGTGTTTCATTTTGCGCGGCGCCACGCGCAGCATGCGCGCACGGTGACGCTCGCCGACCCGGGCGGGCCGTTGCAGATTGCAGGGCGGCCTGTTGCGAGCCTGCCGGAAACGGTCAATGCATTGCGGGCGCGGGCCGCTCAGTTGATCGAAGAAGGCAATGTGGACGCGGGCCTGCAACTGTTCGTCGATTCGGTGAGCCGTCCTGGCTTCTGGGCGAAAAGCACGCTGGCATTCCGCACGATGGCGATCGACAACGCCCACACCCTGGCGCGCCAGTTCCGCGATCCGCTGCCGGCCTATACGCCGGAAGATGCCGCGCAGGTTCGCTGCCCCGTGCTATTGATCGACGGGGAGAAGAGTCCCGAGATGTTCAGACGCACCGCCACTGCGCTCGCATCGTGGTTGCCGGATGCGCGGCGCGAGACGGTGCGCGGCGCATCGCACGGGATGAATCTGGCGCACCCTGCTGCGTTCAATCGCTATATCGACGAATTTATCCGCAGCGTGGGCGGCGACGCCTCACAGCGCTGAACCGGCTGATTCAGCCAGCCAGTTCAGCTAATCCAGCATTAAGCCTTGCGATGCGCGTCAGCGTCGAGCGCGCGCTCGGCTGCTTCGCCGACCAGACCGTGATAGTACAGATGCACGCCGATCGCGAGCGAGTCGTTGCGGATTTCCTGGAAGGCTTTCCACGCCTTGACCGGCTCCTTGAACACCAGGTAGTGCGCTTCATTGGCCACCAGTCCGGCGACCTTATGCAGGCCGTGGCTATTGAGCCTGGAAACAAGTTCGTCGAGGCTGCTGTGCGTGCGCGCGTCGGTACGCGGATAAAGCATATGCAGCACGGCGACGTTTTGCGTCTTCAGTGCTGCGGACAACGCCACCACGATGTCCTGATGGTTCAGCGCGGTAACGATGCTGTCTTCGGTGTGGTTGAGATCCGGAAACAGCGTTTCGAGCGATGCGTTCATCTGGTAATCCTGTTCTTCAGACTGGATAAAAAGGCCCGCCGCGAACGGCGGGCCAAAGACAGCGATGTGTTTTGCAGGGGAAGCAACACACGCAACGAGTATCTCAGACGGCGCGCGCTTCTGCTGCTTAGGCAGAGCAAAACATTGTTGCAATAACTACGCTATCTTTCAGTTGGCTGGCTGAGTCTAGCTGGCCAATATTCGTAGGAATGAATTGGATTTAATACGATTCGCAACGAATGTTGCTTAGGTCGAGATGGATTGTTGTGGCCAATCGCCGCAATTAATGGACGAGGTGGCCGTAAAATGCAAAGCCTGAGCCGGCTTTAGAACCTTCGTAGTCCGGCACGAGTGCGATGTGATAGCAAAAAAGGAACACGTAGATGAACGACTCTAAGACACACGCAACGCTGAAGTTTTCCGACAGCGACCAGACCGTCGATTTCCCGATCTACAAGGGCACGCTGGGCCCGGACGTAATCGACATCCGCAAACTGTACAGCCAGACCGGCAAGTTCACGTATGACCCGGGCTTTATGTCGACGGCGGCGTGCAACTCGGCGATCACTTATATCGACGGCGACAAAGGCGAGTTGCTGTACCGCGGCTACCCGATCGATAACCTTGCGGAGAATGCGGACTTTCTCGAAACCTGCTATCTGCTGCTGAACGGCGAACTGCCGAATGCAGCGCAGAAGGAAGAGTTCGTCGAGACCGTCACGAAGCACACGATGGTGCACGAGCAGATGCACTTCTTCTTCCGCGGCTTCCGTCGCGACGCGCATCCGATGGCGATTCTGGTGGCCGCTGTCGGCGCACTGTCCGCGTTCTATCACGACTCGCTCGACATCAACAATCCGCAGCATCGTGAGGTGTCGGCGATTCGCATGATCGCCAAGCTGCCGACGCTGGTGGCGATGGCATACAAATACACGGTTGGCCAGCCGTTCGTGTATCCCAAGAACGAGCTGTCGTATAGCGCGAATTTCATGCGCATGATGTTTGCGAACCCGGCAGAGGAGTACAAGGTCAACGACGTGCTGGTGCGCGCACTCGATCGCATCCTGATCCTGCATGCGGATCACGAACAGAATGCGTCCACGTCGACGGTGCGTCTGGCCGGTTCGTCGGGTGCGAATCCGTTCGCATGTATCGCAGCCGGTATCGCCTGCCTGTGGGGCCCGGCACACGGTGGCGCGAACGAAGCCGCGCTGAACATGCTGGAAGAGATCGGCTCGGTCGACAACATTCCTGAGTTCATCAAGCAGGTGAAGGACAAGAACTCGGGCGTCAAGCTGATGGGCTTCGGTCACCGCGTGTACAAGAACTACGACCCGCGTGCCAAGCTGATGCGCGAAACCTGCCACGAAGTGCTGGAAGAACTGGGCCTGCACGACGACCCGCTGTTCAAGCTGGCCATGGCGCTGGAAAAGATCGCGCTGGAAGACGAGTACTTCGTGTCGCGCAAGCTGTACCCGAACGTCGACTTCTACTCGGGCATCGTGCAACGTGCACTGGGTATTCCGACCGCGATGTTCACGTGTATTTTCTCGATGGCACGTACGGTGGGCTGGATTGCACAATGGAACGAAATGATTGCGGATCCGGAGCAGAAGATTGGCCGTCCGCGTCAACTGTTTGTCGGCTCCACGCCGCGTGAAGCCAAGCCGATCGCGCAGCGCTGATTGACCGCCGGCATGGCCTGAGTGCCGCCTGATTGCGGACGCTCTGCGGGCGTTGTCTCCAGACAGGAGACAACGCCCGCAGTCCGTTTACGGCAAAACTGCATGACGCGTGCCACCGCACATATGCACCGGTCCGGCGCATCGTTCGTAGCGTTTTGTTACGCCTTCGAAATAGCTTACCGGCGTAAATCCACCACCTACCTGTGTTAAGTTCGTTCGACGGGCGCAGACCCTCTACAATCGGAACGAAGCCCATAGCACAGGAGCAAGCTGATGCAGCAACCCGAAGCCCTTGGCGGACTCTCAGGCGGCGTCGACCATGTCGAACACGAACCGGATGGCGCATTTATCCCGCCGGAAAACCTCAACGTCGCTAGCGCGAACCAGTTCGTGCTGAAGTCGGGCGACACCTTTATTGTCAACGACCCACTCGGCGATATTACCGGCCACGACGACGGCCTGTTCGTCAACGACACGCGGGTCCTCTCACAACTGCGGCTGACTTTCGGCGGGCGCGCACCGTCGCTGCTTTCAGGCAGTGTCAGCAGCGATAACACAGCGTTCACGGCGCATCTGACCAACCGGCCGTTGCCGCCTTTGGGCGGCGACAGCACGCCCGAGGGTGTGATCCACGTCGAGCGCGTGCGTGTACTGTCCGGCACGGTGCTCAACGAAGCGATCGAACTGACCAACTACGGCACGAAAGATGCCGTCGTGCCGCTTTCCATTTCGTTCGCCAGCGATTTCCGCGACATGTTTGAAGTGCGTGGTCTGAAACGCGACAAGCAGGGCAAGATCGAACCGGCGCGCGTCGAAAACGGCGAGGTGCTGCTCAGCTACGTAGGGCTCGACAATGTCGCACGCAACGTCGGCATTGCGTTTTCGCCGACTCCGGACAAGCTCTTTGCCAACCGCGCGGACTACACGGTGCAATTGCCGGCGCAAGCCTGCGTGTCGATTTATCTCGCCGTCAATGTCGAGGTGGAGGCAGAGCAGGCCGCTACCAATGCCGACGTCGCAAAGTCCGTTCATTCGCTGAACGAGGCGCATCTCACGCAGATCGATGCAGCACGTCCGCGCGTCGGACGCGCTGCCGTGCGCGCGGCGTTGGTCGATGCCCACCTGGTGATGCGCGAGCGGCGCCGGGCGACGGCGCGCGTGCGTTCGAGCAATCCGCTGTTTAACGCGTGGATCGACCGCTCACTCGCCGATCTCGGACTGCTCACCACCGATCTGGAAACCGGTCCTTACCCGTATGCCGGCATCCCCTGGTTTTCGACCCCGTTTGGCCGCGATGCGCTGATTACGTCGCTGCAAACGCTCTGGTTGCAGCCGGGACTGGCGCGTGGCGTCCTGCGCTTTCTTGCCGAGCATCAGGCGCGCGAGAATTCGGCGTTTCGCGACGCGGCGGTCGGCAAGATCATGCATGAGATGCGCAAGAGCGAAATGGCCGCCACCGGCGAAGTGCCGTTTGCGCTCTATTACGGCGGGGTCGACTCGACGCCCCTGTTTATCGTGTTGGCCGGTGCCTACGTGGCACGTACCAACGACCTGGGTCTGATCGACGAGTTGTGGCCGGCGCTGGTGCGCGCGGCCCAATGGGTCTCAGGCGTGTGTGACAAGAACCGCTTCGGCCTGCTCGACTATCAGCGCGAATCGGATGGCGGTCTTGCGAACCAGGGCTGGAAAGACAGTCACGATTCGGTCTTTCACGCAGATGGGCGCTTCCCTGACGGGCCGATTGCGCTGGTCGAGGTGCAAGCCTATGCGAGCGCGGCGTTCGACACCATGGCGCATTTCGCCAGGCTGCGCGGTCTGCTGGACGAGGCCGCCGGTTATAGCGAACGCGCGAAGGGCATCCGCCAATGCGTGGAAGAGAAGTACTGGATGGAGGAGTTCGGTTTCTACGGCATTGCACTGGACGGCCATGGTGAACTGTGCCGTGTGATGGCGTCGAATGCCGGCCATCTGCTCGCCTTCGGCTTGCCGTCACGCGAGCGCGGCGAGGCCGTGGTGCGCGGTCTGCAGTCGACGCTGTTCCACACCGGCTGGGGCGTGCGCACGCTCGCTGCAGGACAGGCCCGTTTCAATCCGATGGCGTATCACAACGGCTCGGTCTGGCCGCATGACAACGCGCTCTGCGCGCGCGGCGTGGCACGCTACGGCGGCAAGGCGACCGCGGTGAATCTGCTGCAGGCGCTGTTCCAGGCGGCTGTCAATTTCGACATGCGTCTGCCCGAACTCTTCTGCGGTTTCCCGCGCCGGCGCGGCGAGCCGCCCACTGCGTACCCGGTCGCGTGTCTGCCACAGGCATGGGCGGCCGGCTCGCCGTTCATGATGCTGGAAGCGTGCCTCGGTGTGACCGTGGATGCGGCGAAGCGCGAAGTCCTGATCGAACAGCCGATGCTGCCTGAAGGTATCGACTGGCTCGAAATCGGCGATATGCGTGTCGGCGATTCGAGCGTGACCATCACCTTCCGGCGCGTCGCGGGCAAGGTGGTCGCCTCGGCGGAACAGGGCGATGTGCGGGTCGTGGCATTGCTGTAAACGCGGGTCCTGGGTTGGTGGTGCATGCGGTGTTCCGGGTGGTAACATTTGTTGTCAACTTACTCCCTGGTCCATCGCATGCCCGACAGTTTTGACCAGCTCGCCGCCCTGATCCGGGCGCGCTTCTCTGAACTCAGTCCGCAATTCCAGATGGGAGCCGCGTTCCTGCTGGATCATCCCGACGAAGTCGCTGTTTCTTCCATGCGCAAGGTGGCCGAGCGGGCTCAGGTGCAACCCGCCTCGCTCGTGCGGCTGTCGCAGCAACTCGGTTTTCCCGGCTGGAATGAACTGCGCAATCTGTTCGTGGCGCGCGTGCGTACGCGGCCCGAGCCGCTCGCCAGCCGCGCCCGTTCACTCGTCAAGACCAATGCCAAAGACGCGTTGGCGCACGATCTGCTGGTGGCGCAACAACACAATCTCGATGTCACGGCCGCGCATAACACGCGTGTCACCGTTGAAACCGCGCGGTTGCTGCGTCGCGCGCCGCATGTGCACGTCGCAGGCTTTCGCTCCTGTTATGCGGTGGCATTTGGTCTGGTGTATGGATATCGATTGTTCCGCTCGTCGGTGTCGTTGCTGACGGGTGAGGCCGGTACGCTGGAGATGCAGCTGCGCACCATCGAACGCGATAGTGCGACTGTCGTTATCAGCTTCGCACCTTATTCGGTGGAGGCAGCCCGCGTGGCCGAGGCGGCGCTCGAGAAGGGCAGCAAGCTGATTGCGATTACCGATAGCGCGGTGTCCCCGATCGCGCTGAATGCCGACAAGGTGCTGATTTTTTCACACGAAAGCCCTTCGTTTTTTCCTTCGCTCGTCGCGGCCACCGCCATTGCGGAATCGCTGGTCGCGCATCTGCTGGCGCTTGAAGGCGCCGACGCGGTCGAGCAACTTGAGATTGCCGAACGCTCGCTGCATGCGAAGGGCGCTTACGTGCCTTGAGGATGCGCGGAGCGGGGCTGCTGCTGACCTGCAGCTCCGCGACATCCGCGCCTTTTACTCTGTTTTTTGTGCCGCTCGCTCCGTTCGATACATGCTCGGCCGTATTGACAACATATGTTGTTGAGAGGTATAAATTGGAATCGAGTGTTGAATCGATGTCATCGTGGCTGAAGGCGTCCTTTTACCGCGCCGCACATGATGAGCGGGTCACTGCTGCATGTTGCGGCGCCACAGCAAACCGGGTTTAAGCGAGGCATAACCGTCAATGCAGGAATGGAGTCTCTTTCGTGTCACCGGGCAACCGGATGACATCGGCTACAGATTGGGCGAACTGGTGCGGCCTGTGATGGCAGCGTACATGCAGCAAAGCGCTGCGTGGAAGCAGGTGAGCCGGTGGCGTGGCCATCCATTCGTGGAAGCGCTACGGCGGGCAGCTGAAGCGTATTTCCCGGCGCTGGTTGCCGAGTTGGACGGTATGGCTGCGGGTCTGGCATGGCCCGTGGAAGATGTGTTCCTGTGGAACTGCCGCGGCGAACTGATCCACAACGCGCCAGACGGTTGCACGACGCTGGCAGCCGCGTCAGGCAATGCGCGTTTCATCGCGCACAACGAAGACGGCGATCCGTATTTGCGCGAACGATGCTTTCTCGTAGACGTTCAGCCTGCCGGCAAGCCCGGCTTCATGAGTTTCTATTACCCCGGTTCATTGCCGGGACATACCTTTGCCGCCAGCCGCGCGGGCCTCGTGCAGGCCATCAACAATTTGCGCATCCGCGTACCGGCGGTGGGTGTGCCCCGCATGATCCTCGCGCGCGCCGTGCTTGATACACACTCGCTCGACGAAGCCGTTGCGCTGTTGCGCGATGTGCCACGTGCGAGCGGTTTTCATCACACGCTAGGTTGTGTGGGCGACTCGCGTCTGGTCAGTGTTGAAGCAACGGCACGGCGTTGCTCGGTGGTTGCCGATACCCCACGTTTCGGTCACGCGAATCATATGATTCACGACGGCAGTGATGGTGAAGCGCAAATCATCACCGAGTCCTCCCGCGACCGTCAGGCGCGTGTGAATGCATTGCTTTCGAGGCTTGGCGCACCAGTAACAGACGACGCACTGCTGCGCGTTCTAAGCGATCAGGAACCTTCCGGACTGCCCATTTATCGCGACGACCCACACGACCCCGACGACGAAAACACCTTGGCCACCGCGCTGTTTCGCATCGAAGCGGACGGTGTGGCGATGCAGGTCTATCGTCAGGGGCAACGTGCGTTCGATACGTTTATTCCACGGACGGCGCCTTCGAACGCCGCCTTCTGACCGCGATCAAGCGATAAGGATACCTATCATGTCCACCGTATTTCACCGCGCACCGAAGCAGGCGTTGCCGGTCGCCGTAGCTGGCGATGGCATCGAGATTATCGACGCCGCCGGCAAACGATATATCGATGCGTGCGGCGGGGCCGCCGTTTCGTGCCTCGGTCATAGCAACCAGCGCGTGTTCGACGCCATCAGGCGTCAGTCCCAGCAATTGCCGTACGCGCACACGTCGTTCTTTACGACGCAGGTGGCGGAAGAACTCGCGGACCGGCTCGTGGCCAGCGCACCGTCCGGCCTGGATCATGTGTATTTTGTGTCGGGCGGCTCGGAAGCGATCGAAGCGGCGTTGAAGCTCGCACGCCAGTACTTCGTCGAGAAGGGCGAGCCGCAGCGGCGTCATTTCATTGCGCGCCGCCAGAGCTATCATGGCAATACACTGGGCGCGCTTGCGATTGGCGGTAATGCATGGCGCCGCGAGCCGTTTCTGCCGATTCTGATCGAAGCGCATCACGTCAGCCCGTGCTATGCGTATCGCGAGCAGCGCGCTGACGAAACCGAAGAGGCCTTTGCGCAGCGATTGGCGGATGAGCTGGAACAGAGAATCCTCGAACTGGGCGCCGAGACGGTGGCAGCTTTTGTCGCGGAGACGGTGGTCGGCGCTACTACAGGCGCAGTGCCGCCAGTGCGTGAATATTTCCGCAAGATTCGCGCTGTTTGCGATCGCTATGGAGTGCTGCTGATTCTCGACGAGATCATGTCGGGAATGGGGCGCACCGGGTATCTCTATGCCTGCGAAGAGGACGGTGTAGCGCCGGATCTGCTGACGATCGCGAAGGGTCTGGGAGCTGGCTATCAGCCGATCGGCGCAACGCTGGTCAGCAAGCGCATCTACGATACGATCGTCGGCGGCTCAGGCTTTTTCCAGCACGGTCATACGTATATCGGGCACGCAACGGCTTGCGCGGCTGCACTCGAAGTACAGCGCGTGATCGCCGAGGACAATCTGCTATCGAACGTGCAGGCGCGTGGCGAGCAGTTGCGCGCACAGCTTCGCGAGCACTACGCGCAGCATCCGCATATCGGCGATGTGCGCGGGCGCGGGTTGTTTGTGGGTGTCGAACTGGTGCAGGAGCGGGCGAGCAAGACACCATTCGACGCGAAGCTCAAACTGCATGCAGCGATCAAGCGCGAGGCTTTCGCGCGCGGGCTGATGGTGTATCCGATGGGTGGCACAGTGGACGGCAAAAGTGGCGATCATGTGCTGCTGGCGCCGCCGTTTATCTGCACGGCGCAGGATATCGACAATATTGTGAGCCGTCTCACCGACGCGATTGACGGCGCGCTTCATTCAACCGGCGTGCGCGCGGTGTGCTGAGAGTGGACCGCCGCTTCATTACTTGCGAGAGTTTCCATGACTGAACGTTTGCCGCGTTTCGACGCCGCGTATGCCACGCCTGAGCAGAGGGCCGTACTCGACGAGATATTGTCCGGTCCGCGTGGGAATCTGAATGGTCCGTTTCTGGGCTGGATTCACAGTCCCGAACTCGCGCAGCAGGCGCAACGGCTGGGGGCGTTTTGCCGCTACCGGACTGGCCTGCCGCTGCGTTTATCGGAGTTGGCAATTCTGGTGACGGCCGCGCGCTGGCAAGCGCAGGCCGAGTGGTACATACACTATCCGATTGCGTTACAGGCTGGCGTTACCGAGGCCGAGGCGGAGGCGATTCGCCTGGGTCAGCGGCCGTCTTTTGCCAATCCTGAAGACGCGCTGATCTACGCGTTTGCCAATGAGCTGTATGACACGAAGCGGGTGTCCGATGCGACCTATGCGGCAACCGTGGAGCGCTTCGGGCATGAGGTCACGATCAACCTGGTCGGCTTGCTGGGGTATTACGCGCTTGTAGCGATGACGTTGAATGTGTTCGGGATGCGGGCCGAAGGGCAGGAGACGTTGCCGTTTGCGGAGTAAGCGCGAGCAGGAACGAGGCAATGGTCAACGTTCTAGCAGTCTCCTGGCCGCCGCTAGTTCGGCGTGTTCGAAAGCGGGTTCGAATTCGTCCGCTTCGCGAGCTGTCATGCCGATTTCTTTCGAGAGTGCCATCTCCCGCCATGAACGTACTGCAAGATATATGTTGCCGAGTAGATCGAGAGCCGCGCCGTCAGTCAGATGGAAATGCCTGGCCGCCGCGACGGCTTCTTCGATCGAACCACTCGGTCCAGATTCTTCCGTGAGCCATGTCTTGAGTTCGCGATCCTTGTCTGGCATCGGATTGAGATCAAACGCAGGGGCAAGACGCCATTGCCCATGCCCTACGTGCAGGAAACCATGATTTTGCAGGTGATCGTCCACATTGGTGATGAGCATGCTGAACACGATCCGGCGCCATAACTCAGTCAGATCTCTGCGCGGATCGTCGCTGACAACCAGGATCCGTTCTGCGATCTCGGTGTACGAGTGATCTTCTTCGCGCGACGCCTGGAGTAGCGATGCTGCCGACAGGTACGGAATCCGGCCGCCGTTATGGCGGTCAAAGCGACGGATCAGCGCAACCGGCACGTTGTCGGATAGCACGATGCGCGCGTGTGACGTGTCGATACCGGCCGTTTGCGCGAGGCGCAGGGCAAGCACTTCGGCGCGCGTAACCGCGCGCTCGTCCTGAACGCTTGGAAACTTGCCAATGGCGAGATGCCCGTCGTCGTCGACTATCGTGCATTTGGGCCGCATTCCACCGAGCGACGTTCCGCGCCCGCGTAGATAACGCAAGTCAGCTTCAGTCTCAGTACCGCTTTCGACCGCACGTGACGCGCCCAGTAGCTGGCCTAGTTCGATTAGCGGCGGAGCGCGGTGGCCGCCGTCCTCCATCGCGCGCTGAAATATCCCCTGGTCGTTCGCAAAGCGGATCGCTCCAATCCGGCTTTCGTCATCGACGCCAAGCAGGTAGTCCATCTCGGTCAGCGCACCACTAAAGTTCTTACCCTGTTCCTGCGCGCGCTTGCGTCGCTTTGCGTGGTCACGCGCAATGACCCGGCAGCCCCAGCCGTCAGGTTCGGTGTCCGCGATCGCAAAATGAAAGACGGAGTCGTTTCTGGTGGGAGCTTTGCGGAACTGCCGTTCGGTGGTCAGGACAAGGTCTGGAGAAATTGCGAAGTGAGAGTCGTCTTGAAGCCAGTTTGTGTCATAGACGAACGCCGAGCTTTCACGGGATCCCAGTTTTGCATAAGTCAGTTGGCCGACGGGCAATGCCGACGACCCCAACGCTACGCTGACTGTGCGCTCAACGGGTACAGCCATTACAGGGCTCCTGACGATGAGGTGGTCTTCTTGCTGCGGATACGTTTGGGAAGGTCTTGATCCATCAGGGTTAGGCCAACATCGTCTCCGGCAGTGTCCAAAAGGTTCGTAAAGCGCTCCAACTCGCTCAATATGAGCATTGCGGTCGCGACCGTGCCCACGGCGACCGTTGGGTCGCCTTTTTCAAGCCGCTGCAAGGTTTTTAGCGAAACCTGCAGGCGTTCCGCCATGGATTGCGTGGAGATGCGTCGACGACGACGGGCCAACGCGATGTCCGCACCGAGTTTTTTCAATCCACGACGAACCGGCAAAGGGAGTGCGTCCGCTTTTGCAGTCATATGTGACTTGATAGGTAAATTTAACGGTTCCATATGACTGATTATAGATTGAAATCGGGGTTCTCGTAAAAATTGTACGTTAGAGGTCACATGTGACTCTATAAAATAGATTAAAGGCTATATGTGACCGTTAGTGATCGGAGGTAAGGTTGGATTGGTCGAATTTGCACCTAGGCATCCGACGGCAGGGTGCGGGGCCGCCGCCGCTATGCAAACCGGGGCTCCGAAGCTGCTTGCGCACTCGCCCTTGATCCGCCACTGGCTCTATGTTGATCGCGACGGCCCTCGCGCGACCCTGCCAAACACTTGACCGCACCGATCTCCAGAAGCGCCTATGATGAAGACCGGTCTACGCCCGCGTCTGTCGCGCTGCGCGGCATGCATCGACCGGCGCCGAGCCCGCAAGAATCCGGGCGTGACCGTTGCGGCAGGCGCCATGATGGGATAGCACAGCAGCGCTGACAGGGCACCAACAGGAGAGAACGATGAAGCGCAAGGCATCAGCGGTCTGGCAAGGCGGCCTGCAGGACGGGAAAGGCACGATTTCTACTGACAGCGGGGTTCTCAAGGACACCCAGTATTCGTTTGCGACACGTTTCGAAGACGGCATCGGCACCAACCCGGAAGAGCTGATCGCGGCTGCACACGCCGGGTGCTTCTCCATGGCGCTATCGGCTGAGTTGGGCAAGGCGAATATCAAACCGGAACGTATCGGCACCACGGCAACCCTGACGCTCGACAAGGCCGACGGCGGATTCGCCATCACCGCGGTTCACCTTGACGTCAAGGTGAAGATCCCCGGCGGCGACCGGGCGGCGTTTGAGAAAGCCACGGCGGACGCCAAGGCGGGATGTCCAGTCTCGAAAGTACTGAAGGCCACCATCACCATGGATGCGACGCTCGAAACCTGAGCGCGAACCGGTGAAGTAGCAATGAGAGTCTGAGAGCGGGTGTGCGGCGCCCTTTGGCGCCGCACACCCGAGTTGTCATGTTGACAGACAGAGTTACATCGGCGGCGCCACACCGTCCTTCTCAACCACCACGCGTTGCGCCAGGAACGCACCCTGCGCCGCAGGCGTCGCGACCACGAACACTTTCTTGCCGGCCGTCAGGTCGGTGCGAGTGGCCGGAACGAAGGTCACGACCGGCACATTCGGCGGTACCGTCACCACGTTGTTACCCCCCTTGTACGACAGCTTCAGATCGCGGCCGCTGGTGCCTTCGGCCACCTGGTCGACATTCGCGTTCGTCATCGAGCTGTTAGGACCGAGGTCCCACGCATAGTGGCCTTCACCGGTGCCGCGAGCCGATTCCGGAAACACCACCACTTCGGTGGCGGTCAGCTTGCCGTCGGTACCCGTGGTGGCAGCCGTGCCGATGAACGAGCCGGGCTTGATATCGGCCAGTTGCATTGCCTTGACGGCGGAAACGGTGACGGTCGGCGCCAGATTGATGGAGACCGTATCGCCGCTGCGGCGATGCACCTGCAGGACATCGCCATTCAGCGAGACGACTTCGCCGCGAATCCGCGACGGTTTGACCGCGGGCGTCTGCGCGAGCGCGACACCGGCGAAAGCGAGCGAGACAAGCGTAACGCCAAGTTTCAGGCGGATAGACATGGAATCTCCGTAGATTGAGTGTGGGTTGACTTGAAAAACAGGGATGCTGCTCAGGAACCGCCGAACCAGTTGTAGCCCTGGTTCTCCCAGTAACCGCCGGGATATTCATTCGTCACGGTGATCGCGACGATGTGCTTCGGATTCTTGTAGCCAAGCTTGGTCGGCATGCGCAGCTTCATCGGAAAGCCGTATTTCGGCGGCAACACCTGGCCGTCGTAGGTCAGCGTGAGCAGCGTCTGCGCATGCAGGGCTGTCGGCATATCGATGCTGGTCCAGTAGTTGTCGGCACAATGCAGCGACACGAAGCGCGCCGTCGTATCCGCGCCGGAGCGCTTCAGGAAGTCGGCAAAGCGCACGCCGCCCCAGTGGCCGATCGCGCTCCACCCTTCAATACAGATATGCCGCGTGATCTGGTCCGTCTGCGGCAGCGCATGCAGTTCATCGAGCGTCCAGACCCGCTTGCCGTTCGCGAGGCCGCCCACCTGAAGGCGGTAGGTGGCGGCGTCGACTTCCGGTACGTCGTCTACGTCGTAGAACGCGTTGAACGGGAACGGCCGCGTGATCATCGATTCCGGATAAGTCGGCGCCATGTGGTTCGGATCGAACAGCAGCGCCTGCACGTCGTCGTTGAAGAAAGAGATCTTGCGCAGCATCGTGTTCACCGATTTGTCGGTGCTCAGATCGCAGCCCGACAGCAAGGCGAGGCCGCCGAGCGAGAGGATCCGCTTGCCGAGCAGGCGGCGCGCCGGGTCCTTCAGTTCGCGGTGGGCATCCTTCAGGATCGCGTCGCCATGCGAGGCGAGCGTCGTGCCGGGTTGTGCGTTGCGCTTGCGAATCGCCATGTCTACCGTCCCCGGATCATCAGGAGCAGCGAGCGCGGCACCAGCGCGACCATCACGACGTGCACGGCGAAAAAGGCCACCAGCACGCTCATACAGACGAAATGCACGACGCGCGCGTTGTCGTAGCCGCCCATCAGCGTTCGCAGGAGCGGGAACTGCACCGACTTCCACACGGCCAGCCCTGACAGCACCAGCAGCGCGATATCGACGATCACTACCAGGTAGGCGAGCTTCTGGATCGAGTTGTAGACCGAGAGATCGCCATGAGTGAGACGGCCGCGCACGGCTGCGACGATATCGGCGGCGAGCGAGCGGAAGGTGAGCGGCAGCAGTTTGCGGCGCAGGCGTCCGGACGCCAGATTGAGACCCACGTAGACGAGGAAATTCGCCACCAGCAGCCACATCACCGCGAAGTGCCAAAGCAGGGCGCCGCCGAGCCAGCCGCCTAGTGTGATGGCAGGCGGAAACTGCAAGGCGGGAAAGATCGGCGAGGCGTCATAGACCTGCCAGCCGCTCATCACCATCAGGACGACTGCCAGCGCATTGATCCAGTGTGTGATGCGGACCCAGATGGGTTGAATCGTGGTGTGACTCAAAGCGATCTCGTGGTTGTTGGCCATTCACGTGGGGGAGGGCGTGGACGCATTTGCCGGCGTCGAGAGGGCTAACACCGTTTGGCCGGGGCTATTCCACCGAGGCCGAAGAATTTTTCTTAAGAGGGGCGTGACGTCACAGGCGTCCCAAAGACCTCACTGCCAGCGCGCTTGATTTATTGAATGGATAGTCATAATATCCAAACCCATGAGCCAGCCTGCCACCTCGAACAAACCCCGCACCACGAGCGCCCGAGGGCGCCCGCGTGAGTTCGACACGTCTACGGTGCTGGCCCACGCGAGCGATGTGTTCTGGCGCCACGGTTACCACGCCACCTCGATCGACGATCTGTGCAAGGCTACCGGCCTGCTGCGCGGTAGCCTGTACGGCGTGTTCGGCGACAAGCACGGCATCATGCTGGCGGCGCTCGACCACTACGCGGATGGCTCGGTTGCCCGCCTGGCGGAGCGTCTGAACGCGCCGCTGCCGCCCGAGGAGTCGCTGCGCAACGCCTTGCTGCATTATGCGAAGACGTCGTGCTCACTTACCCAGCAACGCAGTTGCCTGATTACGAACACCGCGCTGGAAATGCAAGCGGACGATACCGCGCTGCGCGAACGGATCGGCTCGATCCAGCGCCGCATGGCGACGCTGCTCGCGGGTGCCGTGATTCGCGGCCAGGCGAGTGGCGCCTTCAGTTCGACGCTCGACGAAAAAGCGGTCAGCAAATTTCTGCTGTGCATCATGCAGGGATTGCGCGTGCTGGGCAGGGTCGCGAATGACGAGGACCAGTTGACGGACATCGTCGACGTGGCGATGCGCGCGCTCGGGTAAATTTTTTTATCTAATTTTTGAACAAACGGTCATGAATAGCGAATGCATGAAGTCCGCACCGGTGACCCTGGCGGTTCCCGGTAGCGCGAGCGCCGCATCCAATGCCGCCCGTGCGATCAGCGCCGCCGAAGCGCCGCGCTTCGAGCGTCAGGGCCTCGCGCTGGCCGTGCTGTTCGTCGGCGCGTTTCTCGCGCCGCTCGACTACTTCATTGTCAATCTGGCGCTGCCGGCGATCCACACGGGGCTCGGCGCCACCGACGCGCAGTTGCAACTGATCGTCTCCGCCTACGCGTCCTCATACGCCGTGTTGCTGATCACGGGCGGCAGGCTTGGCGACCTGTTCGGGCGTCGCCGCATGTTCATGACCGGCATGGCTGGGTTCGTGGTGGCGTCAGCGCTGTGCGGCCTGGCGCCGAACGGCCACGTGCTGGTGATCGCGCGGATCATCCAGGGCATGGCTGCTGCGGTGATGGCGCCGCAGGTGCTGGCGACCGTCCGCGCGGTGGTGCCGCTTTCCCAGCAAACGCGTGTCATGAGCTTCTATGGCTTCGTGTTCGGACTTTCGTCGATCGTAGGCCAACTGGGCGGCGGCGCGCTGATTACCTACCGTCCATTCGGCCTCGACTGGCGGGTCATTTTTCTGATCAACATCCCGGTCGGCATCCTGGCGTTTATCGGTAGCTGGAAGTTCGTGCCGGAGAGTCAGCCGGCGGTACGCGCGGGCGTGGATCTGAAGGGCGTGGGTCTGCTCTCGCTGTTGCTACTGCTCGTCATCTACCCGATGACGCACGGCCGCGAAGCCGGCTGGCCCGCATGGACCTTCGTGATGTTCGCGTTGAGCGTGCCCGTGTTTGCGCGCTTTATCGCCACCGAGCGGAGCCTCGAGCGCCGCGGCGGCCACCCGCTCGTCGATCTGCAACTGTTCCGCAATCCAGCATTTGCGCTCGGTCTCGTGCTCGCGTTCCTGTTCTATTGCAACAGCGCGTTCTTTCTGACCTACGGCATTTTCCTGCAGACGGGTCTGCACTGGACGCCGCTCGCTTCCGGCGTGGCCATCATGCCGTTTGCGATCGGTTTCGTGATCGGGCCGTTGACCTCGCCGGCGGTGGTGCGGCGCATCGGCGGTCATGTGCTGACACTGGGGTTTTCGATGATGGCGATCGGCTTTACGGTCACCGGCTGGTCGGCCACTCAAGCTGCTACGCCGGACCTGCTGTTCTATTGTGGGCTGGTGTGCGCCGGCGTGGGGCAGGGCCTGCTGCTGCCGTCGATCATGCGGATCGTTCTCGCGGAAGTCGCGCCGGAGAAGGCCGGTCTGGCCTCGGGCGTGGCGTCGTCGACGTTGCAGATCGGCTCGGCGTTCGGCACGGCGGCGATCAGCGGGGCGTTCTTCGGCGTGCTGGGCGGCCGCTCGACGCCGGGTGCCTACGCGCATGCCTTCCAGTACAGCCTCGGAATCAACGCATTATTGATGCTGGTGTGTATTGGATTGAGCGTGCTGCTGGTGCAGCATCAGCGACGCGTGGTCCGCCATTGATGCCATTGTCGTTTACCACAGGAATATGACACTGCACCGACTTAATGCACTTCGCCCTGCATTGGTGATATTCATGGATGGCTGCTCAGTTCACAGATGATTTTCGCAATAATGATCTGATAAAAATAACCGGGTGATCGGTCGCATGGCGACTGGAATCAAATCGCAATGTCTGACAAATCAACCCCGGCATGTTTTACTTTGAATATTTTGAGCCTGCGTAAATTGTTCCCGCGCTCACGTCCGCTGGGCGGGGGGTAGGCGTTAGCTGATGAGGTTTTAGCGAAACGATCATTGTTTCAGTGAGTGAGCCGATGATCGAAATTCGATTCTCGCCTGCGTGAAAACGGTATCAATAAAAATCACTTGCAGACGGGATATTCAATTGTTAATCTTGGCAAACTTTTTAAAATCTTCCGCCAGTAGGCTGGCTGAGACAATGGGCTAAAACAGATCAACGTTTTCATTCCGGGGATTGATATGCTGACCGCTACCCTCGATGCATTTGATACACCACTCGCGCCACTGAGCGTCGGTGACGTGGTCACGCTCAAAACGGGTGGGCCGCGAATGACGGTGACCTATGCCGGTCCCGTCGCGCTAACTTCGGGCGACTGGGTAATTTGCCAGTGGTTCGACGAGCACGGTGAACTGCGCCAGCAGATGTTCGAGCAGGAACATGTGCGGCTCGAGCCACGCTCGATTCCTGCCGGCTCCGTGACGCTGCGTTCCTTCGGGCGCAGTGCGTATTCCAGCTCGCGTTCCGAGTAAATCACCTTAACGTCCTCTTCGCGCGACCCATCGGGTCGCGCGCAAGGCGGCCTGCCTCTGGCCTGTTAGCGCCGCGCCTCGGTTGCCATCCGAATTGCCAGTCCCGCGAGCACCGTTCCCATCAGCCAGCGCTGGGCGAGGATCCAGGCGGGCCGTCTGGCGAGAAACACGGCGATCGAACCGGCCATCATCGCCACCATCGCATTGATCGTCAGGCTAAACGCAATCTGCACCGACCCCAGCACCAGCGATTGCTCGAGCACGTTGCCGTGTTGCGGATCGATGAACTGCGGCAGCAGCGATAAATACAGCACCGCGATTTTCGGGTTCAGCAGATTGGTGACGAAACCCATGGCAAACAGTTTGCGCGGGCTGTCCGCCGGCAGGTCGCGCACCATGAACGGCGAACGGCCACCCGGTTTGACGGCTTGCCACGCGAGCCACAGCATATAGAGCGCGCCGCCGAAGCGCAGCGCATCGTACGCAAATGGCACGGCTAGCAGCAGGGCGGTGATGCCGAGCGCGGCGCTGAACATATAGAACACGAAGCCAAGCGCCACACCGCCGAGCGAAATCAGACCGGCGGTACGGCCCTGGCAGATCGAGCGCGAGACGAGGTAGAGCATGTTCGGGCCAGGCGTGAGCGCCATGCCGAGCGAGACGAGGGCAAAGGTCAGCAGTTTTGCGAGTTCAGGCACTGAATGGCTCCATGAAAGTGACGTGTGCGTAACGGCGTGTGTGACTCATTGCGGCGGTGCAAAGGCGGCCAAAGCGGCAGGCGTATGTGGCGCCTGCAACGTCCTGCGCAGCGGCGGGTCCAGCGGCTTGTGCCGCTCGTGTCACCGTCCGGTCTTGTTGCGGGTCGCCCGGCTTTGCACACGCTGGACCAGCGCCGCGGAGAAGTTGCGCATCCGCACCACGCGCCGCGTTTGCACGACTTCTTCCGCAACGTCCTTCGGAGGATTCGGCTGCAGCGCCCAATAAAGCGCGGCCAGCCAGCCGAACCCGGTCCAGCCCAGACATGCATTGAACAAGGCCAGCGTCAGCAGATCGTGGCGCTTGCGGCGGTCGGCGAGGATCGCCGGCAGGAAGTACAAACCCAGCGCGACGACAGCGGCGACCGCTTGAACGAGCGTGTTGCCTCCCATCGCGGTGCTCCCGGTTTAGTCCGAATCTTTCGATTGTCTCTCGATTGTGCCATGCGCGCAGCCATTCGCGGCACCCTGGCCGAACGGGGGACTTCAGGACGGCAACGGAGAGGTCTATCATGTGCGTTTTGACCGACCGACCGGACAGCCATCATGATTTCCGACGACACCGCCCAGCAGGCCAAGACCATCAACCACGATACGCTGCGCGAATTCGTGGATCGCAAATGGAACGATGAAATTGTGCCGGCGCTGACCGACTATATTGCCGTCCCGGCCAAGAGCCCGGGCTTTGACGCGGACTGGGTCAAGCACGGTTTTATCGAGCGCGTGGTGACGGACGCGGCGCAGTGGGCAGAGCAACAGCCTGTCAAAGGCCTGAAGCTGGAAGTCATCCGCTTGCCGGGCCGCACGCCGGTCATCTTCTTCGAATCGCCGGCCACGCGCTCGGGCAGCACCGAGACCATCGTGCTGTATGGCCACCTGGACAAGCAGCCCGAATTCGACGGCTGGCGCAACGACCTCGGGCCGTGGACCCCGAAACTTGAAGACGGCAAGCTGTATGGCCGAGGTGGCGCGGACGACGGCTACGCCATCTACGCAAGCCTGACCGCACTGGCTGCGCTGGACGCGCAAGGCGTCGAGCGGCCGCGCTGCGTCGGCCTGATCGAGACCTGCGAGGAATCGGGCAGCTACGATCTGCTGCCGTATGTCGACGCACTGCGCGAGCGGCTCGGCAAAGTGGGCCTGGTGGTGTGCCTTGACTCCGGTGCCGGCAACTACGATCAGTTGTGGCTGACCACCTCGCTGCGCGGCCTGGTGGCGGGCGATCTGGAAGTCCATGTGCTCGACGAAGGGATTCACTCGGGCGGCTACGGCGGCATCACGCCGTCGAGCTTTCGCATCATGCGGCAACTGTTCGACCGTCTCGAAGATGCCTCGAACGGCAATCTGCTGCCGAAGGGCTTCCATTGCCCGATTCCTGCCGACCGTCTGCGCGAAGCCGAGGCGACTGCCCATATTCTGGGTGACGACGTGTGGAAAAAAATCCCATGGGCCTGCGGCCAGGACGGCCGCCAGGTGCTGCCGACCACCGCCGATCCGAAAGAGGCGCTGCTCAACTCGACGTGGCGTCCGTCGTTGTCGGTGACGGGAGCGGCCGGCTTGCCCGCCATCGCCGACGCCGGCAACGTGCTGCGCCCGCGCACGGCGTTCAAGCTCTCGCTGCGTCTGCCGCCGCTTCTCGATGCGGCGAAGGCGGTCGCGGAGCTGAAAGCGCTGCTGGAATTCGAGCCGCCCTACAACGCCAAGGTTACGTTCAAGCCCGACGCGGGCGCCGCAACCGGCTGGAGCGCCCCCGAGCTGGCTCCGTGGCTCGCCTCGGCACTCAACGACGCGTCGCGCCAGCATTACGGCGCAGACTGCGCGTATATGGGGCAGGGCGGTACTATCCCATTGATGAACGTGCTGAAGGAAGGCTTCCCGCACTCGCAGTTCATGGTGTGCGGCGTGCTCGGACCGAAGTCGAACGCGCACGGGCCGAACGAGTTTCTGCATGTGCCCTATGGCAAGAAGTTGACGGCCGCGGTTGCCGATGTCATTGCAGCGGCGCCTTAATAACCTGAACCTTAACCTGAACCCCAACCCAGCTCCCAGATACTGCGAATGAACGATCCCCGCGTGGCCCAATCGTCTTTCCCAAGAATTTCCTCCGAAACGCTGCATGCCTATGTGAGGGCGATCTGGGAGCAGGCCGGCAGCTCGCCGCGCGAGGCCGAGCTGGTCGCCGACCACCTGCTCGCGGCGAGCCTGACCGGTCACGACTCGCATGGCGTCAGCATGATTCCGCGCTATGTGGCATCGGTGGGCGACAATGAACTCAAGCTCAATCTGCATGCCAAGGTCGTGCGCGATGCCGGCGCGGTGCTGACCATCGACGGCGTCAAGGGTTTCGGCCAGGTCATCGCGTATGAGGCAATGGAGCTCGGCATCGAGCGCGCGAAACGTCTCGGCATCTGCGCCGTGGGTCTGCACGGCGCGCATCATATTGGCCGCATCGGTCACTGGGCGGAGCAGTGCGCGCGCGCCGGACTCGTCTCGTTTCACTTCGTCAATGTGGCGGGCGATCCGCTCGTCGCGCCGTTCGGCGGAACGGACCGCCGCATCGGCACCAATCCGTTCTGCGCCGCCTATCCGCGCAGCGGCAGGCCGCCGCTGGTGCTCGATTTCGCCACCAGCGCGGTGGCGTTCGGCAAGGTCCGGGTCGCCTATAACCAGGGCAAACAGGTGCCCCCTGGCGCGCTGATCGACAACGCAGGACGCCCCTCGCTCGAGCCGAAAGTGATGATAGAGCCACCGGTCGGCTCGCTGCTGCCGTTTGGCGGTCATAAGGGTTTCGGGCTGGCGTCGATGTGCGAGATCTTCGGCGGGGCGCTGTCTGGAGGCTTCACGAGCCATGCCGATACCCTCGGCACGAACCACGCCATCATTAATTGCATGCTGTCGGTGATCATCGATCCCGCAGCCTTCGACGCCCCGAACGCCGAGGCCGAAGCCGACGCGTTTATCGAATGGGTGAAGGCTTCGCCGCTTGCATCGGGTACCGAGCGCATTCTTGAACCCGGCGAAGCCGAGCGGCTCACGCGAGCCGACCGTGAGACGCACGGCGTGCCGGTCGACCCCACCAGCTGGCAACAGATTTGTGCCGCCGCGCTCGCGGTTGGCATGCCGGCCGAGCAGATCGAACGCTGGGCCACGCATCTGCAATAACCGCCTGGTTGTCGCGAATAGCGTCGCCATCACCGCCGTTGCCGCTATCGCTGTAAGGCGTTAGTGCCTCGACTTTTTTGTTCAGCCGCGTCCTTAAACACGCATAACCCCTCTCGTTATGCGGTGGGAATGTTCTCTCTCCCACACACCACGACTTAAAGATTACCTCAAGCAGCATTTTCGATTGCATTGCCTGGGAGTAAATATTTACCGTCGTTCTCGCCGCCGGCAATAAATTCCACATCCAGTCTCCACCGGCTTTTCCGGCGGTTTGGCACAAGCATTTCCGTGTGTTTTTTCACGGGCAATCGTTTGCGGCCAGATGTGCGGCCTCCCGTTTGGAACTCACCCGGAAACCCTTTCCCGGAGGGAATGTGAGGAGAACTTGCGTTCGTCCGTTAGCAAACCCGCTCCCAGCTCATTGAGGTCTGCTTTAGGCTCGACTTGCATTGCCGCCGTTTAACCTTAAAGGACCGTTCAAAATGAATCTTCACAATCATCACGCCTGCCGTCCGTTCCTCGAAGCCGGAAACCTGTCGCAGATTTCTGCCTATTACGAAGAGGGACGCAACATCATGTGGATGATGTTGCGTGCTCAACCGCGTCCCTGTTTTAACCTTGAACTGGTGCACGATATTCTCAGCCTGGCACAGGCCGCGCGCGAGTCCGGCTTACCGATCGACTTCTGGGTGACAGGGTCGCTGATTCCGTCGATCTACAACGTCGGCGGCGATCTCGACTTCTTTGCCGAGACGATCCGCGCTGGCCGGCGCCAGGCCTTGATGTCGTATGCCAGAGCGTGTGTCGATTGCGTGCATGCCGCAGCACGCGGCTTCGATACCGGTGCGATCTCGATTGCGATGGTGGAGGGGACCGCGCTGGGGGGCGGGTTCGAAGCCGCCCTCGCACATCATTTCCTGCTCGCGCAGAACGATGCGCGAATGGGCTTCCCGGAGATTGCATTCAATCTGTTCCCGGGCATGGGTGGGTATTCGCTGGTAGCGCGCAAGGCCGGCATGCGGCTCGCGGAAGAACTGATCGGAATTGGCGAGTCGCACACGGCTGAGTGGTACGCGGGCAAGGGGCTCGTCGACCAGTTGTTTGAACCGGGCGAGGCCTATGTGGCGACGCGTACGTTTATCGACACGTTGCGCCCCAAGATGAATGGCATCCGGGCTATGCTGCGGGCACGTCAACGCGTACTGCAGCTTTCGCGCGCCGAGCTGATGGAAATTACCGAAGACTGGGTCGAGGCCGCGTTCACGATTGAAGAAAAAGATCTGGCTTTCATGGAACGGCTGGTCATGTTGCAGAACCGCCGCACCGCGAGCATGCGCCAGACGAGCGCCAGCATCGCCTGACTCGGACGGAGGCTCAGGCGATCAGCCTGAGCTTCTGCCGGTCGTGCAACCACTGCTCGAATTCCGCGGCCGGCATGGGCTGGCCGTACAAAAAGCCCTGTACGTATTCCACCCCAAGCCCTTTCATGAATGCTTCTTCCGCCTCGGTTTCGATGCCTTCTGCGACCACCTTGAAATTCAGCTCCTGGGCCACTGCCACCATCGAGCGCACCAGCGCCTGGGCTTTCTTGTCGGCGTTGATCGAGCGCACGAAGCTGCGGTCGAGCTTGATGACGTCGAGCGGAATGCGCCCGAGTTGCGACAGCGACGAATAGCCAGTGCCGAAGTCGTCGAGATGCACCTGCGCGCCAAGCTGGCGGAACTGCGTGATCAACTGGATCGCCGCGGCTTCGTCTTCGATCAGGCAGCTCTCGGTGAGTTCGAGATCGACGAGGCACGGATCGAGCCCCGCTTGCTGGAGCGCTTCGGCGAAATGCCGGACCACCGCGGTATCGACCAGCTGGCGAGCCGACACGTTGATCGCCACGCGCAGGTTGAGCCCAGCGGCTTTCCAGCGCGCGGCCTGCTGGGCTGCGGTCTGCATGACCCAGCGGCCGAGATGGCCGATCAGCCCCGATTCTTCGGCATAACGAATGAACTCGGTCGGCATGATCTGGCCGCGCTCGGGCGAATTCCAGCGGATCAGCGCCTCGGCGCCGGTTACCGCACCCGTGGCAAGCGACAGCTTGGGCTGGTAGTACAGCGTGAACTGGCCCTCTTCGAGACCGCGCCGCAGATTGGTATCGAGCCACATATACTCGGCCACCTTGCGGTCCATCTCCTGCGAAAACACCCGGTAGGTCCGCTTGCCTTCATCCTTGGCGACGTACATGGCGGTGTCCGCCGAACGGATCAGCGACTCGAGGCTGTCGCCGTGCTCCGGGCACCGCGCGATGCCGATCGAACAACCGGTGTAGACCTCGACGAGGCCCAGGCTGAAGGGCGTGCGCAGGCGCTCCAGAATGCGCTGCGCGGTGGCTTCGAGGGACTCGAGGCTGCCGTTCGCGGCCAGCACGATAAACTCGTCGCCACCCAGCCGCGCGAGCGTGTCGCCCTCGTTCAGGCAGGTACTGATGGCCGCCGACACATCCTTGATCAGCCGGTCGCCGAATACATGGCCGTAGTGGTCGTTGACCTTCTTGAAGTTGTCGAGGTCAAGGAACAGGATGCCGACCGACTCGTCGACAGCCGCGCTCGAGATCGCCGCACGGACCTTGTCCTGAATCGCGTTGCGATTGGCGAGGCCGGTGAGCGAGTCGGTATTGGCCAGTTCGGTCAGACGGTCCTGCGCGCGACGCTCTTCGGTGATGTCGGTGCCCGAGCAGATCAGGAATTGCTCGTTGACGCCGCTGCCGCTCTGCACGAACTTGTTGCGAAACAGAAACAGCCGCTCGCCGTGAACCGTTTTCACGAGCCGTTCGACTTCGTAGGAGACGCCGCGGTTAAAAAAGCCGGCGATATTCTGGCTCGACGCCGCACCTGCCTCGGACGACATGAACAGAGCCCAGACGCTGCGGCCGACAATGTCTTCCTCTCTCATGCCGGTCAGTTCTTCGGCGAGGCGATTGAAGCGCTGGATGCGCCCATTGCGATCGACGATCACCACGACCGAGTTCACCTCCGACACCACCTGCTCGGCGAACGACAGGCCATGCACGAGATCGCGCGCGACCGATTCGGTGTCCTCATAGGCTGACGCGGTGCCCGCCCACAGATTGCCGCTGAGTTTCTTGCCGACCAGATGCAGCTTGAGCGGCTGGCCGAACAGGCGCACGTCCAGAACCAGATGGGAAGTGATGCCTGCGAGGCGGCGGATCTGCCCGGCCTGTTGCGGGGTGAGGGAGATGGCGGCGTTGGCCGGCATGTCACCCGTGACCGGCGTCAGTTCGAGCGCGTTGCTGTCTTTGGACAGACGCCAGCAAGGGCTGCTTGTGCCGAACTGGGCATAGAGCACCTGGTCGTGTTGGTCGTCGTTCATAAGTGTTATCCCCGGGCAAGCATGCCTGCGGGCCGCCAGCTCGGATAGTCAGGCCGGCGGGGGGCAAGCAGTCTACTTCAGCTGAAAGACTGACTTCATTGTATCCAGATGGCCGTGACTGAGAGTCGTTAACAATAACGGCAAGGTACTATGATCCTTTAGACATAGGTTAGATATTAATGGCAATGCATTAATTAATGGCGACATTAATGACGGCGCGCCATTCTGATGCGCATTTGTTCCCGCGCGTCGCCCTCAGCATGCGTCAGATATGTAAATTCGCCCGCCACCAGCGTCGCCACCACCACGCCATCCCGGTATAACACGCGATTGCCGGCCACCGCGGGCACCTTGTCGCCTGGCAACAACGTGCCAGCCAGATTTAACGGGTCGGTGCCGGCCACGCAGACAAAAGTGCCGTCGTCGGCATGGCGGCGCACTTCGCGCAGCAACGGGATCGCTTCGGGCAGCGCAAACTGCTCGCCCGAAAGACCGTTGACGAAGCGTCCGCCGCGCACCTGGCCGCGCGCTTCGAGCCGCTGCAGGACGCGCAGCAGGTCGCGCCACGGCGGCAGCCATTCGGCTTCGCGCGCGAGCAGCCGCCAGAACACGACGCCATAACGGCGTAACAAAGTCATGACCAGGTGCTCGAGGACTTCGGGCGCAAGGGAGGGAGCGCGACTGGCGGATTGCGACGGTGGCGTCGCAGCCGCGCCTTCCTCGACGGCAAGCGCACTGCGGCGCTGGAGCAACGCCCAGCGGCCCGCGTCGTCCATGCCTCCGATCAGCGCACCAGCACGCGGGCGCCGGTTGCTGTGATGCGCGTTACGCTTCGCGGCCGGTTTCAGCAAGGCACGCAACCCGGCAAAACTATCCGAATTCACGAGTCCTGCCGCAACAAGTTCGCTTAATGCGTATTCCAGCTGAATGCCAAGCAGACGCGTGTCGCTCGCCAACTCGTCGAAGAACATCGCACCGTGTTTAATAAGCGTGTCATAAACACTTTGCGCGTGCGATGAAAGTTCGGGCTGCTTGCTTTGATCGATCAACGCGCTCCATAGACCGATGTCGCGCCGCGGCAACAATACGATCGGTGTGCTGCGCACCGGTCCGCTGGTTACGCGCGAACGTTCGGTCAGACGCGTCCAGACCAGCTTGCCGGAGCGGCACAGTTCGTCGAGCATCGTGATCGAATAGTCCTTGAGACGGGCGGGCAGGATGTCTTCTTCCCAGGCACCGGCCGCCGCCTCGAAACCGGCCAGCTGATCGAGCACCGCCGCGAGCGCGTCGCGCCCTTCACCGCGTGTGGCGGGCGTCAGATGTTGCCATTCGAACAGGAAACGCATGAAATCGTGCCGTTCCACCGGCTCGATCTCGCGGCGCAAACGCCGCACGGTGTAGCGATGAATCCGCGCGAGCAGGTGCCGTTCGCACCATTCTTCTGCGGACGCGCCCAGTGTGAAGCGGCCGCGCATCACATAGCCTTGCGCCTCGAGCGCGGTCAAGGCTTGCTCGACGGCGACAGAAGGCAGTGCCAGAGAGCCGGCAATCGAGGCCACCGGTAACGGGCCGAAGCCGGTGAGTCGCGCGCGGATCACGTCGACGAGCGCTTCCTCTTCGCTCCAGGTGTCGGTAAAACCTTTGGGCGCGCTGATCGGCGGCGTGAAGGCGGCGTCCGGATAGATAGCAGCGAGGCAGGTCAGCCGCTCCGCCGGAAGCCAGAGGTCGGCACCGGCCCGGTTTTGCAGCCGGGTGGCCCGGCCCGATTCCGCCAGGGTCGTAAGCCATCCTGACCACTCCGGATTCTGTTGGGCCTCGGTATCGCTGACGCACGCGAGTCCGGTCAGCGCCTCATGCATTTCATCGAGGTTGCGCGGCTGCGGCCAGGCTTCCTCGCGCACGCCGGCAATTGCGTCGGCATCGAGCGCGCCGAGATCGTCAGCCGAGGCGGGATCGGACCAGCGCCGGTTGAGCACGGCCTGGGTGCGACGCTCTTCGATCGGCGCGTCGTCGAGATACGCGTAGGGCTTGGCGGTGAGAATTTCGGCCGCGAGCGGCGAGGGCGCCGGCAATTCGCGCGTAATCAGTTTTACCTCGCCTTGTTCCATCCGGCGCAACAGGCTGATCCAGCCTTCGGTGTCCATTGCTTCGTGCAGGCAATCGTCGATGGTCTGATCGACGAGCGGATGATGCGGCAATTCACGTTCGCCGACGATATTCTCGAGACACGCCACCTGATCGGGAAACACGGCTGCCAGCAGGTCCTCGCTGCGCATGCGCTGCAGTTGCGGCGCCGTCTTGCGGCCGCCGCTGTAGCGCGGCAAGGCGAGCGAGGTGGTTGCGTTCCAGCGCCAGCGCACGCCGAACAGCGGCGCATCGAGCAACGCCTGAATCAGGAGATGCTCGGCCGTGTTCGAATGCAGATAGCGCCAGACTTCATCGAGCGCAAAGCTGTGGCTGCCGGTCAGCGAAAGAATGATGGCGTCCTCGGTGGCGGCCGCCTGCAATTCGAAGTTGAAGGTACGGCAAAAGCGTTTGCGCAACGCGAGGCCCCAGGCGCGGTTGAGACGGCTGCCAAATGGCGCGTGAATCACGAGCTGGGTGCCGCCCGATTCGTCGAAGAAGCGCTCCATGACCAGCGTGTTTTGCGTCGGGAGCGTGCTCAAGGCGGCGCGGGCGCGCGCCAGATAGTCGACGATCTGGCGTGCGGCCGGCTCGTCGAGATTGAGCGTGGCAGTCATCCAGGCAATGGCGCGTTCGAGGCGGGGTGCATGGGATAACGGTGCGCGTGCGGGCGCGTCCGCCAGGGTCACGTCCACGTCCACGTCACGCAATTGCGGAAGTGAGTCAGAACCGGAAGCCGCGGGCGAATCGACAATGGCAAGCGCGCGTTCGCGGCGTGAGGCACGTCGGGCTGCGGCGAGATTTGCTACGGCCGCTGTCTTCGCGCTGGCTGATTTCCTCTGCGTTGCTGCTTCCCTAGCGCCTGTTGCGTCTTTGGCGCCCGTAGTGCCGCCTGCAACGACATCATCATCGTCGTCACTGAGCAACTGATCGATCTGTGCCCGCAACCGCGCCACGCCGAACGACAGCTCATCGCTACGCCCCGGCGCTTCGCCGAGCCAGAACGGAATATTCGGCGGCTGCCCTTGTGCATCTTCCACCCGCACGCGGCCGGCTTCCACGCGCTGGATACGATACGACGCGTTGCCGAGTTGAAAAACGTCACCTGCCAGACTCTCGACCGCGAAGTCTTCATTGACCGTGCCGATATTGACGGCCTGCGGCTCGAGAATCACCGCATAGTCCGCGTTCTCGGGGATGGTGCCACCCGACGTTACCGCGACCAGCTTGCCGCCGCGTCGTCCGCGCAATGTGCCACTCACTGCGTCGCGATGCAGATAAGCGCCGCGCGGACCATGGCGGCTCGTATAGCCTTCCGCGAGCATCCGCAGCACCGCGTCGTACTGCTCGCGCGCGAGGTCGGCATAGGGCGCGGCGCGCCGCATCAGATCGAACAGCGCATCCTCGCTCCACTCGGCGCTCGAGACTTCCGCGACGATCTGCTGGGCCAGCACGTCGAGCGGCGCCCGCGGAATCTGCAAGGCATCGAGTTCGCCGCGCCGCACGCAATCGAGCAAGGCCGCGCATTCGATCAGGTCGTCGCGCGAGGTGGGGAACAGCCGTCCTTTTGGCATGCCGCCCACATGGTGTCCCGAGCGGCCGACGCGCTGCAGAAACGGCGCGATCGCGCGTGGCGAGCCCATCTGGCAGACCAGATCGACATCGCCGATATCGATGCCCAGTTCCAGCGACGCCGTGGCGATCAGCACACGCAGATCGCCACGTTTGAGACGCTGCTCGGCGTCGAAGCGATATTCCTTGGCGAGACTGCCATGGTGTGCGGCCACGGCTTCCTTGCCGAGCCGCTCGGTCAGATGACGCGCGGCACGCTCCGCCATGCGGCGCGTGTTGACGAAAACAAGCGTGGTGCGGTGCTGCGCAATCAGTTCGGCGAGCCGGTTATACACGAGCTCCCAGACTTCGTTGGCCATGACGGCTTCGAGCGGTACCGGTGGAATTTCCAGCGCGAGATCGCGGGCACGCACGTGGCCTACATCGACGATCGCGCAATCGGCCGGTTCGGCGCTGTCCACACTCGCACCGCCCACCAGAAACCGCGCGACCGCGCTGATCGGCTTTTGCGTCGCGGAGAGGCCGATGCGCGGCAGACGCCGGCCGCATAGCGCGTCGAGCCGCTCCAGGCTGAGCGCCAGATGGCTGCCGCGCTTGCTGCCGGCGAGCGCATGGATTTCATCGACGATCACCGTGCGGGTGGTCGACAGCATGCGGCGCCCGGAGTCACTACCGAGCAACACGTACAGCGATTCCGGCGTCGTCACGAGGATGTGTGGAGCGCGCTTGCGTAGCGCGGTGCGCTCCTGCTGGGTGGTGTCGCCGGTGCGCACGGCGGTGCGGATCTCGAGCGGCGGCAGGCCGCGCTGCGCGAGTTCGGCGGCGATCCCTTCGAGCGGCAGCTGCAGGTTCAGACGTATGTCGTTTGAAAGCGCCTTGAGCGGCGACACGTAGACCACGAGTGTTTCGTCCGGCAGCGCGCCGCTATTGGCGAGCCCTTGCTGGACCAGATCGTCGAGCGCCGACAGAAACGCGGTGAGCGTCTTGCCGGAACCGGTCGGGGCGGCGACCAGGGTCGAGCGGCCGCTGCGGATAGACGGCCATGCGGCCACCTGGGCATCGGTAGGCGCCGGAAACGTTTTCAGGAACCAGCCGGCCACCGCCGGATGAAAGCTGTCCAGCACGCCGGTCGAGGAAGAGGCGGGAGAGGGAGAAACGGCGGGAGTCATGCTGCCGTAGATGGGGGCGCGACCGGCCATATCCAGAGGAGCGGCGCACGCCGCGCGATGTGAGGAACCAGGGCCCAGTCTCGCAGGTTTTCGGGCGGCGCGCCATGTGGACTGAAGCGTCGTAAAGCGGCAGGTTTTGCTGCTTTTCAGGCGGCGGCGAGTAGAGATTGCACCGTTGACAACGAGTATGACGCGCCGGTCATCTGCCTGTCGCCGCCGCTGCTGGATTTCGCCCCGTGCAGTATTCTCATTGGTTTCCCCCCAACCAGTCGGAGCAATAACGATGCGCTATAACCAGCTAGGCCGCACGGGCCTCTTTGTGTCCGAACTTTGTCTTGGCACGATGACCTTCGGCGGCGGCGAAGGCATCTGGCGTCAGATCGGCGATCTGCAACAGGCCGACGCCGAACGTCTCGTTGGTCGCGCGATCGACGCCGGCATCAACTTTATCGATACCGCCGACGTCTATGCCCAAGGTCTGTCCGAGCAGATCACCGGCCTCGCGCTGAAGAACCTCAAGGTGCCGCGCGACCAGGTCGTGGTGGCCACCAAGGTGTTCGGCGCGACGGCGGAATCCGCCAACACGCGCGGCGCCTCGCGCTATCACATCATGGACGGCATCAAGGCAAGCCTCAAACGTCTGCAACTCGATCACATCGATCTTTACCAGATCCACGGCTTCGATCCGGCCACGCCGATCGAAGAAACGGTGCGTGCGCTCGATACGCTGGTTCAGCACGGCCATGTGCGCTACGTCGGCGTGTCGAACTGGGCCGCGTGGCAGATCGCCAAGGCGTTGGGTATCGCCGACCGTCTCGGCCTCGCCCGCTTCGAAACGCTGCAGGCGTACTACACGCTCGCAGGCCGCGATCTCGAACGCGAACTGGTGCCGATGCTGCATAGCGAAGGGCTCGGACTGATGGTATGGAGCCCGCTCGCAGGTGGCCTGCTGAGCGGCAAATACGGGCGTGAGCAGCAAGGCGAGGCTGGCAGCCGCCGGAACACGTTCGATTTTCCGCCGGTGAATCGCGAGCGCGCCTACGACTGTATCGATACGATGCGCGGCATCGCCGAGGCAAAGGGGGTGTCGGTCGCGCAGATCGCACTCGCCTGGCTGTTGCATCAGCGTGCGGTGACCACGGTGATCGTCGGTGCGAAGAAGGTCGAGCAGCTCGACGACAATATCGCCGCCACCAAGGTCGAACTGAACGCCGACGAACTGGCGAAACTCGATGCCGTCAGTGAGTTGCCGGCCGAGTATCCGGGCTGGATGCTGGAGCGTCAGGGCGAGCCGCGTCGCGCGCAGGTGAAGGAAAGCAGCCGGCGTTCGCTGAAGTAAGCGGTTCAGCGTTGGGGGACGTTTGCGGTGCGAGTGCAGTGGGCACAGCGGTTGCAATTCGGGGCAATTGCATGCCCGACTGCGTCGCGCCGCTTATGACTTGACGAACCAGCGCTGCTCGATGCTATGAATCAGGCGGCACACGAGTAACGCGCTGACCGTTCCGATCGTGACTTCGCCGAGGCGGATCAGCGCGACTTCCCATGGTGGTCCGATGCGCGGCACCAGCAACATGATGGTGGCGGTGATGCCGCCAAGACGCGCCGCGCTGCCGATATTGGCCACCCAGCAGATGATGATCGCGGCCGCCACGGTCGCCATATACGCGACGAAATAGCCGCCGCCGAGTAGCGTGCCGACGAGGCCGCATACGCCGCCGACCATCGCGCCAAGAAACTGGTCGCGCGAGAGTTTGCGGGTGTCGACGTAGTTGTGCTGGCTCACCGCAATCGCGGTGATGGCGGCCCAGAACGGCTGATGGGTGTGCAAGGCGCGTGCGATTGTAAACGCAATGCTGGCGCCCGCCACCGCCTGCAGCGCCATCACGCAACCCTCAATGAGACGATCGGGCAGCGGCAGCGATTTCAGGAATGCGAATAGTGAATCGGCGGCGCTTGCCTGCGCTGCGCGCCGGGTCTGGGGAGATTCCGTCATGAGGCCTTGTCGCATAGAGACTGGGTGAACAGCTGGATATTCTATCGACTCATTGCGGGGCCCAACCGTATTCAGGCGCACTTTCATGGATCCGGGCCGCGCGCGCGGTGGTACCAGTTCATGAGCGGCGTCGCCGAGACTCCATGTATGACGACCGAGCCCGTCACGACTGCAAGTGCCAGCGGCGCCAGTGGCAGAATCTGCGCTGCCTGACCGTGTTCGAGTGCATAGGCGAGGTAGTAAAAGGAGCCCGTGCCGCGAATGCCAAACCAGCTCATCAGACGGCGTTGCGCCTGCGACGCTCGCGAGCCCAGCAACGATAGCTCGACCGCGAGGGGTCTCACCAGCAGAAACAGCACAACGATCAGCGCCGCGCTCTGCCACGTGAAAAGCGGCGCGCGCAGAGTAGCGAGCACGTTGCCGATCATGGCCATGATGGCCACTTCGGCGATCCGCTCCAGCTCGATCGTGAAGCCCAGCACCGATTCGGTCATGTAAGCGTGGGCCTTGTCCGGATCCGCGGCGGTCGCGGACACGTCTTCGGAATCGACCGTGCCGATCGTGCTGCGCGGCGAGCGCTCGCCGCTCGCCTGGTGTTCGACGCGCCGCATCGCGACGCCCGCTGCAAATACCGCAAGGAATCCGTAGGCATAGGCGAGTTGGGCGGCGCCAAACGACAGTTCGATCAGTCCCAGTGCAAAAAAACCTTCCAGGCCGAGCGCCTGCGCGTGATGGGTCCGCAGCCAGGTGACGGCGTGCGTCGTGGCCCAGCCGAGCGCGGCGCCAATCGCAACCGCACCCGCGATTCCCCAGACCGCTGTGGCAGCAAAACGCCAGCTTAACGCCGTGGTCATGGAGCCAGACGGAGCCGCGCAAAGCGCGAGGCCGAGCATTGCGAACGGCAGCGCGATCCCGTCGTTCAGGCCGCCTTCGCCGGAGAGCGCGAAGCGCAACAGGTCGCGGTCACCTGGGTTGTGAACCTGCACGTCGTGGGCGAGCACGGGATCGGTCGGCGCAAGAATCGCCGCGAGCAGGAGGGCGGGCCCCCAGTCGAGGCGCAGCACGTAGACTCCGAACAGCATCAGCAAGGGGATCGTCAGGAGCATGGCTGGAGCACCCAGGCGAAGCGGCAACCACCACAGGGCGTCGAAGACCGGTACGCGCAGTCGCAGGCCGATGGCGAACAGCGAGACCAGCAAGGCGATCTCGGTGATGATCCGCAGCAAATGCGCGTCGCCGACGATATCGAGGTGCAACAGGTTCACTCCGGCCGGCCCGAGTGCGTAGCCGATGCCCAGATAGAACATGGCGGCGCTGACCGGCAGCCGCCTGAAAGTGGTCGCGGCGACGCCCATAAAGACGAGCACGCCGCCGACGATGAGAAACCAGAGTGTTTCGTCCATAGGCATCCGGTGAGGCGGGGCGCTGGCGGGGGTCAACGGAGGCTTTGCGCCGAACCAGCGCCGATCCGCGGGGCGTAACGCGCGTTACGGGGAGCGGCCGAAGGCGATACGCAGCTTGCGCTTGGCCTGCTCGAGGGTCGCGCGGCGTCCTTTGGGCAGGTTTTTGCCGGCGCGATTTATATAGAAATTGAGCATCGACATGGCCGACTGGAAGGGCGTGCCCTTGCGTCGCCGGCTATGCGTCGAAGAGCGTTTCAATGACTCGGCAATCGACTCCGCGCTACCGGTCTTGAAGACATTCGCTTCGATGTCCATGGCGTCGCTGGTTTCCATGACGTGATGCGACCAGCGGTTCGAACGGCTCGCTTGCTGGGCACCGCCTGTTTTCGCATGGCGGCTTGCGGTGGCCCGCGCATGACGCTGGCGGGGCGGTCGCCCGGACTTTGCGCGGGCCACGGGGCGCTTCGATTTTTTGCTGACCATGATGTTGTGCCTCGTATGAAGAGTGGGCGCGCCACCAGGTGGACCGCTAAGCGGTGGAGCGCCACCCGGTGCAGCGCCGCCATCAGGTTGACCCTCCGGTCACAGTTTGACGCCACCGGCCTCAGGCGCTTCCACGCCGCCCGGCAGAGTCGCCCCGACACCGAGATCGTCGCGGCCCCAGTACGGTTCGCTGCCGTAAAACTGGTGGACCGAGGTTGCCCATGTCTGATCGGCCATCGACGGCCAATGATCCTTGTCGAAGCCTGGCGCGTTTTTGATGCTTTCCGACGACATGCCCAGCTGGAAGCACTTGCGTTCCGTGTCGAGGGTCAGCGCATCCCAGGGAATGGCGAGCAGCTTGTCGCCCATGCCGAGGAAGCCGCCGCTCGACAGCACCGCGTACGCAATGCGCCCCGAGCGTACGTCCAGCATGATGTCCTTGACCTTGCCGATGTCGTCGCCTTCGCTGCTGAGAACCTTGTTGCCGTCGAGCGTGGCCGCTGCCATCACGTCCGGTCCGGGCCCGTCAGCGCTACGGCTGCCTTTGCCGACGATCTTCGCGCCGGCGCCAGCACCGGTGCTCGTGCGGGTTTCGTTGAGTATGCTCATGATGTGTCTCCCTGGACAGATTGATGTCCCTTCATCACAGCAACGCTTGTTCCTTCGATGACGCGTCGCTGGATATCTCTCGCGAGCTTGCTTTCCATACGCTTTCATTGTGCGAGCGCCCGGCGGCTTCTGCGGTCTGCTCCGCAACCCATGACACAGCGCGTAAAAAGCGTCGCGCAGATTGCAATTCTTGCGCGATGGGCGACGGTGGCTGAGGCGTCGCGGGCGAAATATGGCCGCGGCAGGGCACGTATTCGGTAGTTTGCTAAATCGGCCCGTTTCTTGCTGCGTTGCACAGCAACCAGGGCAGTAAACACCGTATCTTTTTCGGAATCAGCATGACCGCGGACAGATTCAATGCGCGCGCCCCCTCGTGTCACGGCCCTCGCCGTGACACTGACAGCCAATCCCCGACCGGCCGAACCGTTGTGCGCGAGCCGGCGTCCGCACAACCGGTCAGGATCCCGCAGGCACAGATCCAGCAGGCGCAGCAGATCCAGCAATCCCAACATTCCCCGCAGTCCCAACACACGGATGCAACGCGTTCCGCTATCCAGTCTGCTCCGCAGCAAATCAGCGCGCTGCAGATTCTGATCGCGTTGCTCGTGACGCCGCTTGCCTGGCTTGCTCAGGTGAGCATCGCCGAGATGGTGCTCGGGCAGCGCTGTGTGGCCGGCGCGCCTCTATTCGTCGTGCGCGCCATGGCCTGGACGCCGCTTACGGTCGTCGTCGCGAGCGTTGTCTGCCTGATATTCGCCGCGTTTGGCACATTCGTGGCATGGCGCAACCTGTGGCGTACCGCGCACATTCCGTGGCGCTTCCCCGCAGCCCTCAAAGGCACACGCGCCGAGCGCGACTGGTTTTTGTCGAGAATCTGCGCGATGTCCAGCACCATGTTTATCCTCGGCCTGATTGCCACCGATGTCGCGATGCTGGTCATCGCACCGTGCAGCCCGTGGTAGCCGCAGCGGCGCGATAGACGACACGAGAACTTTCCCGTCACGGCCGTGCGGCGACCTCGTCGAGATGCAGCAGCAGATCGGCGGGGTCTTCGTAGACGCGCAACGCGCCGGCACGTTCGAGTTCATCCTGACCGTAGCCACCCGACAGCACCCCAACTCCCAACGCGCGGCAGCGCTGCGCGGCCAGCATGTCCCAGATGCTGTCGCCCACCACCACGCTTTGTTCAATCTGCACGCCCAGGCGGTGCGCCGCGGCAATGAACAAATCGGGATCGGGCTTGGCGTATTTGACGGCGTCGCGCGTAACGACCACCGTTTTCTCAGGATCGACCCCGAGCGCAGCCAGATTCACGGCGGCGGTTTCCATGCGGCCGCTCGTCGCGATGGCCCAGCGTGTGCCGCTCTCGGTCAGAGCGGCGAGCAGTTCGCGAGCGCCGGGCAACGGCCGCACCTGGTTGCCTAGCTTTTTATAGGCCTCGGCATGCGCGTGCCGCAAGTGCTCGATGCGCTCCGCGCTCATTTCGCTGCGCGTCTCGCGCAGTAGCTGGTTCGTGAAGAGGCCGCCACTCATGCCGATCTTGCGATGGATGCGCCATACCGACAGTTCGATTCCTTCCTGATCGAGCGCCTGCTTCCACGCAAGGACGTGTTGATAAACGCTGTCGACGAGCGTGCCGTCGAGATCGAACAGAAAGGCGGTCTGGATGCGCATGGTGTTCCTCCGAAAACGGTTGAGCGATAGTGCCGGGAAAGTGACGAAATCCACGAGGCACTATGGTGCACCTTTGCGAGCGAAAGCGGGGGTGGAAATTGGTGCGGCCGGCCAGGTGTGGCCGGCGAGGTGCGGCCGGCGAGGTGCGGCCGGCCAGGTGCGCTGTCACGTCGTAGTCGGCCGGGCCTGCCGCGACGCCGTGCGGGCCGAATTGCGCACGCGCGTGACGCGTGGCGCGTTCGGCGTGCCCGACGATTTCCTCATGGCGCGAGATTTGGTAAGGAGTGCGGTGAGTTGTGCGTCGCTCACGGAATTCGCCGTATCGACCGCCTCGCGCGCAAGCGTCGTGGTGACCGGAGCACTCGACGAGCGGCGCTTGCGCGAACCGTTAGCTGCCTGTCGCGCCGCCTGCTTCGCGCTGCGCGAGAGCAGGATCGCGAAAGCCGCTTCGTCGACCCGCAGACCTCGCCGCGGCCGGCAATTCGCAATGCCTTGCAGTTCATCGGCTTCGAACGCGGCAATCACAGCCGGATGGATATAGCACCGTCTGCACACAGCTGGCGTATTGCGCAACAGCGCGGCCACTTCTTTCACCGTCGCCACCACATGCCGCCTTGCCTCCGCCGCGCTATCGCACAGCAGACGGCGCAGCGCAGCGAACGCATACACGCTGCCGGCCCACGTCCGATAGTCCTTGGCAGTGAAATCGGCATCGCTCGCGCGTTTCAGATAGTCGTTGATCTCGGCCGAGCCGACCGTGTGACGCGTACCGTCCTCATCGACGTACTGAAACAGATCGTGCCCGGGCAACTCGGCGCAGCGAAGCACGATGCGCTTCACGCGTGGATTATCGATGGTCACGTCGTGCTCGATACCGCTCTTGCCGCGAAAACGGAAGCGAACCCGGCCGGCTTCCACTTTCAGATGTTTTTTGCGCAACGTCGTAAGTCCATACGACTGGTTGTCACGTGCATATTCGGCGTTACCGATCCGGATCAGCGTGGAGTCGAGCAACTGCACGATGGCAGCAATTACCTTGTCGCCCGGCATGCCGCGAAGCTTCAGATCGCGTGACACGCGCGCGCGAATTTTTGGCAATGCCCGGCCGAATGCCGTCATGCGTTCGTATTTGTCGGCGTCGCGCGTTTCGCGCCAGCGCGGGTGGTAGCGGTACTGCTTGCGTCCACGTGCATCGCGGCCAGTTGCCTGGATATGGCCGCGCGGGTCAGGGCAGATCCAGACGTCGGCATAAGCAGGGGGAATCGCCAGTGCGTTGATACGGGCAATTTCATCGGCATCCTCGATCCGTTTGCCCGCGACATCGAAATAGGCAAAGCCCTCTTTAAGCAGCTTGCGCGAGTAGCCGGGACGTGTGTCGTCGGCGTGCCGCAAGCCGCTGGGCATTGTGCTTTGCGTTGCTGCCGTCGCGCTTGTGCTGGCAGCGACGGTCGCGGACTGATGTCGGGCAGATCGGGGCGGGGCGGTCATGGTTGCCTTTAATCCATGTAGTAAGTGGCGCGGCCAGGTGGACTCATTTATCAACTCAATTATCAACTCAGCCTGTCCGACTCAACCTCAACACGTCGATTAACCAGGCGATCCATGCATTCGCCTCAAGCAAGGGCAGTGCCCGTCCGCGGCACTGCCTGCGGAACACTCCTTGCGGCGCTTCAGTGCAGGTGTCAAAAACCCAAGGAGGTTGAAATGAGCAGCACCCTGAATCCTGATGAGGAACCGCAACACGAGGTTCGTGAGACGGCCAGTTCGACCGGCGCGTTAGGCCCGAGCGACTCCTCCGACAGTGGCAGCGACGTGGCCGGCGCGAAGCGTCACGTGTTCGATGTGGACTCGGAACTCGACAACCACGCGCTTGAAACCGGCGACGCCGAACTTCGCAGCGACACGGACCGCCATGGCACCGGCGAACGCGCCGCCGCGGACGGCGACGCCACGCTCTCTCCCGACGCGGACATCGTACCGGACCGCGTCGACGACCCGTTTGCGCCCGACGTATCAGACGATCCCGACGATCCGGATGCATCGCGTCCCGCCTGATGTTGCACGGGCACAGCTCTTGCTCGATACCTTCGGAAACGGAGTGAACGAGTTCAAGGCGAGACCCGGCGCAGCGCCGGTCGATTCATTTTCATGCTCGCAAAGGAGAAACATTGATGGCTAAGTCACTTCAAGGCTGCAAGGTAGCAGTCCTCGCATTGGACGGCTTTGAGCAGGCAGAACTGCTGGAGCCGCAACGCGCGCTCGCCGAGGCCGGCGCAACGGTCCATGTGATCTCGGCAAAGCCGGGCAAGATCCAGGGCTTCAAACATGTGGATAAAGGCGACTCGGTCGCAGTCGACACCACGTTTGACAAGGCCACCGCAGCCGAATACGACGCTGTCGTCTTGCCTGGCGGCGTGGTGAACGGTGACGCGATTCGCTCGCTGCCGCAGGCACAAGCCTTCGTGAAGGCAGCCAACAGCGCACACAAGCCGATCGCCGTGATCTGTCATGGCACATGGCTGCCGGTATCGGCGGGCATCATCAAAGGCCGCACGGTGACGAGCTGGCCCAGCCTTCAGGACGACATTCGCAACGCGGGTGGTACATGGGTCGATCAGGAAGTGGTGGAGGACGACAACTTCATCACCAGCCGCAAACCCGACGATCTGCCAGCCTTCAACAGAACGTTGATCGCGCAACTGACCAAGCGCAAGGCCGCTTAAGAATGGCTATTGCGTTGAGCCCCTGAAACGGGTCAGCCGGTGGCAATGGCTGGCCCGCAATCGGCCCGATGAACTGGGAGAAAGTGCATGAGATTCCGGTATTCCATACAAGCCATGATCGCGGCGATGGGACTGGGCGCCGCCTTGCTGGCCGCCATGCAGACGCAAGCTGGCGCCGCCAGCCAGGCGAAGCCCGGCGCGCAGGTTTTTGCGGCTCAGACTACTCCGCAGACCGGCCCACAGCGCACTGCGAACACTCAACAGTTTGCCACCAGAAACCTGAGTAGGCCCCACGTGAAGACATTCGAACCGAGCGCGCCATGAACGCCATTATTCTGCCGCGGCCCGCCTACGAGGACGCCACCATGCGCATTACTTTTCCTGACGAAGCACCGGGGTTCGACGGCTCCAGTCTGACCGTGCAGTTCACGGCACGCGTCGACGGCGAACCGGTTATTTGTGCAATCACAGCGGAGGCGCTGGAGGATCATTTCGGCGCGGAGTCAGCGCTCGAGGACGCCTTGCTTGGCGCATTCAGGCAGGGCCGCCGGCGGATTCATTCGGTGTGCGCAGAGGCGCTTGACCAAAGCGAAGGAGCAAGCGTAATACTGCATAGCGGACTGTTCCGCGTCGAGGGAATGGAATCCGGCCACGACCGGTAGACACTTGTCAGGACCGCGAAAGGGTATGTCTGTAATCATTTTCCGCGATGAAAGGAGGATCTATGTCACTCATCGTCGCAGCACGTTTCACCACGTTTCCGGCCGCTGAAGATGCAGCCCAACGTCTTTTCAACAGCGGTTTCGTCGAGGAGGACGTGACGCTGTTTTTCGTCAATCCGACCGGACAGCATGCGCGTTATCCGATTGGCGGCGATACCGCCACGGACGCCGGTTCCGCGGAGGCGCCCAAAGGCGCGGGCAAGGGCGTGACGATCGGCGCTGTTCTGGGAGCGGCAGTGGGCGTCGGCATCTTTACCGTGTTTTCGGCGCCGCTGCTCGTATCGGTTATCGCAGCGGGAGTGGGCGCCTATGTCGGCTCGCTGGTCGGCGCCATGTCGCATACGCGCAGCGGGGGCAGGTTAGGGCGCCACGGGACACAGCAGCACGAAACGCGCGATTCAGGTGTGCTGCTCGCGGTACATGTTTCGCCGGATAGCCAGTACGACGCTGCGCGTATCTTGCGCGATACGGGCGGTGCGGCAATCGAACGTGCGAACGGACGTTGGCAACGCGGCCGTTGGGCCGATTTCGATCCCACGCGTCCGCCGGAAACGATGCCTGAACTCAATGAGAAGCATGCCTAAGCGAGCTTAACGACGGCGGGGCCACAAATAACGCAGGGCTACTCATGGCCCGCGCATAAAAGAAGCGGCGGTCGCAATCGATGCGGCCGCCGCGCTTTCTTTATAGCCCGGATTTCTTATACCCAGATACGTAGGGCCGTTTGCTGTGGGTGGGCCGCTCCGTCCACCGAACGTTCGCCGCGCATAGTCTCGCAAGCCGCTGGCGCCAACCCCTGGTGCGTTGTGCCGCAGCTCATTGTTTGTGCGGCACTTTGCGGCGCAGTCCTCAGTACGTATTCACGGACCTGCATGGCAGCAGCCGACGTGACGATTGCCACCGCCAGCAGAAACTCGGCTCTCCTGATCTTCATGATGAGGCTCCCTTTGTCGTTGCGTGCCCATTGATTTTCGATTGCGGAGGGCTCGTCCTGTCTCGCAGGAGGCGCACACCGGTGCGGGCAGCACCATGGATACAGCAACATCTATGCCATTGCATTGCATTCGCTCGCAGGCCCGGTAGAAGGCCGTCCGAAGCCAGTTCGAGGGACGTTTGGCACGCCGCCGGATGTCTGCGCACGATTGCCGCCGGGCAACATTTACGCGGCTGGGTAACTTTGCCAAACGCGGTTTGCGGGCAAGCGCGGGCCGCGGAGGCTTGTATGCGCTATCGCTCCACACCCACCGTGAGGACGCCCGCGAGCCCAGCCCGGGCACACGTCATGCGGCATTGAATGGGAGCCGCTGCCACCGGCAGCGGGCCGATGAACTATGAAACGGAGGAATGCAATGTCTACCAACGTGACCGCTGTATTGAACGATCTGGTTGAAACATCGAAGGACGGCGAGCGTGGCTTTCGCAAGGCTGCCGAAGACGCGCACGATGCGCAACTCAAGTCGCTCTTTGTCTCGCGTGCCGACGACTGCACACGCGGTGCACGCGAGTTGCAGGACCTGGTCCAGAGACTGGGCGGCAAGCCGGAAACTGGCGGCACCGTGAGCGGTGCGCTCCATCGCGGCTGGACAGACGTCAAGAGCGCCGTGGCCGGTCGTGACGACCACTCGATCCTCGCGGACTGTGAAAAGGGCGAGGACGTAGCGAAGAAGCATTATCACGATGCACTCGACAAGGAGTTGCCGGCCGACGTGCGAATCGTGGTGGAAAAGCAGTATCAGGGCGTTCTGTTGAATCACGATCGCATTCGCGATCTGCGTGACCAGTACGCGGCTGCCAAGCACTAAGCCCAAACGCCGCGCATTAAAAGCCCAAAAGCAAGGGGCCGTCCGCAACGCGGATGGCCCCTTTTTCATCAGGACACCGCCGAAGCGATGTCCGAACGAATAGTTGCTGGCGGCTTTACTCGGCCACCACCTTCAAATGGTTCTTCACGCTCGCCACGCCATCGACGTCTTTCGCGACTTCCGCTGCAGCGGACTTGTCATCCGAGGTCGGCACCGTACCCGTGAGCCACACCACGCCCTGGCGGGTCTTCACGTGAATATGCGTCGACTTGACGTTCTTGGCGCCGAGCAGATCGGCCTTCACCTTGGTGGTGATGGTGCCGTCGTCGACGTGCTGGCCAATCGTTTCCGAGCTGGCGGACGGTGCATTGGTCTGGGCCGAGGCGTTCAGGGCAAAAGCGACACAGGCAGCGACGCCAGCGGTCTTCAGAAAATGGATGGTCTTCATATAACTGCTCCTTCGTGTTGTTGATAAGAGATGCGGTCTTGTTACCTATGCGGTCGATCGCAACTGGATGCCAGCCGCCGATGACACGCGTGGGATCGTTGCCGCTACGGTTCCGTCAGGGCCGTTAATCGACACCGGATACGCGACTCATTCACTTGACGCTGGTTGCGCATGCGTTGGCGCGGCGCGCTTGTCATTTGACTGAGGTTTATCCGTCCACACGACCATAGCCGCAAGGAGTGTGCCCAACGGTGTGAGTTTGCTTCGCAAAGGGCGGACATGGGTCGCCTGGAGGGCGTGTAAGCCTGCCGGGACTGGTGTGGCGGCCCGCGGAGCGGGCCTGTAAAAGGCGTCGCCGTCCGCTGCGCATTTTTCCGGCCAATTGTAAAAAATGGCGCCGCAAGCGACCTGCCTGAGCCTGGCGAAAAAGCAAAGATGAGAAAAAACAGCGGTTTGCGCGAGCTGGTACGACAGTTGCTCTGGTAGTGCCAAGCCTCTTTTTTAGAACTATCCCAAGGACTGACTACAATGCCGCCTTCAATTGAACTACGCACAAGGCAATCACTGGCACTGACTCCGCGGTTACAGCAGTCAGTGCGGCTATTGCAGTTATCGTCCCTCGAGTTCCAGCAGGAGTTGCGTACTGCGCTCGACACCAATCCATTTCTCGAGTACGACGCGACCGACACGGAAGACGTTGCGCTCGCAACCTCTTCGACCGGCGACGATAGCATCCCGGTTGCGGCTGGCGACACCGTCAGCGCGAGCGAGCCCGATACGATGCTCGACACTGCAGTAGCTGATTCGCGCGAGAGCATGGCGTCGGATGAATCGTCGGGCGACATGTCGTCCGGTGACTTCTCAGGCGAATTCTCCGGTGACTCGTTTAGCCGCAACTCGTCGCGGCAGAACGGCGATTCCGAGGGCAGCGACCCGGCCGAATGGGCACGCTCCCAACCTTCGCTGCGCGAACAGTTGCACGACGCGCTGCGGCTGTACCGCCTCGACCAGCGTGACCGTGAAGTTGCCCGGTTCGTGATCGAAGCGCTCGACGACGACGGCTACCTGCGCCAGGATCTCGCGGATCTGGCCGCAATCGTGGAACTCGAACCGGCTTTGACGGAAGAGGAATTGCTGGTGGCGCTGCGCCTCGTGCAGTCGCTCGATCGTCCGGGACTCGGCGCACGTTCGCTCTCCGAGTGTCTCGAGCTGCAACTGCATGCGATGCCCGTCGACGTGCCGGGTCGCGATGTCGCCCTGCAGATCGTCCAGCATCATCTCGAACGTCTTGCGCGCCGCGAGCAGGCCGAATTGCAAAAGCAGATTGGCTGCTCGGCGGAAGAACTGCGCGTGGCTTGTGCCCTGGTGCGCAAACTCGATCCGAAGCCAGGTAATTTCTATGGCCGCACGGAAGACAACTATGTCGTGCCGGACGTGATCGTTCGCCAGGTGCGTAATAAATGGATTGTGAATATTAATCCGGCTGTGCAGCCGCGCGCGCGGATTCACCGCATGTATGCCGAGCTGTTCGCGCAGTCAGCCGGTGCAAGCCGTTCGCCGCTTGCACAGCAACTGCAGGAGGCACGCTGGCTGATCCGCAACGCACAACAGCGCTTCGATACGATTCAACGCGTGGCCGAATGCATCGTCGCGCATCAGAAGGCGTTTTTCCAGTACGGCGAGATCGCGCTTAAACCGATGGTGCTGCGTGACGTCGCCGAAGAACTTGGCTTGCACGAATCCACCATCTCGCGCGCGACGGGCAACAAGTATATGGCGACGCCGCGAGGCATCTTCGAATTCAAGCATTTCTTCCCGCGCGAACTGGGCACCGAAAGTGGCGGCACCTGTTCGGCTGCGGCTGTCCGTGCGCTGCTCAAGGAAATGATCGCCGCGGAAAACACCAACGATCCGCTGTCGGATGTGACCTTGGCTCGCATGCTCGCCGAGCAGGGCGTGCTGGTCGCACGGCGGACAGTGGCAAAGTACCGCCATCTGATGAAGGTGCCGCCGGCTGAGTTGCGTCGTCAGCTTTGAGCAAATCTCGCAGGCTTCTCCCTTGCACATTGTTCGCAACGATGGACGTTTTGCCCACTCCCCATTACATTGATGGCCGGACAGGTTTTGCCGTGAGGAGTGGGGATGAAGTATTCAAGTCTGGTCGAGCGCCTGCAGGGCAAGCGCACGTCCGCATGGGAGATTCACCATGCCGCGCAACAGGCGCGGGCGAGAGGCGAAGATGTGATCGTGCTGAGCGTCGGCGATCCGGACTTCGCGACACCTGAGGCGATCGTCGAAAGGGCAGTCGAAGCGCTGCGCGGCGGCGACACGCACTACACCACGGTGGTTGGGCGTGAGCCGCTACGGGCGGCGATTGCCCGCGAACACACCCGCACCACTGGCCGTTCCGTCGGCGTCGAAAACGTGATGTTGTGCGCCGGCGCGCAGAACGGCATTTTCGCCGCGGCGCTGTGTCTTTGCGAACCCGGCGACGAAGTGATCGTGCCGGAGCCGCTCTATCTGACCTACGAAGCCTGTGTGCGGGCCTCGGGCGCTACGCTGGTGCCTGTGCCCGTCGACCCGGCTCGTGGTTTTCATCTGGATTGCGATGCGCTCAAAGCGGCTATCACGCCGCGCACCAAAGCGATCTTCTTTGCCACTCCGTGTAACCCGACCGGCGTCGTGATGCCGCGTGCCGATCTGGAACGCATCGCGCAACTCGCTCGCCAGCATGATCTGTGGGTCGTGTCCGACGAGGTGTATGCCGATCTCACCTTCGAGCGCGAGCACGTCAGTATCGCCTCGCTCGAAGGGATGGCCGAACGGACCGTGACGATCGCGAGCCTCTCGAAGTCGCATGCGATGGCGGGTTGGCGCGTAGGCTGGGCGATCGGGCCGGCCGAGCTGATCGGGCATCTCGGGCGGCTCGCGTTATGCATGCTGTATGGCCTGCCTGGGTTTATCCAGGAGGCCGCGCTTGTGGCGTTCGAGCACAAGGCGCAGATCGTCGCGGACATGCGCGAAGTCTACCGGCGCCGCCGTGACGTCGTGTATGAGCGCTTGAGCCGGGTGCAGGGACTGCGCTGTCTGTTGCCCGAAGCAGGCATGTTCATGATGGTCGACGTCAGCGGCTGCGGTCTCGATACGGTCGAATTCACCTGGCAACTGTTTCGCGCTCAGGGTGTCTCGCTGCTCGACGCAAGCGCGTTCGGCGAGACGGCCAACGGCTTCGTGCGGCTCGGCTTTGTGGTCGACGAAGCTCGTCTGGCCGAAGCCTGCGACCGGATCGCGGCCTTCGTCGCGGGTCTGCAGGTCCGGGCACCGGCGCTGAACGCCGGCTGAGGCGGTCTTGTCGCAGCGATTCTCGCGCTGCGATCTTGATGCCTTGTTGTAATGCCTTGTGTTTTGATGTCCTGTTTACGTCGGGCAGACACGTTTTTGTTCGCCCGATACGTCGTTCCACGTATTGTTCATCGCACGCGAATAGCCAGCGGGCGATATGCAGAACAGCCAGACGAACAGGGGAAGGGAAAACCGCACCACACGGGCCACACGAGTAGTGGGCCTGACGCTCGGCGCGTTGACACTGTCATTTGCGAGCGCGATGCAGGCGGCCGAAGCGCCGCGTATCACGGATGCGCCGATGCTCGATGCACCGCACGTTGCTGCCCCGGTCATGGCGAGCCAACCGCCTGACGGCTCCAACGCATCGGCACTGGTTGAAATTGCAACTATCCTGTCGGGACAATTTCGCGTGGCGCGCGGTGAATCCACCACCATCGCGCAAGCCGTGCTCGATGCGGCGAATCGCTTTGCGATGTCGCCGGTGCTGCTGCTCGGCGTGATCGCCACCGAATCGGGCTTCAACCGACGCGCGGTCAGCACCGCCGGCGCGAAAGGTCTGATGCAGGTGTTGCCCTCGGCGCATCCGCAACTGGTGTCGGGCGGCAAGGATCTGTCCGACCCCGTCGTCAACGTGACCATCGGCTCGTCGATCTTGCGCGGCTATCTGGACGCCTCGGGTGGCGATCTCAACGAGGCCTTGTCGCGCTACAGCGGCGGCGGCAAAGGCTACGCGCGGCGCGTGGCCTTGCATATGCAGCAGTTCTCCGCGCGATTGCAGGCGCAGCCCGATGGATTCGTGAAGGTCGCGCTGGTCGAGCCGCGCTGAAGCGCTGCTTGTTGCTTCGCGCAGATTGTTCACGATTGCTGGATTTTCCATCCAGCCGCGACCGGCCAATAGCGGCGCTTGCCGCTCCTATACTGTGACTCCCCACTCAATGTCCCGGAGGATGTCATGGCAGATCACTCTCTCAACGGTAAGGTGGTCGTGATCGGAGGCGGTGCAAAGAACCTGGGCGGGCTGATTTCCCGTGAGCTCGCCAAGGGCGGCGCGGCTGCGGTCGCGGTGCACTACAACAGCGATGCGACCCGCGGCGCCGCGGAAGAAACCGTTGCCGCCGTGCAGGCCGCCGGCGCGAAGGCGATTGCGGTGCAGGGCGACCTGACCCAGCCCGCCAACGTTACACGGCTGTTCGACGAAGCGCTGAAGCAGTTCGGCAAGATCGATATCGCGGTGAATACCACGGGCATGGTCATCAAGAAGCCGATCGTCGAAGTGACCGAGCACGACTACGACACGATCTTCGCAGTCAATTCAAAGGCGGCGTTCTTCTTTCTGCAGGAAGCGGGCAAGAAGCTGGCCGATAACGGCAAGGTTGTCACTATCGTGACCTCGCTGCTGTCGGCTTACACGCCGTTCTATTCGATCTATCCCGGCAGCAAGGCGCCGATCGAACACTACACGCGCGCTGCTTCGAAGGAGTTCGGCGAGCGCGGCATCTCGGTGAACGCGATCGGCCCGGGTCCGATGGATACGCCGTTTTTCTATCCGGCTGAATCGAAAGAGTCCGCTGCCTATCACGCAACCGCCGCCGCACTCAGCAAATCGACGAAAAGCGGCCTGACCGAAATCGGCGATATCGCACCGATTGTCAAATTCCTCGTCACCGACGGTTGGTGGATCACAGGGCAGACGATCTTTGCCAACGGCGGGTATACGACGCGCTAACTGTCAGGCCCGGCGCATTCGACCTATGCCTTGGCTTCCCGAGTCTTTGACGTTGCTTGTGCCTATGCAGCATTCATGCTTCAGTCTGGTTCGTGACAAAGCAAATGGAGCCGGACTTCAATGGATCAGGTCGACCTGCTGCGGGTCTTCGTGCATGTCGCCGATATGCGCAGTTTCATCAAGACGGCCAAGGCGCTGAACCTGCCACGCGCAACGGTCTCGCTCGCCGTGCAGCAACTGGAGCAGCGCATGGGCGCGCGTCTGTTGCACCGGACCACCCGGCTCGTTCAACTGACCCCGGATGGACAGACGCTGCTCGAACGCAGCCGTAGCTGGCTCGCGGATGCGGATGCGATCGACGGATTGTTCCGCAAGGCGCCCACCGAGATCGCGGGGCGTTTGAGCGTCGACGTGCCGAGCCGGATCGCCCGGCGGCTCGTGGCGCCCGCGTTACCGGCCTTCTTCGAGCGCTATCCGAACGTACAGGTGATGCTGGGCTCGACCGACCGGCCGATCGATCTGGTTCAGGAGGGCGTGGATTGCGCGATCCGCGTGGGACCGCTCGACAGCACGAGCCTCGTCGCCCGGCCGCTTGGTGCGCTGACGCTGATCAACTGCGCCAGTCCCGCCTATCTGGCCAGGCATGGCGTGCCGAACACACCCGAGGATCTACCGAAGCACTGGGCGATCGATTACGCGTCGGCAGGCGGCGCGCGCATTGCCGCCTGGGAGTATCGAAGCGGCGAGCAGACCATCAATATGCCGATGCGCAGCCGGGTTGCCGTGAACAACGCGGAAACCTATATCGCTTGCTGCCTGTCGGGCCTGGGGTTGATTCAGATTCCGCGCTACGACGTGCAGGAGCACCTCGAAGCGGGTGAACTGGTCGAAGTGTTGCCTGCATGGCGTGCGGCGCCGATGCAGGTCTCGGCAATCTATCCGCATTGGCGGCACCGCGCGGATCGGGTCGAAGCGTTTGTGAGCTGGTTGATTAGTCTGTTGCAGAGCCGGTTCGATTGAAGGGTGCTTTAGCGGGGTTCTTTAACGGGCGCCATTCAAGCGCGGTGTGTGCAAACGGCAACGGCCGCTCTCATGGCCTCTCAGGTGCCATAAAGAGCGGACGCTATAATTGCCCCAGGCAGTTGCGGCCGCCGTCTCCAGAAGCCACCCCTGACGCGCCGGCCGGCCTTGTCCACCAACGCAGCGCGTCATACCCTCTACCGCTACGACCTTGCCCATGCAATTTCATCCGATCCAGTCCTTCACGCGCAAACGGCTGTCCGACGTCGTGTCCGACCAGATCAAACGGCTGATCTCGGACGGCGCGTTGATGCCGGGCGACCGCCTGCCCGCCGAGCGCGATCTGGCGACCCAACTGGGCGTATCGCGTCCATCGCTGCGGGAAGCGCTGATCCGCCTGGAGGCGGACGGCTATATCGAGACCTCGGGGCGGGGCGGTTTTACGGTGGTGGACGTGACGGCGCCGATCATCTCGAAGCCATTGGCGGAGCTGCTGCTGCAGAATCCGCGCACCAGCGCCGACATTCTCGAACTGCGCCAGGGGCTTGAATCGATCGCGACGGTGTACGCAGCCGAGCGCGCCACCGCTGCCGATCTCAAGAAGATCCGCAACGCTTTCGAAGAACTGAAAACCTGCTCCCTCTCCGACGACCGCACGAACCTGCCGGAGCTGGACGCCGCCTTTCACCTGGCTATCGCCGATGCGACGCATAACGTGGCGCTCGCGCATGTGATCCACGGTATCCATACGCTGATTCGGGAAGGGATGCGGCAATACCATCGGCTGATCGATTACGACGATGCCAAGGAGCGTCAACTGTTGACGCAGCACCAGGCGATCTTCGACGCCGTGATGGCACGTGACGCCCAGAAGGCGCGCAAGGCCGCCGAGCGCCATCTGACGTTCGTACGCGAACTGTATGAAGAAGAGGCGGCCAAGCCTTCCTGACGCTGCGGGGCGGTACTCGCGCTGAGGGCGCGGTAAGTCCAGTCCATTGCGGTCGCGTCAAGGCTGGCACCCAAAGGCTGGCGCCTAAATTGACACGTTTCTCCAACTTCCTTATATTCTTGGTCAGACCAACAAGACCAGTCATACAAAAAGCGTACTTGGGCGGCCAGCAGCACGTCGCCGGACTGGAATCCGCAGTAGAGTAGGCACATGCGCCCGCATCCGGAGCGCAGCGCTTCGTCCCCTCAAATATGCCGGCCCCTCGATTCCATGAAAGTCGCTCTTTTCATACCCTGCTTTATCGACGCGTTCTATCCGGAAGTAGGCATCGCCACCCTTGAATTGCTTGAGCGCTTCGGCATCGAGGTGGACTATCCCCAGGAGCAGACCTGCTGCGGCCAGCCAATGGCGAACAGCGGCGCCCAGGCCGAAGCGGCCGGCGCGGAGAAGGTCTTTGCGCGCAATTTCGCGGGATACGACTACATCGTCGGACCTTCGTCGAGCTGCATTCATCACGTGCGCGAGCATCTGACTGCAATCGAGCAAACCTCCGAGGTGAAGAAGGTACGCGCCGTCGCCTATGAACTGGTCGAGTTTTTGCACGACGTGGTCGGCGCCCGTGACTTTCCGTGGGCTGAGTTTCCACATCGGGTAGGGCTTCACAACAGCTGCAGCGCGTTGCGGCATCTGAAAGAGGCGTCGGTCTCGGAAATCGCCGGCACGCCGTTTTCAAAACCGCTGGCCTTGCTGAAGGGCGTCAAAGGCATCGAATTCGTCAAGCTCGCCCGTCCCGATGAATGCTGCGGCTTCGGCGGCACCTTCTCCGTGACGGAAGAGCCGGTATCGGTCCGCATGGGGCAGGACAAGGTTCGCGATCACCTGAACGCCGGCGCGGAGTACATCGTCTCTGGCGATATGTCTTGCCTGATGCACCAGCAAGGTTGCGCGGAACGGATGAAAGCGGACGCACGTTTTATCCATATCGCGCAGGTTTTGAACGGAGCACGCGAATGAGCCGGATCGATCACGCAAAAGCCGCGGGCGCTTTCATCGCCAAGACGGAGCATGTGGCGTTTCATGACAAGCGTCTCTGGGACCTGCGCGAAAAGCGCGATGCGCAGGCGCACAACATCGCCGAATGGGAAACGCTGCGCGAGCTGGCCTCGGGCATCAAGGAACATACGCTGTCGCATCTGTCCGAGTACCTCGAACAGTTTGCCTCCGCAGCGGAAGCGAACGGCGTGACCGTGCACTGGGCGGCAACCGCGGAGGAGCATAACGAGCTGGTGTACCAGATCATGTCCGGACGCGGCATGACGACGCTCGTCAAGAGCAAGTCGATGCTCACCGACGAGTGTGCGATGCGCGAATATCTCGAGCCGCGCGGCATCACGGTGATGGAGACGGACCTCGGCGAGCGCATCCAGCAACTCGATCATCAGGACCCGAGCCATATGGTGGTGCCCGCCGTGCACAAGCTGCGCGCCGACGTTGCACAGCTGTTCGGCCGCACCATCGGCACCGATCCCGAGAATAGCGACATTCACTACCTCGCCGAAAGTCAGCGGATGAATACTCGGCCGTATTTTGTGCGTGAGAAAACGGCCGGCATGACGGGCTGCAATTTCGCAGTGGCGGAAACGGGCACAGTGGTGGTCTGTACCAACGAAGGCAACGCGGATCTGTCGGCCAACGTGCCGCCGCTGCATATTGCCTCGATCGGCATTGAAAAACTGATTCCGAAGGTCTCGGACCTTGGCGTGTTTGTGCGCATGCTCTCGCGCAGCGCGCTCGGCTCGCCGATTACGCAATACACGTCGCACTTCCGCGCACCGCGTCCGGGCACCGAGATGCACTTTATCCTCGTCGATCATGGCCGCTCGGAGCGGCTTGCGATGCAGGAGTTCTGGTATTCGCTCAAATGCATCCGCTGCGGCGCGTGCATGAACACCTGTCCGGTGTACCGGCGCAGCGGCGGTCTCTCATACGGTGGTACGTATTCAGGACCGATTGGCGCGATCATCAACCCGACCTACGATCTGAAACGCTATAGCGCGTTGCCGTTTGCTTCCACGCTCAATGGGAGTTGCACGAACGTCTGCCCGGTGAAGATCAATATCCATGAACAGATCTACAAGTGGCGGCAGGTGATTACCGAGCGCCATGAAGTGCCGTTCGTGAAGCAGGAAGTGCTGAAGATGGCCGGGCGTCTGCTGGCGAGTCCAACGCTGTACCGGGCGACGGTGTCGTCGATGGGCGGCGCATTGCGGCGGCTGCCGAATTTCGTGCTGTATAACCCGCTCAATATCTGGGGCCGGCAGCGCGAATTGCCGGAAGCGCCGAAGCTGACGTTTCACGCGTGGTACCGGAAGAATCGTGGAGGTGGCGATGGCAACGCGTGAGGCTTTTCTCGCGAAAGTGCGTGCGGCTCAACCGGACGCGCGCGAGCGTCCCGAGGTACCGCTGTTCGCATCGACCGGCGGCGACCTGTGGGCGCGTTTCACCGCGGCGTTGGCGGGCATGGGCGGAACGTGTGTCGAGGCCGCTTCGGGCGCCGACGTGCTTGCGTTGATCCACGAGCGTTTCGGCGCGCAGGCCTCGGTGTGTTCGGCTACGTCCGAAGTACCGGGCACGCGCCCGTTGAGCGCCGACACACCACCGGTGTCGCTGCAGGACATCGACGTGGGCGTCGTGCGGGCCCGCTTTGGCGTCGCGGAGACCGGCTCGGTGTGGTTCAGCGAGCAGGAATACGTGGTCAACGCGATCGGCTATATCGTGCAGCATCTGGTCGTGCTGCTCGACCCTGCACAGATGATCGATGGATTGCAGGACGTCTACCAGCGGCCGGATTTTCAGCGTGCACGATATGCGGCGCTGGTAACGGGGCCGTCGGCCACAGCCGATATCGAAGGTGTGCTGATTCGTGGCGCACAAGGCGTGCGGTCGTTGACGGTGGTGTGGCTCAGCGCGCCGCATTGACGCGTGGGGTCGCGCGCAAACTGCTGAGCGCGAGGCCCGCGAGCGTGCCGGTCACAAGCAACGTGAACAGATAGAGTCCGCCTGGACCTGCGAGTCCCATGAGCGCCGACGCCAAAGTCGGCCCCGCGCTCGCGCCCAGCGAGAAGATCAGCAGCAGCCCGGCACTGACGGCGATACGCTGGCCGGCCGGAATGCAGTCGTTGACGTACGACGTCACCACGCCGTACAGCGAGAACACCACGCTGACATACACGTACCCAAGCACCTCGACCAGCGTGCCGCCAGGCAGCACGAACAGCAGCAGGCTGCACACCGCAGCAAGCGCAGTAATTGACACGATGACGATGCGCCGGTCGAACAGATCGGCGAGCCTCGCAACCGGCCATTGCGGCAGGAGCGCCGCGAGCAGTGCGAAGCCCATGAAGTGCGAGACGTCGGTGACCGAATAGCCGAGCCGGCGCATGAACACCGGCTGCATTGTGTAGAAACCGCTGTTCAGCAGACCGGCGGCGAGGCAGCCATACACTCCGAGCGGCGCCCATCTGTAGACTGTGCTCAAGCCCGAGAGTCCGCGTGCGAGGCGCGAACCGCCGCTGCTCTCAGGAGCCTCCATCGGAGTAGTCGGCACGGGTGCGTTACCGGCCAGTGCAACCGGTATCAGTGAAGCGGAAAACAGCGCGCTGACGAGGCTGAAGAGGGCGAAGCCGGCCGGATCGGCGAGGCTGATCAGAAACTGCCCCGTGCCGACGCCCATATAGTTCGTGATCATGTACGCGGAAAACACCCGTCCGCGCTGCGCGTTACTGGCCGACTGATGCAGCCAGCTTTCCACCACCGTGAAAATGCCGACGAGGCAAAAGCCCATCACAAAGCGCAACGCAGCCCACGTCGCGGCCGAATTCCACGCGGCATAACCGAGCGCGCAGCACGCCGAGACCGCGGCGAACGTGACAAAGGCGCGATGATGTCCGACCCGCCCGATCAGGCCGCCGCCCCATAGCGCGCCGACCATGAAGCCGATGTAATAAGCCGATTGCACTACGCCGACCACCAGCGACGGCGTCTGCTGCTGGATCAGCCGCAGCGAGATGAGCGTGCCCAGCAGGCCATTGCCGGTAATCAGAATCGCGTAGCCGAACAGCAGGATGGCGGTCGCCTGCAGGCCGCCGGCGGGTGCCGGGGTGCTCGCAGTTGCGGAGGTACTTGCAGGGTAGGCAGGGTGTGCTGCGATAGACGGCGTGGACGGCAGACCGGCCGCCGCGTCGCGGATCCAGGATTCGTTGACCGGTTTCATCGTATGCGTCGGGAGCCATGCAAGGGTGCTGTTTCTGGTGCAACACATGTTGGCCCAGGTCAGGTACCCGAAGCAATTGCTGCAATTCACACAATTGATGTGGTCACGGTGGTAGCGTCGAATGTCAAACATTCTTAGAACGCGCTTCGAAGCAGCCGAAATGTGCCGATCGATTTGAGCCGGCACGCATTCTTATGACATCATTTGCCGGCGTCCGACGTTGACCCCCGCCAGGCGATCCATTTCGCATAGCGACACGGTCAAGACGCAACTGGCGCTTTGCCCCGTCTGGAGCTGGAGCGCCAAACCGCTATTCCGTCATTCACTCTGAGGCGAAACCATGAAGTCGACATTTGCCGTACCGTTTTTGATCGTATCGTTACTGGGTACGTCCGTTGCCGCTATTGCCCAGCCGCACAATGATGATCACGGCCAGCGCCCGGTTCAGCGTGGACATGGCCGCGGACCTGCACCGCATGAGGCGTCGATGGGCGGCCCGGGCGGTCCGGTTCCGCACAACGATTGGCACAAGGGTGAACGGTTGCCGGCGGAGTACCGCGATCGTAACTACGTGGTCGACGACTGGCATGACCACGGCCTGCAAGCGCCGCCGCGCGGATATCAGTGGGTCGGTGTGAACGGCGACTACGTGCTCGCCGCCGTCGCAACCGGCGTTATTGCCAGCGTCCTGCTCAACGCGCATTAAGCGACCGGGCTGAGAACGATGGTTGCCGATGCCGGCAACCGGTTTGCGTTCTATCGGTTGCGAGGTCTGCCGTTCGTTGTCTCGAGCGGCAGACCTGCTGTGATTGTTTGCCTGATCCCCTTCAGTCCACCCGTCGCCACACCGAAATCGGCACATCGCCATTCGGGCGAGGTGTCACGCGGTAGCTCAATTCACCGTCCTTAAGTTCGTAGCTTCGCTTTTGCGACTGTCCTTCCCAATTGGGAAAGGACGCGTTCTCTACATGGAACGTCAAGGTTCCATTAACCGGGTCGACGCTGATCGTACCGAAGTGAGTGCTGGAACCCATGACGGCCTCTTTGTACTCGGCCGGTGTTCCCGCGCCCTTGTCGCCCGAAGCGAATTGCGGGCGTTCCGCCTTGAAAATCTGCAGCGAATAGTGCCCCTGAGAGTCGATCAGCAGCAGTCCCTTGTTTTGCATACCGGGCGCGCAGATGCGCCGCCGGCTTTGGCGCAATTGAAGCGGGTTGTGATGGAGAATGCGACGGCTAACCTTGGTTCGTAGGGTTCTGACTGTGTCAGCGCGTTGCAGCGCGCGCTGAACCCTTCGACGCTCTAGCGATCCACGCGCTGCTGCATTTGCGCCGGGTAACGATCCCCGACTACTTTGATCTGCTTAAGCGCCGCTTCAATCGCCGACAGATCGTTACCCGACAGTTCGACGGCGGCGGCGCCGATGTTCTCTTCCAGCCGATGCAGTTTGGTCGTCCCCGGAATCGGCACGATCCACGGTTTTTGCGCGAGCAGCCACGCAAGCGCGATCTGCGCACGGGTCGCACCCTTGCCGTCGGCGATCTGTCCGAGCACCTCGACCAGATGAGCATTGGCCTTACGGTTCTCTTCCGAGAAACGCGGCACGATGTTGCGGAAGTCGCCCTGGTCGAAGGCGGTGGTCTCGTTGATCGCACCAGTTAGAAAGCCCTTGCCTAGCGGGCTGAACGGCACGAAGCCAATCCCGAGTTCCTCGAGCGTCGGAAGCACACTTTCCTCCGGCTCGCGCCACCACAGCGAATACTCGCTCTGCAACGCGGCCACCGGTTGCACGGCATGCGCGCGGCGGATCGATTGGGCGCCCGCTTCGGACATGCCGAAGTGCTTGACCTTGCCCTGCTGGATCAGATCCTTGACGGCGCCGGCCACATCTTCGATCGGCACGTTCCGGTCGACGCGATGCTGGTAGAACAGGTCGATGCGATCGGTCTTCAGACGCTTCAGCGAAGCCTCGGCCACGGCACGGATGCGCTCGGGCCGGCTGTCGGTCGGCAGCTTTGAATCGCCGTCCTGAAAGCCGAACTTCGTGGCGATCACCACTTCGTCGCGCATCGGAGCAAGGGCTTCGCCCACCAGCTCCTCGTTGGTGAACGGGCCGTAGCATTCGGCGGTATCGAAGAACGTGACGCCTCGTTCAAAGGCGGTCTGGATCACCTTGACGGCTGCGGACTTTTCGGTGGCTGGCCCAAAGCCAAAACTCAAACCCATGCAGCCGAGACCGAGCGTCGATACCTCGAGACCGCTGTTTCCCAGTGTGCGTTTTTGCATGTCCATTCTCCCTTCGAAAATTGCGGGTGGCCGCCTGCCCCGAGGGGCGGTGCGGTGTATGAAGGTATCTTAGGCTGTTGTATGTTGCTCAACAATCAGGCTAGACTTGTACAGCATATTGAGGAGAATTCAACTATGCCGCGTGCCGGCCTGTCCGAGCTGACTGCTTTCATTGCCATTGCCGAGCATCGAAGCTTCCGCGCAGCGGCGCGCACGCTCGGAGTCTCACCGTCGGCGCTGAGCCATTCAATGCGAGGTCTGGAGGAGCGGATAAACGTGCGACTGTTCAATCGCACGACCCGGTCCGTCGCGCTCACCGAAGCCGGCGAACAACTTCTGCGGCGCGTTGGTCCTGCCGTCGCCGACCTTGAAGACGCGGTGAACGAGGTTGCTTCCACGCGCGATCGTCCGTCGGGCTCAATCCGGATTAGCGCATCGGAGTCGGCGGCAAGGCCGCTCGTGCGCCATGTGCTTCCGGAGTTTCTCGCGGCTTATCCAGACATCCATGTCGAGTTCGTGGTGGACACGCGATTGGTGGATATTGTCGCGGACGGTTTCGACGCCGGCATCCGGGTGCTTCAGGACGTACCGCGCGACATGATCGCGATTCGCTTCGGACCGGATATGCGGTTCGCGGCTGTGGCATCGCCCGAGTATCTGTCGCGTCATGAGTCGCCAAAAGAACCGCACGATCTGAAGCAGCACCGTTGCATTCGCTTTCGCTTTGAGAGCGGAGCGCTGTACCGCTGGGATCTCGAGCATCGTGGCAAAACAGCGAGCATCGATGTCGACGGGCCGATGACACTCGGCAGCCTTAACCTGATGGTCGAAGCAGCACTGGCCGGCATCGGGATCGCCTGGGTGCCCGAGTATCAGGTCGCCGAGCTCCTGGCGTCGGGCCATCTGGTTCATCTGCTGCCTGAGTGGAGTCCGTCGTTTCCTGGGACGTGTCTTTACTATCCCGCCAATCGTCATCCGCCGATCGCACTCAGGTTGTTTGTTCAGGCGGTGCGTGAGTGGGCGAGCCGGTCGCAATAGTCTCTGGCTTTACCGCTTGCTCATATCGAGTCCTGACCGTGGAAACAAAGGTGATGACGAACGGCATTTCATGTCCTATGCATCAGATCGCCTCGCGACATCCGACACGATCCGTTGAAATGTCGCACAAGCACAACATGCATCAATTGACAGACCACGCATTCAAAGAGAAACTCGGCGTCATGATTTCGAACCTCATCCCAGCATTCGCGCTGCAAGGCGGCGAGGGTTTCCGCAAGGACACCCTGGGGGAGGCTCGTTCGCTTTAGATTTACAGGTACAAGCGTCGATCAACAGGCCTCTCCGGAAACGGATGAGGCCTGTTTTGTTTGTACCGTCTCCGTTTCCGACCTTACTAACGGAGATATCTATGAACACGAAAACATCGACCCCCGCCCGTGACGGCGAGTCCATCCAAACGATCTACCCGACCCGGCGTCCCACCGGGTCAAGCGTCGACAACGACTTCCACGCCCGGCATCAAGCCGAGCGAGCGATGACGATAGCGCGATCACGGATGTTCTATCCGTTCGAATATTGGGCGCATGGAAGCCCGGGCATTCAGGCTGACGTGGAAGACTCGCCGGCTGACTCACGTCCCGGTCGCGCAATCGAAAGTCGATCCTTCAAGCGGCCGGTGATCCTTGCCGGATGGCTGCAAGATCTCGCAATGCATTTGTTCCACCGGGTGCGCGGGCCTTGAAACGGTCCGGCCCGCGGACTCGTGACTAACGGGTTCCGCGGGCCGCGACCGCCAACGTTGTCTTGTCGCATTACAACCAACCTATGGCGGCAGCTTGTCGCCCGACGGCGCGATCATGTCTGGAGGATCCGGGATCCCGGAACACTCCAGACGGCGCCTCCGAATGACTCTAAGAAGCACGCTTAAACAGCCATTCCTGAATGGCGTAGCGAAACTGCCCGACTTCATGCAGCGCGCAATGCTAACGCCACAGTTGCGCCGCATCTGCATTCGCGTGCCGCTGCTGCGCGCGGTGTACTCGGGCTGTCTGCGCCGTCATCCCTTTGACCTGCAATTTGGTATCGATACCAGCGGCCTGGTGGACGCATTCGCGTTGCAGCGCGATCCGCTCCTTGCCGATCAACTGAGTCCTTACATGGGCTCACAGCCGACCATCATTCGCCGCGCGCTCGATACGCTCGGCGATATCGCCGGCTATACGTTCGTCGACATCGGCTGTGGCAAGGGCCGGCCACTGATCGTCGCGTCCGAGTATCCGTTCGCGCGGGTAATGGGCTACGACATCAGCGTCGACCTCGTGAAGACCGCGAACGAAAACGCGGCCGCCATCGCGCGACGCTTTCCGGCACGTGCGCCGATCCGCGCGGTCGTTGCGAATGTCGCCGACATGGCTGTGCCGTCCGGCAACGTAGTTGTGTTCATGTTCAATCCGTTCGGCCCTGAACTGATGACCACGCTGCTGCACAAGCTCGAAGAGGCGCTCGCGAACGGCGCAATCCAGCATCTTTTCCTCGTCTACGACAACCCGGTCTGCGGCGATGTGTTCGACGGTTCGGAACACTTAAAGCGCTGGTTTGCGACGATGTTCGACTACGATCAGCACGAACTGGGTTTCGGACCGGAGGAGCGGGAAGGCGTCGTCATCTGGCAAAGCGTGCGCGGTGCGCGGCCCGATGCTTTTGCCGACCGCAATCGTCGCATTACGACAAAAGACAAACTCAGCGCGGCCGTTGAATAGCGTCGAACGGCCATTCGGCGCGGCGCGCGACCATGCCTGCACATTGCCCGGCGCTCCGCCAGGTCTTGTCCGCCAAAATCCAGAAACGGCCGAAACCATAGGTCGCGCGAGTTTGCTTTTCGTTCGACACTATGCGCTGCCGCCAGACCACCTTTACCCCTCCGCGTAAATTGCCCGTTATGGCAGGACGGCAAATCCGCCACGGGGCATGCGCTGCAAAATAATTCAGGAGTCCAGTGTCTACAGCCACGGCCGCGATGCTCGAACCCTCATCGCCAACAGCTTCGTTTCGATACGACGTACGATCGTGCGAGACGCTCGCTGCATTTCGCGCGTTGCAGCCACAATGGTGCGCGTTGTCCGCGACAGCAGAGGCGCATTCCCCGTTCAGTAGTTTCGAATACTGCGAGCTTGCGGTTGAACGCGCGCTGGCGAGCGGTGCGGTGATCGAAGTCGCGATGGTGTACGGCGCGCACGAATTGCTCGCGCTGTGGCCGGTCGCGATTACTCGCAAAGGAGCGCTGCGGCTCGCGCATTCGCTTGGTTGCGGAAGCGGCGAAGAATACGGCGGTCCGTTGATCAAAGACACGCGGCGTGCTGAGCTCTACCCGGCCGCGGTCGCTGCGATGATGCGGATTCATGCGGATGCGCTCGAAATTCCGATGGTCGAAAACGGCAGCGCATTGCAGCACGCATTGAGTGCTGCACCTGGCTCGTGGGTGCGGCGACGGCTGCCACCGCGCTGGCGCGAGTTGCCAGGATACGCGATCGGACTGCGCGCCTATCCGTCATGGGACGACTTCCTCGCGACGCGCAACGCCACGCTGCGCTCCGCCTTGCGTTCGAGTGTGAAGCGGCTGCGCCGCCAGGGCGACGTAAGTTTCGGATGGTGCCGCACGGCCGACGAAGCGCAAAGCACGCTGACGTGGCTGTTTGAGAACAAACGCAATTGGGCTGTTGCGCGCGGGATCGGGTCGCGCTATCTGATGGACGATCAGGTGCGCGATTTTTTCATCGCGCTGGCGCGGCGCACAGACCTGTCTAACGTCCCGCTCGTCGCATTCGTGACCGTGAATAGGCGGCCGGTAGCGGCTTCGGTCAACCTCGTCGGTGCGCGGACCGTCGAGTATTTCATCACGACCTATGACGAGGCCTTCGGGACGTTTTCGGTGGGGAATCTGCTCGTCGAGTTTCTCGCGCAATGGGCGCACGCGAATGGCCGCGACTTCGATTTCCGGCCGCTGCACGGCGACTATAAAGCGCGTTGGGCCGATCGGGTGACGCGGCATGAATCGCTACTGCTCGTGCTGAATCTGCGCGGGCGGTTGATCGAGTTGCCGTTGGTATGGGCGCTGGCGGAACGCGTGTATCGGAAGATAGCGGCGGTTTTAACGAAGCGACTGTAGGAGGCGAATTTCATCTCGCTCATGTAGATTGACGCGTTTTCCACCCAGAGCGAGTTCAACATCATGACGCCATTCGATCAAGCCAAAGCCGACAAGTCGTCCCCGAAACACGAACGTTGGCCGCATCTGCGGTTTCACCTTCCTTACAACCACGTAACGTCGACCTTCGGAGACGACTGGTTTGCGCTCAAGGCCGAAGCGTTCGCGCGCTTCTTCGGCACGCCTACGTTTCTCCTCGGGCAGACCCTGATCGTCGCAATCTGGGTCATCCTGAACATGACGGGCGTCACCAAATTCGACGTCTATCCTTTCATCCTTCTCAATCTTGCTTTCAGTTTGCAATCCGCCTACGCGGCGCCATTGATCCTGCTGGCGCAGACGCGTCAGGCCGATCGCGACAAGGCACTCGCAGATGCGGACGCCCAGCATCGGGAAGCGATCGCGAAGTCCGCCGAAGAGCGGCAACTGCAGATGGCTGAGCACACCTCACAGATGGCCACGCTGTTGAAGCAGAACACCGAACTCACGGAAATCACGCGGCAACTGAGCCAGAGGATCGAGGCGCTGACCATCGAAATGCACGCGAAGGTGCTGTCGGCAAGGTAAGCGCGGCGGGGAAAGAACACGTAAGTCTTTCTGAGGGCGGCCGACTGGTCGCCGCTTAAAGAATTGAAGCGATTTGCCGATAAAACATGGAGACCTTGACAATTCGAGCCACCGCACTGAGTGGAACCGGAATAGTGTCGCCTTCGTTTTCCACGTAGCGCAACGGGTCTCCTGATCACGTGTTGCTTGCGGGATGTGTCGCGACGCCGCGAAACGAGTCGGCGCCCGGTTCTGTCAGTCACAGCAAATAAGGACGTTATCTTGCCGTTTCTTAAGAACATGAGAGTCGTGACGCAGCTTGTTTCAGGCTTTGCGGTGGTTATCCTGCTGCTGATCGGGCTAGGCGCGTTTTCGCTCTACGAGGTGAGTGCCGAAAATGACCACGTCGCAGCGCTTCGCGATAAATGGTCAGCCAGTGTTAGCAGCAGTCTGCGGATGCAGAACGCTCTGAACCAGATCCGTCTCTCCGAGTTCCGCATGGCCTCCACCGACAAGGTTGCCGAGGCGCAGGCGGTGGATGCGAGGATGGCGCCGCGCATCGAGGCCTTCCGCAGCGCGAGTGCGGAATACGAAAAGCTCATCTCCGAACCGGAGGAGAAGACGGCGTTTGCGGACATCCAGCTCCTGATGTCGCAGTACATGGACCTCGATCAGCAGGTTCGGACCGCGGCGAAAGCGGGCAATCCGCAGCAGGCCATGAGCGTCCTGACCGGACAGTCCGGGACGGTTCGCGATGCCATCGCGAAAGACATCGACAAGATCGTCGCTATCAATGAGCAAGGCACGTCGCAAGAAGGGAAGGTGGCCGACGAGGCGTACCACGCTGCGATCGCGCTGGTAGTCGGTTTGATCGTCGCGGCGGCTGCTGTCGCGCTGGGCGTGGCGCTCTTTATCGCCCGCGGCTTCGCGCGGCAACTCGGCGGCGAACCTAGCGAGGCCGCGGCCATGGCGAGCGCGATTGCAGCCGGCAATCTGCGAGTCGCCGTGCGGTTGAAGGCGGGGGACAACACGAGCCTCATGCATTCGCTTGCCACCATGAAAGAGCAGTTGACGGGCATCGTCCGAGGCATCAAAAGCTCGAGCGAATCCATTTCCGTGGCGGCCGGCGAGATTGCGCAAGGCAACACCGATCTGTCCCAGCGAACGGAAGAGCAGGCCGCTTCCCTGGAGCAAACGGCGTCCAGCATGGAACAGTTGACCAGCGCCGTACGCCACAACGCGGACAACGCCAAGCAGGCAAGCCAGCTGGCCGGCGCGGGCTCGGGCGTCGCGCAACGCGGCGGTGCGGAGATTGGGCGCGTCGTTGCGACCATGCAAGAGATTGCCGAAAGCTCGGCGCGGGTCGCGGAGATTATTAGCGTCATCGAAGGGATCGCATTCCAGACCAACATCCTGGCGCTCAACGCGGCGGTCGAGGCGGCGCGCGCCGGCGAACAGGGCCGCGGGTTCGCCGTGGTGGCCGGCGAGGTTCGTGCACTCGCGCAACGAAGCGCGAGCGCCGCGAAGGAAATCAAGGATCTGATCACGGAATCGGTGACGAGGATCGATACGGGATCGAAGCTGGTCGAAAACGCGGGCCGCACGATGGATGAAATCGTGTCCTCCGCGGGGCGCACGACCGACATCATGAACGAGCTTGCTGCCGCGTCCGAGGAGCAAAGCATCGGCATTGGGCAGGTGAATACCGCGGTTACCCAGATGGACGAAGTCACCCAGCAAAACGCGGCACTCGTCGAGCAGGCATCGGCTGCGGCGCAGGCGTTGGCGCAGCAGGCGCAAGCGCTGCGCGATGCGGTGTCGGTCTTCAGTGTCGATAGCGAGATGTCCTACGCGGCGCCGTAGAGCGTCTGCACGCAGGACGTCCGCAGAGTGCGACGTATGGCGGCGTCCCGCAATCTTCTCTTCCTCCTCTGGCTCTGAACCGCTGCCGATTACGCTGCGATCGCTGCCGCGATCGTTGACTCCCCGCGCGATACCGCTCGCTACGAACGGTCCCGGTTGCGAGTCCGGGTGGCGCCCGTGATGATCGCGACGCCGAGCATGATGACCGCGACGATTTCGATCGTGTGCTGCGAGACGTGCATGGCGATGAGCGCCCAGCAGACGCCGCCTATCAGAACGATCCAGCCGACAAGATAAATGACCAGGGTCATCGTGTTCTCCTTTTATGGTCGACGGCTGCGACGGGCTGCCTGCCATGTGCGCTTCATCCCGGTGCGGTCGTCGAATGATGGGGCCGGCGCGAGTTACCAGCCGGTCTGTTGAGTAGCAGATTCCGCGCCTGAGGAGGCGAGCTGAAGGCCGAGGCCCGAAGCCGGACTCTTGCCGACGCCGCCAACGCCGCCAACGCCACCAACTAATGTGTCCCGTCACCCACCCGCAAGCCGACAACGTTCTTCAGATAACGCTCGAGCGGAGCCACCTCCTCCGACTCACCACGTACCGCAACCACCTGGTCGGGCCTGATCAGCACCCATCCTGCGCCTTTGAACCCGTAGCGTCGACGCGCGTCGCCGGAAGGGTCGTCAGCAGCATCGAGCGCCACAACCTGGACCGCATCGTCATGCGCAGCAGCCAGCGTCTCGGCACGCGACACTTCGCTGCCTTCGCGAAACGCGATCAACGTGTGCCGTACATCCAGCAGAGGCCATAGCGTGCGCGGCGATCCATCGGCTGCGTGGGCCCAGTGCAGATCCAGCGCACGTGTGCCGGGAAAGCCGCGCGACGGATGACGCGCACTTTCGGCGAGCGCAACCAGCGGGCCGTCGTGATAGGTTACGTCCGTTTCGGCCATCTCGGTACGCAGCCGCTCCTGCAACGCCGGCACGTGATCGAGCACGGACACTGCTGCGTCGCGTGCGAGACGCGCAAGCGGATGCGGCGCCATGCCGACGTGCAGCAGTCTTGCCGCGTTGGCGATCACGTTGCGCGCAACCGGTCGCCGTTCGGCCTCGTAGCTATCGAGCAGCGTCGCGGCGTCGCCGCGTCCCTGAAGCACGTAGGCGAGCTTCCAGCCGAGGTTCGCCCCGTCCTGAATGCCGGTGTTCATGCCCTGGCCGCCTGCGGGACTGTGAATGTGCGCAGCGTCACCCGCGAGAAATACGCGACCCGTGCGATAGCGTGCCGCGAGTCGCTCGTTGATCCGAAACGTGGACAGCCAGCCGGGTTCCGATAACGTCGCGCCCGGCGGCCCGTGGCGTGTGATCTTCTGCTGCAGTTCATCGAGGGTCGGCGGCTCTTCGCCGCGCGCCGCCGCTTCATCGTCGACGCGGCGGCTGATCACCCGCCATACGTCATGAGCGAACGGAAACAGCGCGACCGTCCCGCCGCCGTGCCACCAGATATGGATGCTGTGCCGGTCGAGATCGACCCCGTCGATGCGCACGTCGCCCAGCAGATAGGTGTCGGGTTCCGTGTCCCCCTCGAACGCGATATCGAGCGCATGCCGCACCGCGCTGCGCGCGCCGTCGGCGCCGACCAACCACAAGGCAGTCGTGTTCTCGATTCGTCCATCGGCATGCCGCAGCGTCGCGGTCACGGCGTCGGATGCTTCGCTAAGCCCGGTCAGTTCCACCCCACGCTCGATCACGCCGCCCATATCGACGAACTTCGCCGTGAGGATCGCTTCGGTTTGCGACTGCGGGAGCAGAAGGGGATTGGGATGAGCGCTGTCGATGCCGTCTTGCATCGACACGCGCGCAAGCCGCCGCGCGCCGTCGCCGAACGTCACTGCGCTCATCGCTACGGCCGCCTCGTCGAACGCCGCGCCGACGCCGAGGCTGCTCAACACTTCGAGGCTCGCCGGCCATACGGCGAGTGCTTTCGACAGGTCCGCAGGCTTCTCGAGCCTGTCGATCACCCGCGTTGCAATGCCGTAACGACGCAGCGTCAGCGCCAGTGTCAATCCCGTCGGCCCCGCGCCGGCGACCAAAACAGGGGTGTGCTGCTCCATGGCGAATTCCTCCCAAGATTGGCGGGTATCGGCATCAAGAGTAGATGCCGGATGACCCATCTGGTAAAGCCCGTTTTCAGCCCACGCAAACGGCACGCCTGCGCTACCCGCTGACGCCGCGAACATGCCGTCTTGGTGAAAGGCCCGATTGCAAATCTTTTTCAAAGCCGCATGATGGTGTAAGTATTTAATAAATGTGACGGAAGCGCGTACCATACGCAGGTTCGCCGTCCTTGCCCACACCACAAGCTACGATTTATGACGCAGGAATCGACCCCTCCCGCCTCACCCGCAGCACCCGTCCAACATCCGCCACTACGTGGCGGCCAGCTTGTGATCGCCACGATCGTCGTGGCGCTGGCGACTTTCATGACGGTTCTGGACACATCGATCGCGAACGTCGCGGTCCCCAATCTGTCCGGCAACCTCGGGGTGTCCGTCGACGAAGGGACGTGGGTCATCACGATCTTCGCGGCCGCCAATGCGGTGTCCATTCCGCTGACGGGGTGGCTCACGCAGCAGATTGGCCAGATCCGGCTTTTCGTCGGCGCGATCCTGATGTTCGTGTTTGCCTCGTGGCTCTGCGGCATCGCCCCGGACCTGCCGTTCCTGCTGGGCGCGCGGATTCTGCAGGGACTCGTGGCAGGCCCGCTCATTCCGTTGTCTCAGGCTGTCCTGTTGAGTTCCTACCCGAAGGCCCGGGCCAACATGGCGTTGGCGCTCTGGGCGATGACGGCCACCGTGGGCCCGATCGCGGGGCCGGTGCTGGGCGGCTGGATCACGGACAACTACAGTTGGTCCTGGATCTTTTACGTCAACATTCCGGTTGGTTTCATCGCCGCCAGCGCCACCTGGTTCATCTACCGCAAGCGCGAAACGCCGACCAGAAAACTGCCGATCGATACCGTCGGTCTCGCGCTGCTCGTCACATGGGTCGGGTCGCTTCAGGTGATGCTCGACAAGGGACGGGACCTCGACTGGTTCTCGTCTTCGTTCATCGTTGCGCTGGCGCTGATTGCGCTCGTCAGCTTTGCGTTCTTCCTCGTGTGGGAGCTGACCGAGAAGCATCCGGTCGTCGACCTCAGGCTCTTCGCGTTGCGCAATTTCAGCAGCGGCACGATTGCGATTTCCGTCTCCTACGCGCTGTACTTCGGCAACCTCGTGCTGTTGCCGCAGTGGATGCAGGAGTACCTCGGCTATCGGGCTTTCGACGCGGGTCTCGTCACCGCGCCCGTCGGTATTTTCACGGTTCTGCTTTCGCCGTTTATCGGGCGCATGCTGCAGCTGGTGGACGCCCGGACGCTGGTGTCCATCGCTTTCGTGGGTCTGGCGGGCGTGTTTTTCATGCGCACGCAGTATCTGAGTACGGTGGACGCGTGGCATCTGGTGATACCCACTTTGCTGCAGGGCATTCCGACCGTCCTGTGGTTCGTTCCGCTCGTGTCGATCATCCTCTCGGGACTGCCGCCTGAACGTATTCCAGCGGCGGCCGGGCTTTCCAATTTCGCGCGTATTTTCTGTGGCGCGGTCGGCACGTCCATCGCGGGCACGGTCTGGGGCCACCGCACTGCCGTGCATCACGTTCGACTCATGGAGCAGGCGAACATCGACAATCCGGTTTTCAACTCAGCCATCGCATCGTTGCAATCGCAACTACATCTGGACGTGGGGGCCGCGCACGCAATGTTTGAATCGATGGTCACGAGTCAGGCTGCGGTCATGGGACTGGACGACTTCTTCTATGCGTCCACGTTCATTTTCATCCTCATCATCCCGCTGATCTGGATCACCCGGCCGGCGAAGGGCGGAGCGGACTCTGGAGAAGCGTCCGCCGCGCATTGAGCCTGGCCGGGATCTGCGGCACGGTGCGAAACTTCGAATAGCGGCGATGCAGATGTGACGACCGACCGGTGAGGCACTCGCCTTACCAGGTGCCGGCGGCCGTCACATCGATCCAGCGTCTGCCGCCACGGCGCGCCGGATTGGCCACGGGCTTGTCGCTGACGATCTGCGTTGGCTGGCTGGAGTGACGCATCACCTCCGCTGCCACGTCTTCGCTCAGCCAGTGCCACCGCGACGCGCTTCGCCTGCCGAGAAGAATCAGGTCGGCACCGGTCTCTTCCGCGACGGCGGCAATCGCGCTACCCACCGTCATGCCCGAAAACGGCAGCGTCACCATGCGGACTTCCGCCGGCAGCGCATGAGTATCCAGCACACTCCTGACGTGCGTGACGACCCGGTGTCCGTGTGCTTCCATGGCCTCGACGATCAGGCCGAAGTTGCAGTCCGCACCCCCGATATAGCTGGGCGATGGATCGACTACGTGCAGTGCAACAACTTGCGCATCGTACTTTCGCGCGGCTTCGATGGCGGGCGCCAGGACGCTATCGGCGGAACTTGTACTGACTGCAACGAGAATCTTCTTGAACATGATAGGTATCCTCAAGTATTTGCCAGGCAGGGCACGGCAACAGGTTGGTGCTCTGCGTGATCCATGGCCGCATCATCGCGCGGCAGAGTGAGCAGGAAATTAGCGCGGGCGCTCAGCAGGTTCGCCTGGTGAGCCCGCTCAGTAGGCCCGCTCAGTAAGCCCAGTAACCGTAGCGTTGCGGGTAGCCGTAAACAACCGGAGCCGGCACAACAGCGACAGGCGGCGGAGCGTAGGCCGGCACCGTGCTATAGACGGCCGGCTGGGAAATGGTGTTGCCCTTTGACGCCATACATTGCGCGTAGGCGGCGTCGTAGCGCGACTGCAGGCTGGCCGAGGTGGCTTGCGTGTTGTTTGCGCCAACAGCACTGCCGAACAGGAGGCCCGCGCCCGCGCCGATTGCTGCGCCGATGCCGGCATTGCCCGCTGCTGCACCGAGCAGCGCGCCGGCGGCCGCACCGCCTACGGTGCCGACGGCCGTACTGCCGACGCCTTCCGGTATCGCGCTATGGGCCGGTGCGCCGGCATTGTCGGAGCGGAACGCGTAGTCGCGGCAGGCATAGTCTTCCTGCTGGAACACGTTCATCGGTTTGCCGCTGGGCGGCAGTGCGACGACTGACGGGCCGGACGGCGGAATAACGGCGCAGCCGGTGAGCGCAATGGCGACGAGCCCCACGGGCAGGGCCAGGCGAGTGATTCGGACGAGCTTCATGATGTTTGCCTCCTCTATTCGATGACGCCATCTTGAGGGGGCAAACTTAGCGGCGAATTAGGCTGATGCAGTGCGCTGCGTGTTGTGGGTTGGACCTCAGCGCTGCTCGATGACTCGGGACGCACGGTTGAACGTGCATAATCGTTGTTTCGAACCGCAACCGCAGCGCAAGGAGACGCCATGCCAAGGGACCGGGCAGACCACAGCGGCGGACCGCTCGCCCGATCCTCCGAAGCAGCCACCTTCGATGTCAAAGCCAGCGCCCTGCAAGACCCCGCCTTGCTGCGCCGTCTGCTGCGCGCCAAAGATCGCATGGATGCCGCCTCGCACGAGGCATGGCCCGTCAAGCGACTGGCCGAGGTCAGCGGCGTCTCCGAAGCCCATTTCGCGCGCTCGTTCAAGCAGGCCTTCGGCGTTCCGCCACACCGTTACCTGCTGACTCGCCGCATCGAGCAGGCGACCACGCTTCTGCGCGACACCGAGCTAAGCATCACGGAAATTGCCTTCGCGACAGGTTGGGAGAGCCTCGGCACTTTCGGCCGCACATTCCACGACATCACCGGACGCAGCCCCAGTGCCATGCGCCTCGAGGCCCGCGCCAACCTGCCTGGACTTGACCGCATGCCTGCCTGTGTCGTGAAGGCCGCGAAACGCCCGGATCTGACGATCGCAGTTTTGGAGAAGCGCCGCCGCGTGGTCAAAGGTACAGTGCGGCCATCCATCAAGGAGGTGTCATGAACCAGGGTATCAATGTAGTGGGCCTGTATGTCGACAACCAGGACGAAGCGCTCGCGTTTTACGTCGACAAACTCGGATTCAATGTCCACACGGACGTGCGTAACGGTTCCTATCGCTGGCTCACGGTCCAGCATCCGGAACAGCCGTCGTTCCAGCTCGGGCTGTTCACGCCCGGGCCGCCGATTCACGACGAAGCCACTGCGCAAACCCTGCGCGCGATGGTCGCCAAGGGGGCGATGCCGCCTCTTGTCCTCGCAGTGGCCGACTGCCGCGCCAGCTATGACCGTCTGAAAGCGAGCGGCGTGGAATTCACCCAGGAACCGATGGAGCGCTACGGCAGCATCGATGCCGGTTTCCGCGATCCCGCTGGCAACGGCTGGAAGATGATCCAGTCCGCGCCGGCGAAGGCTGCCTCATCGGCGTAACCGGGTCGCCGCGCCGACCTTAGTGCCCGGCGAGAAACGCGCTTACGTCCTGGCCGCAGACGCTTTGCATCCTCCGGCATAATCGGCTGAACGCTTTATTGTTTAGTCTTGCCGCTCTGGAGGCGTCATGCTTAAAAGCATTGCAACCAATCTGCTCGAGATTGCCTATGACGAACAAGGCGATAGCGCAGGATGGCCGGTTATTCTGCTGCACGGTTTTCCGTACGATATCCACGCGTACGACGAAGTGACGCCACGCCTGACGGCCAAAGGCGCGCGCGTTATCACCCCTTATCTTCGCGGCTATGGGTCAACGCGTTTTCTCGATTCGACCACACTTCGTTCGGGCCAGCAGGCCGCACTCGGTGCGGACCTGTTGGCGCTGCTCGATGCGCTTCAGATCGAACGGGCCGTGCTGGGCGGATATGACTGGGGCGGCCGCGCCGCGTGCATTGTGGCGGCGCTGTATCCATCCAGAGCGCGCGGCCTTGTCTCGGTTAACGGCTACAACATCCAGAATATTGCTGCTGCCATGCGGCCGAGTACGCCGGAAAAGGAATATCGCTTGTGGTACCAGTATTACTTTCATGGCGAGCGCGGCCAGGCCGGACTGACCGAAAACCGCTTCGAGTTTTGTCGCCTGCTGTGGTCGTTATGGTCGCCCACCTGGCGCTTCGACGACGATACGTACGCTCGCTCGGCAGCGGCCTTCGATAATCCAGACTTCGTCGACGTGGTGATCCATTCGTATCGGCACCGTTACGGACTCGTCGATGGTGATCCCCAGTTTGATGAAATGGAGCGGCGCTTATCGTCCACACCGTCGATCACCGTACCAACGGTCACGCTAGAGGGCGACGCCGATGGCGTTACGCCGCAGGGAGGAGGGCAGGCGTCCCTGAAGCAGTTCACCGGGCGCCACGAGAACCGCGTCGTGCCGAATGCAGGCCACAATCTCCCGCAGGAGGCACCGGAAGCGTTCGCCGGCGCAATTCTCGATGTCAACGCGTGGGCGGGTTGAGGAGAGAGGAAGACGCGATACCGCCCGGTCAGACAATGCCGCCGAGTTTTCCGCCGGCACGATTCGCCAGGATGTAGCGCAGCTTGTCGAGCGACAACGGCTTGGTGAGGTGATAGTCGAAACCCGCTGCCAACGCCCGGGACTTATCGGACTCCGCGGCATAGCCAGTCAACGCCACGAGCAGGACGTCGTCGAGCTGGCTGTCGGACCGTACCGCATGGGCGACCTCGAAGCCGTCCATGCCGGGCATGCCGACATCGATGATGGCAACCTCGGGCAATTCTTCCTTGATCAGACGCACCGCTTCGCGTCCGCAGTCGCACATCGTGACGTGATGTCCGTCGAGCTCCAGCAGGATGCTGAGCGACTGCAACGCATCCGCGTTATCGTCGGCGAGCAGCAGACGCACCGATCCCAGACCTAGCGATTCGGTCGTATCGCCCGTGGCCGCCGATTCGTCGCGGACGCTCAGGATGGGCAGGCGCAGTGTGACCGAAGTGCCTCGCCCGCTGCCCTCACTTTGCAGCGAGATCGTCCCGTCGTGAAGTTCGACCATGCGCTTGGCCACGGCAAGACCAATTCCCAGTCCACCTTCGGAACGGGCATTGCCGCGTGCCGACTGGGCGAAAAGTTCGAAGACGTGCGGCTGGACCGCGCTGTCGATGCCAATGCCGTTGTCGTTCACTTCGATGACAACCACGTCCTTCTGTTCCGGTTCGCGATCTTCGGCCACGATCTTTACCGCCAGTTCGATGGTCCCGCCGACCGGCGTGTACTTCGCGGCATTGGACAGCAGATTGCCGAGCACCTGGCTTAGCCTGATGTGATCGGCGCGGACGGGCACCGGTTTCTCGAGACCGGTCAACCGGAGTGAGTGGCGCCGCGACTGGATGTGATGCTTGACCGCGGTCACGGCATCGAAGGCAATTTCGTTGAGTGTGGTATCGCTATGTTTGATGGCGAGCTTGCCATGCTTCAGTCGCGCGGCATCGAGCAGGTCGTCGACCAGCGTTCGCAGATGCCTCATCTGCCGTTGCGCAATGGTCAGGACTTCGACCGCTTTTTCGTTTTCCGCACAGAGCTTGATGGCTGCGCCGACCGCGCTGTCGATAGGCGCCATCGGGTTTCTAAGCTCGTGTCCGAGCATCGCTATGAATTCGCTATGCCGGCGCTCGCTTTCCTCGCCGGTGTCACGGGCATCCACGGTGGTCAGCGCGGCACCGGCCGAGACCGCCAGGTCCGAGAGCAGGCGCACGTCTTCGAGATCGAACTGGCGTGCCGGGATGTGCGACATCACCCATATCGCGCCGACGGGCCCGTTCTCAGTCGGAATCGGAACGATGAGTCCTTCGACAATCTCCACGCCGGGAAACTGCAGGCTGGGAAAACTATCTTGCGGGCGAAGAAATAATTGGGGTTCTGCGGATTCCACCGCTAGCCGGCACGGACATTCGTGCCATGCTGTCGTTTTGCCTTGCAAGCCTACGCATAAGCCGGCCACGGCCAGCCAGCGAAAGTGCCGCCCGGCGTCGACGCCTTCCATGAGACTGATGCCTGCGCTACCCGCATCGCAGAGCGACAGGGCGGCGTCTGCTATCTCCTGCAAGAGCCGCTCGCGCGATCCCGACTGGGCGCGCGCGAGCCTCAGCAATACACGGTTTTCCGCGGCGTGGTCCGCCGGCCGCGCGGAACGCATGCGGAGTTCATCCGGCTGTGCGGGTCTGTGATTGCTTTCCATGGCATCGAGGCGCGCTGAGAAAGGGCAGGTGAATTGTTGCGATGGGAAGGCTGCATGAAGCCCCGCAGGACGATAGGATGACATCTCGCGGCAAAGGCAGGTCTGGCAGAAGACAAGGATTGACTAACTGATCCGAAGAAGATTGTACGAGGCTTTAGCGCGCAGCGGGCGTGAGTCCACATACACGTTGTCGGTACTCTGGTCACGGCGCGCGTCGAGGAATTGGCTTTATCCGCGACGGGTTAACCCGGAACGCCTGCGAGTGCGCCTTCGCTGTGGCGGCTTGCGTGTGGGTACGCAGGTTGCTTACGATATCAAAACGTGCCCCGCATGCAGGATGCCGTGACCGCAGAACCGGTCGGCCACCAGCAGGAGACGAGATGAAAACGAATAAGGAGCCGGGCTCCACCGAACCCGACGCCGCTGAAGCGCACTTTTCGGACTATGCCAGGCCGTTGATTGACGAGGCGAATTCATCTGCTGCAGCGCTGCGCTCGGACTCCGACGCCGAGGTGCTGCACAGGCTGCGGGTTGCGCTCAGGCGCCTGCGAACGCTGCTCTGGGCCTACCGGCCGCTGCTTGGCGAGGAACTCGAGGAACGGCAGGGAGAGCGTTTCAGGTCTCTCGCAGGCGCGGCCGGCAAAACCCGCGATTGGGACATCCTGATCGAGTTGCTGAATGAAGCCTTGGGCGAGAAGCGGGCGCCGACTGAGCGCCTGCTTTCCGCACGCGCCGCTGCGCTAAGCGACAGCCGGGAGAGGCTGGCTCATGCCGGCATCAATTCGGAATTGCAGGACGCCCTGAACGATGCGAACGACACCTTGCGCCAAACGCGCAAACCCACGTCGTTGAAGAAGTTTGCCCGCAAGCGCGTGGCGGCCGCGGAGAAATCGCTCCACAAACGTATGCGCCGCGCCCGGGACGCCAAGGGCGCCGAATACACCTCGTATCACGACGTCCGCAAGGCAGGGAAGAAGGTTCGCTACCTGCTTGAGTTTTTCGAGCCGTTGCTGTCCAGCAGGCAGTTGAAAACGCTGAAGGGCTTGAAGAAGCTCCAGAAGCGGTTCGGCGCACTGAACGACGTGGTGGCGAGCGAAGAGCTGTTACGGAGCAGCAGCCGCGACTTGTTCAGCAATAGCCGATCTGTCGCTACGGCTCTGGCGGCCCTGGAAAAGCAGCGCAAGCGCCGGGTTCGCGCCGCGGCGAAGCTGCTATGAACGGGCAGTAAAAAATTCCCAAAAACTGGCACGCACGGTCAAGCCTGCCAGTAAAAAACGGTCAGAATGGCGTCCGGTTGCTAGAGCGGGCGGAGAGACCCAATGAGCAATCCGTCTAAAAAATAAAAAACAAAATAAGAAAAACAGACCGGTTACGGTCGGCGAAGGATCTGGCCATTCCGAGGGCTATGCCAGAACCTGAGAGAGTTCATATGTCGCATTGGCGGCCTGGTTGTATCGTCTGCGCAACTCGCCCGGCTGGTTTTAACGCCGGGCGAATTCTTTTTCGTCCTCCAGTTTGGGAAAAATTCATGCAAGGTGAATTTTTCGGTTAAATTTCAGGAGCGACCACCCCAGCAGACCTCTGGGGGACCATTCCAGTACAAGAATTGCGTTACATGAACTCCCGCGTTAATCCGGCTGATCTGCGCCGCCCGATGAAACAGGGCATTGCATACAGCCATTTCAATGTGCAGGCGGAACCTCCGCAGCGGCGTTTGCTCGCCTGGCGCGATCGCGTCGGCCATGTTATTGACGTCCTGCCCTCGCGGTCCGATCTTGAAAGGCCCTTCCGGGCTTCGATCGATCGTTATCAGGTCGGCGATCTGGTATTCACCGACTGCCGCTCCGATCTGATGGTGCTCGATCGCTCGCTGGCCCGGATCTCGGTCGACACCGTGCGTGACTTCGTCTTCCACGTATTTCTGGAGGGCGGAATCGCGAACATCGCCCTACCCAGGCAGCGCGAAGAGACGCCTGCTGTTGCGAAAATCGTTGCACTGGATATGGGTCAGCCCGTGCGCATGCAGCGCAACGACTGCAGGGTGCTGACGTTTTTTGTACCCGGCGAACTCGTGCAGGAAGTCTTTCCCGATCCGGAAGCTATCCACTGCCGTACGCTTTCCGCTGCAGCGCCGTTCGCGGGGATGATCGTCAGGCACGTGTCGGCGCTCGCGCAGAACATCGGCAGCATGAGTGCCGGCGAAGCGGACAGCGCCATCCGGGCGGGAGCGCAACTGCTCGTCGCGGGGTTCGGCAAGGACGCAGGGCTGAGCGGCAATGCTCGCGCGGCGGCCCGGTCGGTCATGTTCGATGAGGCGCGGCGCTATATCAAGTCGCACCTTTACGAAGAGACGCTTTCGCCCGAGAGCGTGCTCGGCGCGCTGCCGTTTCCGCGCAGGAGCCTGTATCGCCTGTTTGAACATGAGGGCGGTCTGAGCGCGTATATCCGTCATCTCCGGCTGCGCAGCGCAGCCGAAGATCTGACGCGCTACCCGCATGCGACGGTGACGGAGATCGCCTACGGCGTGGGCTTTAAAAGCGCTTCGGACTTTACGCGGGCATTCCGGCGGGCCTTCGATATGGCGCCGCAGGATTTCCGGGCTTTGGCGGCAGAGGCGACCTAGGCACGGCTGGCTGACGCACGGCCGGTTTGTGCACGGCCAACGCAAGCGCCATCTCTGTCAGTCAGGGTTCGCGCGGCCGCTCCCGGAACAGCATCAACGCACAGAAGCTCACCGCACACGCCGGCGCCACATACCATGCCGCAGACATTGGATCGCCGGTCCATTTGATCAGTCCCGTCACGATGAATTGAGCGGTGCCGCCAAACACGGCGACATTGAGCGCATGTGAAACCGCCATGCCGCTGGCTCGCACCTTGACAGGAAGCGCTTCCAGCACCAGCAGGGTGGTCACGCCGGCGCCCAGCGCCAGCAGGACGCTAATCAACCCGACACCGCACAGGATAGGCAACGCGCTTTTCGCGTGGGTGATCAGCAGGAACACGGGATAGACCAGCAAAGCCATACCCGCCGAGCTGATGAGCGCCAGTGGCTTGCGGCGCCGCAAACGGTCGGTGAGACGGCCGGCAAAGGGAGGAATGCCGACAAGCAGCACGGTCGAGCACGCCGATACCAGGTAGCCGGTGATGGCGGGCATATGCATCACCCTGGTCACATAGCTTGGCATGTAGTAGACGGTCGTGTAGACCGGCAAGGTTTGCCCCATCAACATCAGCGTGGCCAGGATAACCGTTGTGCCGTGTGTGCGAAACAGTTCCGCCAACGGCATTCTAGTGTTTTCTGCCGTGGCGCCACGAGGCGGATCTTCGCGAAGCCGAAGGCGAACGTACAAACCGACCGGTGCGATCAGCAGGCCGATCAGGAACGGCACGCGCCAGCCCCACGCGGTAAACGCTGCGGGAGACAGTGTGTGACTGAGTAGCACTCCCAGGCTTGCTCCAAGCAATGCGGCGGCGCCCTGGCTGGTGAACTGCCAGCTGAGCAGATAGCCCCGGCGCGCTGCGGGCGCAGTCTCCATCACGAAGCTCGCGGCAACGCCAAGATCGCCGCCTAGTGCAAAACCCTGCAGCGAACGGCCCGCGACGACAATGAGCGGAGCCGCCACGCCTATCGTCGCAAACGGCGGACACAGTCCAAGCGCAGCAGTGCCTGCCGCCATCATCCAGGTTGTCCTGACCATTGCGGCGCGACGCCCTACGCGGTCCGCGTATGCGCCGATCATCATCGCGCCAAGAGGGCGCATGAAGAAGCCCACACCGAACGTGCCGACTGCGAGCAATAGCGACGTCAACGGGTCTCGTGCGGGAAAGAACTGCTCTCCGATCATTGCTGCGAAGAAGCCGTAAACGGTGAAATCGAACATTTCGAAGCCGGTTACGAGCGATGCTGCGACCACGGCCTTGAGCAGCTCGCGGCGATCTTCCTGATTACTGTCCGGTTCGTCGCCTGTCGCGACAGGAGGCATGCGCATTCTTTTTCTGGAGTGGTCAATGTGGATGCGTGAGCTTCGAGTCGCAAAATGCGGGCTCACTGCAAGGTGCACCGCAACATATCACGGGCGCGCATTTGAAGCTCGACAGAGTCCTCGAATTGCGAGGTAATTGTTACCTTTTAAACCATCGGTCATTAGGCTTCAGGCACATTCGACCTGGCACACGAAGGCCGGTTGCGATCGGCGTCGGCCCTGTCCAGCAAGGCTCGCAGCAATCTGCATGTGCCATTGTGAGGGCGCCCTGGCGCATGTTAAAGTCCATTGCGCCTTTTGAGCGGTTGGTCAGGGCGCGAGCAAAACGACATTGCCGGCGCCTTGCGCCTTCAGCTGATCATCGACTGGGGACACTGTATGGAAACGCTTGGCGGATCGCGTCTCGCCCGACTCTTCAATGAACGACAAAACGAGTTGCTCGGCGAATGGGTGGCGCAGCAGTATGCAATTGCTTCGCGCCGCGGCGGTGTCACCGAAGTGCAGTTGCGTGACCAGTTCGTACAGTTCGTCGCCGTCGTCTGCTCGGCGCTCGAGTCGTCCGATCGCGTGGACTTCAAGACTCGAGCGTGGGACGAAGTTCGCGGCTTTCTCGCGGACGTTTCGACGCAGCGCGCGCGGCAAGGCTTTACGCCGGTCGAGACCGCCATGTTCGTGTTCTCGCTGAAGGAACCGCTTTTCGCCCGCTTGCGTACCGAACTCGTGGCCGACCCTGCCAGTCTCACCGAGCTCACCTGGACTATCAGCACGCTGTTCGATGCGATGGGCCTCTACACCACCGAAGTCTTCCAGAGCAGCCGCGAGCAGGTCATCGTGCGTCAGCAGCAGGAACTGCTCGAACTGTCGACGCCGGTCGTGCAGTTGTGGGACGGAATTCTGGCGCTGCCGCTGATCGGCACGCTCGATTCCGCGCGCACCCAGGTCGTGATGGAAAGTCTGCTGCAAAAGATCGTCGAGACGGGCGCGGCAATCGCGGTCATCGACATTACCGGCGTGCCCACGGTCGATACGCTCGTTGCGCAGCATCTGCTCAAGACCGTGGCCGCCGCCCGGCTGATGGGCGCGGATTGCATCATCAGCGGCATCCGTCCGCAGATCGCACAGACCATCGTTCACCTCGGGGTGAATCTGCAGAACGTCATCACCAAGGCTACGCTCGCGGACGCATTCGTCGTGGCGCTGAACCGCACCGGCAAGTCGGTCTCGGGCACGGGCACGCATGGCGAAGCGCCCGGCGCACCCGGTCCGTTGCGCGGCAACCAGTTCGCCGGCGACTGACGCCGGCTCACGCGGGTTCAACCGGACCACGACAATGGAACGCATTCCGATTCTGCGGATGGGCAAACTCCTGCTTGTCACCATTCAGGTCGACATGCACGATCGTCTCGCCATGACGCTGCAGGACGATTTGACGAGCCGTATCGTCAAAGACCGCGCCAAAGGCGTGCTGATTGATATTTCGTCGCTGGATGTGGTGGATTCGTTCATCGGCCGGATGATCGGCGACACGGCCGCGATGGCGCGTGTGCTCGACGCTGAAACCGTGGTGGTCGGCATGCAGCCTTCCGTCGCGATCACGCTGGTCGAACTCGGACTGGCGCTCCCCGGCGTGCGTACTGCGCTGAACGTTGAAAAAGGCGTGGCGCTCCTGACCGGTACATCACCGCTTTGAGCGCGATCCCCGGCAAGACAACCGAGCGTAGCCCACTATCCTCCATGCTCAGCGACGAAAAGACTGCGGGTCCGGTAGGCGCTGACGGTCAGCCGCCTGACGAGATCATGCCGATCCGCTCGGACGAACAGATCGTGCGGTTGCGGCGTTTCGTGCGCGAGAAGGCGGTGGCCCACGGTTTTTCGCTGATCGATCAGACGAAATTCGTGACCGCGGCCAGCGAACTCGCACGCAATACGCTGATATATGGCGGGGGAGGCGACGTACACTTATACACGTTGCACCGTAATGGCCGTATTGGCCTGAGGCTCGAGTTCATCGACAACGGACCTGGTATCGCAGATATTTCGCGAGCGCTGTCCGACGGCTATACCACCGGCAACGGTCTGGGCCTCGGCCTGGGCGGCGCCAAGCGGCTGTGCGATGAGTTCGATATCCGTTCGGCGCCCGGCGAAGGTACACATATTTCGGTGACCAAATGGAAACCGTTTTGAATGGGCTGAGCGTGACCCAGCGGCGGTTCGAGATCGGCGATCCCAGCTCGATTTCGTTTGCGCGGCGTGGCATCAATGAAGTGGCGTATAGCGTCGGCTTTGACGACACGGTGCTCGGCAAGCTGGCGATCATCGTGACCGAGTGCGCGACCAATCAGCTCAAACATGCGCAACGCGGCGAACTGCTGGTGCGGCCGATTGTCCGCGAGAGCGGATCTGGCTCATCGCTGCCTGTCCGTTATGGCGTTGAACTGCTCGCGATAGACAACGGCCCCGGCATCCTCGATCTGCACGCCTGTTTTGTCGACGGCTACACGACGGCCGGCAGTCCCGGCAACGGCATGGGTGCGATTCAACGGCTCAGCGACGAGCTCGACATCTGGAGCGTGCCAGACCGCGGTACGGCACTGCGTATCGTGATGTGGGCCGCGGGGGCGGATGCGAGCGTGCCAGACAACCCATCGCCGATTGTGTACGGCGCGATCAATCTGCCGCTGCACGGCGAAACGCTATGCGGCGATGCGTGGATTTGCGGCTACGCGGACGGCGAATTCCAGGTGCTGGTTGCCGACGGCCTGGGGCACGGTCCGCTTGCCAACACAGCAGCACTCGCCGCCACGGAGACGTTTGCGCGACGCGGCGCCGCGAGCGTGACAGAAATTGTCGCGGCGTCGCATGAAGCGCTGCGGCCTACACGCGGAGCCGCGCTCGGCGTCGCGAGCATTCCAGCCCCCGAGGCGGGAGAAGGTGCTACCGGCAGCGCACGTTTTTGCGGCGTCGGCAACATCGCGGCGAGCGTGTGGACGTCGTCGAGTCATCGCCATCTGGTGTCGCACGCGGGCATCGTCGGTCATCAGATACGCAAGACCCAGGAGTTTCAGGTCGACTGGCCTTATGACGGACTCCTGATTCTCCATTCCGATGGCCTTGCAACGCGCTGGGACCTGGGCCGCTATCCGGGTCTGGCGCAGCGTCATCCGGCATTGATTGCGGCAGTGCTCTATCGCGACTTCACGCGCGGTCGCGACGACGTGACGGTGTTTGTCGCGCGTGCGCGGCGCAGCGGGGACGCATGATGGCCGAGCCGCTGCAAGTCCTTCCGCTCGACAGCGAACTCTCGGTAGTCGCGGCGCGTCGGCGTGCCCGCGAAATCAGCGAAGCGCTCGCTTTCACAAAGCATGACCAGATCCGCATCGCAACCTCCGTACTCGAGGTCGCACGGGTTGTATTTCTCGCGACCTCCAGCGGACGCGCGGAATTTTTACTAGAGAAGGCGACTCAACCACCAGGGCTGTTGATCCGTCTGGTGGCGCCCGCAATGTCGGTCGCAAAGCTGCTGGAACGGTCAGCCGGCGCAGAACACGCTGGCACCGGTGAGGTTCCGGGTCCGCTTGGGGTACTTGCAGCTCAACGGCTGATGGATGCGTGTTCGATTGACGATGTGGACGGCGATGCCGTCGTCACGCTGGTGAAGCACCTGTCGGCGCAGGCGCCGCTTGCTGTCGACAAAGCGGCTGCAGTGCTCGTCCAGCAAACCGGTACGTCAGGCGCGGGAGGTTCGTTCGACGAAATGCAGTGGCAAAGTCGCGAACTGGCCGCGGCGCTCGATGAACTGCAGGAACGCCAGGAAGAACTCACGCGGCTTACCCGCGAACTGGAAGACACCAATCGCGGGGTGGTTGCGCTCTACGCGGAACTGGACGAGCGCGCCGACCATCTGCGGCGCGCCGACGACGCCAAGTCGCGCTTCCTGTCGAACATGAGTCATGAATTTCGCTCGCCGCTGTATTCGATTCGCGCGCTGTCGAAACTGCTGATGGATCGCACCGACGGCGACTTGACGGATGAGCAGGCCAAACAGGTGCGCTTCATCCGCAAGGCGGCGGAAGAACTCTCCGAAACCGTCGACGACCTGCTCGATCTCGCCAAGATCGAAGCGGGCAAGGTCGAATTGCGTCCGGCCGAGTTTGAGGTGGCTAATCTGTTCTCGGCGTTGCGCGGCATGCTACGACCGCTCTTGCCGACCGCCGACGTCGAACTGGTGTTCGAGCCATGCGATGAGATTCCGCCGGTCTACACCGACGAAGGCAAGGTTTCGCAGATTCTCCGCAATTTTGTATCCAATGCATTAAAGTTTACCGAGCACGGCGAAGTCCGTGTGCGAGCCCAATACGACGCTGATCAGAAACTGTTGACGTTCGCGGTTTCGGATACGGGCATCGGTATTGCGCCCGAGCATCAGCAAAGCATTTTCGAAGAATTCGAACAGGTGGAAAACCGGCTGCAGACCTATGTAAAAGGTACCGGGCTTGGACTTCCGTTATGTAGCAAGCTCTGCAAGCTGTTAGGCGGCACGGTGGGTCTGGTGAGCGAGCTGGGCAAGGGCTCGACTTTCACGGCGACCATTCAGGCCTATCTACCGCAGATCGTCGGACCGGAGCCTCGCACGCCTCTGGCTAGCGATACCGATACCGGGCGCGATATGGTGCTCTTTGTTTCGACCAGTCAGGATGACCGGCTGCGTTATGAGGCGTCCCTGCATAACACGCGCTACCGCTCGGCCAACGCGGCCACCGTGCGGGAAGCCAGGTCGACCCTGGCGATGACGGCGGCGTGCGCCGTGCTGATCGATATGGAATCCGGACGCGAAGACGGTTGGTCCTGGCTAGGCGAATTGCGCGAGCAGGACTCGGTTGTGGGCCGCGTTGAAGGCGTGGTGCGAGCCGCTGGCGATTCGCGCAAGCGTCACGTGCCGGTGATCGTTCTGAGCGATGTGGACCAGCGCGGCCGCGCCGAATCTCTTGGCGCAGACGCTTTCTTTGTTAAACCGCTGTCGGGCAACGAACTGCTCACTTCGCTGGACGCGATGTTGAGCGCCCCCTGACCGATCCACGGACAAGAATCTTCCATGAACGACGCGACCGCCAACCTGATACTCAATGTCGATGACAACGACGGCGCCCGCTATGCGAAGAGTCGAATCCTCTCACGTGCCGGCTTCGAGGTGATCGAGGCCGCCAATGGCACTCAGGCCCTCGAACTCGCGCGCGCCTCGCTGCCAGACCTGGTTCTGCTCGACGTCAAGCTGCCGGACATCAATGGCTTCGAGGTATGCCGCCAGATCAAGGCCTCTCCGGAGACCGCGGCCATTCTGGTGCTGCAGACCTCTGCTGCGGCTGTGCAAAGCATCGACCGGATCAGAGGGCTCGACAGCGGCGCGGACAGCTACCTGATCGAGCCTATCGAACCCGCCGAACTCATCGCACATGTGCGTGCGCTGCTGCGCGTGCGCCGCGCGGAGGGTGCCTTGCGCGAAAGCGAAGAGCGCTTCAGGCAGATGGCGGAAAACATCGACGACGTGTTCTGGATGCTCGATCCAGCGACGGATCAACTGCTTTACGTCAGTCCTGCTTATCATCGTTTGTGGGGAGACCCGGCGACCTTGCCGCAGCCGGGACCGGCGCACTGGGCAGGCAGGGTTCACCCGGAGGACGAAGCCATGGTCGAGGCGGCGTACCGTGCGCTCGTCAGCGGCACGCCATACGAGATCGAATACCGGATAGTGCGCCCCAACGGCACGATGCGCTGGGTTGCCGAGCGCGCCTTTCCGGTGCGCGATTCGCGTGATTCGATCTATCGGCTAGCCGGCGTGGTCAACGATATCTCCGAGCGCAAGGCCAACGAAATGGTGTTGCGCGACGCGGATCGCCGCAAGGATGAGTTTCTCGCCATGCTTGCGCATGAGCTGCGCAATCCGCTTGCGCCGATCCGCAACGCGATCGAGTTGCTCGATCCGAGCCGTGCGCCCACCACGCAGAATTTCGAAACGATGCGCGAAGTGATCGGACGCCAGGTGAGGCACCTGAGCCGGCTCGTCGACGACCTGCTCGATGTGGCGCGTATCACGCAGGGCAAAATCACGCTGCGCCAGGAGAACGTCAGTCTCGCCGCAGCGATCGAGGCAGCCGTCGAAACCGTCGCACCCGCACTCGCCAAAAAGGCGCATACGGTGAAGACCGAGATGCCGGACGACTCGCTCTACATCGTCGGCGATGGCGTGCGGATTGCGCAGGTGCTCGGCAACATCCTCTCGAACGCGGTGAAATATACGCCGCAGGAAGGCGAAATTCTGATCGACGTGCGCGAGTCAGATGAAGACGTGCAAATCACCGTTCGCGACAACGGGGTTGGCATGAGCGCCGAGACGATTCCGCATATCTTCGACCTGTTCGTGCAATCGCAGAACTCGCTGGAGCGCTCTGAGGGTGGCCTCGGTATCGGGCTGCCGTTGGCGCGCACGCTGGTTGAATTGCATGGCGGCCAGATCCAGGCATTCTCGGCCGGCGCCGGGCAGGGCAGCGAGTTCGTGGTGCGCTTGCCGCTCACGCGCCGCGTGCAGTCGGGGCAGCCGGCGCTGCCGGCCGAGTCCGTCGCTGCATCGCCGGTAGCGCCGAGCGCAGGACCGGCGTTGCGCCTGCTGCTGGTGGACGACAGCGTGGACGCCGCGACTTTACTGTCGATGGTCCTGGAAGCGGACGGCTACGACGTGCGCATTGCACACGAGGCGACGCAGGCGCTGGAAATCGCGGCGCAGTTCAAGCCCGAGATCGTATTGCTGGATCTGGGCCTGCCAGGTATGGACGGCTTTCAGCTTGCCCAGGAGATGCGCAAGCTGGATAGCACCGCCGGTGCGCTGCTAGTCGCCGTCACCGGTTACGGCCAGGCGGGCGACCGTCAGCGATCCCACGACGCGGGTTTTGACTATCACCTGGTCAAACCGGTGGCGGTGGAGGAGATCCACCGGGTGATCGAGACTCGCTTCCCCAAGGCCTCGAGTCTGTCCGGAAGCGGAGTGCCGGAGGCCTAAGCGTTCGTTTTGTGTAGACGCTACTGGATCTTCGCGGGACGTCGCGCTGCGGCCGGCCGGTTATTGATCTGGGTCGGCTCGCGCCAGTTGGGCTCGAGTCCCATGAACTTGTCGAAGAACGCGATGGCAAGGCCCGGCTCTTCGATCATGTTCTCGCGAAACGATTGCCATACCGCCGGGTGAGAGATCGCGTCGGACGGTTGCACTTCCACCGCGCACTGTTCACGCAGGGTGGCTTTGAGCGTGCCGATGCAAAAGTGGGTCAGCACGTAACCGGCCGGCCACCAGTCGGCGATGTTTCCCGGCGACGGACGTAACTGCGTCGACGCGTCTTTCTTCAGGTGAATCGCTTTCTCGCGCAGCAAGTCGCGCAGCAGCACGCCGAACACAAACTGGAAGTAGTCCTGCTCGTTCTGACGCCGATAGTCTGCACTGCGCTCGACGACGTCGATCCACGCAAAGAATGCCGTGGTGAAATTGCGGTCGTCGATTTCGACCGGCAATGCGTGCCGTTCCCGGTACTCGTCGCAGCACCGTTGCAAAAGCTGGCGGCATAGCGTGAGCTTTTGCACACGCTTCCACGTCGCTATTTCCTGTCCTTCGATGCTACAGATCGGTTGGCTCATTCGCACAACTCCTCGCAGACGTGCAGCGCCGGCCTCAGCAAAGATGGGCGATCGCGTACTCGATTTCGTGACTCAGCGCATGCAGCGGTTCGGGGCCCTTGAGTGCCTGCTTGAACGCTGTTTCGCGTGCACCCACCACGTCGGAGAAAAAGCGCACGGCAGCGTCCGGCTCGGTGGGAATGCCTGAAGTACAGGTGTCCTTCGCGAGCGACACTAACGACAGCATCAGGAACACGTAGGCGTTCGGTTCCGTGACGAGCCACCACGGTGCGTTCACATCCGGTAGGACTTCGAAACGGGTACTGCGGATCGGTTGCGTCTCGAGCAGCGACAACACGAGTTGCGCGCATGCGAGGCATAGCGCGCTGCGCGAGGACATCGCGCGGGCCGCTTGCGGCGCCGATAACGCCGCACCCATGCGTTCGAGCGTCGTGCAGATGCGGTGCTCGAAGATCAGCACGTCGGCTGCGCCGCTTTGCATGATCATCCGTTTCGCCGCCGCGTAATACGACATCGAAAATTTGCGCAGCGTCTTTGCGGGCCCGGTGGCCATCTCGAGGTAAGTGGTGAGGGGTTCCAGCAGAACCGGTGATTTCCAGTGGTCCTGCAAGGTTGGTACAGCGTGACCCGCAAATGACTCGGCTGTTTCGATCAGATCGTCCGCCAGATGGGCGACCGATTCGAGCGACAGATAGGAGGGCGCCTTGAGCGGTGTTGCGGAAGACGCGAGCGGCGCCACGGGCCGGTCGCTTCTGAGCGGTCCGGGCACATTGCGTGCCGCGTAACGCAGTTGACGCGCACAATCGCGCAGCGCGAGCCCGAGCTGGTTGATGTCGCGGCTGAGATGCTGCGGCAAGGGCGATTTTGACTCCATGGGTGTCTCAATGTTGCAACATTTGAAGTTAAGATAGCACAAGTGTTCAGTGCATAGATTGCCTTTTTTCATCTTAGGAGCCGAGGTTGCAGAAAGCGAGTGTTGCCCCGGAAAGCGTCGAGAACGACGAACAGAATCCCGCGCGGCGTCTGCGTTTGCGGGCCGCGTGGATGTATTTCGTCGAGGAAATGACCCAGAACGAAATCGCCCTGAAGCTGGGCGTCGGGCGTGTGACCGTCGTGCGGTTGCTGGCCGCTGCGCGCGAGCGCAACGAAGTGAAGATCAGCATCGGCGATCGTCTGGCGGAGTGTGTCGAGGCAGAGCGTCTGCTCGAAAGCCGCTTCGGCATCGACGAGGCGATCGTCGTGCCGCTATCGGCGCGCGGCGCCGACGCAACCGGTCCGATCGCGGCGGCGACCGGCGCCTATGTATCGTCGCTGGTGCGTGCCGACATGCGCATTGGCGTGGCCTGGGGCCGGACCCTGGTCAGCTCGCTCGCCTTCATGAGCGAGCGCACGGTGGAGAACGTGTCGGTGGTGTCGCTGCTCGGCGGCATCATGAAAGCGCGCAAGTTCAACCCGGCTGAATTCGCCTGGCGTTTTGCATCGTTGTTTCAGGCGGATTGTTATCTGATGACCGCACCGCTGGTAGTGGATAGCGCGGCCACGCGTCAAACCCTGATCGAACGCTGTGGCCTTAGCGATATTTTCGAACTCGCCAAGTCGCTCGACGCAGTTGTGCTCGGTGCCGCAGGCATGGGCGCGGATGCGACGGCGCATGTGTCGAAATTCATCTCCAATGCCGACCGCGCGTCGTTGTTGAAGGCCGGCGCAGTGGGCGACGTGCTGTTCAATTTCTTCGATTCCAGCGGCAAGCTGGTCGATCATCCGATCAACGAACGCGTGATGTCGGTGCCGCTCGATATCGTCAAGAAGGTACCCGTACGCGTGATGGCCGCGGGCGGTGCCAGCAAGGTGCCGGCACTGGCTGCCGCGCTGAAGATAATCAGGCCGACTGTTCTCATCACGGACGAGTACACCGCGAAAGACGTCCTCAAGCTTGCCGGTCCTGGCTGAGCGGCACGCATCTTAAGGCCGGCGGGCTGGCGTGCGCTGATCCGCCTGCCTGTCGTGCCACCTGACGGGCATCCGCCCCATTTTCTCCGCCCTCCGCATCAAGCAGCGTTCGCCTGCGCATTCGTGCGCTCGTTCGTTCTCCTCTGAACTTCCACGCTCCAGATAAACCCTGGAAACGGCCATCGCCGCGTCGCATGCGCGCGTCCGCGTACGGGTAAATCCCAAGCCTGAAAACGCTGTCTGGACAAAACTCGACCTTGTCCCTGGCGTGAACAAAGTGCTATTGTGAAATACATAAGTTCTATTCTATCTCGGGGCGCACAGGCGCCTGCCGATACGTCTTCGTGCGCTCGTGCGCTGAATTTCAGGAGCTATGCCCATGCACAACATCACTCCCAGCGGCCTCGCGGCCGACCTCGAAAAGCGTGCCGCCTCCGGCCGTCCGATCCGCATTGGTCTGATTGGCAGCGGCGAGATGGGCACGGATATCGTGACGCAGGTGCGGCAGATGCACGGCCTGGAAATTGGCGCGATCGCCGATCTGCGGCCCGAGGCGGCGCGCGCCGCCGTGCGAGTCGCCAACGGTGCGGACACCGGGTACCGGATGGTGGATACGCGCAGCGCGCTCGAACAGGCAATCGAAGCCGGCGAGATTGCGATTACGCAGGACGTCGACGCGGTCTGCACGAGCGACCTGATCGACGTGGTGATCGATGCGACCGGCAAGCCCGCGGTCGGCGCCCAGATCGGCCTGCTTGCCATGGAGCACGGCAAGCACCTGGTCATGATGAATGTGGAAGCGGACGTGACCATCGGCGCTTATCTGCGCCGCGAGGCGGAGCGGCTTGGCGTGGTGTATTCGCTGGGCGCGGGCGACGAACCGAGCTCGACCATCGAGCTGATCCAGTTCGTTAGCGCGCTCGGCTATCCGATCGTCGCGGCGGGCAAGGGCAAGAACAACCCGCTCAATATCGACGCGACCCCCGACGTCTATATGGACGAGGCCAAACGCCGCAATATGAATCCTCGCATGCTGGTGGAGTTCGTCGACGGTTCGAAGACAGCTGTCGAGATGGCGGCAATCGGCAACGCCACCGGCCTCACGCCGGACGTGCCCGGCATGCACGGGCCGTCGGCGACGCTCGAGGAGCTGCACAAGGTGCTGTGCCCGGTGGCGAACGGCGGCATCCTGTCGCGCAAGGGCGTGGTCGATTACACCATTGGCAAGGGCGTAGCGCCCGGCGTGTTCGTGGTCGCGGAACTGGCGCATCCACGCCTGCGCGAACGCATGGAGGACCTGAAGCTCGGCGCGGGGCCGTACTACACGTTCTACCGCCCGTATCACCTGACCAGCCTCGAAGTGCCGCTCACCTGCGCGCGCTCGGTGCTGTACCGCCGCGCCGATATGGAGCCGTTGCCGGTGCCGGTCGTCGAGGTCTGCGCCGTCGCCAAGAAAGACCTGCAACCGGGCGAGCGGCTCGACGCGATCGGCGAATACAACTATCGCGCCTGGGCCATGACCGTGGGCGATGCGCGCACGCAGCATGCCGTGCCGTGCGGGCTGATCGAAAACGGTCGCGTCACGCAACCGATTCGTCGCGGCGAACTGCTGACCTATCGCAACTGCGCCGTGGACAGCGATTCGCAGATCGTCGCGCTGCGCCGTCTGCAGGACGAAATGGTCTACGGCAAGCCGCTCGCGGTCGCGTAACGAACGGGTGCACCGCCCCGTCAAGGAGGATGGACATGCAGGAGATTGTAGAGGCATTGCCCACCAGGCCGGCTACGGCACTGCGCGGGGTATTGTTCCGGCACGATGCCGCGGCGCTGCGCGAAGCCTTGCGCAAAATGATTCTCGTGCGGCGTTTCGAAGAGAGCGCCGAGCAGGCATACATGCGTGGTCTGATCCACGGCACCATGCATCTTTCCATCGGCCAGGAGGCGAGCGCGATTGGCGCCACGCTGCCGCTCACGGACAAGGACTACATTACCTCCACGCACCGCGGCCACGGCCATTGCATCGGCAAGGGCGCGGACCCGAAGCGCATGTTCGCGGAGTTCTTCGGCAAGGAGACCGGCTATTGCCGCGGCCGCGGCGGCTCGATGCATATCGCCGATGTGAGCCAGGGCAACCTGGGGGCGAACGGCATCGTGGGCGGCGGGATGCCGATTGCGGTGGGCGCAGCGCTGTCCATCAAACGGCAGCGCAAGGACAGCGTGGTGATGTGTTTCTTCGGCGATGGCGCCAATAACGAGGGCGCCTTCCACGAGTCGCTGAACTTCGCTTCGATCTGGAAGCTGCCGGTGATTTTCGTGTGCGAGAACAACCGCTACGGGATGTCGATGTCGGTGGAGCGTTCCACGGCGGTCACACACATCGCACAGCGCGCGCTCGCTTACGACATGCCGGGCGTGACCGTCGACGGCAACAGCTTTGTCGAGGTGCTGAACGCCAGCGAAGAAGCTGTTGCTCATGCGCGCAAGGGCAACGGCCCCACGCTGCTCGAATGCGAAACCTACCGCTTGCGCGGTCACTCGAAGAGCGACCGCAACCGCTACCGCACGCGCGAGGAAATCGACGCGTGGAGTGCGCGCGATCCGATCGTGCGATTCGAGAGCGAATTGTTGCAGTGCGGCTTGCTCGATGCCGCAAGTATCGCCACGCTGCGGGAAGAAGTCGAAGCGCAGATCGAGGCTGGCCTCGAGTTTGCACAGAACAGTCCTTCGCCGGCGCGGGCCGACCTGACCCGTTACGTGTATGCGTCGACCAGTGGGAGCGAGCAATGACAGCGGACGTGCTTGAACACACGCATGCGGTGCAAGAGACGGAGACGCACGACGCAGTGCGCGAACTGACCTACGCCCAGGCGATTCAGGAGGCGATGGCCATTGCGATGGAGCGAGACGAGCGCGTGTTCCTGATGGGCGAGGACATCGGCGTCTATGGCGGCGCATTTCAGGTCACGGGCGACCTCTATCAGCGCTTCGGCGCGGAACGGGTGATGGACACGCCCATTTCGGAACTGGGCGGCGCGGGCGTCGCGGTGGGCGCGGCCATGACAGGCTCGCGGCCGATCTACGAATTCCAGTTCTCCGATTTCGCCACGCTTGCGATGGAGCAGATCGTCAATCAGGCGGCCAAGATGCGCTTCATGCTCGGCGGCGAGGCTTCCGTGCCGCTAGTGATGCGCTTTCCAGCGGGCTCGGGAACCGGTGCGGCCGCGCAGCACAGCCAGAGTCTCGAAGCCTGGTTTGCTCACGTGCCTGGTCTCAAGGTGATACAGCCAAGCACACCGCACGATGCGAAGGGCCTGTTGCTGGCCGCGCTGGAAGACCCGGACCCGGTGATGATCTTCGAGCACAAGCTGCTGTACAAGAGCAAGGGGCCGGTGCCGGAGGGCTACTACACCGTGCCGATCGGCAAGGCGGCCGTGCGTCGCGCGGGACGCGACGTCACGATCGTGGCGACCTCGATCATGGCGATCCGCTCGCTGGAAGCCGCGGCGCAACTCGAGCAGGAAGGTCTGGATGCCGAAGTGATCGATCTGCGTAGTATCCGGCCGATCGACCGCGAGGCGATCATTGCCAGCATCCGCAAGACCTCGCGGCTGATCTGCGTGTACGAGGGTGTGCAGCAGCTTGGTATAGGTGCGGAGATCGCTGCAATCGCCTGCGAAAGCGAGGCCTTCGATTACCTGGACGCGCCCGTGATCCGGCTGGGTGGCGCCGATTGTCCGCTTCCGTACAACCCCGAGCTGGAAAAAGCCGCCGTTCCGCAGGTCGACGACATTGTCGCGGCGGCGCGGCGCATCGTCGGCGGGAGAGGGTGAGATGCCGACCGAAGTCATCTTGCCGCGCGTCGACATGGACATGACCGAGGGCATGATCGCCGCCTGGCATGTCAAGGAAGGCGACGAGGTACGCGAAGGAATGCTGATCTTCGAGATCGAGACCAGCAAGGCGACCATGGAGATCGATGCGCCGGCAAGCGGCATCATCCGTCAGATCAATACGCCGGTTGGCGAGTCGGTGGCGGTGGGTACGGCTGTAGCGTGGATCTATGCGGCGGGTGAGGCGTTAGTCGAGCACGGTGAGCATGGCGGTAGGGCCGCGGAGGACGACGTCGCTGCCGCTGGCACGCAAGCACCTTTGCGGGCAACCCCGGCGGCGCGGCGCCTTGCTCGCGAACGCGGGTTGCAGCTTGTGGGGATTGCGGGGTCCGGGCCACATGGACGTGTGGCTGCGCAAGATGTGCTGCGTGCGGCCATGCTAGAGGAGATGCCAGAGCCGGCAGTCACAGGAGCACCGCACACGCACCTTCTGCACAGCATCGCGTTACGCAAGGGAAGCGGCGATCCACTGGTGCTGTTGCACGGCTTCGCTGCGGAATCCAACAGCTGGCGACCGTTCTCGCAGGCGGTGGCGCGCCTGGGCGCGACGGAGGCCGGCATACTGGCGGTGGACTTGCCCGCGCACGGCAAATCGCGGGCAGAGGCGGCGGGGTCGCTGGAAGAGATGATTGCGGCGCTCGAGCACACCTTGCTCGACGCAGGCATCGAGCGTTGTCACCTGGTCAGCCATTCTTTCGGTGGCGCTTTGGCCCTGGCCACCTCGGCACAGGCTTCACGGCTTGAGGTGCGCTCACTGGCTCTGCTTGCTCCAGCGGGTCTGGGACCCGAGAGCAACGGTTCGTTCCTGCGCGGCCTCACTGACGCGACGCGGCGCGCAAGTCTCGTCCCATGGCTCAAGCAGTTATTTGCAGACCCGGCGCGGCTGGACGAAGGCTTTGTCGCCACTGCGTGGCAGCAACTGGAGAGCCCAGAGGTTCGTGAGCGGCTCGCGGTGGTGGCGGATGCGTTCTTTCCCGACGGCACCCAAATGCTGGATCTGCGGCATCTGCTCAACGATCTGACGATGCCCGTACGCGTGCTTTGGGGACAGCAGGACCGGATACTGCCGGTTAGGCATGCAGACGGCTTGCCCGGCCATATCGCGGTGCACCGGTTCGCGGGTGTGGGTCATTTACCGCACGTCGAAGCCGAGGCGCAGGTGGCCCGTATAGTCGTGCAAAACATGGCATCTGCAACGGCGGCGAACACGAGCGCGCGTGTCGCGATACGATAGCGCACCATGCGACTTGTGCAACCGTTCGGCAAAGCGCGTGATGAGAGAGTGAGAGGGGAATGGATGGCGTTTTCCCCAATGATATTCCAGATGAACAATTGTATTATCCAAAGTACAAGATGTTCACAGATAACTATGTTGCATGGGACATAGGAGACGACGATGGACTTTGTGCGCGGTGCCTTACTCGCCCTGGCGGTGTTCTGGGCGTTGCAGCTGGTCGGTTCATGGTTTCAGATGCGCCGCTATGGCGACGCGATCCGTGACTCTGCAAAGCGCTGGCAGAGCGGCTTTCTCGGCGTCGGCGCCTGCAAGGTCAAACTCGGACGCGGCGCGGTCGCTATCGTCGTGCTGTCCCCCGATCTGCGCGTCTGCCAGTTCCTCAGCATGTCCGGTCTCACGGTCTTCACGCGTTTCCGTCCTCATGAAGGGTTTGCCGGCCTGTCGACGAGCGAGTTCAACGCCCGTCTGAAGACTTCGAAGTTGCGCCGCAGCATTGCGCAGGCTGCCACCGATGCCCTCGAGCGCGCCCAACGCGCGGCGCAAGCGCCCACCTGATTTCCTGGTTAGATAGTTCAGCAAACTGTTGTTTCCGGTTCCGCCGGGTCACGCTGAATCACGCCTTGCGGAGCTTTTCGCGATCGTTTCGGTTTATCTGGGAGATTCGCCATGTTCATCCTCGATTGGCTCACGCATGTCGCAGAAGGGTTCATCGGCATCTTCAATGCCGGCGGTAAAACGTTTGTGGGCTTCGTAGTGGGCATCCTGCCCACGCTGATCGTGCTGTTGACCGCGGTGTACACGCTGATCGCCCTGATCGGCGAGCAGCGGGTGCAAGGCCTCGCGCGCTTCTTTTCGAAGAATGTCGTGACGCGTTATACGCTGTTGCCGCTGCTTGCGATGTTCTTCCTGACCAATCCGATGGCCTATACGTTTGGGGTTTTTCTCGAAGAGAAGCATAAGCCCGCGTTTTACGATTCCGCTGTTTCGCTGTGCCATCCGATTACCGGTCTCTTTCCACACTGCAATCCAGGCGAGCTGTTTGTCTGGCTCGGCGTGGCGGCTGGTCTCACCAAGCTGGCGGAAAGCCATGCATTGGCGTTTTCCATTCCTAAACTCGCGCTGTTCTACCTGATCGTCGGTCTCGTTGTGAATCTGCTGAAAGGCATCCTGACTGAAGCGTTGACCCGGATTCTGGCTCACCGGGAAAACATCGAACTGTGATGCACTGCCGTCGCCGGCAATCCAACATCGAGACTGAGGAGACCTGAAATGGACACGAGAGCATACAGAACGGTGAAGGTCGAGCGTGGACCCAACGGCTGGGGTGGCCCGCTCCTGATTCATCCCACCGCAGAACGCAACAAGATCGTCGCCGTGACTGGCGGCAGCATTCCTGAACTGGCGAGGGTTCTTGCCGAAATGACGGGCGGTGTGCTGGTCGATGGCTTCCGTACGCCGCCGCCCGAATCGGAGATGGCCGCGGTGGTGATCGATTGCGGCGGTACCGCACGCTGCGGTGTCTATCCGCGCAAGAAGATTCCGACCATCAATCTGACCTCAGTGGGTCAATCCGGCCCGCTGGCGCAATTCATTACCGAGGATACCTATGTATCGGGCGTCACGCCGGAAAACCTGACGGCGGTGGAAGACGATGCGCCAGGCGATGCGCGCGCGAGTGCCGCACGTAGCGCGAGTCACTCCACCTCGCCGTTTGCCGCGCCTGCTGGTGGCGGTGTCGTCGGTGCTGCCACGCGCGAAGCCGAAAGCTCGCGCGGCCTGATCGGCTTCATCACGCGGATCGGGCGCGGCATGGGCGGTGTCGTCAACGTGCTGTTCAATAGCGGGCGCAAGGCGATCGATACGGTGATCCGCAACGTGCTGCCGTTCATGGCCTTTGTGACGATGCTGATCGGTATCATCAACTCCACCGGGATCGGTACGGGCCTCGCCCATCTGCTGTCACCGCTCGCCGGCAACATCGTCGGCCTGATCGTGCTGTCCGCGATTTGCGGCTTGCCGTTCCTTTCTCCGATACTTGGACCAGGAGCGGTGATCGCTCAGGTGATCGGCGCGGCCATCATTGGGCCGGCCATCGGCAACGGCACGATTCCGCCGCAGATGGCGCTGCCGGCCCTGTTCGCTTACGACACCCAGGTGGGCTGCGACTTCGTGCCGGTCGGCATGGCGCTTGGCGAAGCCAAGCCGGAGACGATCCGGATCGGCGTGCCGGCGGTCCTGATCAGCCGGCAGATTATGGGCCCCATTTCGGTTCTGATCGCGTGGGCGGCGAGCTTCGCACTTTAACGGATGAGATGGAATGACTATGCATTACTACAAGACGGTGATCTCGGAGGTCGGTCCCGAAGTGCGGGACCTGCTGGAAGGCGGCGTGATGATTCTCTACGCGCATGGCGCGCCGCCTGAACTCGCCGAGGTGTCCGTGCTGCATCGGGCCGAACAGCTGCATCCGGAGGCGCCGCGTGCGGGGTCGCAGTTGCGCATTGGCGAAGTCAGTGCGTTTGTCACCGCAGTGGGGCCGACGGCATGGAATAAGGTGAACGAGATGGGTCACGTGGTGATCAATTTCAACGGTTCGAGCACCGCTGAGCGTCCCGGCGAAATCTGCGCGCAACCGGTCGACACGGATGCATTGCTCGCCTGGATCCGGAGCGGCACCGTGATCGAGATTGTCGATGTTTGATGTTGCAGGCGGTCATGCCGGAATGGCGCGGTCATGAGGCAGAGTGGTGCAATCGGCTGGATGTGTTCCGTGAATAAGAAGGTCCTGTCATGCTAGAAACCGCAATCGTCGTCAAGGTAAACGAAGGACTGCATGCGCGTCCCGCCACGCAGTTCGCCAAACTCGCGAAAGAGTTTTCCTGCTCGCTGCAGGTCTTTCGCGGCTCGACGTGCGCCGATGCAAAAAGCGCGGTGAAGCTCATGCTGCTTGGCGTCAAACAGGACGATCAGATTCTGCTGCGAGCCGATGGCTCTGACGAAAGCGATGCGGTGCGCCGGCTGCTGCAGTTTCTCTCGGAGCCTACCGCGGGGGTGGCGCTTGCGCGGCATGACGGGAATGGCGGCCTGGAGGAACCGGCTGGGGCAACCGGGCCTGGAGCGGCTGCGGGTCTGGCGGAAGCCGCTCAGACGCAGCAGCAGGAGCAGGAGCAGGAGCAGGAGCAGGAGCAGGAGCAGGAGCAGGAGCAGGAGCAGGAGCAGGAGCAGGAGCAGGAGCAGGAGCAGGAGCAG